>NZ_LMSB01000031.1 GCF_001428005.1 Arthrobacter sp. Soil736
GCAAGCGGGCGGAACGACCCCGTTGTCGCACCCTAGGGTGCTGACCAGAACACGCCGCTTGGCAAGCGGGCGGAACGACCCCGTTGTCGCACCCTAGGGTGCTGACCAGAACACGCCGCTTGACGGCCATTGGGGCGTTCCGCCCGCCCCACTACCGCGTTGTTCAGCAGCCTCCTAGGGCGCGTCTCGTAGCCAGATCAGGATCGAGTAGACCTCTGATCGGTAGGTGATGGCGAGCTTGGCGTGGTGGTGGCGATGCTGTCGTCCGGCCGAACGGCCAGGGTTTCGACGCTCATGACCGCTCCGTGTGTCATCGCGTAAGGCTCGCCACCGATAGCGGGTATTAACTCGCCACCGATAGCGGGTATTAAGTCGAGTGAACAGTGATTGTTGCATCTGATGCAATATCGTCGTCTCCAGCCCCTCTCCCTCCATGATCGTTCCGGGCAACACATCCACTGCGCGTTGTGCCGCGGCATTCAGTCATCTCGCAATGCCATCAGGGGCCTTTCCGGTTCAAGTGATGCGCTGGAACTGCTCCGCTCCCCTGCCATCAATCCTTGGGTGAGACAAGAGAAATGACTGCGGGCCGAATGAAGCCGATGTGGTGCCGTCAGTTATCCGGCGGCGCCTGACAACGCGGCGTAGGAGTTCGCCTGGTCCAGCACCTGGGTGATGTAGGCGTCCGACTGGTTGTAGGAGTAGACGGCGTCGGTCCAGCCGCGGGCAGCGGTGAGGTCCCGGTCAGCCGCGCAAAGGTAGAAGGCGGCGCTCAACGCGGCATCGTCGATGTTCAGGGGGTCGGCCACGCCGTCCCCGCTACCGTCCCGGCCCGCCAGCCGCCACGTCGACGGAATGAACTGCATAGGCCCCACAGCATGGTCCCAGGCAGTGTCACCGTCCAAGACGCCGGCATCCGTGTCAGGGATGGAAGCGAACCCGTCACCGTTAAGGCTGGGGCCGATGATCGGCTGGCTTGCCTGCCCGGCCGGCGTTAGCTCCCCGCCGCCGTGCGTTCCGTGACCGGACTCGATCCAGCCAATGGCCGCAAGAGTGTTCCAGCCGATCCCGCAGCCAGGCGTGGCCACGTTGGCCGCGCCGGCGGCGGCCACATAGGCCTGAAGTGCCCGTGCCGGAATCCCCGTCTGCGCCGCGGTACGGGCAAGCCATCCCGCATCGATCGTGAAATCGGTAGTGCTCACCGCATGGGTGCTGTCGGCCGGCAGCAGCTCAAGGCCCAGGGCCTGTTGGCCGCCCGCGGCAGGCTCCGAGTACTCGGGCCCCGCTATGGTGACTCCTGGCGCTCCGGTCTGGCCTGCCGACTGGGTCCGGGCCGCTTGAGCCGGAGCGGCGGGTGCGGCCTGGGCAGGGGCGGACAGGGTCTGGCCGGAATGGGTGTCAGGCGCCGGCAGGTGCATGACCCAGGCGAAGAACCCCGTGATGACGCAGATGGCGACGATATTCAGGACGGCAAGGCGTTTGAGGCGGAGCATGGACTAGCCGAACCTGCCGTTGACGTAGTCGTTGGTCCGCTGGTCCCGGGGGTCGCTGAACATCGCATTGGTGTCGCCGTGCTCCACGATGACACCGGGCGTGTTCTGCGCGGCCAGGAAGAATGCGCACGTATCGGACACGCGGGCTGCCTGCTGCATGTTGTGGGTAACGATCACGATGGTCACCTCGCCGCGGAGGGATTCGATGGTCTCCTCCACCCGCCGCGTGGACGTGGGGTCGAGGGCGGAGCAGGGCTCGTCCATCAGCAGGACCCGGGGGCTGACCGCCAGGGACCGCGCGATGCATAGACGCTGCCGCTGGCCGCCGGAGAGTCCGCCGCCCGGCTGGTGCAGGCGGTCCTTGACTTCATCCCACAGCGACGCTTTCCGCAGGGAGTCCTCCACGAGGAAGTCCTTCTCGGCGCGCGAGGCCTTTAGCCCCGCCAGTTTGAGGCCCGCAACGGTGTTCTCGTAGATGGACATGGCGGGGAACGGGTTCGCCTTCTGGAAGACCATGCCGATGTTGCGCCGCGCGGCCGTGATCCGCTGCTGCGGATCGTAAATGTCCTGGCCGTCCAGGAGCACCTCGCCGGCCAGGGAGGCGCTGGGCACCATTTCATGCATGCGGTTCAGGATGCGCAGGAACGTGGACTTGCCGCAGCCGGAGGGCCCGATGAGTGCGGTGACGGTGCCGGCCGGCATGCTGAGGGACACGCGGTCCAGGACCTTGCGCTCGCCGAACCATGCGCTGATGTTTTCCGCCTCAAGCCCGGCCGCCGGCTGGGCGGCGAGGCTGAAGCGCTTTTCCAGGCCGGCGTCGAACGTGGCCTCGGGATCAAACGTGGACCCGGCGTCGAACGGGTCGGCGGGGTCAAATACTGCCAGCTGCTGGCTGGCGGTGCCGGATTGCTCCGGGGACTGCTGCCCGGCGCGTGCACCGGCATGCACGCCGGCGCCGGCCGCTTCATCCGGGAGCGTAGTCATGGCCACTGTGTGCGGTTCTGAAGGCATTTTCATGGGAGTTTCCCTTAGAGCAGGTTGGGCAGAAGGTAATTGATTTGGGTGCCGGTCAGCAGCGCGGCGGCGCCAAGCACCGGCAGGAACACGATCCAGGTCTCCCGTTTGCCCCACCGCTTCCACGACCACACGGCGGCCAGGGCCACGATGATGAGGAGCTGGAGGCACAGGACAAGGACGAAGAGATTGGACGTGTCCTGCCCCATGGCCTGTTCCTGCCCGGGCAGCGACCCGGGCTGGATCACAGGCGCCGGCTTATCGAACGCCTTGGAGACCAGCTTGGCGTCCACTCGGAGTACCTCATCCGGCATGAACGGCGGACCGTCCGCCGTGATGAGCGTGAGCCGGCCTTCGGCGCCGGAGGGAGGCGGCGGTGCCGTGTCACCTGCCCGCCGCTGCCCGGTGACCTGATAGCTGGCCACGCCTTGGGCCGTGGTCACGGTGAACGTCGACCCCGGACCGGCCAGGCTCAGGTTGCGGAAGACGCCGCCGAAGGCACCCGAGCGTCCCATGAGCACGCTGGTGCCCGGCTGGCCAGGCAGGGGGGTGTCCCGCCGGTGGCCCACGCCGTCCATGGTTTGGGCCGCGGCCGTGCCTTCGACAATGACTTCCGTGATGTCGAGGTCGGGAATTTCGAGCAGGGCCAGCGGGGTGCCGGGGGCCACCAGCTTGCCCTCGAAATCGGTCTGTCCCAGCGGGGCTGAACCTTCGCTTAGCGTGAGGCGCAGCTGGTCGTACAGGCGTGCCTGCGCGGTGGAGTGCTGCAGCGGCGAGATGACGATGATGTTCATGAGCTGCAGCGTGATGAGCGCGGCCACCATGGTGAGCGCCATCGAAAACACCACGCTCACGGGTTTGGGCGGCACCACAGTCCGCGCCTTGCGCGGGAAGGACTTGCGCGGCGATACCGGGTGCTGGGATGTCTCGCGCTGGGACACCGGGCGTGGGGAACGACGACGGCGGCCCGGGCGGATGAGCTGCGCCGCGCCGGGTTCGGGGGCGGCTAGAGGGACGGCGGCCTCCTGGACCGCCCGGTCAGCTGCCGGCCGGGTAACGATGCTCATGTCTTGGACCCCTGCTTGACCGCGGACCGCTGACCCAACAGGTGGGCGACCAGCGGAGGTGCCAGGACGAGCACCAGCATCAGCAGCCCGATGACCACGAGGAGGGTCTGCGGCTGGCCCCACCCGTTGGTGGCGGCGAGGTTGGTGGACACCGGAGTGAGCGCCTGCCCCGGATTTCCTGCAGTTGCGCCCTGGGCCTGCGGGGAGCCGCACACACCGGTGTCCGCATCGCACGCGGCAGCCGCGGAGCCCGCCGTCGTACTTCCTCCGGAGGCTGCGGGTGCCGCGGCGGCGGCGGGCGCTCCCGCCCCAGCGGCCGGGCCGGCACCGGCTGCCTGGGCACCGGCGGCAGCCAACTTGGCACCACTTTTTCCGGTGTTGGAGCCGGTGCTGCCCGGGCCCTGGTTCTCCGCAACGGTGGCACCGGTCCACGCTGCCTGGCACGCCGCGTTGCATGCGGGGTCGAAGGGGGCGCTGCGCACCAGCTGGTTCATGGCCGGGGAATCGCCGGGCTTGAACGTGGGGTTGTTGCACGCCGGAGTCCCGCCGCTCTTGACGCTGGCCCGGGTCTGGTTGATCTTGTCCAGCGTGGACTTGTCCACTCCGGGAATCTTTTGGATCTGGTCCATCGCGGCAAGGACCAGGTTCATGGGAAGCGGGGAATAGCCAAGCTGGCCCATGGGCCGCTGGCCCTCGCAGAGCGCGTAATTGGCGAAGAATCCCAGGGTGGCCCCCTGCGCGGTGTTCAGCGCTTCGGTGGTCTGGGTGGGAACGATCATGTAGGAGTACGCCGACATGGGGTACGAGCGGGGATCCTGGTAGCCGTAGACCTTCGAGAGGTCCTGGGACAGGTAGTTCGCAGACTTGCTGTCCAGGTTGATCTTGGCCTGCGTGAGGGCCACCGCGACGGCGTGCTCGGTGGGCAGCGTGTAGAACCCGGCCGCGTTCTTCACCTGCGCCGCGGGAAAGTCGATGCCCTTGGCGTAGGAGTACTCGTCGTAGTTGATGGTGTATTGGTTGTTGGCCGTGTAGGTGGTGACGCCTTGCGAACCGTTCTGCGCCACGAAGTTCTGCAGCTGGCCGTTGCCGATGGGGAAGAAGGACGTGGCGCGCCGGGGGTCACAGCCGGTCTTCTGGCAGAGCTTGGCGTAGTCGGCGGGGAACTGGCGCAGCAGCCACAGGGTGAACTGGGCCGTGGCGCCGGAGCCGTCCGAGCGGACCACCACGTTGACCCGGGCATCGGGCAGCGGAACACCGGGGTTGTCGGCGCGGATGATGGGATCGTTCCACTTCTGCAGCTGGCCGGTGAAGATCTTGGCGATGGCCTGCTGCGACAGTTTCAGCGCGGTCAGGCGGTTGGCGCCGGTCTTCAGGTTGTACATGAACGCGGTGCCGCCGGCCACCACCGGAAGCATGGCGTACTTGAACGGGGGAAGGCTGTTGTCCCGCGGGTCCGCGGTGTCGCCGGTGTAGGGGATTTCGGAGACGGCGAACTGCTTCATCTTGTCCGCGAATTCCTTGCGGCCCGTGGACGATCCCTTGTTCTCATAGTCCACGGTGACGCCCTGGGAGCCGACCCGGGAGACCCAGTCCTGCAGGGCGTTGCCTGCCCAGGAGGACCCGGAACCGCCGATGCGGATGTAGCTGGCCGCGTGGGCCGGGGCCAGGCCGGCAAAGATCAGGCCAAGAGCGATGAGCACGCCCGCGATGGTCGCGGGGGCATTGGTCCTGGTCGGCCTGCGGTTCATGGCTTCTCCTGCATGGTGGTGTTCGACGCACGGTCCTGGGGTATGGGAACGGCGGTGACGTTGGTGGTGGCGTTGCGGCTGACGGCGGAACCGTCGGGGATGTCGGCGTCGGCTCCATCCGGGATGTCGGCGGCGTCGAGGTCGCGGTTCCGTTGTTCCAGGAGCCGCCGGTAGTTTTCTTCGATCCGCGGCAGGTCCCGCCGCGACTGGGCAGCCATCAGCCGCAGCTGGCCGTCAGTGGTTTTGCCGGCCTCCTGGCCGCCGATGAGCCGGGCGATGATGAACAGCACCAGGACCACCAGGAGCAGGAAGGCTGCCGTGGCAAAACCCCTGGACACCATCTGGGGCACGGGTGAGCGGACCAGGTCCAGCGCGGCCAGGGGCAGCGGGGTCTGCGGGCCGGAGAAGGGGTTGACGTTCATGACGCCGGTGAAACCGGAGGTCAGCAGCACGGGCGCTGTTTCGCCGATTCCGTGCGCCGTGGCCAGGATGACGCCGGTGGCCAGGCCGGAGCGGACGGTCGGCAAGACCACGTACCAGACCACGCTCCACTGGCCGGCGCCCAGGGCAAGGCCGGCTTCGCGCAGGTTGCCCGGGACGAGCCGCAGCACCACATCGGCGGAGCGGATCATGATGGGAAGCATGAGGACGGTGATGGCCAGGGACGCGGCGAACCCGTTGGTCTGGCGCGTGACGGCCATGATGACTGCGGCATAGATGAAGAGTCCGGCCACCACCGAGGGCAGCGCGGTCATGGCTTCCACCACGGTCCGGACGATCCGGGCGAACTTGCCGCCCACCTCGTTGAGGAACACCGCAGTAGTCAGTCCCAGCGGAATGGTCATCACCAGGGCAATGGCGATCTGCTCGAGGGTGCCCACCAGCGCGTGGAGGATCCCGCCGTCGTCGAGGCCGGACAGCGGGCCCGTGCCGGTCATGTCCCGGGTGAAAAAGTTGATGTGGCCCAGCGCATCCTGGCCGCGGGCGAACGTGAAGAACACCACCAGCGCCAGGGTGCCAACCACCGCGACGCCGGCCGAACACAGCAGCACGGTCACGAAGCCGTCCCGCACCACCGGCAGGGGCTCGCGCAGGGCCACGAGGGCGGTGTAGAGCACCAGGAACCAAAAGAAGGACACGGCGAACAGCCAGCCGAGCGGAATCACGCCGATCCCCACCGTCAGGAGCAGCCCCATGGCCAGCGCACCGAGGGCGGCCCCGGCCAGCACCAGCGACCGCTGGCGTGCGGCCCCGAGCCGGATCCGGCCCTCATCGGGGTCGGCTTCGGCCTTGTCCAGCAGCGGCAGGTGGGTGCGGTTTGGGACGGAACTGTCCGGCGCCGACGGCCGCACGGCGATTTCATCGATCAGGGACATGGGCTAACCCTCGCTTTCGGCGCCGGAGCGCGAACGCGCAATGATGGCCGATGCGGTGAAATTGACCAGCATCGTGACAATGAACAGTGCGAATCCGGCAGCCATCAGCGCGCTCATGGCGAACTCGTTGGATTCGGAATATTTGAGCGCGATCATGGCAGCGATGGAGTTCGCGCCCTTCTCCAGGATGTGGAACTTGATCTCGAACACCGGGCTGATGATGAGGTAGATCGCGATGGTCTCCCCCAGCGCCCGGCCGAGGCCCAGCATGGTTCCGCCGATGATGCCGCCCTGGCCGAACGGCAGGACAACCGTGCGGATCATGCCCCAGCGGGTTGCCCCGAGGGCAAAGGCGCCCTCGCGCTCGCCGATCGGCGCCCGGCGGAAGGACTCGGTCATGATGGACGTCTGGATGGGCACGATCATCATGGCCACCACCAGCCCGGCGATGAAGGTGGAGGCGGTGAACGGCACGGTGTCGCGCAGCGGGCTTGCGGGGTCGACCCCCTCCACCTGGAACATGGGGATCCAGCCGAACCACACCGAGATCCACTTGCTGAAATCCACGATGTTCGGCTGGAGCATGTAAGCGCCCCACAGGCCGAACACCACGGACGGGACGGCCGCCAGCAGGTCGATCAGGGACGTGAGCGTGCGCTGGACCCAACCGCGCGCAACTTCGGTGATGAAGAGCGACGTTCCAAGGGACAACGGCATGGCCACCAGCAACGCCACGAGGGCGATTTGCACCGTACCCCACAGGACGGCGGCGATCCCGAAGTCGTTGCTTTCGGGCGCCCAGTTCTGCGTGGTCAGGAACTTCCAGAGGCCCACCTCGTTGATGGCGCTGATGCCGTTCGAGGCGAGGAAGATTCCCACCATCGCCATGACGACCAGCACAATGATGCCGCCGCTGCGGGTGATGCTGCGGAAGACGTAGTCCTTGGGTTCGAAACGGTACGTGAGCGGGCGGGCGGTTGCTTCGGTCTCTTGTTCCGGGTGGTATTCGGGCAGGTAGGTGCTCATCGGCGTTTTCCTCTGGCAAGCAGTAGCGATGAAATAGCGGACGCGGCGGCGAGGGCGACTCCGATGAGGAGCAGGTGCTGTGGCCAGGCGCTGCCTGTGCGCGCCGTTTGTCCGCCGGCTACGGGCTGTAGTGCCTGGGCCGCGGCTCCGGCAGGCGCCGCCGCCTTGCCGGCCGCTGGAGCCGCGGCGGGCTCGGCCGCGGCGGCCTCCACCCCGGCGCCCGTGCCGGCGCCCAACGATTGGTCCGGCACGACTCCGCTTGCGGGAAGCACGACGCCGGCCAGCGGCGATGCGGTCTTCGCACCGGCCAAAGGGATGCCGGCCTTCAGGCTGCCGGCCCTTTGCATGGCCTTGGCAGCTGCGGCCGTCTCGGCTTTCAGTGCTGCGGTCAGCGGTGCATATCCCGGCGGCAGCATCCCGGAGCGGAACCCCTGTTGCTGGCCGGTGGTGCCGGCGTAGTCGAAGAGCCGGGCGTAAGTGGCGGCTTCGGCGGGAGTCACGGCGGACGAGTCCACCACCCCGTAGACGGGGACCGTCAGGGGGTAGGCGCCTGCCGCATAGTCCGGGGTGGGGTCCGGGCCGAGGACTCCCGGCGTCCCGGTGGGCTCGAACGCAGCCGCGGCGGCTGCCAGGCTGGCGTTGTTCGCGGCGACGCACGCCGAGCCGTCGGAGCTGCACAGTTCTGCGGTGGGCAGCTGGAACTTCGCGGCGGAGGCGGCGTCGGTGACGGAAATGACGCTGCGGCTGCCAAATCCCTGGCGGGGCACGGATTTGAAGGCCGGCGGGCTGCAGTCGGCACACCACTCTGTCACGGAGGCCGGCTGGGCCCGCACCGTGTTCTGGGCTGCGGCGGCCATGTCCAGGACGCGCGCATACTGGTCGCCGACCGTCAGCGCCGGCTGGTCCACCGTCTTGCCGTCCGCCAGCAAGACCGACGGCTTTTCGGTCCAGTACTGCTGCGGGTAGGGGGCGCTGTCGGACGGATAGACCGGGGCGGCGTAAGTGAAGGACCCGGGCTTCTTGGTATCGGCGATTTTCTGTTTGGCCACGGCGTCGAGCTGGGCCGCCCGGTCCTCGCAGGAGGCGTACGTGCGCATGGAGTAGAAGGGGTTGATGACCATCCCGGATGCGTCCGGGCAGCCTTCGAGGAACGCCCGGGCGCTCTGGTTGTTCAGGAGCCAGTCCCACACTGCGGCGGCGGCGTCCGACCTGAGGCCCTCGACGACCGGCGGGGCAATGTTGGCGGCGGAGCCCAGTCCCTTGGGGTTCAGGGCCAGGAACTCGGGATCCTGCTGCAGGCTGTAAGTCATGGGCTGCCCATAGCGGGTGCTTCCCGGGTGCGCGAACGGCGCGTCTTCGGCTGACGCCGGGGCCGTGTGCAGGACGTAGCTTTGGGTCAGCATCTTGGCGACGAGGCGGGCGTTGAGCCTGAGGTTCCGCACCAGCGAACCGTTGCGGGCCCTGTCCGCTTCGAACTCGGCCTGGTTGGCGTAGCCGCAGTCGGCAGCGGTGTACTGGGTGAAGCGGCGGGTGCAGACGTTATCGATGGTGATGGCCACCACCACGCCGCTGATCGCGGCGGGGGCGTAGACCAGGCCTTTCCGGCCTGCGACCGGCCGGGTGGTGAAGGCGAGGGACTTTCCGGCACCCAGCTGGGAGCGGGCCTGCCTGTCGGACATCGGGGTGAAACCCAGCGTGAAGTTCTTCTGGGCGCACATGCCCGGAATCCACGACTTCATGGCGGCTGCCAGGGATTCGGAGCCGAAGCTCAGCGTGGCAGCCTGGTCCGAAGGGCACACCGCAGCCGAGTCCTGGAACTGGAGCGGAACCTGGACGCGGGTGGCCCACAGGCTTGGGGAGAGCGGGCCCGCATTCAGGATGCTGTCGATGACCTCGGTCCGCGGAACGGCAACCAGCCAGCATTTGCTGACGCTGGGCGCGTCAGGCCGGAATCCGCACCCCAGCCCGGAGGCTTCGGAGCCGGTTTGGATTTCAAAGGTGCGCGACCCGCCGGCCGACACTTTGCCCGATCCGGTGTCGGCCGAGAGGAAGTTGGATTGCTCGTTGGTCGATGTCCTGCTGAAGAACGGGTTCCGGTACTCGCTGAGGTTGAAGCCGTCCGTGATGCGGGTGTTCTGGCCGTTGACGGCGACGAACGGCGCGGGCAGATTCATGGACGGCGAGGCCTTGTCGGCCTGCTCCCAGTCTCCGCCGTGCACCAGCGGGTCGTTGAGGAGGGCGCGCTGGTGTGCCGGGTTGGAAATGTCCCCGTCGGGTCCCGTGGCGCCGAACTGGCAGGTTGCCGGGTCCGGAGCGGATGCTTTCGGATCGGGCTTGCCGTCCGAACCCATGGCGCCCCAGCATTGGAACACCTGAAGATAGGTTGAGGTCTTTCCGTTGCTTCCCGCCACGGCCTTCGCTCCGGAGAAGGAGACGGTCACGGCCTGGTTCTGCAGGTTGCGGGTCTGGGACACGGTGACGGCCAGGCCGCCGAGTCCGTTGTCCGCCCCGAAGGTGGATTCGGCTTCGCGCCGGAGCCGGGTGCTGACATCGGCGTAGGTCTTGCCGTCCGTGTGGGGCAGCGGCTGCCCGGCACCGCGGGGAACCACGCTGTCTCCGGAGTTGCCGCTGTTGTCCCAGTTGACCGTGACAGCGGAGTCGCTGGCCATGCTTCCCTGGGAACCCCAGTCCGAACCGGGAACGGCGTCTGCCGAGGCCGGGGCCGCAGGCACCAGGAGGGTCGCAGCCGTCACGGCCGCAGCCACGGCGGCGAACGCCGCCACGCGCCGGCGGACGCCGGCCAAGCGGGCGAGAGGGCGCACGCGTGTGCTGGGAAGAGTCATCAGGGGTTCTGTCTTTCAGTGCTGCCGGAATGCTGGCCGGGCCGGGCTGATTCAGGGGTGCGGCGGTACCGCATTCCGGCGTGTGACCGCGGCCGGGCGGAGTCAGGCCGGCGTGCCCCTCTGGGCATTTCAGCAATTATGGGTACAGCGCTGCCGGTGGCAGCTATCCGAATGCTAAGGAATGGGAGCGTCCGCATGAACAATGGGTAAACCTGCTGAGGCGGACCGGATACCGGCCCGCCCCAACATTCACGGAGTAGTTACCGGATGACCCGGTATGCCGAAGTGGCGGTCGCGGTGAGGTATCCGGAGCGGATGAACTGAACGCGCAGGCGGAGCTGCTTGCCCCGGTCCATGGCGGTCAGCCTGTAGCTGGCGCCGGTGGCGCGGTAAATCGGAACTCCGTTGCGCAGCCACTGGTAGGCAATGGCGGCCGGTGCCGGGGAGGGCAGCCTGACGGCGGCCCTCACGGTGTAGCCAACTGCCGTGGTCCCGCTGAAGCCCGGGGCCGTCACCGAGGTGAACACGGCCTTGGGCACCACGGCCGTGGAATCACGGTACGTGGCCAGGTAGCCGGTCCGGTAGAAGGAGACCCGGGAGCGGATCTGCTTGCCGCGGTCCAGTGCGGTCAGCTTGTACGTGGCAGCTGTTGCGCCGCTGATGATCACACCGTTGCGCAGCCACCGGTAGGTGATGGCAGTGGGCCGGGGCGAGGGCCAGGTAAAGGTGGACTTGAGGACGTAGCCGGTGGCCGCTGTCCCGGAAAGCTTGGGCGCAACCAGGCCGCTGAACAGTGCCTGGACCGTCATGGCCGCGGAGACCTTCTCGGCGGTGTCGTACTCGGCCTTGGTGTGGCGCACGCGGACGCTGATCTTCTGGCCCTGGTCGGCAGCGACCTGCTTGTAGGCGCTTGCCGTGGCGCCGCCAATGGGCGATCCGTTGCGCAGCCACTGGAAGGTGGTGGCGTCCGGCGCCGGGACGGGCGCGGCGGTCTTGGCAGTCAGGGTGTAGCCCACTGCTGCGGTTCCGCTGATGGTGGGCGTGGCCACCGAGCTGAAGGTCCCTTGCGCCGCGCTGATGGTCCACTGGCCTGCGGCGTCCGTGGTGAGCGTCGCCCATGCTGCTACCGGCTTTCCGCTGACTGCGTTCACGGTGGCGGTGGCAAAGTCGGCGGACTGCTGCGTGCAGACGTAGCCGATGCTGTACGGATGGTTGGGCTTTACCGTTGCGGCCATGTCCGCAACGGCAGCGTTGCTGCTGTCCCGGAATCCGTTCTCCAGGGTGCTGGACGCCGCGAGGTTGCCGTTGGCGTCCAGCGACATCTGGAACAGGGCGTCCTGGGTGAAGGAGTACAGCGATTCGACGCGCACGTCGGATCCGGTAACTGCCGGGGTTTCCGCGCCACGGTCGGAGAGGAACACCACGGCGCCGGACAATTCGTCGGTGACGGGGCAGACCAGGTCGGTGGTGAGGGCCGTTGCGGCAAGGTCTGCCGCCGCCCACGTGCCGGCGGACTTGCTGGAGCTAACCGTGCCGGACGAGCCCGCAGGTACGACTGCGTGGGCCGGGATAATGCTGCCGGTGAGGAGCAGCACGCCTCCCACGACGGCGGAGGCAGCCTGCATGCCCCGGCGGGATGATGTGTTACCTAGGATGGCCATGAGCCTTCTCTTTCATGAATGTTCGCCAAGGCGATGAAGTGGTTGCTGAGTACGGGCCCTGCTGGGTGGGACTGCAGGCACTGCGGCCTGCCGGGCTGCTGCTAGTTCGTGTAGCCGGAGGGCTTTCCCTTGGTCCAGTCGCCGGCGTACTCGATGTTCTTGAAGCCGAACCTGCTGATGATGCTCTTGCTGGCGGTGGTCTTGAGCAGCGAAGTGACGGTGTTGCGGAGGATGGCGTCCCGTCCGGTGGTTGACGTCTGGATGGCGGTCGGAACCACGTTGAATGTGTCGCGGGCAAAGGTTCCGACGGCGGAGGCGGGTACCAGCGCCGGGTTGCCGAAGAGCGTTCCCGGCTTCAGGGACGTGCCGGTGCTTGCCGGGTCGACGGCCTTCAGGCCGTCGACGTCGGCCAGGTGCTGGCCGGCGGCGGTGGTGTTTGAGGTGGCGCCGTTCTTCTGGGCGATCCACTGGGCGGCGGAGAAGGGAATGATGTCGCCCTCGCCGACCAGGGCGGCGCCGTTGTTCTCGGCGGACGTCTGGTTGCCCGCCGGGATGCACGAGGTGCTGACCGTGATGCCGGCGGCCTTCAGGAAGAACGACCGCGTGCCGGAGCTGGCCTGGGGCAGTTTGGGCGTGAGGGTGATGCCGTTGATCACCGGCTTGCCGGCAGCGTCGATGGTGACGCCGGCGCCCGCGGTGCAGGTGAAGATGTTCTTGATCTGCTCGGTGGTCAGGTCAAGCGGTGTGGTGCCGGCCGAATCGAGGTAGGCCACGGAGACGGCGTCCCTGGCGAACGGCAGGAACGTCAGGTCGTTTCCGGCGACGGAAGGCGAGGACGAGGAGCGGGCGATTGCGATGTCCTCGGGAGCGAGGGTGAAGGCATTGCCTGCGGAGTCTTTGTAGACGTGGTTGGCTGCGTTGTGGGCAGCGCTCAGGGCCTTCACGCCGGCGCCGGAGCCCGCCGGCCGGGACAGCTGCTTGCCGGTTTCCAGGGTGATGGTGGCGGGCTCGCCAAAGGCGTCGTAGGATGCGACGGCCTTGAGCGGTCCGGCGTTGGTGAGCCCGTTCCAGACGTCCTGCGTGGTGTCGGAGCCAACAGCGGCGTAGGGGCGCCCGGCGGTCGCCGGGTTGGCGGAGGCAAGCGTGACGCCTGCAAGCCCAAGAACCAGCACGGAGGCGCTGATGACCCCGGCTTTCTTGAAGGACTTTGATTTCATGGTGTTTCCCCAGTCTCGGAAGTTCAGTGATGGCGTGGCGGCCGCGGACGTCCGCTGGTGCCTCTGAGTCAGCGGCGGGCCGGTCTGCCCGTTGTCGGCGCATCGTCCTGCGCGAGTGCGGCCAGAGAAAATTCTGCGGCAGCCGCTCCCGGGGTTACGAAGCCGGAGACTAAGAAACGGAGGTCATTAGGTGAACACTTGCCGAGCGGCAAGAGAAGTTACGGGGAATCCTGCCCGAGGACCTTTTCCAGCTCCTGGTCCAGGGGGCCAAGTACACCGGCGAGATGCCGCAGCCCGTGGCGAGCTGCCGTTGCCAGGATCTTCGCTCCGCCCAGGGCCTGCAGTGCGGTTGCGGCGGACCGGTCCCGGTCACGCGCTGTACGGTGCCATGCGGCGGCGAGCAGGACGGGACACTTGCCGAAGGAGGCGTACCAGCCATATTCGCCGCTTCCGGCCCGGCGGATGAACGTGACCGTCAGAAGCGGCGCGGCGTCACGGACGAGCTGGGCGTGCGCGGCAGCCTCCGCATAGTCCGCGTACATCCCGGCCCCGCGCGCGATTTCACGGTTGTTGGCCGATATCAGACGCCACACCGTGAACGCTTGGTTGAACGGGTTGGGCTTTGCGGCGGGCCGACTGGCTATAGGGATCAGCGGAGCCGGCAAAGTCGACGCATCCGTGCGGCCCCTCCGCGCCAGATCCGGGACCGGCGACGCGTAGTCCGGTTCGACGGGCGAATCAAGGATCTCCGCCTCGCGTTCCTGCCAGCGAGCCACGGCAGGAACCCGCTGGGTAATGAATGAGGTAAAAGCTATCCGTTCGTTTGGCACTGGCGGTCTCCCGTTCACAAGGGCCGCCTCGAATAGGTGCGCCCCCACGGCCTCGTCAAGGATGGAGTCGAAGGGTGAATTGCGTCTTTCAGATTCCCAACGGACGCCGAATTTTGGAAAAATTCCTCGTCACGCCGGTAATTACACCGCACCGGCGGCGGCTGACTTTCGCAGGCCCCGGAGTCACCGGCCGGGTGCCAGATCGCCCCGCCTTGGATAAGTTATCCCGCTGTTAGGCAGACCTTGAGCGAATCTTGAGAGGCCGCCTGTATTCCTGAGGCATGCCGCACCACGACCGATACGAAAAATCGCTCTCGTCCCGCCGATGGTGGATGTACGTCCAGTACGTCTGACCCTGCTGGCTGTCAGTACCGGCGTTGTTGTCGTACTGGCACTAACGAAATAGAGAGCTGAGACGAGACAACAAGTGCCTAACGAACGTGTAGCTTTCGCATCATTCATGAATCAGGGGATGCCGGCGGTCGCGCGTTGGCGGGAGCGTGAAGCAGAGGTGCTGGCCTCAGGCCCGCAGCTTGACTACATTTCACCGCTGTTGGTGGTCGCCAGCCGCGTCCGGTCTGCCGTCCATTCTTTCCCGTCGGCCTCGGCGGTATCCTTCGGGAACCCTGGCGTTGCCAAGCCCCCCAATTTCCAGGAAATCCTCACCGTTTGGCGCCTCATTTCGGGCAACCAAAGGGAACTCGCACGGGGAGTAGGCATCTTCACCGACTATGCGCGGGCCGCAGCCCACGCCGGGTCGATCCGCGACGCAGCCCCCCGGCTCAGCATCACCCTCGTGAAACATCCGGGCACCCGCAGCCTTGGCTGGTACGCCTCCATTGGATCGCGCCCCGTGATGATGACTCCGGCGTGGCACCGCACCGCACGCGATCGCGACCGCTCAGTGGCCACCGCACTGCAGGCGCTGGGTGGGGCAAAAATACTTGCCGCCGCCGCCCAGCACGGCCATCGGCACCTGAGCGAGTCCGTTCCCACTGATGTCCTGACCGGTCAGCTTCTGTAGCCGCCGGGCATCCCGGCATCCCGGCATGGGCCCCTGACCTTGGGCAGCGGCGAGTTCACCGGCGCCCGTCACTGGTGCTACTCGTTGACAAGGACGGGGACGCCCACTGCCGCTGAGACGGCCTTGCCGTGGTACTTGGCAGGAACCGCGATGCTGAACTTCTCGCGCTCTTCGGGCGGCCCGGCGTGGTTGTGGCTTTCGCTTCCGAGGTGGTGGACGAAGCGGGCGGTGCCCAAGAGAGCGCCGTCGTGGTCGTAGAAGCCTGCCAGCACCTGAAGCTCGAGGACATCGCTGACGTCGCTGGTGACGCGGACTGCGCCGGTCGCGGCTGAACCGTTGAAGGCAAGGTTTTCCAGGACGAGCCTGTCATCGAAGGGTCCTGCGACCTGAGTTGCCTGGCCCTTGGGCGGCTTGACTGTGTGGAGTGCGGGGAGGTCCGGCTCCCCGGCTGCCGGAACCAGCCCCGGGAATGACGTCCGGGCGGCGGCAGCCATGGGGGTGGCCTCGGCTGCCGACGCGGACGGTCCGACCGGGGTCCGGAGGGTGAACGCGGCCACTGCCAGAAGGGCTGCGGCGAGGAGTCCGGCGAGGAGGAGAAGTCGGCGTTTGCGGTTCATGGTTTTCTTCCGGGTGTAGCCGGAGTCCGGGGATCAGTTGATCCCCGGACTCCGGCGGGCGGTGCAGGTTAGCGGAGGACGCGGAGGGAGTTCCCGACGATGTCAAAGAGGTCCGTGTTGTCCACGCTGCCCTGGAGCTGCTCGGATCCCGAGCCGTAGGCGTAGATGGGGACATCCGCGCCGGTGTGGTTGCCGGAGAGGTAGGTCAGCCAGAGGCTGGCTTCCTTGGATCCGTCCTTGACCTCGGCACTGTCGTCCGGAGTGCGGAACGTTGCCGGTGCGAAGTTTCGCGGATCGCCTGCGCCGGCGCCGTTGATGATTCCCGTGGAGCGGGCGGGGTCCTTGACGTTGCCTCCCGGACGGCTCGTGGCGGAGTTGTTGGCAGTGTTGGCGGCGTCGACGTTGGCCGGGGGCGCGGCCGCTTCGGCGTTGGTGAAGCTGCCCTTTTCAATGATGTTGAACCCGGCGCATTCGTGGTCGGCAGTGACGATGACCAGCGTGTTGCCGTCCTTCTTGGCGAAGTCCAGTGCTGCCGCGACGGAGTCGTCGAAGGCCTTGATTTCTTCAAGGGTCTGGGCCGCGTCGTTGGCGTGGGAGCGCTTATCGATCAGCGCACCTTCGATCTGGAGGTAGAACCCGTTGCCGCTGGAGTCCTTCTTCTTGTTGTCGAGCAGCTCGATGGCTTTCTTAGTCATTTCCGGCAGCGACGGTTCCTGCGCCTGAGGGGCGGCGGGGTTGTCCTGCTTGGTCTTTTCGATGGTGAGGTTGCCCTTGTTGAACAGGCCGAAGACCTTCTCGCCTGTCGCACTGTTCAGGTCGGTGCGGGTGGCGGGGATCTGGCTGGAGACCGATCCCAGAACCGCGTAGCCCTGCTCCTTCAGTGCGGTCTCGTCGGTGCTGTCGAAGCGGCTCAAGCCGCCGCCGAAGATGACGTCCGCGGTGCCGTTGCGGGCGATCTGGTCAGCGATCGGGGTGACCCGGACATCGCCGGTGGGAAGCGCCGCGCCGGTCACGGTGGTGTCCTGGCAGGCGGCTGCCGAGTACACAGGGCCCTGGCAGCCGCGCGCCAGGGCGTGGCTCATCTGCCCGGCCGGGGTGGCGTCGGTGATCTCGGCGGTGGAGACGTTGCCGGTGCGGTAGCCGGCCTGCTTGGCCAACTCCATCATGGTGGGCACGACGGTGCCCTTGGCGTCTACACCCAGGGCGGCGTTGTAGGTCTTAACCCCTGAGGCCCAGGCGGTGGCCGATGAGGCGGAGTCGGTGACGAGGTTCGGCCTGAAGTCGGCCTGTCCCGGCTGGCCGGACTTCTTCTCCACAGCATAGGTGCTCACGTAGCCCTGCGCGGGAAGGGTCTCCATGACCAACTTCCCGTTCGCGCCATAGAAGCGCTCCCGGCCGGCGGTGACGTGCGTCCGACCCATGCCATCGCCCAGCAGATAGATGACGTTCTTGGTCCGGCCGTCGTTGTTATCCTCAGCCGAAGCGGGGGCGGCTGGTCCGCTGACGGCGACAGCCGTTAGCACGGCGGCAAGAGCCGCAGTGGATGTAAGCACTGAAAGAGTGCGTCCCATCAGAGTTCTCCCAACGAGAAAGTGCGAGTGACCGGCGCCGACGGGCGCCAAGCCACGACGCTAGGGGCGTTACCGGGCCACCGGGCGACACTTCAGTGGATCGGGAGTGAAGCCAGCGTGAACACCGCTCCCGGTGCGGATCGAATGGGCGTAACCGGGGCGCGGGTGCCCAACATCAGCGCGGCGGGGACGTCGGGAGTGCGAGCCCTTGTTGAATCCGGCTATTGGGGCCGGGTGTGGGCAGCTTTCCGGCCGGTGATCCATCCTGGCAGTGCTGCGTCCAGCGCCCGGGCTCGCACGGGATGCAGTTGGCCGTGCTTGTACTTGTACCTCTGGCCGCGCAGCCAGATGCCGAGTTCACGCTCCTGCCCGGTGACGGTGAGCGTGGTGCGCGGCCAGGGGTTTCCTGCTGCCCGGTAGGCGACCAGTTCCTGGAGGCGGTCCTGCCATTTTTGCTGGTGTGCTGCCTCTCTGGGCTTCCGCTGCCAGTCAGGCAGTGCGGCCAGGCCTTCGCCGATGACAGGGTTCAGGATCCCGGCCTCGGCATCGCGGCGGCGGCGCCGCAGCCATTGCGCGAGCTCCCGTTCCGCTCTGTCCTCGGCATTACGGGAGGGGTAGCGGCCAGTTGCCTCGACCATCGCGACCACCTGATACAGGCGCTTCAGGCCTGGCACTGCATGCGCGGCGGACCCTTTGGCTGCTGCCGCGTGTTCGGCGTGCAGGGCGGGATCCGCGGCCTTCGCCACGGAAATGTGGTGGGAGACCCTGGCGACGTCGTGGTGTGTCAGTTCCGCGATCTTCTTCCGCGACAACCCTTTCCGGTACATCAGTACCCACTCAGCATGGGGAGTGGCCGTGCACCGTTTTTTCGTCACGGCTGCATCCTTCCACACCTGACGCGCCATCAACCGCCTGGGCTCCTGCCACTGCCGTCATGCCTGGGTGCTCCGACGAAATCACCCTGACTAACGTGCACGCCGCCTCCTTTGTCTGGAGCGGCGGCGCGGTGCCTAATAGGCGACCGGGTTTTCCAGTTCCGGGAGGATTTCCACGGGGTCGCCGGCCAGGTAGATCGGGCGTGGAGCGTGGCCGTCGATCCGGACCCACGGGACGGATGCGTCCGGTGTCAGGTTATCGATGACACCCCGCCGGGCTGGTTGGCCCGATTCGCGGATCTCCGCTTCCTGACCGCTGCTCAAATTGGCACACGGAACCGGAGGTTCAGCATCGCCGGCTGCGGGAGGGTTCGAGTCCATGTGCCCATGTGATCAGGTGCCGGTGAACAGTCTGTGAACCTGGCCTGTGAATCGCCTGTCGATCTAAACCCACGGTGATGGTGGGCAAGTGCACTCGCCTGGCAGATGCCGCCCACGGCGTCTGGAAGGTCTTGGGCTACCACCGGGACAGTCGTCAGCCGCGACCTGCGTCGGCTCGGATCCGAGGCTTCGTCCGGGGAGGAAACTGGCTCGGCTATGGCAGACTGCACGCACTGGAGCAATCCGTCGCCCGGAACCGGAAGCCCGCTTTCACCGTTTGCGCGTGGGCCGCTCACTACTTCCGGGGAGGCCCCGCAATGCTATGAAGGCTGCGCCCGCGCCGTCAACACATGGAGGCGTGGCAGGACGCCTCTAGTCCAGCACGGAAACAGTAACTGGATGTCGCCGCGACAGTTCTGTCTGCTCCGCCAACTCGGCGAGCCGGTGCGCACGGGCGGACTCCGCAGGGGTGAACGGTGCCTGTGGGCGGGAAAAGTACAGGGGCACCAGCCCCGGCGAAAGTATTTTCAGCACCGTGCCATCGCCCGGGCGGGGGCTGTCGCAGGAAGGGCCGCCCGGAAGAATCCTCGCCTCGAGAAGGTCAGCGACGGCGAGTAGAAGTTTGTCAGGGTTCCGCGCCACACGAAGCGCCAGGCTCAGGGCCTTCGTCTGCCCGTCGGCCAGGGCCAAGGCGGTTGTAGGCCAAGCCTTCACATCCTGGCCTCCGCCTGCCGCGGCCGCGGCCAGCAGATCCGAGTGGGTGGCATGTTCAGGTGTGGTGACGAGAAGGTCCGCAAGCATCCGGTCGGCGACGGGATGGATCTGAAGACCGAGGATTTCTGCTCCCCAGTTTCCCGCCGACCGCGCGGCCCGGTCAATAAGCGATGGCTCTTATGACTCCGTATGCCGGGCATCCGGAGAATCAGCCGAGCATGCCCGCGCAGCGGCGTGTTCGAAGCGGGCGTCGCCGTGCCGGCAGATCCGGCAAGGGCAAGAACCGTCCGAGCATTTACTTCCTGTGTAGGGGTTTCGGCCGGAACCGCGCCCATGCGCGGAGGAATTGTGCCTGGGAGTCGGATCCGCGTTGTTGTTCGATTGCGTGCAGACGCCCGTAGCTGAATCCATTGGCCCCTTCCGATTGGGCCCTCGCGCCCAGGTCTCGGAGCAGTTCGCGGGTGACCAGGCTGTCCTGGTGTTCGCCGAGGATCTGTTGGATGTGCTCGGCGGCTCGTGCCAGTCGGCGGGCCCGCTTCCCGTGGATCGAGGCCGCAGCCTCGGCCGCGTACCGTAGTCGTTTCGCGGACTTGCGTACCTCGTGCAAGGCGGCATCGGCCGTGGCCCCGTCCCGTGCGCCGTCTACGGCTTCGACCGCCTGTTTCAGGCGGGTCCGGTCGGCAGCTACCCGGTCCGCCACGCACTTCCTGGCAGGCTTGCGGGCGAGGTCCGAAAGCGGCGGGTCCGTGACGAAGGAGTCGAGGGAATCGAGCAGCCGGAAGTACCTGTCGCTGTCAAGGGCTGCCAGTCCGGCGGCCCGCGCGTCGTGGTGTCTGGCGCCGAGGTGTTCCTCGATCCGCTGTTGGACCGGGCCCATGAGAAGCTCCGCCGGTTCAGTGCCGATCATGTCCTTGAGCCGCTGGAGGATGACCTCCGCGTCGCGGGCCGCGCCCGCGGCGCCTGCCAGCCACTTCAGTTCTTCCCGCAGACTCCCGGCGACCGCGGGGTCGGTGAGTTTGCGGTAGGTGGCCAGGGCCGAGCGCATGCTGCGTGCGGCTACCCGAAGCTGGTGCACCGCGTCCGGCAGGTCGTCGCGCACGCCAGGATCGTGCGCTTTCAGCGCCCGTACCATGGCGTGCATATAGGCCAATAGCACCGCCGAGGCCGGGCCTTTGCGCGTCGGTTTTGGCGGGAGTGCAGGTCCGTCAGGGTAGTTGGCGCCCAGGGCACGTGCAAGCTTCGAGGGCAGAGCCGCCGGGTGCTGGCCGGACGCCGCCAGAAGCGTGTCCGCCGCCTTAAGCAGGTCGCGGCGCCCGTCAACAAGTTCGATCTCCCACTCCCGCCAGCTGCTGGATTCGGGCTTGCCAAGGAGCGTGTGGGCGTCCACCCGGTCATCGCAGAATTCGGCCAGGACCGTGTCGGCTGGCCCGTGCAGAGACAGAACCGTGCGCCGGGTGCTCAGGCGTACGACGGGGACCAGCGCGCGGTCGCGGGTGTGAACGAGCACGAGCCGCCGCAGGCGTTCCGGGGCGGTGTCAGGGGCGCTTCCCACGGGCTCGGTCATCTCGCGACGTTCACCAGCTCCGAGGGGCAGTTTCAGGTGCCAGCCGGCGTCGTCTCCGCCGCTGCGCCTCCGGAGCGTGATTCCGTGGGCGGCCAGCGCCAGATCCCGGGTATCAAAATAGACGGCATCCAGATGCTGTTCTTCAGGCGTCCCGACCCGGTCCACGTCCGAGAGCATGGCAAGTTCCGGCAACGGGGCATCCTGCTCGACTTCGTACTTTCGTTCCACCTCTACGGTGTCCGGCACGGTCATACTCAAGTCTAAGTCCGCGGCCCCGTTCACAACGGGGCCAAGAGTCCCTACTTTGGCCCAATGGAACTAGAGATCAAGCGCAACCGGATCAGGGTCCGCGTCACCAAACGCCCAGCCGCGGGGGCAAGACCTCGGCGGCCGCCAGCCAGGCTTCACCGACTGCCAGATCAGGAACAGCCGGCTCATCGAAGGGCGGCGCGCCTGCGCGCCGGGCGGCGGCCAGCGTCTGACGTGCCAACACGAAGAAATCCCTCTGCTGAAACGTGTGGGCAACGTGAAATGTCCAAGCTGAGTCCTCGGAGTATGAAGACGCTGTGGAAGGAATCAACATGACTGCCGGAGAACAACCAATCGTCCGTGAGTGGGCACAACTCTCAGCAGGAGAGGAAATCGAGGCATGGCACAACGGCCGGATTTTTCACCGGGGAAGCGTGATAGGCATGGTTCCGGATCTGGGACTGTTCTGGATCATGGACGCCCGGACCGGCGGGCGAAAACTGCTGGACATGGCCGAGTTTGAGATCATCCGCGTAGCGGTGGCGGCCATCTCCGACGGCCCTGAACCGGAGCATACGGCTACGTGAACGCCACGCATCGCACTCA
Organism: Arthrobacter sp. Soil736; assembly: GCF_001428005.1. Classification (GTDB taxonomy): domain Bacteria; phylum Actinomycetota; class Actinomycetes; order Actinomycetales; family Micrococcaceae; genus Arthrobacter. Next base: position 21,877 of record NZ_LMSB01000031.1, read on the forward strand.
CCAGACCACGCACCGTACATGTGATGTTCACCAATGCCGCCCGAAGTCCAAACACCAACGTCATCGGCGCTGCGTACTCTGTCGGCTATGAAATCCTTTGAGGCAGAGACCATGATCTACGCCCGGTCCTCCACCGTGTGGGACATCATCACCGATGACAGCAACTACACCGTCTGGGACTCCGGAATCACCCGCATCGAAGGTCAGATGCGCAACGGCGGCACCATCAGAATCCGGACCCGGACCGGCGGACACCGAACCTTCCGCCTCCGCGTCCAACAGATCCCCGGAGAGATGATGACCTGGACCGGCGGCCTTCCCCTGGGCCTATCCACCGGCGTGCGGACGTTCACACTCTCACCCCAGGACGGGAAGACTCACCTGCGAGTGAGAGAGGAATTCAGCGGCCCCCTGCTGGGACTGATCTGGCGGACCGTACCGGACCTTGGACAGGATTGCACCGGCTACGTCAACGCCGTCAAAGAACGCGCCGAACTGATCGGCTGACCCGGCCGCCAACGGTACCAGCCCTGCAGAGATTACCAACACTTATGCGCTAGGAACTGGGTCGGGTTACCCGCGTGCGCTGGGAACAGATATGAGAACTGACCAGAATCACTCATGCGGATCGTACGCCCCGGCCATCGTTCCACGCCGCCGCGTTCCAGCGTTCGGCCTGTATCTGCGCTCTTTGCCATGCATCCGGTCTAACGGGGGCGGGATCCGCGGTTCATCGTCTTCGGCGCCAGCGGAGCTGTCACCGCGATCGCCGGAATCCTCCAGAACCGCCAGCTACCAACGCCCCACAACAGCAAAGGCTGCCTCATGAATTCGGACCTGCACGTCATCTTCGGCACCGGAGCAATCGGACTCGCCACCTTCGATGCCCTCCGCCGTCGCGGCCGCACTGTCCGGTTGGTCAACCGCTCCGGCAAAGCCGCCGTCCCCGACGACGTGGAAGTTGCCGGCGGAGACGCCAGCGATCCGGCCTTCGCCGCCCGCGCAGCCCGCGGCGCCACCGTCACCTATCAGACGATGAACCCTCCCTACCAGGCGTGGAGCGCACAGTTCCCCGCCCTGCAATCCGGAGTGCTCTCGGCCGCGGAGGCCACAGGCGCCCGCCTTGTCAGCATGGAAAATGTCTACATGTACGGCCGCCCCGACGCACGCACCCTGACCGAGGACCGCGAAAACAACGCGCACACCAAAAAGGGACAGCTCCGGGCCAGGATGGCGGAGGACCTGCTCACGGCCCACCGTGCCGGCCGCGCCGAAATTGCCATCGGCCGCGCCTCAGACTATTTCGGACCCCGCGGCGGGGCCCAATCCAACCTAGGAGACCGGGTCTTCCCGGCAGCCCTGGCCGGCAAAACCAGCACAGTGCTTGGCGACCGCCACCAGCCCCACACCTACACCTACATCCCCGACATCGGTGAAGGTCTCGCCGTCTTGGGCGAACACCCGGACGCCCCTGGCGAAGTCTGGCACCTTCCCAACGACCCCGAAACCCGCAGCACCCAACAACTGGTTGACGCCATATACCGCCAAGCCGGACAGCAGCACACCAAGCTTCGCTCCGTCCCTCCCCTGCTCCTGCGCGCCATGGCAATCACCAACCCCGTCGTGCGTGAACTCCTCGAAATGCAGTACCAATTCGAGGAACCCTTCATCGTCGACAGCAGCAAAATCACGAAAAGGCTCGGTGTCACCGCCACACCCCTGGATCAGGCAATCAGCGAAACACTGCTCAGTTACATCAACACCGGTCAGGTCCATGCGGGACGAGCACAATCATGAAACGGAATCACGGCGGGCGGATGGACGGCAGGACGGTGCTGGTCACCGGCGCCACCGGAGGCATCGGCGGAGCGACCGCCAAGGGCCTCGCCATTGGAGGCGAGCCGACGGGGTTTCGGTCGCCAAATATTCGCCCGTGGTGGGACGGCTTGCTGCTCCCCTCCCTTTACTTGCACAGGGAGCCACACTGGCAGCCGGCCTTAACCCGATGCGGATAGTGGGGATTATGACAAGTATGAGGACTCCCTCTGCCTTCGTGTGACGACGAATGGTCCATTTTCGGCGCGGCAAAACGTCAACAGGGAGAGGTGATGCGGAGCTGAGTCGCTCGGCCTCATCGCGCCGTCGACTCAACTCGGCTCTGTGGACGCTGACTTCGCCGAGCCACGGTGATCGCGAGCCTGGCGAGGCGTTGCTCGTTTTTCGGTCAGGATGTCCATGCGGCCTGGGCTTGGTCGCCTTGCAGGACGCGGCATTTGACACAGGCGTGCCCATGAACGCATGTGATGGCGTAGGGCGGCAAGACGCTTTGTGGAGCGCAGGAAGAACGCCGGTATCGGCGTTGATTTACGGCGCTGAGCAGTCCTAGGAACCGGCTTACGGCGCCTCGGTGGACTTGCCGGCGGCAGGTTTGCCTCCGGTGTCTGCTTTGGGTGCCGCTTCCTCCGCCTTGGCGCCGGTGGGGCTCCACTGATCCAGTCCCTTGAGCGGCCGGCCTATGAGAAGCAGTGTCGCCGGAGACACGGCTGACAACGTGAATACGAATGCCAGCAGGGCCATTTCTGTCCCGTTCAGCCGTCCTGCGCGCAGCAGGTCTAGACAGACCAAGATCAGCAGGAGACCCGCCAGGGACATCGCAGCCAGCAAAGGCACGACCAATTGGGACAGCTCGGTCCATCTCTTGAGCTGGTCGTTGATCGATGTGGTGACATCGACAGCGGCTTTGAGCATCAGATTTCTTTCGGCACGCGCTGTCACGTGCCCTTCGGTGATCCCCCCAGATTCTTCCAGCAACCGCTTCGCGAGTTCTGCACGCTGTGTCGGGTTCACGTGGGCCATAAGGGCGTTTTCCCGTGTCGGGGTCCAGGCGGCCCGCGCTGTACGGTCGGTTTCGAAGGATGTTGCCTTCTCGATCAGCGTTTTGGCTGCTGCCGCGGCGTCTGGTTTTTCCAGCGATGTCCACACCGAGTCAGGGATCGTGGGTACGCCTGTCATTACTTCTTGGGGGATAGACGCAGGAGGTGCAGGGGCTTCCGGAGGCTTGGGCTTCGCGGTTGCCGCCGTCGTTTCGGGTTGTTCGTTGGGCACCCCGCCTCCACCCGGCTGGGTCTCTGACACGAGGCGGACAACGGCACCCAGCAAAGTTTCCTCGGCACCGAGCTTGCCGCCAGACGCGTCCAGACGGTAGAAGGTGTATTCGAGGTCCTCCTGGGTGGCTTCGAGGACCAGGAATGAGTCCTTCCTGATCATGGCCATTGCCTGGAGGAGGTCATCGTCATTCGCAAACGTGCGTTCGACATCGACGTCCGTTGCATTTGCAACGGCGGGGACAACAGGAACCCAATCGTTGGCGCTCAGGTATTCCGCGGTGTGCTCGTGATCGAGTCTGATCCTGAGGCGGATTTTGCGGTCCATGTGGCACTCCCATTGGCATCGGCTGAACGCTCAGCAACAGGCTTGAGCGACAATGTAGACCCGCCAGCCACTGCTTGGGAAGTGATCTGAAGATCATTATTACCCGTGGCGGGGGGCCAGAGGCAGATGCGATCCGGTGGTTAGAGTCGTGCGGCGCCGGACCCTGGATAGGCTCTCATTGTCTGGATGCCGCTCACAGTGTGCAACAAATCCTTGGTGACTACCAGGACAGCGTCGTCACCCGCGACCTGCTGCGCCGGCTCGGCGCCGAGGCCTTCGTTCAGGGCGAAAGCGGATTCAGCTACGGCCGGTTGCACGCGCTGGAACAATCCGTCGCACTGGATGCCGAGGCCCGTTTCCACCGGCAATGGAAGAAATTCCCGTCCGCTTCCCTGTAAAGAAGCAGTAGCAACGCCGGCGCCGGCGCTGCTACTTCACCGGCGCGGCGCGAAAGGCTTCGACGAACAGCTGTGCCTGTTCTTCGATGTACTGCTCCACCGGTATGAAGCTCGGCCGGGATGCAGGCTGATGCGTCCGGCTGACCGCTGCGATGTAGAGCCGGGCGGTGTCGGTGTCCAGAACGAGACGCGGTGGCGGGAACCATTCTGTCGCTCCTTCCTCTGGCGCGGTGTCCTCCAGATCTTGTTCCCGCGCAAGCTGCACGTATCCGATAATCGCGTCGGTGAGAGGGATTCCGCTGCCAAGGCCGAACTCCAGCTCCCCCGACCGGGTGATGGTGAAGTACACCGGGCCATGCGGATGGTACGTCAGACCCTCAGCGGTGCGGCGGAAGAGGGCGTCCGAGACGGGGAAGGCGGTGTCGGGCAGCGCCGTGAGTATCCCGGCCGCGGCGTACGTTTCAAGTGTCCGGTGCCCGAGGGCCCGAAGGAACGGCGCGAGCAACTCCAGCCGACGCCTCAATTCCCCTTGGTCCGGGTCATGCATGGCCCGATACTACCGCCGATGTTCCGGGTTGGTACCACTCCCATCAGATGCCCCCTCTTTGTGGCCCTGGAGGCAGTGACCAGTGGCTGCTCCACAACTGTAGCCCTGCGCCGGGGTTCTCCGTGGCCTTCTTCGGCTTGCCGGGTTCCCCGGCTCCTGGAACTTGTGTCCTGGTCTGTAGCTGATTGTGGCTCTGAAGGAGCTGGGTAATATTCGCCAACGGGGCGGTTGATTAGCGCCGAAGCGTGCTGTCATGGCCCGTTTCGGACACACTGGGAGGGTGACAGCCCACCGCCCGCAGCTGGCCCGCGCTGCCGACGCTCCCCCGCCGCGCACGTTGATTCAGATCCTCCAGGAAACCGCCGAACGGTTCCCTGACTCCTCTGCCTTGGACGACGGGCGGACCTCGCTCAGTTATGCGGAGCTGCTCCGTGAGGTGAAGGCCTACGGGCGGCGTCTCCATCAGGCCGGGATCGGCGCCGGAGACAAGGTCGGGGTGCGGATCCCTTCCGGGACAAACGAGCTGTACCTCGCGATCCTGGCCATCCTGTATGTCGGCGCCGCCTATGTTCCGGTCGACGCTGATGACCCGGAGGAGCGGGCACGCCTGGTCTTTGAAGAGGCCGGGGTCGCCGGGATCGTGCGTGCCGGCGAGATCATCATCTCCCCGGAGCGGGTCCGGCCCTTCCCGGCTCCGCGGCAGGCAACACCGGCCGATGATGCGTGGGTGATCTTCACCTCCGGGTCCACCGGCACTCCGAAGGGTGTGGCGGTCACGCATCGCTCCGCCGCGGCGTTCGTGGACGCCGAAGCACGCCTGTTCCTGCCGGAAGAACCGATAAACCCTTCCGACAGGGTCCTGGCCGGATTGTCCGTCGCGTTTGATGCCTCCTGCGAGGAAATGTGGCTGGCCTGGCGCAACGGCGCCTGTCTGGTCCCGGCCCCGCGGTCCCTGGTCCGGACCGGAATGGACCTCGGTCCGTGGCTGGTCACCAACGGCATCACCGTTGTGTCCACCGTCCCCACCCTCGCCGGCCTCTGGCCGGTAGAGACCCTGGAGGCGGTCCGGCTGCTGATCTTCGGCGGGGAGGCCTGCCCGCCGGAACTGGCCGCCCGGCTTACCGTGGACGACCGGGAGGTCTGGAACACGTACGGGCCCACCGAGGCCACCGTTGTCGCGTGCGCCGCGCGGATGGACGCGACAGGCCCGGTGCGGATCGGGCTGCCCCTGGGCGGTTGGGACCTGGCCGTCGTCGGCCCGGCCGGGATCCCCGTGGCAGAGGGCGAGATCGGGGAACTGATCATCGGCGGTGTGGGACTGGCAAGGTACCTGGACCCGGCCAAGGACGCCGAGAAATACGCGCCCATGGACACCCTCGGATGGGCCCGGGCCTACCGCAGCGGTGACCTCGTCCGCTACGGGAGCGACGGCCTGATCTTTGTCGGGCGCGCCGATGAACAGGTCAAACTCGGCGGCCGCCGGATCGAACTCGGCGAAATCGATGCCGCCCTCCAATCCCTGCCCGGCATCCACGGCGCCGCCGCTGCCGTGCAGACCACAGCCGCAGGCAACCAAATCCTCGTCGGCTACCTGGTGCCCGCACCTGAGACCCTCCCGGATCTGTCTGAGGCGCGGGAACTGCTGGCCGGCCGACTACCGGCGGCACTGATTCCCATGCTGACGGCCGTTGATTCCCTCCCGGTCAAGACCAGCGGCAAGGTCGACAGGAATGCCCTGCCCTGGCCGCTCGACACCGCACCCTCAGGGGAATCGGGTCCGGGTCTGGACCTGGACGACCGGTCCGGGTGGATCGTGGAGCAATGGGCCGATGTCCTGGGGGCGGCCCCGGAAAGCCTGGACGCCGACTTCTTTGCCCACGGCGGCGGCAGCCTTGCCGCGGCCCGGCTGGTCTCGGCCCTGCGCGTGCGCTACCCCACCATCACGGTCGCGGACATCTACGCCCGCCCCCGGATCGGGGCACTGGTGGAACTGGCCCGCCTGTCCGCACCGGACGGCGGCAGCGAAGCGGCCGCCGGGACGGAACGCACCGTGAAGCCGACCACAAAGAAGTCCCAAACCTTCCAGCTCCTGGCCGGGATCCCGCTGCAGCTGCTGGTGTCCATGCGGTGGCTGACGTATCTGATGGCCATCAACAACATCCTCGCCTCCGCGGGGGTGCTGCGGCTGGCCCCGACCGTGTCGTGGTGGTGGGTGCTGGCCTCCTGGGCGGTGTTCGTCAGCCCGTGGGGGCGGATGGCCGTCTCGGCCGCGGCGGCCCGGCTTCTGCTGCGCGGCGTCTCGCCGGGCAGCTATCCGCGCTCCGGGAAGGTGCACCTGCGGTTGTGGCTCGCCGAACAGATCTCGGACCTCTCCGGCGCAGTCAGCCTCGCCGGCGCACCCTGGGTCCCCTACTACGCCCGTGCGCTGGGCGCGAAGATCGGCAGGGACGTGGACCTGCATTCCGTCCCGCCCGTGACAGGGATGCTGAGCCTGGGCGCGGGCTGCTCGATCGAACCCGAAGTGGACCTGTCGGGCTGGTGGATCGACGGGGACCTGGTGCATATCGGACACGTCCGGGTCGGTCCGGGCGCCACCGTGGGGTCACGCAGCACCCTGATGCCCGGGACAAGGATCGGTGCCGGGGCCGAGATCGCACCGGGCTCGGCGGTCATGGGCAAGGTCAGGGCCAACCAGCGGTTCGCCGGTTCGCCGGCAGAACGCCTGGGCAAAGCGCAGCAGGACTGGCCCGCCCCGCCTCCGGCGCGGCCCGGTGCGCGGCTCTGGTTCCCCGCCTACGCCCTCGCCTCGGCGCTGCTGGCCACCATCCCCTACATATCGGCCGCAGCAGGAGCACTGCTGGTCGTCTGGGCCATCCGCGGCCAGGACTCGCTCTCGTCCGCCTGGCCGGTGCTGCTGTGGGCGGTCCCGGTGGCGGCGGTCATCTGGTTCACCTCCAACATGATCCTGATCGCCGCGATCGTCAGGCTGCTCGGGCACGGACTGGCCCCGGGCCACTACCGGGTCCGCAGCCTCACCGGCTGGCGGGTCTGGGCCACCGAACGCGTCCTGGACATCGCCCGGGACCTGCTCTTCCCGCTCTACGCCAGCCTGTTCACCCCAGTCTGGCTCCGGCTCCTTGGAGCCACGGTCGGCCGGAACGTCGAAGCGTCCACCGTACTGTTGCTGCCGTCAATGACCACGGTCGGAGACGGAGCCTTCCTGGCCGATGACACCATGATCGCCTCCTACGAACTCGGCGGCGGCTGGATGAAAATCGGGCCGGCCAAGATCGGAAAACGGGCGTTCCTGGGCAATTCCGGCATGACCGGGGCCGGGCGCAGCGTCCCGAAAAACTCCCTCGTCGCTGTCCTGTCCGCGACACCGTCCAAAGCCAAGTCCGGGACATCCTGGCTGGGCAGCCCGCCGGTCCGGCTGCGCCGGGCACGGATGGACATGGACCAGAGCCTGACCTTCCACCCCCCGCTGCGGCTGAAGCTCTACCGGTCCTGCTGGGAGCTGGGCCGGGCCGTTCCGGTAATCCTGACCGCAGCCATCGCCACCGGCGTCCTGGCCCTCCTTGATCTCCTCGCCACCGCGGACGGCTACCTCACCGCGGCACTCCTGGGAACCGTCGTGGTCCTGGCCGCCGGCGCCGTGGCCGCGGGAAGCTCCGTCACGGCCAAATGGCTGCTAGTAGGACGGATCCGCCCCGGGGAACACCCGCTGTGGAGTTCATTCATCTGGCGCAACGAAGTCGTGGACACCTTCATCGAAATGGTCACAGCCCCCTGGTTCGCCCGGGCCGCGGCCGGCACCCCTGCCCTTGTGTGGTGGCTGCGCGCCCTCGGCGCCCGAATCGGATCCGGCACCTGGTGCGAAAGCTACTGGCTCCCGGAAGCGGACCTGGTCACCCTCGGCGCGAATTCCACCGTCAACCGCGGCTGCGTGGTCCAGACCCACCTCTTCCACGACCGCGTCATGAGCATCGACACCGTCACCCTCGAGCCCGGAGCGACCATGGGCCCGCACGGCGTCATCCTCCCCGCCGCCCGGATCGGGACCGGCGGCACCGTCGGACCGGCGTCCCTGGTCATGCGCGGAGAAACCGTCCCCGCAGGCAGCTACTGGATCGGCAACCCCGTCAGCCCCTGGACCGACCCGCCCGGGTCTACTGCGCGGGCCGCGGTTTCTGCACGGAAAGCCAGGGAGCCGTGACCGCCGAGCGCCAGCCCGCATCTAGGGAAGGAACCCGGGCCCGACCGGCCACCGCGGGCGGGGTAGCGCCGGACTTCTACACCCCGGGGCACGGAAGCGGCGACTACCAGGTCTCCCGCTATGAGCTGCACCTGGACTACCAGGTCACGACCAACCGACTTGCCGGCCACGCTACCATCACGGCGCGGGCCTCCACAGCACTCATCACGATCACCCTGAACCTGGCCGGGCTGCGCGCGCTCGAGGTTCAGCTGGACGGGCAGCGCGTGACACGGTTCCTGCAGCGCGGCAACCAACTCACCATTACACCGGACCGGCCTCCGCCAGCCGGCACCGGTTTCAGCCTCGACGTCCGCTACGGCGGCACCCCGGCACCGCTCCGCGGCATCTGGGGCGGAGTCGGCTGGGAAGAACTCACCGACGGGGTCCTGGTGGCCGGGCAGCCCATCGGCGCGCCAACATGGTTTCCCTGCAACGATCATCCGAGCCAGAAAGCCAGCTTCGGATACACGATCACGACCGACGCCAACTATCGGGTCATCTGCAACGGTGTCCTGATTTCACACCACGCCAACGGCAGCCGCGAAACCTGGGTTTTTGAACAATCAGAACCCATGGCAAGTTACCTCGCGAGTGTCCAGATCGGCCGCTACGACCTCCTGCCCCTGACGTTTCACGCCCATCCCCCGGCCCACCGGGCGGGCCGCCAGGAGGGGCCCGGTACCGTCCCCCAGTTCCTGGCGGCGCCGCCGGCCCTGATGACCAAAGCCCGGGCCGCCTTGGCACGCCAAGGGCAGATGATGGAGAGCTTCCAGACCTGTTTCGGGCCGTACCCGTTCACCACGTACACCGTCGTTGTCCCCGGGGACAGACTCGAAATCCCGCTCGAAGCCCAGTCCCTGTCCGTCTTCGGACCCAACCACCTCAACCAGGGGTGGGAATCCCAGCGCCTCATAGCGCACGAACTGGCACACCAGTGGTTCGGAAACTCACTTACCGCCGCCACATGGGCCGACATCTGGCTCCACGAAGGATTCGCCTGCTATGCCGAGTGGCTCTGGTCAGAGACCTCGGGCAACTCCACGGCAGCAAACCGGGCCAGGGCCGCATGGCGCGGTCTGTCCGTCAACGCCCAGGACCTCGTGGTGGGCGACCCGGGCCCGGGCAGCATGTTCGATGAGCGGGTCTACACACGCGGCGCCCTCGCACTCCACGCCTTACGCCGGGCCGCCGGTGATGCCCTGTTCTTCAGCTTCCTCAGGGCCTGGACAGAGGAACACCGCTTCGGGTCCGTCAAGACCACGGACCTGTGTGTCACCGCCAACCGGATCTGCGGTGCAGTCCCGGGATTCGATGCCCGCACCATCCTCACGCCCTGGCTGTATCGACTGCAGCTGCCCACACTCTGAAGCCTCCCACAGCCAACCAAACCCCACGCCGGCCAGGCGCTCCAACTACTGTCTAGGCGAAACTCCCGTTCTGGTGGCTACCCTGATCACTGTGGTCGCCGTTTACGCGGGGTGGCCGCCAGGATCAGCTCCTGGATCATCCGGAACTACCCGAGTTCATGTCCGATGAGGGGTGTCGGGAAGGTCCGGTCGTACTCGGGCTTGCCTGGGATTCTTCAGACCGGCTGGTCCGCGCCGCTGCCGCCCTCGCCGCCGGCCTTGGTCTGCACCTGGTGTGTGCGCGTGTGGACCCGGCCAGCTATCTGACCGAGCGGGAGCCAGATGATGCCGGGGTGCGCTAAGGCCAGTGCAGCGCGACGCCCTCGGGGCGGTACTCCTTTACCTCGGCGATGGCCGGCTCCCAGATGCCGAAGGCAGTGCTGATGTCTTCGCCGTTCCTGCTCCCGATCAGGGCCCTGACCAGCGCTGGGCTCAGCCCCGGCCCCCGGTGCCCGGACCGGACTCCTTCAGTGAGTGCGGAAGCGATCCGTTCAATACTCGTCCAGTTCGCACCGGCAACGGACAAGGCCACGGCTAATACGGCAGGATCCGTTGCCGCCGGCCCGGGGTAGTCACCGGATGGCGCAGTGCCGGAATAGCCAGCCTGGTACAGCTCCCACATCCACTGCGCCGCGTCCAGCACCGGCGTACCGGAACGGGTGGCCACCACCGCCTCGGCCGCGGGACCGGTCCAGCAGATCACGGCCCAACTGAAACGGTCAGGCCCGCGCGTCAGACCAAGAGGGTTCCCCCGGCACACCTGCCCCGTAATGACGGAGTTCAGGGGTCGCCCGGTTGCAACGCAGCCCAGTGTATGTCCGGCGTTGTGAACGGCGGCCATGAAGGGTTCTGCAGGGCTGTGATATGGCCCCGCGGGCAAGGCCACGATCTTCCATTACCTGATGCGGGGCTCCGTGTCCCGGCAGAGGGACAGCTTCCCCGGAACCTCCGGCAGATGCAGTTGGGCCACCACCGACCGTGGAGGGCCGCACGGCCGACGGGAACGAGCCACCAAGGGCCAGACAGTAGAAGGTCCGCGCTTCAGACCAAGCAGCTCCGGGCCATCGCTCCGGGGCCACCCGGTACCATTTTAGACTTGGCGGGACGTCCTCGGACAGCTGCACACCCGCACTTCAGCAGCGGCCGCTGGAGAGGGACGCGCCTTGTCAACATGCCCCGCCGGCGACCCCAGAAGCCGCACCCGATAAACCACGGCCCTCGAACGCAACCTGATGAACTCGAAGGGCGCCCTGCTGATCCTGGCCGAAACCATGAGCCTGCAGGCCCAGACCGGCAGGGCGTCATCTTGTACCGGCGCAGGCGATGAATCTGCAACCCCAAGCCGGCCCGCATGCGGGGCCGGGTTCACATCCGCCGCGTCGGACCAGGTTCAGTCGCCGACGGCCTCGCGGCCGCGGCGCACGATGAGCGGGTCGGGGTCGTATACGACAGTGGTGTCCTTGTCTCCGTAATCGAACTGATTCAGGAAGAAGCGTATGGCGTTGATTCGTCCCCGCTTCTTGTCGTTGGATTTGATGGTGATCCACGGCGCGTGGTCGGTGTCGGTGCGCAGGAATGTTTGTTCCTTGGCTTCCGTGTAGTCCTCCCACCGGTCCAGGGAGTCGTTGGATTTGATGGTGATCCACGGCGCGTGGTCGGTGTCGGTGCGCACCCCGCTTCTTGTCGTTGGATTTGATGGTGATCCACGGCGCGTGGTCGGTGTCGGTGCGCAGGAATGTTTGTTCCTTGGCTTCCGTGTAGTCCTCCCACCGGTCCAGGGAGGCTAGGTCCACGGGTGAGAGCTTCCAGCGCCGGACCGGGTCGATTTGGCGGATTGCGAAGCGGGTTCGTTGCTCGTGGCGGGTGACCGAGAACCAGAACTTGTTCAGGTGGATTCCGGCGTCCACCAGCATTTTCTCGAAGAGCGGCGCCTGGCCCATGAAGGTTCGGTACTCCTGGTCGGTGCAGAAGCCCATGACCCGTTCCACGTTCGCCCGGTTGTACCAGGAGCGGTCGAACATCACGATTTCTCCGGCCGTGGGCAGGTGCTGGATGTAGCGCTGGAAGTACCACTGGCCCTGTTCACGGTCGGATGGTTTGCTCAGCGCTACGGTGCGGGCCGAGCGGGGATCCAGGTGTTCGGTGAAGCGCTTGATTGTCCCTCCCTTGCCCGCGGCGTCGCGGCCCTCGAAAACGATGACGTTCCTGAGGCCGTGGTCCTGGCCCCAGTACTGGAACTTCAGCAGTTCGACCTGCAGGCGGTATTTCTCGAGCTCGTATTCCTGCCGGGACATCCGCTCGTCGTAGGGGTAATCCTCCCGCCAGGTCTCCACCGCGGAGCCGCCCAGGTCGATGAGCTCCGGGTCCTCGCCTTGCCCGCCGTGCACCGTGTACCCCTGCTCCACGAGACGGTCAATGGCCTCGCGCAGGTTGTCCCTGACCCACCACGGATCCCCGGGCGTCCACGGGCTGCCTGCGTGCGCCATCCGGGTCTCCTTCCGGTCTCGCCGCACCGTCGACGGCAGTCTAACAGGACGGATGTAGAGCCGGAGAGGAGATTTTGGAAAGGTCTCCGCACGCAATTCGACGGGGAATGATGCCTCACGGTCCTGGCAAGGGCCACTTGGCCCGCATGCGCGGCCGTCGGCCGGGCACCTGCCCGTTCCGCGGACCGTAAGGAAGCTGATGGACGCCACGGCACCCCCGGCCTCAAACTGATTGGATGGACGACACGGAAAAGCACGACACCATCGCCAAAGTCACTGACCGGCTCGCCGCACGCTATCCCGACGCACCCCGGCCCCTGATCGCCCAGGTCGTCACGGAAGAATACGAAACACTCGATGCCGGCCGGATCCGGACCTACATCCCGACCCTGGTCGAACACGGAGCCAAGAACAGACTCAACCGCGAGTTCGCCGCCCAGACCGCGAGAATCTGACAACATAGTCGCCTAGCCTCTGTTGCTGTTCGAGTTCACAAAGCCCAACTCTTTGCCGTGAACTGCTCCCTGACAGTTCGTGTTACCACGGGTGGCGCAGTCTTGGGGCACCCGCCAGAGCGACGGCGTCGGCCCCATTCTGAAGCTGGGCCTTCTCCGTATAGAGCAGACCCCTGGGCAATGTGGTCCGGACAGGAACACCGCTAAACTCATACCCTTACAGATTTCCTATTCACAGGGAAAATAGGGGGGTCGGCCCAGGCGACCATGAGCGGGAACTGGATCCATAAAGCGATACCGAGCATCCAGCTGGCCCGGAGCTACAAGCGGTCATGGCTTAGGTCCGACCTTGGCGCAGGGGCGGCGTTGAGCGCCGTAATGATTCCGGCGGGAATGGCCTACGCGGAGGCAGCAGGCCTTCCGGCTGTGACTGGGCTGTATGCCTCTGTCGTCCCCATGCTGTTCTTTGCCGTTTTCGGCCCGGCGCGGGTACTCGTTGTGGGGCCTGATTCATCCTTGGCCCCCATGATTGCGGCTGCAGTCCTGCCCATGGCGGGCCGCGAACCTGCCCGTGCTGTTGCACTGGCCGGAGTCCTGGCGGTCTTGATCGGAGCGTTCCTCTTGGCGGGAAGGATCTTCAGGCTGGGTTTTATCACGGGGCTTTTGTCAAAGCCGATCCGCGTTGGTTATCTCAATGGGATTGCCCTGGCCGTCATCGTCAGCCAGCTGCCAAGGCTGCTTGGGATCTCCGTTTCTGCTGGCTCCCTTCCCGGAAAGATTGCGGCAACTGCCGAAGCCGTCCTGAGGGGAGCCGCCAATCCCGTCGCCATTTTGTTCGGACTCGCCACGGTGGCAATCATCATCGCGGGCCGTATCCTTCGGTGGAAAGTGCCCGGGGTCCTGCTTGCCGTGTCGGCGTCCGTCGCGGTGACCGTGGCACTGAACCTGAACGATGCGCTCCCCATGGTCGGGGCCCTGCCCCCCGGCCTTCCGTCCCCGGCTTTGGGCGGTGCCACCATGGATGACGTGATGGGCCTCATCGGGCCAGCAGCCGGAATCGCGCTGATCGCTTTCGCCGATACGTCCACCCTTTCCAAGAGCCTGGCCGGAAGCCGCGGAGTGCACACGAGCGGAAACCAGGAAATGGGCGCCCTTGGCATAGCAAACGTGGCCAGCGGACTGTTTGGCGGCTTCCCGGTATGCGGAAGTTCGTCCCGGACGCCGATCGCGCTCGACGCCGGGGCGCGGACTCCGTTCAGCGGCGTCGTGGCGGCCGCGGTGGTCCTGGTTTTCATGGTGGCGGCACCGAACGTGACCGCCTTTTTGCCCACAACCACGCTGGCCGCCGTCGTCATCGTTGCAGCCTCCTCCCTCATCGATGTGAAATCCCTTCTCCGGCTCGCCAGGATGAGCCGCACCGAAACCGCGCTTCTGATCACCACATTTCTCGGCGTCGCGTTCGTCGGTGTGCTGCAGGGCATTGTGATTGCGATCGCGATGTCTTTGATCGCCTTTGTCCGGCGAGCCTGGGACCCCTACCGCACCGAGCTGGCCAGCGTCGAGGACGTCCCCGGGTACCACGATCTGAGCAGGCATCCTGACGCGCAACGGATTCCCGGCTTGGTGATCGCGCGCTTCGACGCGCCGCTGTTCTTCGCAAACGGCGAAGTTTTCGCCGAGCACATCCGGAACCTCGTCGCCCACGCCCCCGGTTCCGTCCATTGGGTGATTGTCGCTTCCGAAGCCATCACGGACGTGGACACAACCGCCCTGGACGATCTGGTGGAGCTCGACGACGAACTGGCAGAACAAGGAATCAGCCTCGTCTTCGCTGAAATGAAGGGCCCCGTAAAGGACCGCCTGATACGATTCGGCGCCAGCAGCAGGTTCGGCCCCGACCACTTTTACCCGACAGTCACGAACGCCGTGAAAAGCTACAGGAAAGCGTTCGGTCTTTAGGTGCAGGGTTCCGTGCAGGGTATGACCTCAACGTGCGGGCTCAGGATGCTTCGGTGAGATTCACAACCCGACTCCTGAGTATCCGTAGCCAGCGCCCTGCTTGTCGTAACCCTGGACCTCGATAACCGTGCCTTCGACATCCACGAAGAACACCATGACAGCCCTGGTCAGGCCCGGGAATCTCAACGACGATGGGCGGGCGGACCTTCTGGCGCGTGACCCCGCCGGCACACTGTGGGTCTATCCGGGAACAGGCGCAATGGCTGGCCGCCCCGGATAAAGACGGGAAGTGGATGGAACACCATGACCGCCTTTGGCTGACGTCCTGCACGAGATGGGCCATAGAGGCTTTGACAACGAAAGCGGCCCGAGTAGCACCGTCCAGTCGACAATTTTCCGACGGCGGGCAGCGGGAGCACGTAGATAACGGCCAGTTCGCAGCGAAATAGGCGAGCTCGGCGATGCTCAGCCCGACAAATGTGGGTGTGGCGTCGTCCTGCCGAGGGCGTCCTCAGGCAGTGTTGATTCAAGCTCGGGCAGCCCTCAGTCCCCGTGACAGATTTCCCGATAACGGCGACCAGCCCATTCGCTTCCAACCGATAACGCCCGTCCGCCCATCCCCATGAATGCCGATGTTTGGTCACCCACCGGAGGAATCGTGAACGGCCAAGGTAGAAGAGCACGTTCAGGCAGTCATGTCGAAAACCGTCCTCCCGGTTATGGACAGGCATGAATAATCAACCACAGAAAGAACGACGACGGAAAAAGGCCCCGGTCCCGCACACCGTCATGCCGTTAACAGTCCTGACACAGCCCATGGCAGGCGTCCCGCCATCGCATTTGGAAAGTCATGTCATATGCAACACAGGGGCCGCATGAACTCGTGTCAATTGAAAGAGAGCAACGAGAGGGTCCAATGAGCCACGGCATCACCGGGACACGCGTGTGGACACTGTCCACACCACCTTTGGCCGGACAAAGCGGCACCAACCTCTCCCCCTGGCCCCCAGTAAAACAACGAATCGAGAGGAAAACCTTCAAGGAACCCCCGCAGGTCATGTCGTCAACAGACCCCCACGCCATGAATACGTACAAGGCCAACCACAGCCACCGGAACAAGCCAGAAAGGAAACCCGAATGACCCCACATCCCAGCAGACGGAGGGCCCGGCAGCCAGGGTCCTGAACCCGCCACCCACACAACCGAATAGGCCGCCGCGGCGCCAGGCCAAGCCGAGGAACAGCGTCAGAGGGACCCGAGCAGGGTCAATGTCCACACATTAGCCCGGGGTTTTCATGGTGCGGCTGTTGATGGCGCGTGTTTAAGCAGGGAAAGGGTGCTCTGAACTGGGAAAATAGTGGTTGTCGAGACCTACATTCACATTAGCCCGGGGTTTTCATGGTGCGGCTGTTGATGCACCCGAGCAGGGTCAATGTCCACACATTAGCCCGGGGTTTTCATGGTGCGGCTGTTGATGGCGCGTGTTTAAGCAGGGAAAGGGTGCTCTGAACTGGGAAAATAGTGGTTGTCGAGACCTACATTTTGCCGAGTGAAGGAGCACCCTTTCGATGCAAAAGTCTACCGGTATTTTTCCGTCGGTTCCGGTCGCTTTCACCGGCCAGTCGCTCGTCGCCCATGCCGGGTTGAGGGTCCTGACCGGCTTCATGGACGCGGTGGGATTCGGGGCGTTGTGCGAGGACCGGCTGGGCCGGTTCGTTCCCGCCGGAGCGATGCACCGTCCCGGCCGGCTGCTCGGCTCGCTGGCGGCGATGCTGGCCGCAGGAGGCGAACACGTCTCCGATCTGGACATCCTGCGGGCCTCACCCGGGGTTTTCGGTCAGGTTCCCTCGAACGCGACCATCTCGCGGTTCTTCGAACGGACCGTGGTGAACCCGGAAGTGTTCAGCTACGGCATCGAAACCCTCACCCGCGAGCTGCGGTCCAAGGCCTGGAACGCAGCCGGGTCCCGTAACCCGGCGCTATCCGCCACGGCCGCGGATCCGTTGATCATCGACCTTGACGCGACACTCGTGACCTCGCACTCGGACAAGGAAAACGTCGCCGGCACCTACAAGGGCGGCTACGGGTTCGCCCCGTTCATCGCCTCCTGCGACTACGGCACCGGTAACGGGACCGGAGAAATCCTCGCCGTCGCGCTGCGCCCCGGCAACGCCGGAGCGAACAGCGCCGATGACCACATCCGCGTCTTCCACACCGCCGTGGCCCAGCTGCCCGACGGGTTCTACGACGAAGCCGGAACGCTGTCCGGGGAGAAAGTCCTTATCCGCACCGACAGCGCCGGGGCATCGCGGAAGTTCCTCTGGCACCTGCACAGCCTGGGCGTGCAGTTCTCCACCAGCTACACGCTCCCGCTGGGCAAGGCCCACATGATCGACTGGATCAACGACAAAACGAACTGGCAGCCGGCCCTGGACCAGAACGGCACAGAGCGCACCGACGCGTGGGTCATCAACGCCACCGACGTAATCGGGCTTCAGGACTACCCGCCCGGCACGCAACTGTTCCTCCGGGCAGAGCCGCTGCACGCAGGAGCGCAGCCGACACTGCTGGACATGGACGGGCACCGCGTCACCGCGTTCCTGACCAACTCGCCCCGATGGCACGGACCGTTCCTGGACGCCAGGCACCGGGCCCGCGGCCGATGCGAGAACCGGATCAAAACCCTGAAAAACACCGGCCTGGGCAAACTGCCGTTCTTTGACTTCGCAGCCAACCAGGCCTGGGCGGACATCGCCGCCCTGGCCAGCAACCTCGTCTCCTGGCTCCAACTCGCCGCCCTCCCACACGGCCACCACGCCAAAGCCTGGGACATCAAACGCTGGCGCTACCGGCTGTTCGCGACCGCCGGGAAAGTCATCACCCGCGCCCGCAAACACCACCTGCTGCTGCCGGCCACAGCCCCGGAAAAGGACCTCATCACCCTGCTGCTGGAAACAGTTTCACGCATCAGCGTCCCCGACCGGCAATCAACATCGACCTGAGCCAACGACCGTCCCGATACCGACGAGAAACCATCACCACCAGCCGGACGTGGAACCGGCGCCACCCCCTGGCAGACCACAAGGGACCGGCAGCCCACGCCCATCACCGATCACCCGCCCACGAAGCCGCCTCCACGG
>NZ_LMSB01000032.1:0-23336 GCF_001428005.1 Arthrobacter sp. Soil736
TCACTGCGCATCCTCAAGCCCGGTGGGAAAGCGATTGGGATCTCCGGCCCGCCCGATCCGGCCTTCGCGCGCAAAGCCGGCCTGAGTCCCGTGCTGCGACTGGCGATCACCGCCCTCAGCAGCAAGATCCGGCGGCAGGCGAAGAAGCTCGGCGTCAGCTACGAGTTCCTCTTCATGCGTGCCAGCGGCGACCAGCTGCGCCAGATTAGTGCACTGGTGGACGACGGCGTGCTGCGCCCGATCGTGGGCAAGGTTTTCGACTTCGCGCAAACCCCACAGGCTCTGCAGTCGCTCGGCAGGGGCGGCATCCGCGGCAAAGCCGTGGTCACCCTCGCCGGCGGACCCGC
The DNA here is from genome assembly GCF_001428005.1 of Arthrobacter sp. Soil736. Classification (GTDB taxonomy): domain Bacteria; phylum Actinomycetota; class Actinomycetes; order Actinomycetales; family Micrococcaceae; genus Arthrobacter. The sequence goes on from NZ_LMSB01000032.1 coordinate 348, forward strand.
CGTCGGCGATTCACTTCATACGCCAGCCAGGAGAACATCATCATGAGCAACACTGCCAGCCCGGACGAATCCGTCGTCACCTCGTACGCGAACGCGCCAACCCGCACCATCACCGCCGGCGGCGGCACCTACGCATACCGCGAGCTGGGCCCCAAAGGCGGCATCCCCGTCGTGTTCTTCGTGCACCTTGCGGCGACCATGGACAACTGGGATCCCCGCATCATTGATCCCATCGCGAAGAACCGCAACGTCATCACCTTTGACCAGGCCGGCGTCGGCGCCCTCCACCGGGCAGGTTCCGGACAGCATCGAGGCCATGGCTGACGATGCCTACGCTTTCATCGGTGCCCTCGGGTTCGACCAGATCGATGTCTTCTCCTTCTCAATGGGCGGCATGATCGCACAGGACCTGGTCCTCAAGCATCCCGGCCTTGTCCGCAAGCTGGTGCTGACCGGCACCGGGCCCCGCGGGGGCAAGGACATGGACAAGGTCGTCGGCACCACCTACCGGGATATCCTGCGTGCGACCCTGACGCGCTCGGACCCGAAGGAGTTCCTGTTCTTCAACCGCAACACCACCGGCAAGCAGGCCGCGAAGGCGTTTATCAAGAGGCTCCAGGAGCGCACCGCCGACCGTGACAAGCCGATCAGAACCAAGGCGTTCCAGACGCAGCTCAAAGCAATCCAGAAGTTCGGCCGTTCTGCCCCGTCGGACCTGTCTACGCTCACCCTGCCCACTCTTATCGCCAACGGCGACAACGACCGCATGGTGCCATCGGTCCTCTCCGAGGACCTGCACCGTCGCATCAAAGGATCCGAGCTGATCATCTACCCCGACTCCGGCCACGGCGGAATCTTCCAGTACCACGCCACGTTCGCCCCGGTGGCTGTTGAGTTCCTCGCCAACTGACCACTACCCAGAGACGCGACAAGAAGGCACGACGATGAGCACCTCACAGTCCACCGGAAAACCGAACGTGAAGAAACACTTCACGTCCTCGATCCTGCTGTGGGTGCGCACCGACCAGCCCCGCCAAACCGGCATGGACTACTGGAAGGGCCCGCACTCCGGCATCATCGCCGCCACCCCCGGCCTGGAGGAATACCGGCAGATCCACCTCGCCGAACACAACCCCGGCCTCTGGCCCGCAACCAGCGGAATGGAGACCGCCATCCCCGGCGACCGGAAGATCGACGGCGTCGCGGAAGTCACCTTCCAGTCCGCGCTTGCACCGCTGCAGGGACGCAAGCAGACCGCCCTGGCCTACAAGGACGAGGTCAATGTGTTCCGCCGTACCCTTCTCTACGGCGGTGCGCCGAACTCTTCCCGCTGGTTCGACGTCGCCGGCCCAGCAGCGATAGTCGGGTCCCGTGCCATCATTTACCTCCGCCGCCGCGACGGTGTCCGCGCGGGTGAGTTCCGCAAATTCATCAACAATCAACTCGGTCCTGGCCTCGCGAATACGGGTGTGCTGAAGGAACTGCGCACGCAGACGTTCCTGCCTTGGAGCGAGAAGTTATGGGACACACCAAGCGTCGCCCACGACAACCCGCATGACCAGCGTTTCCACGCCTCGGTCATCCTGGGGTTCGCCACCACCGCGACCCGCGACGCCTTCTTCACCAGCAGCCCGGTGGAGAACCTGTCCCGTCAGCTGGCCCCGCTGGCCTCCGCGATCCACGCCTACGACATCGAGGCTGCGCTCACGTACGTCAAGCACGGCCATGCCCTCCCCCACTACGAAGAGTAGACATAGCGCGCGAATGACTCGGGCTCGACGCGGCGTTATAGTCATAATTGAGTCCAGTCAGTTACATTCCGGAGGAACCCTCATGCCTGTCACATCCCAGCCGCTCGGACGGCGCGAGCGGAACAAGCAGCAGAAGCTGGACCGCATCACTGCCGCAGCCAGCGAACTGTTCGCTGAATACGGGGTCGAGGAGGTCACAACCCAGCAGATCGCCGACAAGGCCGACATTGGCACCGGAACCCTGTTCCTCTACGCAAAGACCAAGGGGGAACTCCTCTTGCTCGTGCAGAACGCGCACTACGCGGAAGCGCTCGAGCGGGGCCGGGCGGATGCTGAGGCCATCCCGGATGCCCTTGATGCGGTGATGGCCATCGTGCGGCCGATCGTGGAGTGCAACCGGGTCCAGGTCGACAACGGGCGTACCTACCTGCGGGAGATGGTCTTCGGGGATCCGGCGGAGCCCCGCCATGGTGAGGCTCTTTCCATCGTCGGGCAGACGGAGGAGGCCATCGCCGCCGTCCTGGCCAGGGAGGAGCTGATCAGTGCCGGTGATGCCGCAACCACAGCACGCATTGTCTCGGCGATCATGTTCCTCAGCATGGCAGCAAGCGTGAACGCCGCCTTGAGTACCGAGGCGATCGTGCAGGACATCAGGACCCAGATCCGCCTGATCCTGCCCCGCTGACGCCTTCGGCAAGAACTTCGACGGGACCCGCCGTCTAGCGATCCGGGACCGATCGGCGGTTCATCCATGAGGCAATCTGGGTACGGGAGGTCATATCCTTCTCGGACGGCCGTGTGCCTATGATCGAGCCGGGCGTCGTCGACACCCAGCTCGATCGGAGGTCGGAGGGCGGGAACCCTACCTCGGGTCGACGCGCACGGTGGCCGCCCGAGTCCTCGTTGAGATCATCGGCGGTAGATACGGGCTTCCTGCATATTTCTTGGCATAGGCTGCGTCGATACGGTCGTTGATCTCGCCGTCCACCGGAGTGAACGCGACTTTAGCGTCGATGCCGCCGGCGCGGATCTGTCCAGCCCTCTGGGTCATCGCTGAGCGGTGCCAGCGGGAAGCGGTCCCGTTGTACGCGCGAACGTACACGTCACCATCGACGACGACGGACCAGATCCAGGTTGGTGTGCCGGGGGTCGTGCCGTCACCACGGTAGGGCGAGATGTGGAAGTCGTCGGTAGAGCCGATCTTCTCAAGCTGCTGCGGAGTCCAAGCGGTCATGCTTCATCGTCCATCTGTATCACTTGCCGCTGTATACCGGGAAAGCGGCGTGCTCGCCGTAGTCCACGTATTGCAGCTCGCGCAGGGCGGCCATGTCGTCATCGGCGATGACAAAGTCGACTTCGGCGTTGGAGCGCCTGTGTTCGGGGTTGGCCGTCTTGGGCAGCGATACCGTGCCCAGCTGCAAGGTGTAGCGGATGCACAGCTGCGGTACGGTCACGCCGTACTTCCCGGCCATCACCTGGACCTCGGTGTTCTTCAGGATCTCCCCATGGGCGATGGGCGAGTACGCCTGGACGATGATGCCCTTGCCCTCGCAGGAGGCCAGCAACTCTGCCGGTGTGTTGCCCGCGTGGACCAGGAGCTGGTTCACGTGCGGGACCACCGTCGCGGTGGACAGGATGTTCTCGACGTCCTGCTGCTGGAAGTTTGACACTCCGATGGAACGGACCTTCCCGGCCTGGTAGGCGTCCTCCAAGGCGCGCCACGCCTGACGGTTGCCCTCGGCGTAGTCACTTCCGCGGAAGTCGTCCCAGGGCTGCGGGCTGTGGATGAGCATCAGGTCGATGTAGTCGAGGCCGAGCTTCTCCAGCGACCCGTCGATCGCAGCAACAGCTCGGTCGTAGTCCTTGATTTCCGCCGCGAGCTTCGTCGAGACGAACAGCTCTTCCCCGGCGACGCCGGAGGTGCGTACGCCTTCGCCGACGCCGCGCTCGTTGCCATACGCTTGGGCCGTGTCGATGTTGCGGTAGCCGATCTCGATCGCGGCCTTCACCGCGTCGGCCGCTTTGTCGTCGTCGATGAACCAGGTGCCAAGCCCCAGCTTCGGGATCTCGACGCTGTTGGCCAGGGTGTAGCTCTCGTTCAGGATGCTCATGCGGTCTCCTCGTTCTTCGGCAGTTCGCCGTAAACCTCGTCGGTGACGGGCTCAAGCCATTCGTTGCTGACGTTCTCGCCCGGGGTGATGAAGGCGACGTGGGAGAACCACGAGTCAGCCTTCGCACCGTGCCAGTGCTTCGTCCCGGCCGGGACGTGGATCACCGTTCCCGGCTCCAGGCTGATGGGGTACTGGCCCTCGGCCTGGAACCAGCCGCTGCCCGCCGTACATAGCAGGATCTGATCCCCGCCGCCGGCAGTTCCGTGGTGAATGTGCCAGTTGTTGCGGCATCCAGGCTCGAAGGAGACGTTGCTGACCGGGACACTTCCCGAGGCGAGCGGGGCCAGGTAGCTCTGGCCGATGAAGTACTGGGCGTAGGCGTCGTTCTTCTCCCCGAGCGGGAAGATCTGGTCGAATTCGTTGTCAGTCATTTTGCTTTTCCTTCTGTTGCGACTAGCGGTTGACGTAAGCCATGTGCTCGGCGTTGTAGCGGTCTCCGCGGACGCCGATGCGCTGGGCGAGGCTGTCGAGATCGGCGCGCTCGTCCGCGGAGAGGGCGAGCTGGGTGGCCGTCGCGTTCTCCCGGATGCGCTCGGTACGTCGAGTGCCGGGAATCGGTACGATCCACGGCTGTTGCGCCAGCAACCAGGCCAAGGCGATCTGGCTCGGCGTCGAACCCTTTGCCTCGGCTAGGCTCTTGACGTGGTCAACGACCTTCTGGTTCGCGGCGAGATTCTCAGCCTGGAACCGCGGAACACGCCGACGGATGTCGCCCTCGGTGAATGCGGTGGACGCGTCGACGGTGCCGGTGAGGAAGCCCTTGCCGAGCGGGCTGAACGGTACGAAGCCGATGCCGAGCTCCGCCAGGGTCGGCAGCACCTCTGCCTCGGGATCCCGTGTCCAGAGAGAGTACTCGCTCTGGACCGCGGTGACCGGGTGCACGGCGTGAGCGCGGCGGATTGTGGCGGCGGAGGCCTCGGAGAGGCCGAAGTGCTTCACCTTGCCTTCGGCGATGAGCTCGCCGACAGCACCGGCGACGTCTTCGATGGGCACGTGGAGGTCGACGCGGTGTTGGTGACTTCCGGACTTACCTCAAACTGATTGCGCTCCAAGTTGCATTGACGGTGGGCCAGCCGCAAATTCTCCCAGTCATGCACAGAACCGCGGCGGGATTTGTGAAGGATGTGGTCCATGGTCGCGCTGCCCGGGTGGGGTGCCGCAGCGCAATGTCCACCGGCGTGCCGCAGATCCCGCACATTCCCTGGTCACGGGCGTGCAAAACGAGGTGCGCCCTCCTCGCATCAGATGGCACCTTGCCTTCCAACGCCATGAGCAGCAGCGATTCACGTGTCTGCCTGGTCATAGGCCGAACATTGAAAGCCTCTTTCGGCGGCAATTGCATGGAGCCAATGGTATGAGGCAGCGGCAGGTTCCGGTGTTGGATTCTGGCCTTGGACGCGTTGGTCGAGGTATTTGCTGGTTGTCGTCGGCCTTCAGCTGGAAGTACATGGGCCGCTCGGGCTCGGCCTCATGCCATCGACACACCCCTTAACGGCTGGGCGGGGCGCCGCCATCATGGCTCCCGTCGAAGCCTTTCGGGCTGGCACAGCGGGCGTCGGTCGAGTATTGTCACTGCCCCGGAAGCAGACTCATTCCGATGGCGAGGGCGCGGATCAAGATTGGCGCAGGATTCACGCAGCGTACGCCGTTTTCGATGGACTGTGCCCTGTCGGGCACATAAGTTCGGCAAGGCTAACTGGTCGAATGCATATGGGGGAAGCATCGTCGGTCCTGGCCGTCTGGGTCGCGTTTTGGGTCTGTTCATCACTTTGGCTCTCTGATGGGGCTGGTCGGGCTGCCGGGCGCGACGGCTGCTGGCTCCCTGTCTGCTCCGGTGCCTTCCATTACGGGTGCAGCCAAGGTTGGCGCACGACTTACGGTGGTTCCTGGAACGTCGGGTCCGGCGCCGGTGGCGCTGCGATACCAGTGGCTCCGCTCCGGCATGGCCATCCAGGGCGCAACAGGCGCAAGCTACATCGGAACCCCCTCGGACCGCGGCAAGGTGCTCTCTGTCCGCGTCGCCGGGTCGAAGACGGGATACACCAGTGTGGCCCGGACGAGCAGGGCCACCGCTGTGGTGGCCGCCGGCACACTCACTGCCCCCGTTCCCACCGTGACCGGCTCGGTCAAAGTCGGCTCCCGGCTCACGGCTGCGCCCGGCACCTGGGGACCGGCCCCAGTGACTCTGCGGTACCAGTGGCTGCGCGCCGGCGTTGCCATTCTGGGAGCAACAAGCACCACCTATGTACAAACCGCCGCGGACAAGGGCAAAGCGCTCTCAGTCCGGGTTACCGGTTCGAAGACCGCGTATGGCACCGTGTCCCGCACCAGCAGAGCGACCGGAACTGACGGGGCCGGGACACTCACAGGCCCTGCGCCCACAGTGACCGGCACTTCCAGGGAAGGTTACCGTCTGACAGCCGACCCAGTGACCTGGGGTCCGACCCCGGTGACCCTGGTCCGGGGCTGTCCTGCGCGCCAACAACTCTTTGCTCTCCACCGACGGCAGATTCCGGCTCATCATGCCGGGTGACGGCAACCTCGTCACCTACGGCCCTACCGGCGCAGTGTGGGACACCGCCACCAACGGAGCAGGCAACTGGGCTGTCATGCAGGGCGACGGCAACATTGCCCCGACAACTTCTGGCACGTCGGCATCTACACCGGCAACGGAAGAATGATCAACGAGCTGAACCCCGCCGTGGGGATCCTTGAACTGTCTATCAACCAGCTGCTGGACACCAGCGGCCGGCCGGTGAGCCCGTACGCCGATGTTGCCAGGTACTGAGACCGGGGAAGCCAGCCCTATCGGGCGGTTCGGGAAGTCTGCCCGACCGTTCGGTGGCGGCGGGCAGGCCGGGCACTCGCCTGCAAGAACAGACTGGCTTGAGCCCGATCGCTGAGGGCCCCTAGCCGATACTGACGGTGACCGGAGCATGGTCCGGGACGGTGGCGTCCCGGCGGCTGGACGGGTCGTTCCCGATCGTGGTGATGTCCTGCGTGTAGGCGTCCGCGCTGACGAGCTTTTGGACCAGCTTGTGGCTGAGCAGGATGTGGTCGATGAGTTCCCTGTCGCCTCCGTGGAGGCGGGAAAACCGGTGCCCGTCAGGGATCCGTGGTGCGACGTTCCAGAGCCGGGTCGCGTCACCGGCGTCGGGCCGGTCGAAGCCGGGCGTGCCCAGCTGGGATCCGTCCGGGCCATAGAGGATCTGCCTGGTAGCTGCCAGTTGCGTATCGTTCATGTCGCCCAGGACAACCAGGTTCCGCACGCCGCCCGCCAGGATCCCGTTGGCGTAAATCCTCAGCGTCGCCGCTTCCATAGTTCGCCGGTACAGGGCGTAGGCGCCGTACCGCGCCCGCTCGTCCCCGTTCCGCGCCTTGAACCGGCCGCCGGGATAGGTGAGCAGCTTCGATTTCAGGTGCGCGGTGACCAGGTCCAGCTCGAGGCCGCCGACCGTGGTCCTGACGTGAAGGGCGCCCCGGCCCATCGACCCGTCCGTATCCGTGGGCGCATCCCCGACCTGCACCGGGAGCAAAGGTGCCGGCAGCGCCGTCACCTCCCCCACCGTGATGAGCGGGGTACGGCTCAGGAACCCGACCCGGATGCCCCGCCGGTCCGGACGGGTTGACAGGGCGGTGTGCCAGATTTCCGGCAGCCGGCCCGCAAGGTCCGTCAGGGCGTCCGGATCCCCGACCTCCTGGATCGCGACCACGTCAGGCGCCAGGGCGTTGATCCGGTCAGTCAGGTAGGTGAGCTTCTTTTCGTAGATGTCCTGGGTGCGGGGACCGTACGCGCCTCCGGGCCGGAAGAAGTTCTCTAGGTTCCAGGTTGTGATTACCGGCATCTCAGGGCTCCTTCAACGGGACGTCAGTGACGGAGCCACGCTACAGCCGCACAGTGAACGGAGGGTGTCTCAGTGGCGTCCTTCTATGAGCGTCCGGGCCCGACAGCAGACGTTGACATAGCCGCTACGCGGCCAACCCTCCGATGGTGGCCCACAGGGCCTTTTCGTAGTCGCCGCCGAAGCTGATTTGGGTCAGGTCCCTGTACTTGACCTTGAAGGTCCCGTCTTCCCATTTGGCCTTGGAGTCGATCGTCACCAGCTTCACCGCCTTCTCCGAGTACTTCACCGGGACGCCCACGAAGAAGGGTCTCGGCCATTTCTCTTCCATGAAGATCGACAGGACGCTGCTGGTTTCGATCGCGGCTTCCAGGATGCTGTGGGGGCTCGCCGTGCTGCCGGGCGTCAGGATGGCCGGCGGCCAGTCAGGTCGGTCCTTGAGGAAGTCCTCCAACCCGCGATCGGTCCTGACGTGGTGGATGAGATCCAGCCGCACGGCCATGTACCCGTTGAGGTAGCCGCCATCCCTGACGGCAGCCATCAGCATCCACTCATCGCCAATCTCCTGGACCACTCCATGCCGTTCCGTGCCCTTTTTGACGGTACGGGCAATGCTGACAGGTTGTTGCTCATCCATTGACCGCTCAAGCCGTGATCGGATCTTCTTCCGTGACTGCCTCTTGTGCCCCATCGGCACATCCTGACACGCCCAACCCAGTCCACCAAGGCAAGGTGCTGCTGGCGTCACCTTTGGGCCTACGATGCGGGAATGACAGAAGGACCGTGGCAGCGCTACGACCGGGACAAGTTGCCCAAGGGCTGGGCCTACCGCTGGGGCGGGATGAAGTCAGCGCCGCCCTGGCCGCCGCGGGCGTGAACCTGGGCAGCCTCTCCTTCAGCCGGACGGACCAGAATAGGTCAGCGGACCCGTACGTTCTGCACGCCTACTGGCCCTCGGACGCGCGGGCAAAGTACTTCCATTCCCGTGATTTCGATACCAGCCCCCTGCTGATGTCGGTCGGTGCCGTTCCCTCGGAGCTGCGCTACGAAATCGGCCAGCAACTTCGGGATGTCTGGCTGGAAAGGGTTGTCGCCTGGGCACAACAGGCGCCGAAGAGCGGCAACGTCTGGACGGCGACAGATCACTATTGGACCCTTATCCGCAAGCCCGATGGCAGGCTAATTCTGGACGAAACCTAGGCGGCCAGCTCGTGCAATCGCGAATTGAGCGGTGGCAGTTCACCGCTGATGGCAGGATGGATGTCGTGGCGACGACGAGGCGGGACGCGGCTCCCGACCAGGAGTGGGTGCTGATGTACCGCGGCGGCCTCAGCCGGAGACAGATCTCAGCGCTGGCCGGCGTCCCCGCCTCGACGGTCGGATACCACCTGCGCGTCGCGTGCGCCGCGGACCCGGGCCTCCGGGAAGCCCACGAGGCTGCCACCGGCACGGGCGGTGCCCGAATAACGGCCCAGGGCCGGGAACGCATGCGGCAGCTGGCGACCATGGTCCAGGAAACGGGACGCTACCCGTCCCGAAACGCAGACACCACCACGGAACGAACCCTGGCGGTCTGGCTGCAACGCCGGCGGGAAGACTCGCGGGCCGGGACACTCGCGCCCGGATTCCGTGACGGCCTGGCGGCGCTCCCCGGCTGGGAGGCCACGCCGCGCGCCGAGGCGGATGAGGCGCGGTGGCAGGAGCGGTTGGCGGCCGTCGTCAAGTACCGGGCAGCAGGCCACGATTGGCCCAGGCACAAGGCCACCATTACCGGCGAAGAGCACGACCTCGGGGTCTGGCTGCACACCCAGCGGTACAAGGCCCGCCGCGGTGAACTCGACTCGGAAAAGCTCGGCACCCTGGATGCCGCCGTCCCTGGGTGGCAGGCCGGCCGGAAGCGCGGCCGGAAGCCAGGGTCGACCCCTGAACCAGGGCCAGACTACCGGCCCTAATCTCTGCAGTCACCCGTTGGCACGACCCGTCCTCATTCTGTAGCGGCTAAAGAGTCCAGAGTTTGGTCCTCGACATTCGTGGAGGCAGCGTTTTTCCTGAATCTGTCGAGCCCTTCGAGCACGCTCTTCTTCGTTTTGTAGTTCTCCGACGTAACGGCGACGTCCCCGTTCGAGGCTTTCAGCCGAAATCGAAAGCCGGTCGGTTGGTTAGCAAAAATCTCGTACTTGCCTGCCATGGTGTCCCCTTTTCGCGACACGGCGCAGTGGACGCTACACCGACGTGCAGGCTCACACCCGGCGACGTCGGCGCCTTGCCGATCCGTGGGAGATGGCACCTGCGCAGGTGAGTAGCCAGGCACGCACAAAGGCAGGTATCCGCCACTGGTGCCGGGCCCGAGCGACGGGTGTTGAATTGAAGGCGAAGCAGCCCGCATGCCCCGCCGCAGGGCTCAGAGGCTGCTTCGCCATTTCCCGCGCGCTGCGTTCGGGGTTTGACCGGGGCCGGCGACGAACTGAAGCCCTCCGAGACCGGGGCTTTGGTGCCCCAGCCGTCGCTGGCCCCTCGGTCGAAACCCGACAGGCACTCTGTCTTGATCAAATCTTGAGCGTCCGGCTATTGACTTGATGCGATCTTGATCGTTCACAGCACGATTTCTTGATTTGTGCCCGGAATTGTTGGGTCGTTGGTAAAGACATCGCCGACAGCCAAACGGGTCCGGCAGACGGACCCATCAAGGAAATGGAATTTCAGCATCATGGGTCTCAGCCTCAAGTCCACCACCGGTAAAATCGTCGCTTCCCTGACATTGGTCGGCGCGGCCGCCGGCGTTGCAGGCATGGGCACCTACGGTGCCTTCACCTCCACCACCTCCGCCGCCACCAACATCGCCTCCGGCACCGTGGAAATCACTCTGGGCACCGGTGCCGCCAACCGCCTCAGCGTCGCCGCTACCGGCCTGGTCCCCGGCGACACCGTCCAGCGCGCCGTCACGCTGACCAACGCCGCGGGCAACCAGGCACTCGCCGGTGTCACCCTGACCGCGGTGGCCACCACCAGCTCCAAGCTGGACACCGACCCCACGCTCGGCCTGCAGCTGGCCGTCGACAACTGCTCCGTGCCCTGGACTGAGACCGCCGCGGGGGCCGGCTACACCTACGCCTGCACGGGTGGCACCACCACCCAGGTCCTGGCCTCCCGCTCCGTCATCGGCGCCAACCTGGCCTTGGCCAACCTGACCTCCACCACTGCCGGGAACACTGACAACCTGCGCGTCACCCTGGCGCTGCCCCTCGCCGCCGACAACACTTTCCAGGCCAAGAGCAGCACCATCGACCTGAGCTTCACCGGCACGCAGCGCTCCGGCACCAGCAAGTAGCCAGACCGCTCCTCCGCCGCGGACCGCCCAGGGGCGCGGCGGAGGAGCACCCACCGGAACGGACAGCGCCATGACGGCATCATCCATTTACCGCCTCCCGAAGGCCACCACGAAGGCTTCACCCTCGTCGGCCCCGGCCGCCGGACCGTGGGCAAAGGCACTCCGGATCGTGGTTGGCATAGCAACAACGGGGATGATCCTGGTGGCCGTAGCCGCGTTCCTGTTCCTGGCTGTGGGGCCGAGGTTCCTGGGCTACCAGACCAGCACTATGCTGACCGGATCTATGGCGCCGCTGATAAACCCCGGCGACGTCGTCGTCTCGGCGGCGAAGCCGTCCAGCGAGCTCAAGACCGGGGACATCATCACCTACGGCATCCCGGTCGATGACCGGCGCATCGAAACCCACCGTGTCGTCGAGATCATCCGCAACGCCAACGGGACCACCGCCGTGCGCACCAAGGGCGATGCGAACAACGGAGCCGACCCGTGGACCGCGATCCTGCAGGAGGACACCGTCCACGTCCACGCCGCCACCATCCCCTATCTCGGCACCGCGATCCGCACCCTGCGGGACCCCATCGTGCTCAAGATCCTGATGTACGGTGCGCCGGCCGTCCTGGTCACCATGCTGCTGGCCTCCATCTGGGGCAAGAAGCCGGAGGCAACCGACGCCTCCTCAACGGACGCAGGCAATGACCGCAGCGCTTAGAAACCTGCTCCCGGTCCTGGACACCACGTGCCTCCAGGACCTTGCCGACGCACTGACCCCCGCAGCAGCCGAACGATACGCCGCGGACTACCTTGGGCTTCTACCGGCCCGGGTCGAGCGCATCGTCCGCGCGCTGAACAGCCAGGACCGGGACGCAGCCATGGACGCCGCGCTAAGCCTGAAAGTCAGCTCCGCAATGATCGGCGCACTGAGGATGGAACACATCGGTGTGCGGCTCGAAAAGGCGTTGGCCATGGATGACCACTACGCGGCGCTGACGGCCGGGCACGAGGCAGCCCAGCACAGTGTGCAACTGGAGGCACACCTGGCCGGACGGCATGACGCACAGGCCCTGTCGGCATAAGAGAATTAGACAAGGATTGCTGGCGACGCGAAAGAGTAGAACCAGACGCAAGAGACTGAACAGGAGGCCTCCAGACCGTGCGCACCAGCCGACGCACCGCCACGCGGCCCGCCAGGGGCCCTCGCTTCGCGGCGGTCCTGCTCCTCGCCGCCGCCCTGGTCTGCACCCCCGGGATCGCCCAGGCACTGTTCACCGTCACGGCCACAGGCCAGGTCACTGCATCCACGCTTGCCCTGCCCCCGCCCGTCGGCGCGAGCATCACGATCACGTGCAGCACGGGCAGGAAACTCAGCGCCACGGTGAACAGCTACGGCACAGTCTCTGGCGCCACATCCATCGAGTTCGTCATGGTGCCACCTACCGGTCCTGAAATCCCGGTAACCGACCCAACATATGACCTGCATCCCGCCGCCAGGGGGACCTGGACGGCGCAGGTCCGAGGCGTCCGCACGTTCAACGGCGACAACAAATGGGTGGGCGCCCCATCCCCGGCGCAGACCGCGACCTGCTGAAGTCAAAACCGCTTCCTCGCTTCCGGGTGCCTGGGCGCGGATTTACTTTTGCCCCGACCTTGAGCTGTTGATGGGTCATGAAATCCCGATCCGAGGTCGTCGGAATCGTTTGTCCTCAGCTCGAATCCGGTAACCATCGCCCGGTTCGAGGTCAGCGATGGAATTTTTCCTGCTAGCTGCGAAAATCTGCTTCACATACCCTCGGCGATCATGCTGTAGAGGGCAAGCATCACGCCGGCGCCGCATATTGCCAGAGCAATAGCTCCTGGCACCCTGCCGCTCTTATCGACGAGGGATATCACGCCCAGAAAGGCGCTGAGCACGGTCGACAGGGCGACAAAGATCATCACGAATCCGGCACCGTATCCTGACGTGGGTTCCCTGAAGGCCCAGAGCCTCCACGCGACTACGCCGGCGTTGAAAAATACGATGATCAGCGCAAGCAGCCCTGTCGTGATTTTTGGGCGGCGCTTCACTCGCTTCACCTCGGCGTCCTCCCAGATCTCCCAGATCTCCCAGATCTCCCAGATCTCCCAGATCTCCCAGAGTCCACCTGACCGTCGGCGCTCACTCGGCAGGCTCGATGAGCTCAGGCCGGTTGTTCCGGACGCTGTTCACTCTCGCGCTGACAATCCTTGGAGTCAGAGTCGGCTCAGGTAGGGAGTCCAGCAGGTGCTGAATATCGTTCTTGTCGGTCAGGTCCGGGTCGAGCCATTCAGCCAAGCGGTCCCGCAGGATGATGACCGGGGACCTGTCGTGGACGTGCCCCAGGGCGTCCTGCGTGGTGGTGGTCAGCACGGTGCAGCTGAGCAGCCACCGGCCCGGGTCATCCTCGGGCAGAGAAGGATCAGCCCACCACTCGTACAGGCCGGCGAAACCCAGCAGCGGTTCGTTCTCGGAATAGAGGTAGTTCGGGATCTTCTTCCCGTCCTCGGTCTTCAGCCACTCGTAGTACCCCTCGGCCGGGATAATCCCTCGGCGTTTCACCGCTGCCTTGCGGAAGGACGGCTTCTCCAAGATGCTTTCGCTGCGGGCGTTGATCAGCTTATTGCCGATCTTGATGTCCTTCGCCCAGGACGGCACCAGGCCCCAGTGGGCCACGAGCAGGTGCCGCTCGATGCTGCCCTCGTCAAGCCTTTCAGCAACGATGGGCACAGCCTGGGTAGGCGCTACATTCCAGCTCGGCGGCGGCGGGGCGCCCTCGACCTCTTTGGCATCGAAGTAGCTCAGGAGGTCGCCTGTGGCCTTGGACATCACGTATCTGCCGCACATGAAGCCATTCTGCCTGACGCGGCCCCAGCTGGCAGGTGCTGATGACGATGAGCTTTTGGCCCTCGTCCGAAGCGCGTAAAGGTTCTCGTGTGCTTCGTCCTAGGTCACGCGTAAGACGGCAGGGCCGGCTTGCGCCGGCCCTGCCGTCTCTCCCTCCGATCTTGATTGAAGTCTCATCGGCGCATCGACTACCTAAAATTGAACATTGGTGGTCACAAACTATTTGCCGGATATGGGTAGGAGAAATGGCTTTGACCTGTGGAAATGCGCGAAATTGCCCCGTTTTGAACCCATATAAATTTTCAGACTTTCTCGCCGCTGATTGTTAAAACAGGGGGTGGGTCGGTTCAGATCCCTGTTTCCCCTGTTCAGGCGCAGTTCTCGTCATTCATTTGGCCCCTGGCAGGGCGATCAAGTCGACCCTGCCGAGCTTGGCCGGAGGACGATAGCGCCCTTGCGCGAGACCATCTGAGAGGAGCTTGATTGACGAACGTTCAAGAACGAGGTGGGTCGGCAAGGGCCCAGGTCGCATCGTGCTCGCTCAACCAACCAGCGTCCGTCTGACGGACGAGCAATCGGGCGCATGGTTGGTCCACTCGTGGAACGCGGCTTGAGTGCGGTCACGATTACCCGTGTCCGGCATAGGCCGCCGTCAACAAGTGCGCTGCCAATTGTCTCCCGAAATGCTGTCGCCGGGGAGTCCGAGTGGACAGACTCGAATGGTCACCGCGGCGCTGCGTCATCTCGATCGCGAAATTCGCCGCCCCACCGAACGTGCATCGTCTTACCTGCTGCGGGAGGAGTGTGTATCGGTCTGGTGATGTTCTCGTAAACGAGCGAAAAGCGAGCTTCAGATCCGTGCCAGCACGCCAATATCGCACTCGCCCCCACACGCTCATGTGCTGGCGATCTCCGGCACTGCGATGGAATCGGCCGGCTCCGCAATGTCGCGCTGAATCTGGCCGACCTGGAACGGATCCTCGCACCGCCTCCCCCGGCCTGGCCGAGCTCGGCCACCGGGTCGGCGCGAGCGAGCACACGCTCCCCCGGCTGTTCCGCGACGAAGTCGGGATGGGCTACACCGTGTGGCGCAACCAGCTCCGGCTGCATTTGGCGACGCTGGTGCTCGCTGAGGGCCGAGTCTCACCTATGCAGATTGAGGCGACGAACCGTAGGCAGGATCGGCTGATCAACGCCGTAAGAGACCGTCGCAGTTTTCGTCATAGTCTCTTGCCGTCCGCGAGCCCTCCGGACCCCCGGTCCGGCCCGCCATCAGCCCGGGAGGGCCGCCTCTTCTTGGGGTGGATGATCGATCAGTCCCCCGTGCACACCACTGTCGCCCTCGACCGTTGGTGGACGCCGCCCGGGGCGGGATCTGATCTCCCCTGGACCCAACAGCCGGCCGCGAAGCGGACGCCCGAAGGGGTGCGAGCCCTGCGGCCTTGCAGTTGTTCAAGAGTGATGGACATAAAGCTGTCGTGCTGATCAGAATGGAAGCTCGACTATTGGGGATCAATGACTGCGCCGCTGTCTGCCGGAAGCCTTCATGAAGCTTGGCCATGCGCTCCCCGTCGTCAGAAGGGAGAAAGAAATGGGCCTCAGAAATCTCTTTCAGCGAAAAGCTGCAACCACGGCTCCTAAGGTGAGCGCTCCCGAAGCCTCTGCGGCCCCGGATGAGCCCTTGCCGCCGGAACTCCCGGAGGATCTGCGATGCGCGTGGGACGAACTCGCTGAGGCAGCCAAACATTCGAAAGTGACCAGCTTCCACGCCTGTACCCGGACAGGCCGGTCCTGGGCGGAAGACCCGGCCGCCGTCAGGGCCATAGCAGCCACGCTCCGTGAATTCCCGGACACAGACAGGCGGCAGACCACATAGCAGGAAAGCGGCCGTTGCCGCCCGCCTTGGCCTCAACGGTGCCGAGGTCAAAAGGATGCTGGACCTTGTTGCTGACCATGCTGCCGAGTCCCCCGTGACGTCCATCCGCCGTTTCTAGAACAGTGTTGGGGCGTCGGGGTCTGCTCCTGACAGGATCGTTCTGACCTTTGCTTCTCTGGTCAATGGAGAAATGTGGAGGCAAGGCCAACAGAGTCATAACAATCGTTTCGCGATTCGCAAACGTTCAGGTCCACACAAGGTCCCGGCGGCGGTACCCCAGCAGCCCCGAAACAACCAGGACGACGGCGATCACCGCGGTCCACCACAACGGAGCGAAGTCCGGATTCGCTTCCATGATGTTGGGCACCACATGGAAGGGGCTGGTGGCCAGCATCCAATCCGGAGCCTTCAGGATCGGGCCGAACATTGTCAACAGGAGCCAGTACACCAGGAGCAGCCAGGCCACGGCGCGCAGCTGCGGCGCCAGCCCGACGGCGGCGATCGCGACGGCGGTGGCCAGCCACAAAGCAGGCAGTTCAGCCAGCCCCTGGAGGATGATATCCCGGGCGTCCACCGGCGATCCCGAGGCGTTTGCGGTGGCGGCCAGGGCCAGGGAACCGATGACCATTCCGACGCCCGGGGCCAGGAGCGCCACGGTTACTGTTGGTGCGAAATGGCCCAGTCGCGACAGTGCGCCGGAAAGCACCCATTCAGCGCGGCGCTCCTCTTCCTCGGCGTAGAAGCGCAGGGCCAACTGGATGCCGCACACGCCGCCGATGATGGCCAGCACGAGCAGCAGGACCTCGACGAATGCGAACGTCAGCTGCTCCTCCGACGTGGCCCTCGCAGCGAGCATCTGTTTCACGAACGGGTTGTCGGCGAACACCGAGGACATTGTGGTGGTCACCAGCCCATAGATTGAACCGAGCGCCGCGAAGGTGACACCCCACGTCCAGAAGGGCCCCCGGTTGAGGCGTGTGGTGAGGCTCCAGATTCCGAGCTTTCCGCGGGGAGGCCCGGCCCGTCCCGGGATGATGCCCAGCCCGAAATCCCGCCTGGTGGAGAGCCAGGCGGCCAAAGCGGCCGACACCAGGCCTGTCCCTACGAGCAGGAGCAACGGCCGGAAGTCGTCCTCGGTGGCTGGGCGGATGGCCTCGGCCCAGCCCATCGGATTGGTCCAGAGCAGCCACTCGCCATCGTCCAGGGTGTCGCCGAGGCCGCGGAGCAGGTAGCAGGCGCTGAGGACTGCGGCAGCGAGCGTGTTGGCAGCACGCGCGGCGGAGCCCAATTGCGCGGTGACTGCTGCAATGCCAGCAAACGCGAAGCCCATGCCGCCCAGGACAGCCCCCAGCGCAAAGGCCGACGCCGGCGGCGCACCTCCCGCGGCGAGCGATCCGCCGACCAGCAGGCCTACCAGTGCCGAAGCCAGCCAGGCGAGGACGACGGCGGACGCCAGCCGTGCATGCTGGCCGACGACGCCGGAGTCCAGCAGCTCCGCCTGGCCAGTGTCCTCGGCTGCCCGCGTGTGCCGGGTCACGGTGAAGATGGCCATGAGGGCGGCGAAGAACATCCCGAACATCTGGACGCGCCACGTAACGAAACCGATGGCCGTGGTGAGGTCGGTGGCAGGTCCGAACAACAGGGAGAACGCCGGGTTGGCTCCGAGGGAGAGCTGCAAGGCAACTGCTTCCAGCTGCGAGGAAAACAGTGATCCGTAGGCAGCGAAGGACGCGAGTGGGAAGACCCCGATGATCACCAGCCACGGCAGCAGTTTCCAGCGGTCAAGCCTGATGGCGTGGCGCAGCAAGGCACCGGTGCCGGTGAGCTGCCCGTTCACGGCGAGGCACCGCCGTCGTCAGTTTCCGGTGCCAGGCGCTCACCGTAGTGCCGAAGGAAAAGGTCCTCCAGGCTGGGCGGAGAAACAGTGAGGGCGGTGACCCCGTGGCTGGCCAGGACACTCATCGCGGCGGCGAGGCCGCCGCCATCGACGCTGAAACGGACGCGGTTGCCCTCGATGATGAGGTCTTCGACGCCGGGCAAGTGTGTGAGCTGTGTTGAGCTGTCGCCCAGCGTTGCTGCGATATTCGTGCGGGCGTGCCCGCGCATCTGATCCAGGCTGCCGGTCTCCACCACCTTGCCCTTCCGGATGATGCTGATGCGATCCGAGAGTGCCTCCACCTCGGCGAGGATGTGGCTGGAGAGCAGCACGCTGCGACCCTGGGCGCGCTCCCGGCGGATCTCTTCCCGGAACGTCGCCTCCATGAGCGGATCGAGGCCGGCGGTGGGTTCGTCGAGGATCAGCAGTTCGGCGTTCGAGGAGAGCGCCGCGACGATGGCCACTTTCTGGCGGTTGCCTTTGGAGTAGGCCTGCCCACGCTTTGTCGGATCCAGTTCGAAGGTCTCCAGAAGGCGGTTGCGCCGTTTGCCGTCCAGCCCGCCGCGAAGCCGACCAAGAAGGTCGATTGCTTCGCCGCCTGTGAGGCCCGGCCAGAGGCTGACATCACCCGGCACGTAGGCGATTCGGCGGTGCAGCGGGACCAGGTCGCGCCAGGGATCGCCGCCGAGGAGCCGGACTGTGCCGGAGTTCGCCCGGAGCAACCCCAGCAGGATCCGCAGGGTGGTGGACTTGCCCGCCCCGTTGGGGCCGAGGAAGCCGTGGACTTCGCCTTCGCTAACTTCAAGGTCCAGGCCGTCGAGGGCACGGAACGCACCGAACGTTTTCACCAGGCCGGAGATGCTGACCGCCGCTGTCATGCAGCGAGCCTACTCCCGGCGGGGAGGACTGAGGAGGGACTTTCGGGCTGCTGGGGACGCGGATTCTGGTGTGGGACCCGGATATAGCCGTATCTGTGTCTGCGGCTATATCCGGGTCCGTGGCGACTGGATCAGCCCTCGCCGGTGTCGTAATTGGGGGCTGGCGTGAAAGCCGGCACGGTCCACAGCGGAACGCGACCACGTCCACGCACCCCCGTTCCAGCTCCCGCGAGGAACGCACCCCGACACAGTAGCCGTAGAGCAGGACCCGGACCATCAGCCGCGGATCGTACGGCGGCTGGCCCTTGGTCTTCGCGTACGAGTCGTAGAACCGGGTCAGGTCCAGTTCGCAGGAGACGATCTCGGCGATGAACCGGGCCAGATGATTTTGCGGCAACCACTCATCCAGCGACGGCGGAACCAGCATCACCGCGTCCGGATCAAACGCCTTGAACCGCTTCTTGTGCTCCGACGGTGGGCTGCTCCTCTCCCCCCAAGATCCGACCCTCAAGGGCAGCGGCCCTATGCCGGTCAGCAGAAGTTCGCGGCCGATTGAAAGTCCCATGGGCGCATCGAATACCTCAAATTGAACATTGGTGGCCACAAACTATTAGCCGGAGATGGGTAGGATAAATGGCCTTGACCTGCGGGAATGCGCGAAATTGCCCCGTTTTCAACCCATATATATTTCCAGATTTTCTTGCCGGTGATTGTTAAAATAGGGGGTGGGTAGCCTTGGAACCGCGTTTTCGCTGGTCAACGGCGTCTTCGTGCTATCCAATGATGGAACTGGCGCGACGATCAGGCCCTTCGTCCCGGTCGTGAATGGACGGCGACCAAGTCCTTGCGGGAGTCCATCTGATAGGAGCTCGACCGACGAACGTTGAAACGCGAGATGGGTGGCATTAGGCCTAAGGCACGGCCGCTAGGTAGGGCCGTCGGTCAGGCGACGTATGCAGGAAGCCCGTCAGTGGTGGTACTGGCAGGCTGCTCCCAGATGTGGGTCCTTCTTGAAAGCTACGGGCGTCCCGAGCGTGGCCCAATCGTCGTCGGCCATCACCATGTTCAGCAGTCTGCGCCTAGGCTAAGGCCCCGGCCATGATTTCGATCCGCAGAAGCTTTTCTACTGCGGGGCTCTTGGCCCGAGATTCTTACGCTAGCGATGGTGGATTGCCTGATCCTATTCGCCGTACATGAGGCTGGCCAGGAATAGTCCTAGTGGGGTATTTGGCTGAGGGTCTGCTTCGCTGACCGATACGGTTGTTTCGTCAACTTCCAGGTAGAGGCCTTCCCAGGGATATGAAGTCATGCTTCCCTGCTGTTCGGGGGTCCCTGAGTCGGTTTTTTCAGTGTGGCCCCAGCCCCAGTGGTGAGTCTTGGGTGTCCGGGTGGTGTGGTGGTCCTTGCCAAATGAGAAGGGTCGAAAGGCGATACTCATGATGGCTTCCTCTCTGAAGCGCCCTGGTTGCTGGTGGTGTTGCCTACGTTTGACGTCACGCCGGTGAATAGAGCGAGGCCGATAAGCGCGGTCCGAGTTTGTCTGGACGTTGCGGTTCTGCCGCTCCGGCGGTGGCTTGGATTCAAATGATGTGAGGAGATGACTCGCCAAAATTCGGAAGGGGCTCGAAGGTCGCTTGTTGGCGCTGCAGACTGGCCAGGAGCAAGAACTCATCCCAGTCCTGACTCGAATCCACCGTCATCCGCTGGCCGGCGGATGAACAACCGGCCCAGGGTCGTGATGTTACGCCGTCCAAGAGCTTTCCTGCACAGGCCGCGCCTGGATTTCTCCTTTTCACGACAGCACCCCGCACGTCTGGCTATCCGAATTCTCCGAAAGAATTCTGCCGGTTGTACCGGCGAAACTTGCTTTGACCTGATGCGTAAACATGTTGAATCCTCTGCCGGGCCACAGAACGCCGTTCCGAGGGGCTCCGATCTTAGATGAACCGAGATGATTAGGAGTGTGATTCCAGTCACTTCGATGCTGATAATGCAACGCTATTCCGAAGGTCTTTTCGCACACAGCCGCTCGGCGCAGCACGGTATCCAGATAGGGCAAACTTTGTCGCACTAGGTGTTCAGCGTGCGGTGGCACTGTTTAGCGCGTCCGATGCATGGCGGTGGTAGCTCTCCTGTCCGGCAGGGGAATGTACGCTGCTGTGGCAAGCACAGAGGTTCGCATGTGCTGCCTGCTCGTTTCCCTGTTCGAGACGCCCTGGTGAGATTAGGGCGGGCTCGACGGTGTTCGTCGCGCCCGAATATTGCATCGAACGGGATCTTTAGTAGGGGCTGGTGCCTTATCTCTTTGCCTCTATGTGAACTGAAGCTGCAACGTCAGCCCTCGGCACCAGCGCCTACTGCGGCCACAACGTAGTTCCGCTCCGAACCGCGCCCCCGTAGTTGCCGTCCGTCTAGCAGCTCCACGTACCGTGAAAGGGCTCTTTGTGTGTGCGCTTCGTCCGTTTGCTGCCAGCCAGGTGGGCGGGCTCGGACGCCGGGTGAGGACGCCTGGGCACCGGTCCGAAGGGCTCCTGGAGCCCTGCCCCGGCGTGGATTAGGCTGCGTCCGGCTCCCGAAGCGGTCGCCGGAGCGAGCCGCGGCCGGATCCCCAACACCCGACTTTCGGGCTGCTGTTGCGGAGGCATGTTGGGAGTCCGGCCGACGCTTGATGTGACACCGGTCCCGGCCGGGCCGCGGCCCTGTCAGGACTGGCCATCCGGCCGGGACCGCCCGCTGTGGCCCTGATCCTGACCGACGCGACGGGGCGGCACAGACGACGGCCAGCGGTTGACTACGCGGACAGCGTAGCCGTCCGTGCGGTGAATGAGGCGCCTGGACCAAGTTTCATCTCTGATCCATAGGGCGGAGCCGTCCTCCATTCTGGAATCGATGCATCCCCCGATAGTGGGGAGACCGCCTCCGTACAGCACGACCGGCAGGCCGATGGGCACGTCGCTCCAGTCGGTTACGAATTCTCCCAGGGAGCAGTCCGCTGCCAGACCGGTGATACTCCAGAACTCCCAATTGCGCACCTGCGAGGTCAGGAGATCGGAAATTTTCACGTCGTCCCCTTTCGCCTGCTGTGTCTGCCACACTAAACCCTCAGCCCAGACACCGTCGTCGACACATGGCACGGTTTCGGCGTTCCGAAGACCGTCGCGGGGCTTCCTGAGGATTGAGGGTGACACTGGTGTTTTCCTCGTAATCACTGGACGGGCTGCGCTTCGACGGGCGCTTCGCTTTTCGCGCTGATGGAGCCAATACGGCTGGCGGCGTACTCGGAGAGCCATCCCAAGCAGGCCCCCACGGTCAGCGCCAAGCAGGTGGCCGCCAAGTCGAAGGAGGTTCCGAAGAATGCCGCGCAACCGGCGAATGTCCCCGGGATGAAGGACAGGACCGGCCACCTGGACTGCACACACATTGCGAACGCGGCGAGACCGACAGAGATGGGCAGGATGGCAGGCAGGGTGACCACACCCGCCGTCCATACAATTGCACTCCCCCACAGTGCACCGGAAAGACTGGCGGGAATGGCCTTGATCAGTCCCTTCCGTTTTCCGCCCGCTGCGAAGTAGCAGGCCCAGCCCACAAAGCCAACCCAGGTGATAAGACCAAATGGCGTGCTGAGCTGCGTCCAGAGTCCGGCCAGTATGCCTACGGCAGTTCCGATGGCGATGAGAGCTTTCATTGTAATTTCCTTGCTGTGGGAAGCGAGATGTGCCTGGGGGGGTTTTAAGTGGGCGGAGCGTCTCCACGCCGGCCAAACAGGACCGTTGTCGGACCCGTCGGTCTGGGGAGTAGCCCGTGCGGAATCGGCGGCGGCTGATCGGTAGTTCTAGATCCAGGGCCGGATGTTTTGAAGATAGTGGGATGTCTGTACGGCAGCGGTTAGTTCCGTGAGTGCCGCACCGTGAAGTCTGAGCCGTTGGGCGGTATCTGTTTCGATGGTGCCGTCCGGGTTGAACGCCTTGGAATCCAGGTAGACATCGGGGCACAGAACCTGGGCCCCGAAGAATCCGCTGAGTGCGTTGCTGAGTTCTCGGGTGCCAAGGAAGTGCGCGGTGGATGCGCCGGTCATCGCGACCATTGCGGGCGTACCGTGGAGGGGGCCCTGGTCTTCGGCAGTACTGCGGTCGATGCGTTCGAGGAGCAGCCGCATTGCCGCCGTGGGACTCGCCCGGTAGGTCGGGCTGCCGAAGACCACACCGTCTGCGGCAGCTATGAGACCGAGGATCACATCGTCGTCATGACGGACCAGTTCTGTTTGTGCCCCGGCGGTGGCCGAGCCGGCCAGTATTTCGGTGATCATCCGGTGTGTCTTGCCTGGGCCGTGCGGACTCGCAACCACACCGATGATTTTCAAACCAGGACGCCGATCCGGACATAGCTGCCCTTGAAGAACAGCAGCGG
>NZ_LMSB01000032.1:23354-35790 GCF_001428005.1 Arthrobacter sp. Soil736
CGATCCATGCCAGGGCGCTGTCTAAAATCGGGTTGCCCAGCGGCGAAGTCGTATGGGTCACTCCGGCGAATTTGTCTGTACCGGAGCGGGCGAACTTGCCGGAGAGTTCCCGGTGCTCTTCGGGGAGAATGTTGATGCAGAACCGTCCGCTGGCCCGGATGACGGGCCAGGTCGATGAGGACCGCGCCGGGTTGAATGCAACCAGCGCTGGCTCCAGCGACAACGAGGAGAACGACTGGCAGGTGAAGCCTACCGGTCCCTGTTCTGTGTTTGCTGTGATGATGGTCAGTCCCGTGCAGAAGTGCCCGAGTATCTCGCGCATGCGTTCGGGGGTAACTTCGAGGTGGTTTTCCATGGCGGTGTTCCTATCAGTGCTGGGTGTGAACAAGGTTCTGATTTGCTGCGTATGTAAAGCCGATTCGGGGCTCGACTTTCGTCATCGCCGCCGAAAGGTCGTGACCGACGAAGTTCGCCACTTCTGCGCTGATCTGTTTGAGGGCAGAAGTGTTGAGGCCGGTGCGGATGCCCATGTCTTCGAGGAAATTGGTGAGGTCTTCGGTGGACAGGTTGCCGCTGGCGCCAGGGGCGAAGGGGCATCCGCCCAGGCCGCCGATGGCGGCGTCAAAGTCGGTGACACCGAGCATTAGGGCTGCGAGTACGTTTGCCAGCGCGGTATCGCGGGTGTTGTGAAGGTGTAATCCGATCGAGTGGCCGGGGGCCTGGTCTCTGACGGCTTGAACGAGCGCGATGACACGGTCGGGGGTGGCTGTGCCGATGGTGTCTCCCAGGCAGATGCGATCGGCACCGGCCTTTACGAGAGCCTTGACGATGTCGGCGACCCGGCTTGCGGGAGTAGGGCCTTCGAACGGGCAGTCGAAGGCGATGGCGATGATGACCTCACAGATGCCTCCGGCTTCGTGGACCATCTTGATAATCTGCTCGCCTGCTTCGATGGATTCGGCCATGGTCTTGCCGGCGTTGGCCTTGGCATGGCTTTCGGAAGCTGAGATCACGTATTCAAGGTGGGTGATTCCGGCAGCGAGGGCGCGCTTGGCCCCGCCAACGCCTGCAACGAGGACGCAGAAGTCAACCTCAGGCCACCGGACCAGCTCCTTGGCGAGCTCGGGGGCGTCTGCAAGTGCCGGGACGGCTGTCGGTGAGACGAAACTCGTCGCTTCGATGCGCCTCACTCCCGCCGCGACAAGGCCATCGATCATGCGGATCTTTTGGTCCAGAGTGAGCTTGCGCTCCAGCTGTAGCCCGTCCCGGGGGCCGACTTCCCGGATATCCACCGCCCGGGGAAGGCTGTGTCCTATTGCGGAAGCCATGGATTCCAGCGTCCAGGGACCGTAACTTTGCTCGTCCATGTCTAGATGACCTCGCTGTCTGTGAGTTCTTTGAGTTCTTGGTCGTCCAGCCCGAGAAGCCCGCGGTAGACGTCGTTGTTGTCGAAACCGGGTTCCGGGCGGCCCGCCCAACGGACGGAGCCTTTTGCGCTGGAGAATTTGGGGACAACGCCAGGGCCCTTGATTTTGCGGCCGATGCGAAGGTCGTCGTGATCAACGAACATGTCCCTGTGGATAAGCTGCGGGTCCGTCATGACTTCGGCCACGGTGTTGACCGGGCCACAGACCACTCCGGCTTCACCGAGCACGCGCACAATGTCGGATGCGGTCTGGCTGGCAGCCCATCCTCCGACGATGTCATCGAGCTCATCCTGATGGCGTCCTCTGGCCACGTGGTCAACATATTTCTCATCCAGGGCCAGCTCGGGGCGGCCCATGACGCCGCAAAGCCGTGCGAAGACGGTGTCCTGGTTTGCGGCAATGATGACCGGCAGCCCGTCGCGGCTCACGTAGACGTTTGACGGTGCGATCCCGTCGAGCCGGGTACCGGAGGGTTTGCGCACTACTCCCGCCCCGTCGAAGTCCGGGATGGTCGATTCCATCAGGGCGAGGCAAGACTCGGTGAGGGCGACGTCGATGACGTCCCCTTCCCCGGCGGTGCGGGAACGGATCAGTGCTGCAAGAATGCCCTGGGCGGCGAACATGCCCGCGAAGGAGTCACCCAGAGACAGGGCGATTCGCGGCGGGAGCTGCCCAGGGTAGCCGTTGACGGCCCTGAAGCCGCTGATGCCCTCGGCGACCGAGGCGTATCCGGGCTTGAGCGCGTCGGGGCCATCCTGGCCGTACCCCGAAACTCTGGCGATCACCAGCCGCGGGTTCTCTTGGAGAAGGACGTCCGGGCCGATCCCCCATTTCTCCAGGGTCCCCGGGCGGAAGTTTTCGATGACCGCATCGCTTTGCGCCACCAGATCCTTGAAGATGCTGATTCCTCGCGGGGTGCGCAGGTTCAGGGTGACGCATTTCTTGTTCCGGGCGTGCACGGTCCAGAACAGCCGGTGCCCGTCGATTTCGCCCTGGCCCCAGGTCCGCAGTGGATCGGGCCGGTCTGAAGTCTCAATCTTGATGACTTCAGCGCCCATATCGGCCAGCAGCCTTCCTGCGAAGGGGCCGGCGACCAGGGATCCAAGTTCCAGAATCCGGATTCCCTCGAGCGGACCGCTCTGCGGTCGCGGCGCTTCTTCGCGCCGCATCGGCAGTGTTCCCATCTGATCTTCCTCCTGTACCCCAAAGGGTGATGTCCATCACGGACTCTCGTGATGGATCACAACGCTATGAGCAGGAGAGGGTGGCGTGACAGCCGCCAAACGCACCGTGGCAGCCACTTTCGGCAGAGATTCCAGCGTCCGGAATTCTTTGCGAAAAGCGGCTGTCCGGCTGCGCCAAGCGGCTAGTGTGATGCAGCTCTCAGTACGTACGGTCTTTTCAGAGCTTCATCGCAGGACGGTGGGTGTTCAGCTAAAAGGAAGGCAATGAAATGTCGACAACGACCTTGCTAGGGGAGAAGTTCTCCCTGTACATCGGTGGAAAGTTTGTCCCCGGATCGTCGGGAAAATCATTCACCACCTCCAGCCCCTACACCGGCGAGGAGTGGGCTGAGCTGGCGGAAGGCACAGTGGCAGACGTCGACTCGGCAGTCGCCAGCGCACGGGAGGCCCTCAGTGGTCCATGGGGGCAAATGACTGGCACGGCCCGAAGCGCACTGCTCCGCAGGCTCGGAGACGTTATAGCAGAGAACGCTGAGCGACTCGCCACACTCGAGGTCAATGATTCCGGAAAGCTCTATCACGAAATGATCGGGCAAACCCGGGCCTTGCCCCAGTGGTACTACTACTTCGCCGGTCTCGCCGACAAAATCGAGGGACGCCAGATCCCCACCGACAAGCCCAACTTCCTGGTCTACACGCGGCGCGAGCCCTTGGGCGTGATCGGTGCCATTACGCCGTGGAACTCGCCGTTGCTGTTGCTGACCTTCAAACTGGCCCCTGCCCTTGCGGCGGGCTGCACCTTCGTGGTCAAGCCCAGTGAACACTCCCCCGCCTCAACGGCCTTCCTGGCAGAACTCATCGACCAGGCCGGATTCCCTGCAGGAGTCTTCAATGTCGTCACTGGCGAGAGCCGCGAACTGGGCCAGGCTCTGGCATCACATCCCGGCGTCGACAAGATTGCCTTTACCGGGTCAACCGCCACCGGTGCCTTGGTGGCACAGGCAGCCGGGAAGAACATCAACAAAGTGACCCTCGAACTCGGTGGCAAGAGCCCCCAGGTGGTCTTTGAGGATGCCGACCTGGAAGCGGCAGCCAACGGCCTGCTCGCGGGCGTCTTCGCGGCCACAGGCCAGAGCTGCATGGCCGGATCCCGCCTCATCGTTCACGAGTCCATCCACGACAAACTCGTCGATCTCGTCGTGACCAAGGCCAACGACATTAAGCTCGGCGACCCCACAGCCGCTGGCACGCAGATGGGGCCGGTGGCGAACGGCCCGCAGTACCGGAAGGTTATGGACTACATCCAGAAAGCCCGGGACGAAGGGGGCGTCATCGCGTGCGGCGGATACACGCCCGAGGACCTTGGCGGATACTTTATCCGCCCGACCGTCATCACCGGCGTCGACAGGAATTCGACCGTGGTCCGGGAGGAAATCTTCGGACCGGTGCTCTCCGTGTACACCTTCAAGGACGAAGCTGAAGCCATCGAACTGGCAAACGACACCGAATACGGCCTCGCAGGGGCGGTCTGGACCACGGACGTTCACCGGGCGCACAGGGTCGCCGGCGCCATCAAAGCCGGGACCATTTGGATCAACGCCTACCGCATCGTGGCACCGCAGGTTCCTTTCGGTGGTTTCGGATCATCGGGCATCGGGCGGGAAAACGGCATTGACGCCATCAACGACTACACCGAAAACAAGTCCGTCTGGGTGGAGCTGACCGGCGGCACCCGTGATCCCTTCAAACTGGGCTGACCCCTCCGGGAGCCCGTAGTCATAGCAATTCCAGTCAAAGGTCAATGGAGTCCTTGATGAACCAGAACCTCAAGCTGCTCGATGCGTACCCTGTCCTGCACACCCGGGACAAGGATGCTGCCCGTGAAGCTGTCACAGGTGTTTACCTGCCGAACGTGATGAAAACGCGGGACGACAAGCGGCTGGATGTGACGCTGAACGCCTGGGGCGGGCATGACCTGACCGTCGGGTACCTCACTTACCAGTCAGAAACCCGGCTTACCATGCCCGCCCCCGAGGAGTTCTACCATTTGAACCTCACCCTTACAGGAGGCACTGAAGGGTTCAGGGCCGACGGGAAACGCGCCGAAACCTCCCCGGGGCGCACAGGGTTGCTCTTGCTACCCCACTTGGGGACAGACCTTGTGTGGTCCCAGGAAGCCGAACAGATTATTTTCCGGTTCTCACGGCCGATGCTGGAGAACTTTGCCGCGGACATGATGGGTCAACCAGTGGATAAACCAATCAACTTTGACTTCGGCTTCGACATCTCAACCGGCCGGGGAGCAAGCCTGCTCGCCTCGGCCCAGTTCATGGCAACGGAGCTTAACCGTCCCGGAGGCATCGCCGATAACCCGCTCGTCCTGGAGCAGCTCGAATCGTTCCTGATGAGCAACCTCCTCATGGCCGTGCCGAATAACTACAGCGAAGGGCTCCTGAAACCGCCCCCCACCGTGAACCTCGGCCGGCTCAAGCCCGTGATCGAGTTCATCGAGGCCAACGCCGACGAACCAATCACCCCCTCAGAACTGGCCAGGGTCGGATTGATGAGTATCCGCACCCTCCACGCATCCTTCCAGCAAACCCTTGGCACCGCGCCCATGGAATACCTGAGGCGGGTCCGAATGGAGCGGGTGCGGGCAGAACTGGTGGCCAACAGGGACCCTGACCTGAAGATCACCGACCTTGCCAACAAGTGGGGGTTCTACCATCCCAGCCGGTTCGCCGCGAGATACCGGCAAATGTACGGCGAACTCCCAAGCGAAACCCTCCAACGCCACGCCTAATCATCAACACCGCGGCCAAGGCTGCACCGAACCGAATTGAGAGTCATCATGGGCTACACCCTTGCCGAAAAAGTGTGGAACTCCCACATAGTGCGCCACGCGGACGGCAAACCGGACCTGCTGTACATCGATCTCCATCTCGTCAACGAGGTCACCAGCCCGCAGGCCTTCCAGGGCCTCGCACTGGCCGGGCGGAAAGTGCGCAGGCCTGATCTGACCATTGCGATGGAGGACCACAATGTGCCCACGATTGGGATCGACAAGCCGATCGCGGACCTGACATCGCGGCTTCAGGTTCAGACGCTTAGGGAGAATTGCGCCACGTACGGCATCAACTTGTTCAACATGGGCGGCACCGAACAGGGCATCGTCCATGTCGTCGGGCCCCAGCTGGGCCTCACCCAGCCAGGGATGACCATCGTATGCGGCGACTCCCACACCTCTACCCACGGCGCATTCGGTGCTCTCGCCTTCGGCATCGGAACGAGCGAAGCCGAGCACGTGCTCGCAACCCAAACTCTGCCGCTGCAGCCATTCAAGACAATGGCCGTCAACATCCAGGGCCGGCTATCTCCCGGCGTCACGTCCAAAGACGTCATCCTTGCCCTGATCGCACAGATCGGCACCGGTGGAGGCCAGGGGTACGTGCTGGAATACCGGGGCGATGCCATCAAGGACATGTCCATGGAGGCACGGATGACGATTTGCAACATGTCCGTGGAAGCAGGGGCACGCGCAGGACTGATCGCACCGGACACCACGACGCTCGACTACCTGAGGGGCAAACCGCACACCCCCGTTGGTGATGAGTGGAACGCGGCTTCGGAATACTGGCTCTCGCTTGCGAGCGACGCGGACGCCGTCTATGACGCCGAAGTCACGCTGAGCGCCGAATCGATCACACCCTTTGTCACCTGGGGAACGAACCCGGCGCAGGCCGTTCCGATTTCCGGCAGCGTTCCGGATCCGGATGACTATTCGGAAGAACGCGAAAGGTCCGCCGCAAAGAAATCCCTGGCTTACATGGGACTGGAACCGGGAACCGCGATGCGGGATATCCCGGTCGACATCGTCTTTCTTGGCTCTTGTACCAACGGCCGCATCGAAGACCTGCGCGCGGCCGCAGCGGTTCTTGCCGGACACCGCATCAAGGATGGCCTCCAGATGCTGGTGGTTCCCGGTTCCATGAAGGTCAAGGCTCAGGCGGAAGCAGAAGGCCTCGATCAGGTCTTCCTCGATGCGGGGGCGGAGTGGCGGTTCGCCGGTTGCTCCATGTGCCTGGGAATGAACCCGGACCAGGTGCCGGCCGGTAAGCGCTGCGCATCTACTTCGAATCGGAACTTCGAAGGCCGCCAGGGACGGGGCAGCATGACACACCTCGTCTCCCCCCCGGTAGCAGCGGCGACCGCCATCCGGGGCACCATCTCAACACCATCGGACCTGCGGAAAATCGGAACAGGAAAATAGCGTGCAAAAGTTCACCGTCCACACCGGCGTAGCCATGCCGTTGCAGCAGACCAACGTCGATACCGACCAGATCATCCCCTCTAAATTTCTGAAAAGAATCAGCCGGATCGGCTTCGCGGATGCCCTTTTCGCCGACCTTCGTGCGGACGACAATTTCCCGCTTGATAGTCCCCGCTTTGCGGGGGCTTCGATCCTGGTTGCCGGAGCTGACTTCGGAACCGGATCGTCCAGGGAACATGCTGTCTGGGCGCTCATGGACCACGGATTCAAAGTCGTCATTTCACCGAAATTCGCAGATATTTTCCGGGGAAACTGCGGCAAAGCAGGTCTGGTGGCCGCGAAACTGGACCAGGCAGACGTCGAGGAAATCTGGAGCGCAATCGACAGCATCCCCGGCCTCGAATTGACAGTCAACCTAGCGGATCAAAGCATCACCTGCGCCGACCGCAAGTACGCCTTCGATATCGACAACTACGTAAAGTGGCGCCTCCTGGAAGGACTCGATGACATCGACCTGACCGAACAGGCCAGCGCCGACATCGAATCCTTTGAGGCACGGAGACCAACCTTCCTGCCAACCGTGCGATAGCAGTGGAATGGGGATCAACCCGAGGGAAACGCCCTGCGCAGTTCCCCCGCAAACACCGATGGAAAGGCCTGTGTCAGTGAGCTTCGCTGCAAAAAAACTCGGGCACCAAGACCCCTACTGGTCCGCAGAACTTACGGTAGCTGCTGCTGTTTACGGCACCGCCGCGCACATGCAAATCATTCGCTATCTGCGGGCGAACGGGCCATCCACCCGTCGCGACATCGCTCGCCGCACCGGCCTCAGCCACGGCCTGGCCGCACAATGCCTGAACAAGCTCAAAAGCGCCGGAGTCGTCACAACGCCGCCGGAGGAGCAGGTAGCCGAAACATACCACCTTGAGACAGGGCGCGCTGAGGGCCTCTTCCGAGCCCTCGAAAGCTACCTCCACCTCGGGCAGAAGGACCAACCGGACGCAACAGGCTCCGCCGTCGTACTGCCACTCCATGACGGACTAAGGCGGCAAACCGGCTAGCGGCCGCGCTCTGCCGGCGCCAGCTGAGTCCGTCCCGCCTGAACCAAAAAGACTGCACAAAGCGGCTGCCGGACGGCACTGAAAGGATGGTGTGACCCAGCTCTCAATCAATATCGTCTAGGTATGAACCACGCCGAAAGGGCGAAGGTTCGCGACAGGAAATTCGAAAGCACGCAACGCTCGGTCCACTCCTTCCACGAGCAGTCCGAGGCAATCGAACTAGCCACTGTACCCGTTACCGCCTTAGCCGGCGGCTCAATGGACAAAGGGCGGCCAGATCTCAGAGTAGAGGCAAATGCCGGTGCCGGCACGGTGAGCCAGCACCACCCTCGTTGCACTGCAAGAACCGCTCTCCCTGTTCGACTCCGTTGGAGCCGGACGTGAGAACGGGATGGAACTAACAATGGCTACACAGACTACCTCGGTTTGAGGCGAACATACCGACCCAAACCCATCAATCAAGCTCGGATAGAAAGAACCAAACAAATGACAATGCCTGCCCACGAGTTGGACACCTTCGGCGTCGGAGACGTCGACATCGAATCAACCCCCATCATGAACGACCAGAAGATGAAACTGGGACTCTTCGCGTTCAACTGCAGCGGGGGCATGGTGATGAGCAACGCTCCCACCACGTTCCGAGTCACCTGGGACCAGCAGGTCAAAATTGCCCAGCTTGCTGACCGCATCGGCTTCGAAGCCATCGTCCCAGTCGCCCGCTGGCGGGGGTTCGGCGGTGACACCAACTTCAACGGTGTTTGTTTCGAGACCTTTACATGGGCTGCAGGACTTGCCCAGGCGACGGAAAGGATCCAAGTCTTTACCACCACTCACGTACCCACTGTCCACCCCATCGTTGCAGCGAAAGCGGCCACAACCATCGACCATATCTCGGGTGGCCGATACGGGATCAACGTCGTCATGGGCTGGTTCCCGCCGGAGATGGAGATGTTCGGCAACAAGCAGAAGGCCCATGACGATCGCTACAAGTTCGGTGCAGAGTGGTTGGACTTTGTAGAAGAGCTTTGGACAAAGCCGGGCCAATTTGATTTCAAGGGCGAGTTCTTCGACGCCAAGGGAGTCGAGGCCTATCCAAAGCCATTGACCGGGCCGCGCCCCGCGTTAATCAACGCCGGGAGCTCACCAGCCGGCCTGGAGTTCTCCGCCAAGTACGTAGATGTGAATCTCACCGCACTGGACAGCTTGGAAAGCATGCGCGAACACTCCACGAAAATCAAAACACGGGCGCGTGACGGATACGGCAGGAAGATCCAGGTAATGACCTACGCGCTCGTTGTGTGCAGGGACACGGAAGAAGAGGCCCAGGCAGCGCACAAACAGATAATCGAGGAAGGCGACTGGGCCGGCGCACGGAACGTAATGAGCGCCCTCGGCATGGAAAGCGAGTCGTTTGCCGCGCAGATCGAAAAATACCAAGAACGGTTTATTGCCGGCTGGGGCGGAATCAACATCGTCGGCACCCCGGAACAAGTCGTCGAACAGTTCCGTGAACTGTCCGAGGCCGGAATGGACGGGACAATCCTCGGGTTCTTGGACTACGAGAAGGAACTCGAACACTTCAATGAGAAAGTGATGCCCCTGCTCAAAGAGGCAGGCCTGCGCCACTGACATAAGTCTGATCCGGCAGGCCTCAATGAAGTTGGCCGCCAGGTCTGGCGGCTGGTGCAACGCCGTTGTCACACAGGTCGACCCGATGCCGATCGAAGGAAGTCCTCGCCGAATTCTGGGGCGGGGACTTCCTGTGTTTGGGCTCTTACATGGTCTGCTCACAACGACCCGGGGTCAGTAGCCTGCATATGGCACGGGAGTAGAATTGGACTGCCGACGTGATGGGATGTAAGAGGAGTTCTTCTTGGGGAGAAGGGGCTTTTCAGCTCTTCACCACCGCTTGGGTTGGATTTCATTCCATCCGGTCAGAGGTCAAGGGAGCCCTTGATGAAGCAGATCCTCAAGTTACTTGACGCACATCCTGTCCTGCACACCAGGGACATGGATGCCGCCCGTGAAGCCGTCACCGGCGTCTATCTGCCGAACGTGATGAAAACACCGGATGCCAAGCGACTGGACGTGACGCTGAACGCCTGGGGCGGGCATGACCTAACGGTCGGATACCTGACCTACCAGTCCGAAACCCGGCTTACCATGCCCGCCCCCCAGGATTTCTATCATCTAAACCTCACGCTGGCCGGTGCTACGGAAGGGTTCAGGGCGGACGGACAGCGCGTCGAAACCTCCCCGGGCCGAACAGGCTTGCTTCTGCTCCCCCATCTGGGAACGGACATTATCTGGTCCCAGGAGGCCGAGCAGATCATCCTCAGATTTTCGAGGCCTATGTTGGAAAACTTCGCCGCCGACCTGATTGGTCAACCAGTGGACGAGCCAATTGACTTTGACTTCGGCTTCGACATCTCAACAGGCAGAGGAGGAAGCCTACTCGCGTCGGCCCAGTTCATGGCAACGGAGCTGAACCGTCCCGGAGGCATCGCCGAGAACCCGCTCGTCCTGGAGCAGCTGGAGTCGTTCCTGATGAGCAACGTCCTGATGGCCGTGCCCAACAACTACAGCGAGGGCCTTCTGGCGCCACCGCCCACCGTGAGGCTGGGCAGGCTTAAGTCTGTGATCGACTTCATCGAAGCGAACGCCGACGAGCCGATCACCCCTTCAGAACTGGCCAGGGTCGGACTGATGAGCATCCGCACCCTCCACGCATCCTTCCAGCAAACCCTTGGCACCGCGCCCATGGAATACCTGAGGCGGGTCCGAATGGAGCGGGTGCGGGCAGAACTCGTGACCAATAGGGACACTGACCTGAAGATCACCGACCTCGCCAACAGGTGGGGTTTCTACCACCCCAGCCGCTTCGCGGCCAGATACCGGCAAATTTACGGCGAACTCCCCAGCGAAACCCTCCAACGCCACGCTTAACAAGTCTTGTATGCGCAGGCCGCTAGGGCGGCGGAGTGGCGGTATTCGCCCCCTCGGCCTTCCGCGAAATTCCTTGCCGTGACGCCTGAAATCCGGAAGGGCCGCCTGGCGTTGGAGGGGCGAGTTGCGCCGGGCGGAGAGCTCTCCGTCAGGCGTTCTGCACTTCACTTGGTAGCCGGTTTCGCCTCGTCGTGAATATATCCGGTATGCCTGTAGAACTGCCGCCACATCTGGCTGCCACCGCGGCCCTTGACTCACATACTACGGCCTCTGGAGAGTTGGTAAGGCGGTGTCGTTGCTAGCTTACCGCGGTGAGCACGACAGGGGATTGCGGGCTGGGTGGCGTCCTTATTCATCATCTGATTCAGAAGAAGCCCGAAGAGCTGGAGCATTCCCGAGACTCCAACAACAGCTTTGTGACTACAGAAGGTTTCCGCCGCCGTCATTGGCCCGATGAGGCAGCCTGAGTATGTCGTTGTGGGACTGCCGGTCGCGGGCCGGCTGCGGATTGTTGGCAGGTCCACACTGACAGCGAAGGACGCAGAAGTTATCGCCCGATTGAAGTCTCATCAGTGCATCGAATACCTCAAATTGAACATTGGTGGCCACAAACAATTAACCGGAGATGGGTAGTATAAACGGCTTTGACCTGCGGAAATTAGCGAAATCGCCCGATTCTTGACCCATGTAAATTTGCAAATCTTCGTGCCAGTGAATGATGACTTATGAGATGGGTCCACTTAGGCAGAATCTCCCCTAGTTGCCGAGCCCCAGACGTACGAGGCTCAAGCTGGCGTTCCACGATGTGCCTGTACTGAATCGGCCGGCTGGCGGCGGGAATGATCGATCTGTCCACGACCAGTTCGTCGCCTTCGGAGTCGACCATGGGTTCAGTTCCCGAGCCACCAACGTGCGCGCAGCTCTTGTCTCAGAGCAAATAGTCCTTGCCATCCGGCCATGGCTCTTCCCAGTCTCGGTTCTGCGGGTGGCTCGGTAGAGGATCGGTGACCATGGCACCGACTTCCAGCTCCTCCAGCACTGATCTAAGGAGTTGCTCGGCCTCCCCCTTTTTTGCGAAGGAGAATTCGCCGACGACATACTTTGCCATTGCGTCCCATTTCTTTCTTCGGATCATTTGCCGCTCCTGCTCGGCTCCCGGAACTGGTCGGTCTGTCGGAGCGAATCGGCAACCTTGGCGTACATCGCCTGGTACATCTCTACTGGGCGGCGAGCCGGTTGGTTGCTGAAGGGCGAATCAGGCACGACCGTCCGGAGAGCAGCAGCGAATGGTTCGGCCACCTCGGGGGGGCGGCTCGAACACGTGCCCGAAGGTCGCCACACGCCCGTTCGGGCGCAGCACCTCAGCCGCCTTCAGTGCACCGGCCACCGGGTCTATCCAGTGCCATGACTGCGCCGCGATTACCGTGTCGAACTTATTTCGGTGATCATGCGGTGTGTCTTGCCTGGGCCGTGCGGACTCGCAACCACACCGATGATTTTCAAACCAGGACGCCGATCCGGACATAGCTGCCCTTGAAGAACAGCAGC
>NZ_LMSB01000032.1:35824-38901 GCF_001428005.1 Arthrobacter sp. Soil736
CGATCCATGCCAGGGCGCTGTCTAAAATCGGGTTGCCCAGCGGCGAAGTCGTATGGGTCACTCCGGCGAATTTGTCTGTACCGGAGCGGGCGAACTTGCTGGTGCGAACAGGAGAACCTGACGTTCACCCGGTCCCGGTCCGGGAACAAGAACGACGGGGCGCATGTGGAACAGAGAAACTGGCACATCGTGCGCCAGGCCGTCGGCTACCACCGCTACGACACCGCCGCCGAGCTGGAACTGTTGAACCGGATCTGGGCGCTCCAGCGGCTGCTGACGAATCATTTCGGGCCGCAGCAGAGCTCCTGGCGAAGGTCCGGACCGGAGCGAAGATCAGCAAGACATACGACCGGCCCGCAACTCCGTTCCAACGCGTTCTGGCCGACACCGCCACCGTCGCCCGGGACGTGAAGACGCGGCTACGGCGGGAAAACAAGCCCCTGAACCCGGCTGCCATCCAACGTCAGATCCAGGCACTAAGAGCCGAACTCCTGACCCTGACCACCGCGAAACAGGGCACCAAACCCCAGCCTGCCATCCGGGCAAAATCAAATGATTCCACGATCCGCCCTAGGCGGGCATCTTGACATGATTCCCCGGGTCCTCAACGCCTTCAGTGCCGCGATTCCTCATGTAGACCCAAATATCATGGTCAAGTACCCGTGGATCCACACCCTAGCGCTGGGCGGCAGAGCAACAGCTAAGGATCGACCGCGTCCGACCTGACCAACGTTGACATAAGCACGACTTGGTAAGGGTTCCAAGTGGACATTGTGAAATAGACCTGGGCACCGCCGTCCACAGTTCCCACCGAGTAGTTGGAGACTTGGTACGGTCCATACTCCCCACCGGGATCGCCGTTACGGAGATGCCCTGGATCGAACATGTCGTCCTGGACGCGATCGAATAACTGGCCATTCTCGTCTGGCTTGTGCATGAAGTGCCCGTACCCATCATTAGGGTCAAAGACCATTATGGGGCGCGAGGACCATGGCCCCCAAGGTGTGCGTGCCGAATGCATGACGATGCCGCGGGGGTTGCCGGTATTGAACATGGCCAGGTAGCGCTCCAGCTGGGGATTCCATCGAACTGAGATTTCTCCGACGTCTCCGGCACAAAAGAGGGAAGTCGCGTCATCCTCATTCGCGCTCCAACGTTGAGCACGTCCATTCCCAGAGAAGTATCGAACACGAAACTCTGGCCCGGCGAGGTCTTCGAACGGCACGACAGCCAAGTACACGCTGCTAGAACGGTACCTGCCGCTGCCCCAAATCCATAGGACATCATTGATCCCCGGGATTCTGGCCGCGTCTGCGACTCTAGGCTCGATTCGGCCTCGCTCTATGGAGACATTGATGAACCGCCCACTCGAAAAGGTGCGCAGGTACGTAAATTCGTGGCCTTCATCATTGGAGCGCGTCAATATGGAACGGCCCATCAGGTCGTAGTTGGCCACCCGATAGTGCCCGGTCGAGAAGAATACGTACATCGCGTCCCCGACGCTTACCCCGTCCAAAGGAACTTCAAACTCTCTCTGGGCAATATTGTCACTGATGTGTGGCGGTTTGGGCAGGAACACCAAATCGAGTCCATCACCCGCGTACCTATCTTTCGTATAAGCAACGGCGTCCAGGTTTATCCACTCCGGAGGCTGATTGACACGCCAAGTATCGCCGAAGAGAAAGTACGTCCGATCTCGGTGTGGAAACGAGACCCCCAAGTCTGTGCCGCGAATCTGATACGCGTACTCCGTGCGGTTGTGTGCGAACTGAAGGGTTTGTGCGAGGCCATCCCAGTTCTGGCGGTCAAATTCGCCGGTAAGTTGTACGACCTTCTGGGTGGCATCCAACCGGCGCTCGGGGTACAACTCCCCAGTGACCGGCCGGTGCCGAAGCCAAGGCAGGTGGACATCCCAGTTGGGTCGCCAGTAGGCCACGATAGAATGGGCGCATTCCTCGACAAGTACTTCGAAATTCCTATGTTCCGGTGATGAGTAATCACTGGAAATGATGCATCCCCATCCGCTTCCGCAGTCAGTGATGTATAGGGCCTTCGTCCATGGGGAGGAAACGTTGGAGTTGTCGTGGAAGAAGTGCCGCAACTGGAAGGCATCGCCGTGCACCAGCGGCACTACGACCTCGAAATTCTTATGGTCACCGCCCCCGAAGTCGCTCTGGATGAGGCAACCCGGTCCAGCCACGTCGGCAGCGACCATCTGCCCTTTCTCNAGCGGCACTACGACCTCGAAATTCTTATGGTCACCGCCCCCGAAGTCGCTCTGGATGAGGCAACCCGGTCCAGCCACGTCGGCAGCGACCATCTGCCCTTTCTCCCAAGGAAGAGCTGTATCGGAATTATTGTGGAAATAGTGCCACAGATCCATCCCCCCATCGCTTCTGCGAAGCGGCACTACGACCTCGAAATTCTTATGGTCACCGCCCCCGAAGTCGCTCTGGATGAGGNNTGGAAATAGTGCCACAGATCCATCCCCCCATCGCTTCTGCGAAGCGGCACTACGACCTCGAAATTCTTATGGTCACCGCCCCCGAAGTCGCTCTGGATGAGAGACGCTGCGCCGGCCGCCCCAGCGGACACGATTTTCTGCCCCGACTTCCATGTCTCGTTGTCTGAGTTGTCTCGCCACCAGTGCTGGATACTGTCTCCCGCAAGGAGTGCCAGTTCAAAGTTTCCATGATCATCAGAGCCAAAGTTGCTGTGCACCATGCTTGCGACAATTCTGCCTGCATATGACATCTTTCCCGCTCCCGTACGCTTTAACCAGCACCTGCATACTTGTGGCCGTTGCTACGCATTACCGCTCCAAATGCCAAGTCGGCTGAGACAACGCCCGGTGTGGTGGTTTGCATCCACGACGTCCAAGAATGTCCTCCTGGATCGCTTCCAGACGGTCCAGGTCGACAGCGATCTCAGCCGGTAGTCCGTTTCTGCCATGACTCACTTAGGCGAGTGTCGCTTAGTTACAGCGGAGGGGCGGACCCC
Organism: Arthrobacter sp. Soil736; assembly: GCF_001428005.1. Taxonomy (GTDB): domain Bacteria; phylum Actinomycetota; class Actinomycetes; order Actinomycetales; family Micrococcaceae; genus Arthrobacter. The sequence continues at coordinate 38,825 of NZ_LMSB01000032.1, forward strand.
TTCGTAGTTGTGCCGGAGATCAGCCACTCATTTAACTGGTTGGGTGTCATGCCACATTTATTGACGAGGTGGTCCGC
>NZ_LMSB01000032.1:38959-65822 GCF_001428005.1 Arthrobacter sp. Soil736
ATATCATCTATCTCTTGGGATACAGGGATGTTCCCCTCGCAGTACGTTGCCAAATTGAGGAACTTCAGCGCCTCCTGGATGCGTATTAGGAGTTCCGCTGTGGGCACGTCGGGCAATTTCTTGTGGAAGTAGCACTCCATCTGCGGGCTCAGGAATGCTTCTGTCAACTCCCCGTTCGAAATCGCTGTACGGTTATTTACTGTTTGTTCACGCAACACGTTCCACCATCCGGCTTGCAGCACTGCGCCTGAGCGCGGAGGGCGAAACGCTCCTCAACAACGCCTTTTTCGTGTAGGTGTTCGAGGACCTTCCAGTCYACAAGCAGTGATTGAACCAAAATGACCCTCTGGTCTTTTGTGAGCGGCCGTGTGGGCAGCGCCGTGGATGAATCTTCATTGTCAGACATGAGGTTATGGTCTCCTCGGTATGTGAATCGGTCTGCTCTGTAGAGCGGGGCGCCCGTGGTACTTCCCGTGTTCTTTCCGCTCATTCTCGATACCCATCCCTAAGACGGATAACACTCCGCACCCCTGCCCGCCCGACAGGGAGCACTAANCGCCCGTGGTACTTCCCGTGTTCTTTCCGCTCATTCTCGATACCCATCCCTAAGACGGATAACACTCCGCACCCCTGCCCGCCCGACAGGGAGCACTAACTGGCAGTCATCCTAATATGGACGCGTTACTCCAGCGTTACGACCGGTGACCGCTTTGCAAGGAAATTGATTGTCCCGTGCTCTCGGCTATCGTCCGCCCCTGACCGGCGAGTAGTCGGTTCGAGATGTCCTCAGCGGCAACGTCTCCGTAACAGAAGATGTTCCACGAGAAGATGAAGGACAGGATTCNGCTTTGCAAGGAAATTGATTGTCCCGTGCTCTCGGCTATCGTCCGCCCCTGACCGGCGAGTAGTCGGTTCGAGATGTCCTCAGCGGCAACGTCTCCGTAACAGAAGGTATCGGCAAGCCTGGGCATGCGCGGCATGAGACGCAAGCGCAGGATACGCAACCAGGGCTCACTTGCGTGGTCCAGCACTATTGCTCATGCGGTGCCGGAGTGCTATCCGACACGGACGTCCTCTTGCTCTTGCTGGACGAACGGGATTTGGTTTGGCCGGGCGGGCGGGGTTCGGGCATGGCGGATTATCCGTCCCTGCTGCCTGTGGTCCTTGGTTGTTTCGGTCCGGGGTGGCCTGTCAGGTTTCTGCCGGCCGCGGGAAGGCGCAGTTGAATAGGTCCGTCCAGGCTGTTTCCCAAGGCCAGTCCGCGGGTAGGTGGACCATTAGCTTCCGGGCGGAGGAGGCGATTCTGGCCGGGACGCTGATCAGTTTCCGGCGGACCGTTGCGGTTCGTGCCTTCGCCAGCGTGGTGCCTGACACGGTTGCGGCGGCGCGGGTGAGGTTGAACGCGATGGCGGCCAGGACGAGCCAGGCCGCATTGGCGGTGAAGACACCTGACGGTAAGTGAGCCAGTGCGCTGCCTTTCAGATCGGCGTTGACCTGCTCGATGATCGCATGCACGCGATGGGTCTTATCGGCGGCCACGGTGTCCAGGGTGCCGGTAGTGAAAAACGCGTGGAACCGGTAAGTCTGGAAGATCGTCGGCTGTCCGGCGCCGGCGTGCGGGTTCGGGTCCGGGATCCTGCGGACGACCAGGCGCCCGGTGACGCGTTCAGCCTGTTTGCGGGAACTGAACGCGGTGAACGGTGTTTCGGCGTCTTCGGCTGCCGATATCCACTGCCCGACCGACACACGGCTGAGTTCCCGGGTGAAAATGCCGTCGGATGATCTCAATGGCGAGGAAGTCTCTTGACTCGATGTGTGATGACCCTGCAGCGGGTCCGACACTGCGGTAGCGACTGCGTGCGCGCATAACTCACGGGGCACTCCGTCCTGTCAGGAATATTGTCCTGCTCAACCCTTGGGCGTACAAGTCCGCTCAGCGACCGTTGGTGCATCGGACGCGCCAGACCGGTCCGATGTTTCCGTTTAGACCTACCGCGGGCTCATCCACCAGTACTTTCCGGAGTAATCGTTGGCGTGGGTGCCGGGCGCGTAGTCGGTAGGCGTGCCGAAACCATGGCCGTAGTAGTCCGTCATTTTGCTGGCCCTTCGCATTTAGGCATGGTTGGCTTATTTATTCCGGTAGGGTCGGTGGCCGCCGGCTGCGAGTAGGCATCTGAGTCGGTAGTTGGTGAAGTTGCGGAAGCCGCGGGCGATTCTGCGGGTGGTTTCAATGACGCCGTTGATCGCTTATGCCGAGGTCTGGGTTATGCCGACAAAACTGATGTCGGCTTGTTCGAGGCCGGTTGCTTCGTGATCTTGTCGGCATAGTCAGAGGGCTTCAAGCCATATGAGGATCCCGGGGTCTGGCGCGTAGGTGCCGGGGGCGACCTCTGGTGGTCTGGTCTTTTCCAGCGCGGCGTTCTTTGTCTCCATGTCGGCGTGGAGGTAAATGTCGGTTGTGGAGGTTTGTTCATGGCCAAGCCATAGGGCGATGACGGTGATGTCGACGCCGGCATGCAGGAGGTTCATGGCGGTGGTGTGCCTGAGGGTATGCATCGTGACGTGCTTGGCACCTATTGACGGGCAGGGCTCGGTGGCAGTGCGGACGTGGGTTGCAAGGCGGCGTTCGATGGCGTCGCGTGAGAGCGCGTTGCCGCGGGGGCCTGGGAACAGTGCAGTGCCGGGCCTGCTGTTGCGTTCGGTGAGGTAGTCGAGCATTTGATCCCGGGTCATGGCGCTGATTGGGGTGGCTCGGTGCTTGCGGCCCTTTCCCTCGCATTCGATGTACGGGCTGGTGCCGGTATGGATGCTGGTGGTGGCAAGGCCGATGAGTTCGCTGATGCGCAGTCCTGTGTTGACGGTGAGGGCAAGCATCATCTGGTCACGTCTGCCGGTCCAGGTCGTAGTATCCGGTGCTGCCAGCAGTGCATCGGTTTCGTCTTCGCTGAGGTAGCTGATCATGGGCTTTGCGGTCTTGGCGGGTGGGATGGTGAGGATGCGGCGGATGGTCTCGGCGTGTTCTGGATGGTCGGGCAGAATATGGGCGAAGAGGACCCGAATCGCGATGAGTCGCGCATTGCGGGTGGCCGCCGTGTTGGCCCGCTCGTTGCTGAGGTGGTCCAGGAATGCCGTGATCATGTCGCGGTCGATGTCTTCGAGCCGTATCTGGTCTGCGCTGGTCACGGTGGTGGCACAGACATGCTTGATTAGCAGCCGCCAAGTGTCGCGGTAGGAAGCGATCGTGTTGTCGGAGAGGTTGCGCTGGGTATGGACGTAATCGGTAAAGAACGACTGCAGGGCAGTAGCGAGGTAGGCCATGGCGATTCACTCCATCGTGATGTTGGTGTCGATGCGGTGGGCAGCCAGTGCCAGGAGCTCCGGGACGGCTTGGATATACCAGTAGGTGTGGGACGGGTTGGAGTGGCCGAGCCAGGTTGCCAGCAGGCTGAGCCTTGCTGCGGGGTTGCCGTCATCGGTGGTGTAGGCCTGGATCATCTGCCGGGTAGCAAAGCTATGGCGCAGGTCGTGCAGGCACGGGGCCGGACCCTCCCATGTGAAGTCTGCTGCTGCGCGGATCCGCTGGAAGTGATCTTCCACGGTTTGCCGTTGGTAGGCCGTGCCCCTGGTATTGACGAACAGGGGCCCGTCGGGCTGCGGGCTCACAGCCTGGCGATGAGGGCTGGACTCGTAGCTGACTAGCGCATCTACCGTGGTGGGGTGAAGCGGAATGAGCCTGTCGGGGCCGTGCTTGTTCGCCCGGACCAGCACGGTGAACTCGGGCGCATGGATGTCTTGATGTCTCAGTCGCAGGACCTCCCCGACCCTCATGCCGCTGACGGCCAGCAGGGCGATGATGGTCGCCATCGTGGCCTGCACGAGCACGGGTGTGAATACCGTCTGGCAGACGGCGACCAGCGCATCGACCTCATTTTGGGTGTAGATATGGGGCCTGCGTCGATCCTTGCCAGCGTTCAAAGAGCTGGCCGCAGGGATCTGAACGTCCAGTCCCAGGGCCTGGCAGTAGCGCGAGAAGCCTCTCAGTGAGTTCAGGCGCTGGCCCTGGTATGAGCTTTTGAAGCTGCCAGCTCCCCGCGCCCACGTGGCCGCCTCCGCGGCGGTGAAAGCTGCCCGCGTGTTCCCGCAAGCCCACAGCCAGTTAAGAAATCGACGGGTGTGGCGTTCTTCCTCAATGAGTTGGAACCCCAGTGCGTGCCGCCGGCTGAGGTAGTCATTCAGGGCGGCCACGAGGACTGCATTGACCGGCTTCTCATTCACGGCAACTTCCCCCACGCCGGTGCCAACGGGCGCAGCGGCGCCATGTCGACTCGCGCATACGTCACCGACGAGGCGATGCTCGCATGCCCTAGGAGTTCCTGGACCTGCCTGAAGTTCCCGCCTCCGGCGAGGATCTGGGTGGCGGCCGTGTGGCGAAGACGATGAGGATAAACGCCATCAAGGCCGGCAATACGGGCATGCTTGAAAATGATTTCGGTAATACCTGCACGCTTCAGGGCTTTAAGGGGTGGTAGGGAACGAATGAAAACACCACGTTCCCCAGGCTCCGCCCGTCGGACTCGCAAGTAGTCCACCAGCGCCTCACCAACATCAACGGGCATCGGCAAAACGAGGACGCGTCCGCCCTTGCCGACCACCCGCAACGACGGCTCCCGCCAGTTAACGTCCTCCAGCGTCAGGCCAGCGATTTCCCCCACACGCACTCCGAGGCGGACCAACATCACGATGACCGCCATATCGCGCCTGCCGGTCGGGCTTGCCAGATCTACTGCACCCTTCAACACCGCAACCTCGCCAACGCTCAGTCCCTTGGGCAAACCCGAATGGATCCGCCGAGGCGAGAGGACACCGAAGACGATCCCACTCTTGACCCATCCGTTGTCCGCGGCCCAGGTAAGCAGGCCACGTAGCAGCGCGGCCGTGCATTGAGCCGTAGATGAGGAGTATCCGGCAACAGCACGCAGGAGGAAGCCATTCGCCATCGCGACATCGACGCGTTCCCAGTCCAGTTCCCCGGACCGTTCTTCGATCAGCTCCAAAAAGGGTTCCCCGACTCTGCGGGCCTTGTCGATCCAGCTGGTGCCCCGGCCTTGTTCCACCTCAAGAAACCGCAGCCACTCCGCCAGGCATGCCTCCGCAGGGCGAGGCTGTGCGTGGATTACCGGCGCAGATCTGAGGCGACCCGTTTCATGCAGGAACCGAAGAACCGCGGAGACATTCTCATTGGCCGAACGATGCTCCGGGTGGCGTTCGTTGTCCTCCCGGACCATGCGAACTGCACGCCCTGCATCCAGGCCACGAAGCCTGAGTTCCTCGGTGACCATCCATGAGCCAAGACGCGCTGCCGCGCGGACATGGTTGCGTTGCGTGGCAGGGGCGTAACCCTGCGTGACCAGCCAGTCGATCAGCTCCATCATCACTGCGGCCAGAGGACCACCCTGGAGACGAGGCCAGATCTTCTCGTTCCAACTACCCGCTGGAGGGCCTACATTCCTGGCACCGGCCGAGGCCCCAACATTACCTAGACCGTTGCGGGCAACAGCTTCCGCACCCTCAACATGCATCGGATCATCCATGACCCACACCCTTCTCTTGTCAGGAGAAGGGGAGACTCTCACGCCGCGACTATGCCGACAAGATCACGAAGCAACCGGCCTCGAACAAGCCGACATCAGTTTTGTCGGCATAACCCAGACCTCGGCATAAGCGATCCAATGCCGACATCGGCATTGGATCGCTTCGGTGGGGCCGTTGGAGGCGCCCCGGGTGTCGAAGTAGGCCAGGATCGCGGTCTTCCATTGTTTGAGTGTCCGGCCGAGGCGGGCGACTTCCGGGATCGGGCAGGTCGGGAATGCTGTGATCACCTCGGTCACGAGTTCCCTGCCTCGTTCCGGTCTGGCGTGGTAGATGTTTCGCAGCTTCTGGTAGCACTGCCAGGCGAGAGTGACTTCGTGTCCGGGGTCCCCAACGGTGAGTTTCGCATCGAGCCGGGCGGCCTGCTTCTCGGTGAGGTGTTCGCCGCCGATCTGCAAGGTCCGGCGGATGCCGTAGAGCGGATCGCCCTTGCGGCCGCGATGGCCCAGGGTCTCCTGTTGGACGCGGCGGCGGACCTCGTCGACCATGGCTGAGCCGAGCTTCACGACATGGAACGCGTCCAGGACGGTGATGGCTTCGGGCAGCTCGTCGCGGATCGCGTTGGCGTAGCCTCGGAAGGGATCCAGCGCGGCCGTTTTGATGCCGGCGGTGAACCCGGTGCCGCGGTCTTTGAGCCAATCGGCGTAGGCCTTCCCGGACCGGCCCGGAACCAGGTCCAGCAACCGGGCATGGACCATGCCGTGGGCGCCGCGGGTGTGGTCCACAATCCCGGTGACCATGCCGGATCCGGGTGGGCCGGTGTGGGACCAAACATGCTCATCAACGCCGAGCGCGTCCACTCCTGTCAGCCGGTCCGTCGCTGAGATCCGCCGGGATGCTTCCACCCGCACGGCGTCCCACACGGTGTGCCAGGAAACGCCGAGCTGATGGGCCAGGGCCGAGACCGAGGTATCGAAACGCTGCAGCGCATCGGTCGCCCACCCGGCGGCCCTTACCGTGAGTTTCGCCCGGGATCCCGCCAGCGGATGGTTCTCGGTGACCGTCGTTCTCGGGCAGTCCGGGTCCGGGCACCGCCAGACGCGCTTGGCCCACAACAACCGCACCGGCCGGCCGAAACACGGAATGTCATGGAGCCGAACCCGCCGACGGCCATGGCCCACGGCAACTACGCCGCAATCCGGACAACCGGTGACATCCTCCCCGGTCTCGACCCCCAGAACCAGGCCGGCCCTGGTCGCCGTGACGGAGCTGACGTGGATGCCCTCGACACCTAGCAGCGCATCAGCGCGCGTGCACCACCGGCCATGGGAACAAGACATAGAGTTATTCATGTCAGGGTCTCTTTTGGGTATTGGTTTGCTTGGTCGCAACCAATTCAAAGAGGCCCTGACCTCTTTCCCGCCACACCACGCCGCACCGAAAACATCCAACCCCGCGGCGACACTTTCAAACTGCCCTAACCACGCTCATCTGCGAAGGGCCATTTTGCTCCAGTCAACAGACGGCATGCCGGTCCCCGTCCTGAGCCTGGGGGAAGGCAGAGACGAACCAGCCGGCTGCTGTTGCGTCAGCCTGCGCTGATACTCAAGTTCCGCTGCGGCAGCCAGCCGCCGCTCTTCCACAACCCCGGCCGCGACCCGGGGCCACGAGTCTCGAAAGCCCGGCGTAACGACTCCCGCAAGTTCCACCAGCGCCGGGTGACCATAAACCCAATCGGCGTCGAGCGTTGTCCAGTTCGTCCATTTCTCTAGTGCGTGAAAAACACCAGTCCCCCGACATCACCGCAGGCCAAAGCGTCGGCCCGCGAGACCACGCGCCGCGAGCCACGTCAGGATAAAGATGCCGATCTTCATGGTGGCGCTGCTGGCCGACGTCCAGGCAGGTCTGAATTCCCCGGCGGCCCGCTCCCTGTCCTTCGGGTCGGCGGAGAAGTGTGAGCGGCAGCTGTTCGAATCGGCGTGCCTAGCCCGCGCCGCGCGTCACCGCACTGAGGAGAGAAAGGGGAATGCTTGTCAAGGGTTTCCCCTCACTCACTTGCGTAAAAATAACGTTGGATAGGGTCAGTGCAGTTAAACCGTAAGCAGCAAGCCATCTTGTATCTCTTAGCCGCAGGTAATCAACAAATTCCCAACGTTGGCGTTCAATCTTCTTTAATGTCTTAAGATCGATAATTATCCCAACCAGCGCGAGATAGCTACACAACAGCAGCACAAACCTTGCCGCGTCCCAGGGCCCTTCCCTTAACGCTTGGACGACTAGAAACTCGGCACCTACTGCCGCGCTCGGGATCATCCCTAAAACAACGCCCTTATGAAATCCTCTCCGCCCAGGTATCAACGGCCACAGCGCGCCGAGTGAGAAGCTGGCAAACAACCACAGCAACACTTCGCCAATCACCCAATTGATAGCAGTTATTGTCCCCGCCATGTCAGCGAACCAGTCTTTGGCAATGCCGGAGTCAATGGCCACAAAGGAGTCATAGGCTACCACAGGTATGGCGAGGAGGAAGCCCGTCCGAGCCGCATAACGGGCGTTCCGCCACCAGTCGGCAAACGGCCCCAAGGCAAGGGCTTGCTCCTGTTCCGTCAGTTTCCAATCATTTTCCCGAGAAGAACTCTCACCGTCACCACGCGCCGCCTCTGCTTTCCTTGGCAAAAGCTCCACGAATTGCCGGAAAACGGACGGTGTAGACGTCGCCTCACCCTTTTCATACTGCCGTTCCAGCGCCTCATTGCGGCGTTGCTCGGCAAGATTGCGTTTGCTAGTTTCGAGGAGTCGGCACTGAACACCTTCAAGAACTTGGGGATTGCTGAGATCTATGTCAGCGAAAAGAGGATGATCCAGACGAGGCGTGCGCCTACTCAGCGGCCACAAGAACGCAAGGGCGATGAGGAACTGGAGCGGGAACACAATCCCCCTGTACTCTCCAGCAGTTCCAACAACGGCAGCAGCGAAAAACAGCATAATGAACGGCCTCATGGCTGATGCTGGGACGGCTGCGAGTGAGCCGCCTTCGGTGGAAGCATGACTAGCGAGCACGGCAAGCCCTGACAAGAGCACAGCATAATAAAAAGCCAGCGGGAGCCAATGCCCGAGAAAATCCGGAATCCAAGGAAGATCACTTAGAAGCTGATCTCGTACGTCTGCAATGCTTCGCGGTCTCCCCGGGACCAGGGCGAAGCGATCGTCCCATTGCCCGCGGACGTGCACCGACTGACCGATCACTGCGATCCCTACCAGGAGGCCGATTACGCATCTTACAACAGGCCGCTCTAATGCCATCCAGACGGCGCCGCGAAGGCTTATCATTCCCATCAACGTACTCAGCAATTTCAGCAGGACCGTTGCGACCACCCAGACCAGCAATATTCCGAGGCCCACATGGCTGAGATACCCCATGCGCACGATACCGCTCAAATTTGAAGCGACCCAGTCCACATTCCGAGTTTCCAATGTGATTAGGCGGGGTCCAAAATAGAGAAGTGCGCTTACGGGAACCACTACACCGACGAGTATTACTGCGAAACGTTTTTGAAGCGTGAGACCGCAAAATAGCGCCACGGCAGAAAATACGATTACGGCCCACACACGCTCAGATACTATTGATGGATCTTTAATTTCGCCAAGGTTGTATAGGATGTCAACTATGATTGTAGCTATGCATACAATGATGGCCAATATGCATACATTAATTAGGCGGTGAACGCCTTCACGCGCTCTTCTTGACAAAGTTTGATCTTGGGAAAGAATCGCTTTTCTTACGTAGGCATAACGGCAGGCAAACAATAATACTAATGAAAAAAAGAGAATCCACGCAGCCCTCGAGAAAAAGATTACCGTTGCACCGTTGAGCCAGTTGGCCAGCGTAAAATAGATATCAGGAGACCAGGACGGCTGCAGTTCCAACCATAACGGGGCGTGAGCGTGTCCAGATAACTTCCAACTGGCTCTGGCAGGTGACTCGTACTCCTCCGGTACTTGCGATGAATTCGCTAATGCAAATCCTTGTAAATCGATCGTTACTTGCCAGGCGGCATCTCGGATACCCTCTGGTGGACACAGAACGACCAGAATACTCCTTCGAACCTGACGCTCGGGTGCAGAGCTTGAACAGTCATCAGTGCTTTCTGCGCCATATTTGAACCGCCACACGCCCAGGTCGACAGGGATTTGCTCATCCTCATAGCGATACCCGACCGTATCGCGTACCGTGGCACGTCCATTTTCTATGGCCACCGTCGGCGGAGACGAACGATACGCCCCTGAGGCAGCAGGAAAGAGACATTCCACGGCGCTCATGAATTTCGGCGAACTTGCTGATTGCGTGAGCCCCGCCATCCCTGGCCAGCCTGTCTCAAGCTGCACCTTTGTTTCAGTACGAAACATAGGTCGATCGTCTAACGCAGAAGCCTGTAATCGAGTCGAAACCGTCGCTTTGGATAGCGCTGGATCTTGACAATTGTAGGGCGAACTTGAAGAGCCGGTCTCTTCATCGAGTGGTCCCGCGAGAATGAACCCAGCTGCGACGATCGATGCCACCATGACGACGACGAATACGACGAGCCATCTGTCGACTGCCGCTAGTGGCGACTTCATGATGAGTATTCCTTTCCGGTTCCCGGGTTACACGATATGCCCGGTTCTCTGGAGAAACTCGATTGTGGCCCACTATCGAGTCAGTTACAACTCATTCTGGTTGGATAACCAACACGGCTGTACGCTGACGAAGTAGTGAACCCTTGTAGTGTCCCCCGCCGGCTATAGCGAGCTGAGCACGGCCCAAGACTCCAGACGCCATCTTTTCGCGCGCACTTTCTCGGCTTAGGTCTTATGTATTGGCCACTAAGCGTCGTCATCCTCGGCTCAAATGGCAGGGAGCCCAACGCCTCCATCTTCCCCTGCCCATTCTGCTAAACGACGAAAGCTACGAGGCCACACCGGTCTTTCTATGCCGCCTTCCGTTCCCGCCACAGCAGCGACATCACGAACGTCACGGCGCTGAGCGCCAGCATCACCAGCACCACGCGGCCCCAGTTCTCCTGATTGACGCCCGTGCGGTAGAAGATGCCGATCATCACGGTGGCGCTGAGGGCGCCGACGTACCGGCAGGTCTGGAAGATCCCGGCGGCCACTCCCCTGTCCTCCGGCGCGGCGGACAGGTACAGCCCCTGGTTGGAGGCGATGCTGACCGACCCGTACGGCACGCCCATCAGGGCTGTCAGCAGCGGCACCAGCAGGATGGCGAAGGATGCGGTCAGGAACCAGAGTGCCGCTGCCGCCACTGCCAGGAGGGAGGACGCCGGCGAGCAGCACCCGACGGACGCCGAACCTGTCGATCGCGCGGACCGCGAGTGGGGTGACGACCACCGACATCGCCGCCAGGGGCAGCATTAGCAGACCGACCAAACCGGGGTTGTAGCCGGCGGCCTCCTGCAGCAGCTGCGGCAGTCCGAAGAACGCAAAGTAGTAGACGCCGCTGAACACCGTGAAGCCCAGGTACACCAGCAGCAGCGGCCGGTTCCTGCCGAGCAGCCGCAGGTCCAGGAACGGCCGGTCGAAGCGCAGCTCCCGCCAAGCGAACAGCATGGCGAGGACCATAGCCCCGCCTAGCAGCCACCAGCGGTAGCCGGGCAGTGCATTCAGCAGGCCCATGAGCAGCAGCACTAGGCTGCCGACGAAGGCGAGGATGCCGGGGATGTCCGAGTCGCGCAGCAGTGTGGCGATGCTGCCCTGTTCCCTCCGCTCATCTGCGGGGGCCACCTTCCGCACGATGAGCAGGGCGGCCAGCGCCAGCGGCACGTTGATCAGGAACAGTGCCTGCCAGCCGACCAGGCTCACCAGCAGCCCGCCGACGACCGGGCCCACGGCCGCCCCGGAGGTGTTGGCCATCTGGATGCGGCCGAGCGGCCTTGTTGAAGTCGTGTCGGCCAGTCTGGCCAGGGTGCCGATCATGACCACGGTGCTGGGGTACGCCGTCGCCGTTCCCAGCGCCATAGCGCGCGGGCGATGCAGACGAACACGAAGTTCGGAGAGAAGGGTGCCAGCCCACAGGACACGATCACCAGCGCCATGCCGAGCATGAAGAGTTTCCGCGGCCCGAACCTGTCGGCAAGCCGTCCCATCAGCGGCTGGCCCGCTGCGGAAGTGATGTAGAAGGCAGTGATCACTCAGCGACGCTCCAGCCGCCGCTAACATTGCATAGATGGCGCCGATAAGTCGTTGAGCCGGGGCTCGGCATGAAGAGTGCCCACGCCAAGTATCGCCGACAAATGCCCCGCGGATCGCTCCGGACGAAATGGCCTGCAGAGGGCTTCGACAGGTGTCTTACGCCCAGTGTTTCGCATCCTTAGAGATACGAGGCATGGGTTCGCGTCCCTGTGGCAAACGGCCATTTCAAGCTGCGACGTAACCGCCTCGGATGGGCAAACAGTCACATCTGCCCATCCTCCGGGCAGGTGTCGCCTGGTTCGCATTTCGCCGCCTTGCTTGAGCCAGGGGCATAGCCCGCGTTGGCGCGGCAAGGACGGATGCGGCCAGGCCATGCCGCACAGTCGTCACATCGTTTATGGAAGTGTCCAATCGAAATCACGAGGGCTGAGTAGCCCCTTGTCTGGGTTGAAGGCAAGGATCTCGAACTGTCCAGACTGAGGGTCTACGTCGCCGTCTATGAGCCGAATTCCAGACCAGACGCCCATCATGCAGAGCCCTGGATGTTTTCGGGCGTGATCGACCTCATTGCGTGTAACTATGACCGAGTGACCTCTACTTTGCGTGCCTTTTGCTTCGAGGAAAATTCGCTCGGTGCCCCTGACGGCCACGGCGTCGTACGGGTGGTTTTGCCGGGTGTCCGTGACGGTCCAGCCTTGGTCCCGGTAGTGACGCATGAGACGGTCCTGTGCAGCATCCTCAATCGCTTTACGGATGGCGGAGTCCACTTGCAGCCCTTGGCCGCGCATCGGAGGTGTCCCACGTCCTGCCAGGAAAGTCGGAGTCCGTCAGGACAGTGATCTCGGGGTCCGGGTCATACGAGACTGGGTTCCTCCGGTATTGAACCTGTGTGCCGATCAAGGCCCGGTGAACCGGATGCTCAGCCGGCAGAACGCGGCCCCGGAGAGCCTTTTTCTGGACGCCTGTGTGGTTATCCACCAAGGTCTCATGATCCGGACCATCAAGTTCCGCGACCAGAACGATCAGGTCTTGATAGTTGAGCGCTGCCCAGCGCTCAGTTGCGATGCGACTTCCGTTCAAGGACCAGATGCCGCGGTTATGATTCCAATGCTGTTCCGGCGTTGCGTCAGGGTCGTAGCCCCACCAGTCTCGTGGAAGCGGGTCATCGCTGTCAGCATTCGGTCGATGAGCCTGATGTTGATAACCATGAATCGAGTATCGCCCACTGATGCCAGACGCGGCGCGCACGACCGCTGGCCCACACCAGGCTGGCGCATCGCAGCCGTTACCTTGTCAACGCGAACAGCAAGGAAGTCCAACTCCCCTTCGATCCACAACGAGGGACACAGTTCTCCCACTGCTGGGCGGCGAAGGAATCGCACCGGGGGCATATGAATCTGAGAGCGCGGTGTTCCGGCTGCGGGTGCTCTTGCGGCATGGCAACAGCGTGTCACACGCATCACGCAGGTGACTTCGTACCCCTTTGCCCAACCCCATTCGGTGCCTCGAAACCTCTGCGCCTCGAAAGTCCAAGGCTCCGGGACATAGATGCTCACTGTTGTGGCAAACCTCCATTTCAAGCTGTGAATTAACCGCCACTTTTGGCCAACCGTCTCAGGTTGAAAGTCCGGCCACAGCTGTGGACACAAACGGATTGTAGGCGCTCTTTGGGGCCAGGCCCTTCGCCTGTAGGGCGTAGACTCCAATAATGACCCCAGGTGCCAGGCGGCATTTATTTCCAGCGCCGCTCTCCGCGCCGTCGATCGCATCCTCTCCACCGCATACGATCTGTTCTCCCGGAGGGGTGTCCGGGATGTCGGCGTCAACGAATTGATCGAATTATCCGGGGTGGCCAAGTCAACGTTCTACCGGCACTTCCCTTCCAAGGACGATCTTGTCCTGGCAGTTCTTGCTCTGCGGGAGCAGATCTGGTTTGACGAGATCATGGCGGAAGTACAGCGCCGCAGCCACACTTCCGAGGAAGAGCTGCTGGTCATCCTTAACGTGTTTGCTGAACGGCTTGGTGACGGCGGATACCAGTCCAACATGCTTATCAGGGTCCTGATGGAAATGGGTCCGGACCATCCTTTGGGCAAGGCCTGCGTAGGATACCTGGCAAGGATCCGGGGGCACGTGCAGACCCTGGCCGAAGATGCCGGGCTCGAGCGCTGCGGTGAGTTCGCCCGGGCGTGGCACCTCCTGCTGAAAGGATCCGTCATTTCAGCCATGGAGGGCGATCCGCAGGCCGCTGAACTGGCCCGGCTCATGGCGAATCGCTCATTGAACGCCACCATTGCATACGCTGACCCTCAAACGCCCTGTTGGCACCAAAGCCTCGTCCGGGGATTGCTACGGTGAAGGGCTGCCCTTCGACTGCTGCGCGGCTTTGATGGGCGCGGGGTGACGCGGTCGTGACCAAGCCGCTCCGGCCCCAGGTACTGAGGGCGCAGGTCGAGGCCGCGCTGGGGTTCCAGCAACAGGAGCCGTGACGTGTGACCGGCAGGACTGACTGTGGGACGGGAACATGCCCCGTAAGAGTCCGGGAACCGCCTGGGACCTGAACTCATGCAAGACGGATGTGATACGGGAGTTGTGGGCACTTACGCTGGGCGCAGTCTGGTACTGCCGGACGGGAGTCGGCCTCGGCAGCCCAGGTCCTTGCGGTTAGATATGAGCAGACCACAGGTGAGGGGAAGACTGCGGGGAGCGTCCTTTATGCCTCTCCAGCGACAAACTGGCTTATCGACCCCACACCCTGCCTTTGGCCACCGGACCAGGCCTCCGTATCGCTGTCGGAAAGTTGAAGACGATGACAGGGGTTTCGCCGACGATGTGCTGGCGTCTTCGGCCGTGACGCGGAAGACGATGATTCCGTCTCGCCGGTGGACCGCAGCTTCCGATGTTCCTCAGCTCGAGGCTGTCGGCCAGTAACGCCGCGATAACGGCGGCAGGAGAGACTGAGTGTCGGCCGGAAAGCCGGAGTCCGCCCAGTCCAAGTGGGCAGGTAGCGGAGTAGGGCAACCCGCGCTCGTGGATCAACGGTGCTCAAAAAAGCAAGAGTTTCGGTGACAGAAATGCAAAGACTTCTAATTTGTGGACAGGGGCGGGCGCTCCCGATCTTCTGCGCATGCCCTGATCTGTAGGAACACATGCCTCTGAACGAATACGGCGTTCTCGCGGCCCGGGCGGTGGACCGCCGCCGGGAAGGTGCCTCGGACACGCCCCACTACCAGATCCATCTGCAGGACGACGGCGGCAGGCACTTCCGGGCGGCGGTCAACGTCGAGTCCCAGCAGTCGCCCTCGGAACTGCTGTACCTTGCGGACGACAATTTCCGGCATCCGGTCCTGGGTCTGCTGCCCAGCACTGGATCCGGCTGGACGCCGCTGCCGTCCAGGCCGGCCCATGCCAACCTGGACTTCATCCGCGGCAACTTGTTCGATCCGGCTGCTATGCGGCTGCTGCCGCCGGACGCGGCAGGTCCGGACAATGATTTGGCGGACCTGCTGGACCACTATGTGCTGCGGGCCGTCGCCGACCCCGAGGCCGGACTGTACGTTTTCGGTGAGCGCTGGGGCCCTGAGCAGGGGAAGGATGACAAGGTCTTCGGGTTCTCTTCGGGCAACGGGGTGCACGATGTCCATATGAACCAGGGCAACAACGCAGCCTTCCGCCGGGACGACGGCGGGTGGCAGGACGGAGGCCTGCTCCTGCACTTTCCCGGTGAGGACCGCTGGGTCGCGGTCTTCCTGGCCTTCCAGAGCCAGGCCTGGCACACCGACGACGCCACGGGGCACACCATCGAAGGTACGCCACCGCGTCCGGGACCGGGTGAGCTCCAGATGCAGATCCTAGCCGCGCTGGTCAACCCGGCAGGCCCGCCCGAGGCAGAATCGGTGCTCCTACTTAATGCTTCCCCGGAGACGGCCGACCTGACCGGATGGCGCATTGCCGACCGGCTGAAAAACAGTTGCCCGGTTCCAGCCGGCCCGCTGGCGGCCGGTGCGCTCCTGCAGCTACCGGTCGCCGATGGCGTGCAGCTTGGCAACAACGGTGGCGTGATCACCCTCCTGGATTCACACGGTTTGAAGGTCCACGGCGTGTCGTACACCGCGGACCAAGCCCGCAGGGAGGGCTGGACCCTGACCTTCTGACCCATCGGCGTTTCCGCCGGCGTTGCCACTCTCCCGTGGACCCCACTCATCACCGTGTCGGCACACTCGCAGGAAGATCCGGAGCCATGACAGGTGTATCCGTAACAGTCGACCGGTTACTGCGCACTCCCGGTCCGCAGCTTGATGAGCTCTTCCGCCAGTCGCCGTCGGACCGGACACCTGCCGGCGACGGAGACGGCACCGTCATCTTCGCCCCGGGATCGCCCTTTAGCGCAATAACGGCCGGACTCGTCCGCCTGCTCGCATGGAAGGGCAAGACCTTCGACCCGGGCACCGCGAGTCTGCGCAACAGGATGGGACCGTTGGGCAAACAGGCCATCCCGGCGAAGGTCTGCCACGACGCGAGCTGGCTCGACGCCAATCCGGCGATCATCCTCGACTACAGCCGTTCGGCCCTCGTGGCCCGGCGGATCCGCGACGAGATCCGCGAGGTGGCCCCAGGGGTGTTCCTCGGCATCGTCTACTGGAACAGCCACAAAGTCCTGAGGTTTGCCCTGGAGTTCACCAACGCGGAGCGAGGCCGGCCAACGCCGCATGACATGAGGAGTTACCCGATGAAGAGTCTCAAGAACGGTTCCCAAGCCGCGTCGAAGGTACACACTGATACAGCGGGCGGCCCAACAGCACGAGAGGGAGGGCCGGGCGCACCTGCAAGCCCATACCGGAATTCCCCCTTCTGGCGGTTGTACGACGCCCTTGCGCTAAAGCTGGACCACCAACGCACGTGGTACCGGCTGCCCAAGCCGCTGGGTCTGCTCACCCTGATCGGCGTCCGCAACATTCTGCGCCAGAACAACCTCGTCGACACGACGAACCAGCCGCAGGAGAACCCGCCAGTGCCGCTCCCCTACTCATCATCCGTGCTCACCGAACGGACGGCGGACGGCAGCTGGAACGACCTCGACCAGCCTGCAATGGGCATGGCGAACACACGCTTCGGCCGCAACGTGCCGATTGACAGCACACGCCCGGATCCGCCGGACCGGATCCTCGAACCTAACCCCCGCGAAGTCAGTCGCCGGTTGATGACCCGCGACCAGCTCATCCCGGCCTCCGGCGGCAATGCGCTCATCGCCGCCTGGCTGCAGTTTATGATCCGCGACTGGTTCAGCCACGGCAGCGGCACGAACGAGAACCCCTGGATCCTGCCGATCGGGACAGGCGATGACTGGCCGGCACCGCAACTCATCGTGCCCCGAACCTCTGCGGATCCCACCGCTCCGGCAAACTCGCCGCTTCCGCCCACCTACAGGAATGTGATGTCCCACTGGTGGGACGGCTCGCAGATCTACGGAGGCAGCCTGGCCGAGCAGGGCGTCCTCAGGTCCCAGCAGGGTGGAAAGCTACGCATCGACAGCGGCGTGCAGCCCTTCCCTGACGATCAGGCAGCCAACCCGACCCTGAAGCCGGGATTCTGGTTGGGCACGGCCATGATGCAAACCCTGTTCGCGCTGGAGCATAACGCGGTCTGCGACCGCCTCACCGCCGCCTATCCAAACTGGAACGATGAACAGCTGTTCCAGCGCGGCCGGCTCATCACGGCCGCGCTGCTGGCGAAAATCCATACCGTCGAATGGACACCCGCGGTCGTCGCCCACCCCACCTCAGTCACGGCGCTGCACGCCAACTGGTACGGCTTAGCCGGCCGCCGCCTGCACGATGTCTTCGGCCGGATCAGCGCCGACGAGACAGTCAGCGGCATCCCAGGATCGGCCACGCAGCACTACGGAGTCCCCTACGCATTGACGGAGGAGTTCGTGGCCGTCTACCGGATGCATCCCCTGATCCCGGACGTATTCGACTTCAGGGCGGTGGCGGACGACGCGGCCACGCTGGGCCCGAGACCGTTCGACCAGCTGACCGGACCCGCCGCCGTCGACCTGCTGCACACGCAAAAGCTGGCCGACCTGCTCTACACATTCGGGACGATGAACCCAGGGCTGGTCACCCTGCATAACTATCCGAAGCACCTGCAGACGTTCCGCCGTCCCGACGGCAAACTCATGGACCTGGCCGCAACCGACATTCTGCGCAGCCGCGAACTCGGCGTCCCCCGCTACACCGAATTCCGCCGGCTGCTCCACCTCCCGGTCCCCCGGACCTTCGACGAGCTCACCGGCAACCCCGACTGGTCACGTGAACTCAGTGACGTCTACCGCGGAGACATCGACCGGGTGGACCTGCTTGCAGGCATGTTCGCCGAACCGCGGCCCGAAGGGTTCGCTTTCAGCGACACGGCCTTCAGGATTTTCGTCCTCATGGCATCGCGGCGCCTAAACAGCGACCGGTTCTTCACCCGCGACTTCACCCCGGCTGTCTACACACCCGAAGGCGTGCGCTGGATCGACGAAAACACCATGGCCACCGTCCTGCTTCGCCACTGTCCGGAACTTGCGCCTGCCCTCCGTTCAGCGGTCAACGCCTTCACCCTGTGGCCGCGGATCAACCGGCCACAGAAGACCGCCAGCGATCACCGGCCCTGACCCGCCGGCAGCACCTTCCCGCCGCTTCCGCACAGGACCCATTGCCCTGCCGTACTAACCGTTCTCGGCCGGCGGCGAACGGCGCGTCTCCCGGGACCGGAGGCGGACGAGGTTTTTGCGACGATCGGCCGGGACACGGCCCGACTAACTCTACAGAATGGCATTCGGAACGAGTATCGCGCTTCTACCGCACAGCGGCATCATGCCCGCTGCAAGAGGCAGAGTGCGCAACTCCATGCCGCGCGACCCACGTCAAAAGCAGGGCCATCACCTCTGCCAATATGGCTGCACTCTCTCCTTAGAAGTTGAAGTCCGAGGCGAACGACCGCTTCAGCATGTAGATCGCCTACCGTAAACGCGCCACTGATTCGTGCCGGGGATAAGTTCTTCGCGCCGAAACTCCGCACAGTTGCTGTCGTCGTACACGTCCTTGACTGAGCAGCATGCTCGCGTTCTTGTAGCGCGCAGGGTGGTCGGTCGAGTCCTGATCGAACGAGAGCGTGGTTATCCTGTTAGCTGGCCGGCGGTCGGCGGCCTTTACGGGGGTCGCCCAGGAAGTCGAATGATGTGTTTCCCACAAGGACCCGGAGAACATCCTGCTGGTCCTTGCGGACGGCCAGATGTGCTGAACACATGCCGGTGGGGGCGGCAGAACAGACGGATCGTGGATGTGTCCGTCAGTACTGACAGTAGGCGCGTCCTAGCCGCCACTGCGGCGGGTGCGGCCCCCTGGCACGGCCATGAAAAACGGACCTTGGAGCTTCCGGCCGCTCCGAAACCCGTCTCGGCCACGCTGCCCCCTCCGGCAGGGACTTTGGCTGTCAGCGGCTCGCGCTGGATCGCGTTGGTCACGCACGGCCAGCCCGTGCCCCGGATCTTTGACGCCGCCGCGCACAAGTTCACGATTCCCAGTAGGACATGGAGGCGGGCCGAGCTGACGCCGGACAGTTCCGCCTTGACCATCTCCGGACACCCGGCAGCATGAAATTGCGCCTCGGAACGCCTAGGAGTAACGCGGTGATAACGATGCGCTGATATACAAGGGTCTTAAATAATAAGACCGGGGGCCTAGTCTCGACTCGACGCCGGGCAACGTGGGTTGACTATGCACTGCTGCAGCGGTCGGCCGCACCTGAGGGCATGTGCCTGGCAGACAAGATAACGGGGCAAAACGGGGGGATCCAGAGAGGAATGATGATATGGCGATCAGCCTCAGTGAAACCGGGACCACGGTGGAAAAGAATGCGGCAGGCCATTGGCAGGCGCATATCGGCATCTATCTGCCGGGAATTGCCTATTGGGACGGTTACCGGGTCCAGGTGCGCATGATCCACGCGAGCGACCAGTTTGTCCGGGGCATCGAGCCGAAGGTCTTCGATTTGTTCTGGCATGATGATTCCGATCTGGGCCTATGGGACACAACGGTGGATTTGACCGCCCACAGCGACGGCAACTTCGGACAGGAGGGCAGCTACCTTTACCGGTTCCAGCTGCTGAACCACGACCGCGTGGTGACGTTCTGGTTTTCAGATCCCTTTGCCCGGGCGACCGGCAAGGGCAATTTGTCGGCCTTCACCGTCGACAGTGCCACGGCCGGTTTCAGCTGGCACGACGCCGGGTTCGTGGTGCCGGAGGTCGACGAACTGGTGGTCTACGAGGTGCACGTGGGCGAATTCAATGACACCTTCGACGGGCTTGCCATCCAGCTGGATTATCTCAAGGGCCTCGGCATCAACGCCATCGAGTTGATGCCGGTGACCAACGTCAAGGAAGAGGTCGAATGGGGGTACACGCCGCTGTCCTACTTCGCGCCCGATGACCGCTACGGCGGGCCGGAGGGCATGAAGCGGTTGGTGGACGCCTGCCACGGCAAGGGAATAGCCGTCATTTTGGACGCCGTATACGCCCACGCTCACCCCGAGTTTGCCTACAATCTGGTGTATGAAAGCTCGGGCCGGCCCAATCCCATGATGGGCCCTTTCGCCGAAGAATTCTTCGACCGGCCGGGCACGGACTTCACCCGCGAGTTCACCCGCGACTACTTCTTCACCGCCAGCAAGTACTGGCTCGACGAATACCACGTCGACGGATTCCGCTACGACTACGTGCCGGGGATATTCGACGGTCCAACCGGCAGCGGGTACGCGGACCTGGTCTACCGCACCTACACCCACACTCGGCAGCCGGGCGTCTACCCACGGTTCCGGCCGGACAACGAATACAGTCGGGTCATCCAGTGCGCCGAGCACCTGCCGGACGCCCGCGGCATCCTGCGCACCACGTACTCCAACACCGCCTGGCAGAACGGGCTGCTCGACGAGGCGAACCGGCAGGCGGATCAGCCGGTCCAGGTATCGTTTGCGCACCAGCTCGACCCCGAGCTGATCGGCTACCCCAGCCATTACACCAACCCGGCAACCGGCGACATCATCCCCGTGGCACCCTTCCAGTATCTCGAATCGCACGACCATAGCCGCTTCATCAACCAGTTCGGTCCGCAGGGACCGTCCGACCTGCTTGGCCAGCCCTATGGAAACCGCGACCGCTTCTACAAGACGCAGCCCTACGTTATCGCCCTGTACACCGCCAAGGGCGTGCCCATGCTCTGGCATGGGCAGGAGTTCGCCGAGAACTGGAGCGTGCCTGGACAGGGCCTGGGGCGGGTCCTGTACAGCCGCCCACTCCACTGGGAGTACTTCTACGATGCCCGGGGCAGGTCACTGATCCGGCTCTACCGGATCATGGCCGAGCTGCGCTCCCAACATCCGGCGCTGGGCAGCCGTGGCTTCTTCTACTATTACGACGATCCGGCGCACCGGCAGAACGGGATCATCGCCTTCCGCCGCGAGGCCGGGACCGACGGCGGGGCTCCGGCCGAACGCTTCGTCGTCGTACTCAACTTTTCCGGCCAGGACGCCGATGCCTGGGTCGAGTGGCCAAAGGCTGGCCGCTGGGAGGAGCAGATCGACAAGGCGGACAATCCGCAGGCTCCCCTGCAGGTCCCCGCCGACGGCGATGTCCTCCCGGTCCGCATCCCCTCGAACTACGGCGCTGTCTACTTGCATACACAGGGCTGACCCCGCGCACCGTCGTCAGGACAGCGCCCCCGGAAACGTTGCTTTGTCGCCGGTTACCCGGAATCTTCACCGTGGACATCCAATCGCCGTGGGACTCCTGAAGGGCGGCGGGAGGCGTTTCCCCGGCCGGTGGGGACCCGGATCTCGATCGCGTTACTGAACTGACCATGGATTCGCGCCGGTTCTCGCAGGCTCGGCGCGCTGCGGTCGCGGGCAGTTGTCCCCCCATCGGAAAACCAGCTGCAAGCCTGGTGGAGGGATTGTTATGGAACTCACCACGGTGTCCTCGTGGGTTGCCAATCAATCGAAGTCGAAGACGGCAACGACCGGGGCGTGATCGGATTCGGGTATATACGGTCGACCGCGAAGGCTGCCGACTCGTCATCTGCCTTACCAGGACGCCGTGTTGGGAGACCCGGAACGAGCCCGCTAGGGCATTCCGGAGCTGGGGGATCTTGGACCGCAGCCGCCCCAGAGACAGGTCGGCAAGGACCGCCGGATCATTTTGCCCAGCGAGCATCGCCTCCAGGATCGCCCGCCCCGACTTCGTCAGGACCATCGAGGCGACGCTTGAGAGCTTGATGCCGGCGTCCTGCAGAATCTTCTCCAGCCGCTGGATGGCCCCGGGTGCGTTCCCCCACCAGGGTCCTGCGGTACCGGGTGAAATCCCGCAGCTCCCGGATCGGCGGCGGCACGAACGAGGGCCGCACGAGGCCGGGTTCGACCAGCTGGGCGATCCACGCCGAATCGGCGACGTTCGGTTTTGCGGCCGGGCACATTCTTCATGTGCGCCGCGTTCAGCGGCCCCATCTCCGGGATCCGGTCCTCGAGCAGATAGAACACCGGTTTCCAGTACACACCCGTGAACTCCATCCCCGCCCGGGTCACCCCCTCGGCAACCAGCCCGGGGGTGTGTCCGTGGAAAACGTGCGCGTCGCGTCCTCGCGTTCCCCTTGGATGTCGTCGGCCGCCTGACCGTGTCCCGGTGGACATCGAGCCCGACACAAAATTGAACTATCTCCTCCAACGCCGACCTCCTCCGCATTCCGCCAACAAGGATGAGGGCCGTCAGTCAAGGACTCTGAAGTTCGCGCTCCAAGGCAGCACGACCGGGTGCCCACAACCCTCCACTCCACACTGTTTTCCGGGCTCACGGGCAGCAAGCCGGCCCGACGTGCGCTGCCACAAGCTTTTGGGCTTGGAAGGGATGCCCAAGCTCTCGGCCGGCGACGGTTCCTCCTGGGCTGACTCCGTTTCCCGGCACGCCGTCCTTCTCGTCCACACCAGAACGAAAACTCTCACGCCCTTGTTGTCTCTCCCAGTCGGTCATCGACCCTGATCTTCAGGTGGGCCTGTTCGCCCAAGATAGGAAGTGACTTAGCGATGTCAGGTAAGTCCACCCGACAGGCCTGGCCGTCCCGGTCTTTTTCAAACGTGAGTGCTTGGCGGCGCTCTGGCGGGAGGCCTTCGGTGATCGGGTCATTGAGGTCATTGGCTCCCCGAACCTCACTATTCCACGCGGCCCAGGCAGTGAGCCCCTCGCCTGCCTCGTTCGTCCCGACGTCCACGATAAGAGTGTCTGACCAGTCAGGCACCTGCTCCAGGTGCTCCCGGAAGCGGAAACCGCCGTCGCTCTCGACCAGCTTGAATACGCGCAATGTGAGGACGTAGCGAAGCCTGCCGCCATGCCGGGCAGCGCCGACCTCCTCATGTCGCTCGCGGGCGAGCTCTGCCTCGTGGCGCGGGTCCATGAGGAACGTGCTAGCGAGCGGCACAGGGGTGTCCGCCGTGTCGACGTGCCGGGCTAATTCCTCGTTTATCTGGATCGGGCACCAGTGCTCGGCCGTCTGCTCGCTCAAGACGATGGGCAGACCGCGCACCGTCAGGCGCATGTCAGCCTGCCAGACCGGCCAACGGTCTTCCTCCGGCCAGGTGCTCATGTCCGAGGGATAGGCGGGCACCCCCCGCAACATGACGGTCGCACCCCATCGGCCGAAAAGGAACCGGCGCAGGCTCTGATATCCTTCCTCCGAATTGACCTCACCGTATCGCCCAGAATGCGATCTGTGGACATAAGCCCGGTGGGCGCCGCGCACGTAGGCACGCTCGATCCGAACGAGGCCGTCACTCTTGGGACCCACGACAAGCCGGGGCTCTCCATAGTCCTCGGGATCAGTGCCCACCAGACAAAAGATCCGCGAAGCAGGCAGAACCTTTGGATCAACCGCCTGGGGATCCCAGTCGTCCTTCGGCCGGGGGCGATCACCGAACTTCTTCCCCGGCGTCAAATAGCCGTACATCTTAACCGGCGAGAAGATGTCCGAACCGGCCGGCCCAAAGGCCTCCTGAACCCAATCCAATGCACCGATCTCGAACGCGATCCCGCCATGCGGGGTCCCATAGGTGAACAACCGGGCGACGATGTCCTTCGCAGCTCGCCTGCCCCGTTCCGCACACACCTTCTGGATCATGCTGCGGCAGATGAGCCCGCCCATGGAGTGGGCGACGAGAAACACCTGCTCCGCACCCGTCTTCGCGCGTACCAGCATCACAAGGTCGTACAAACC
Source organism: Arthrobacter sp. Soil736 (assembly GCF_001428005.1). Classification (GTDB taxonomy): domain Bacteria; phylum Actinomycetota; class Actinomycetes; order Actinomycetales; family Micrococcaceae; genus Arthrobacter. The sequence continues at coordinate 63,040 of NZ_LMSB01000032.1, forward strand.
TGCCGCCGCCTGCTCAATGTCGAACCCCTTCGCGCTCACGCTCTGCTGGAGCCTGCCCCACAACCGTGCGAGAACACCTTCCGGTGCCGGTTCGGTAAACGTCGTGGCTGCCTGGTCGTAGAAGCGGTACACCCACAGGGACTCCATCGGCAGCGAACCATCCGCGGCATCCTTGAGGAACTGATGCTGGTCACCGCGGACAAGGAGACGGTAGTTCTCATCGACCATCAGCCGCAGCATTGGCCCTTCGAACTGATAAAACGTAGGATCACCGTCCCCACCCACCCGCACGTGCGTGGCTCCCTCATTGAACCCGTAAAACGGATCGTCAACTTGCGTATTTATGCCGGCCGTAGGCCCCGCATATCCACGAAGGTAAATAACTGGAAGTCTCTGCATTACAGCCTCAGGCACCGCAACCGCTGCTCCTCGATGATCTTCATTTCCATATTTCCTCTCGCCCTTACTAAACCAATCGTGGCGAAGGAACCGTTACGCAGGCGTTACCAATTCATGATTTAGGTGCTTTCGGCACCGGATGTTAACGCCAGCCGAAAATAGGGCCAGGAACGCCAACTGAAAATAGGGCCACCGACCATTATGGAAGGTGATCAATTTGGATGATTGGGCGGAGATACGCCACCTGTTTTCGACGGGCAAGCACTCGAAGCGGGAGATCGGCAGGATCGTGGGTGTTTCCCGCGGAACGGTGGATCGGGCGTTGGAGTCGGATCGGGCGCCGAAGTATCAGCGGGCGGCGGGTGTGTCGAGTTTTGATGCGTTTGCTCCCAGGGTTCGGGAGTTGTTGGTGAAGACGCCGACGATGCCGGCGGCGACGCTGGCGGAGCGGGTGGGCTGGTCTGGTTCCGCGTCTTTGTTCCGGGCGAAGGTCGCCGTGATCCGGCCTGAATACGCGCCGCCGGACCCGGCTGACCGTCTGGTCCACGAGCCGGGTTTCCAGGTCCAGTGCGATCTCTGGTTCCCTCACGAGCCGCTGCCTGTCGGTGCGGGCCAGAGCGATACGCCGCCGGTGCTGGTGATGACCTCGGCGTTCTCGGGATTTATCCAGGCCCGGATGCTGCCGTCGCGGACGACGCCGGATCTTCTGGGCGGAATGTGGACTCTGCTGCAGGACGCGCAGGCGGTCCCGTCGCGGCTCTTGTGGGACAACGAGTCCGGCATCGGCAGGCGCCGGCCCACGGAGCCGGTGGCCGCGTTCGCCGGTTCGCTGGGGTTGGAGATCAAGCTGCTTCCGCCGCGGGATCCGGAGTCCAAGGGCATGGTCGAGCGGATGAACAGGTTCTTCCGGCAGCGCTTCATGCCGGGCCGGGATTTTCGCTCACAAGCGGATTTCAACGGCCAGCTGGAGGACTGGCTGCCCAAGGCTAATCACCGGTACTCGCGGTCTCGCCACGGCCGCCCTGACGAGCTGATTGTCCTGGACCGGGAAAGGATGCGGGAACTGCCGCCGGTGACCCCGGAGGCAGTGTTCCGCAACGCGGTGCGGCTGCCGCGGGATTACTACGTGCGGGTGTTCTCCAACGACTATTCCGTGGACCCTTCGTTCATCGGGCGGATCGTGGATGTCGTCGCTGATCTGGACACCATCTGGGTGACCCATGAGGGTGTCATTATCGCCACCCATATCCGGGCGTGGGCCCGGCACCTGGTGGTGACCGATCCGGCTCACGTGGCCCGGGCGGCGGTGATGCGCCGGGACTTCCGAACCCAGCGGGTGCACCGCCCCGAACCGTTGGAGTCCGTGGAAGTGCGGGATCTGGCCGCCTACGACGAGATCTTCGGCATCGACCTCGGCCAGCAGCCTGCGCATCTGGAGGTGGCCTCATGACCGGAACACCGTCACAGATCGAGTACTACGCCCGGGCCCTGCGCGCACCGCGGATCAGCGATGGGTTCCGCCGGCTCGGGGACCAGGCCAGGGATGCCGGCTGGTCCCATGAGGAGTACCTGGCCGCGGTCCTCTCCCGTGAAGTCTCCGAACGCGAAGCTTCCGGAGCGGCGACACGGATCAAGGCCGCGAGGTTCCCGGCCCACAAGGACCTGGAGGAGTTTAACTTCGATCACCAGCCCTCCGCGGACCGGAACCTCATCGCGCACCTGGGCACGGGGGTGTTCCTCTCCGAGGCCAAAAACGTGGTCCTGCTCGGACCTCCCGGCACCGGTAAAACCCACCTTGCAGTCGGCATCGGTATCAAGGCGGCCAAGGCCGGGCAGCGGGTTCTCTTCGATTCCGCCACCGGCTGGGTCGCCCGCCTGCAGGAAGCCCATTCCCGCGGGAAACTCGCCCAGGAACTGGTCAAACTACGCCGCTACGGGCTCCTCATAATTGATGAAGTGGGCTACATCCCGTTCGATCAGGATGCCGCGAACCTGTTCTTCCAGCTCGTCTCGAGCCGCTATGAACACGCGTCCATGATTCTGACGTCCAACCTGCCGTTCGCCCGGTGGGGTGACGTCTTCGGAGACCTGACCATCGCCTCGGCCATGATCGATCGGATCGTCCACCACGCCGACGTCATCAGCCTCAAAGGCAACAGCTACCGGCTCAAGAAACACCAACCCGCCGCCAGTACGGCACAATAGAACAACAACCCCGTGGCCCCGTTTTCAATTGGCACTAACCCCGATTTTTCATCGGTTGTCTGGTTCCGGGCGCCGGGCCGTGGAGGCGGCTTCGTGGGCGGGTGATCGGTGATGGGCGTGGGCTGCCGGTCCCTTGTGGTCTGCCAGGGGGTGGCGCCGGTTCCACGTCCGGCTGGTGG
>NZ_LMSB01000033.1 GCF_001428005.1 Arthrobacter sp. Soil736
CGCCGCCGCAAAAACACGGGCCCTGGAAACAGCATCCACGCGAGCACAAATAGATGAGGCACGCACAACACTTTCGCGAGCATCTTGACATGAGTCACTACGTCCCGGACTCGTTCCGGGAGCGGCAGGCGAAGCAGCGATCGCATCATTCACCGCGTCCTGGCTGGAATCCCGGGGATTCGAAATCACCCGGCTCGAAACGACCCCCGGCCGGCCCTCGATCGTTGCGGTAGCCCCGGGAACCGGCAACGGACAGAGCCTAATGTTCAACGGCCACCTCGATACCGTCACCCTCGCCGGTTACGACGGCTCGCCCCTGGAACCGAAAATCGAAGACGGGCGCATGTACGGCCGCGGCACCTTCGACATGAAAGCCGGCATCGCAGCGATGATGGTCGCCGCATCCGCCGCAGCCGCCCAGCCACATCGGGGCGACATCATCGTGGCACTGGTCGCGGACGAGGAGTTCGCCAGCGCCGGCACCGAAGAAGTCCTCCGGCACTTCACAGCAGACGCCGCCATCATCTCCGAACCCAGCCACGAGGACATCGTCATCGCCCACCGAGGCTTCGCCTGGATCGACGTCACCGTCCACGGCGTCGCCGCACACGGCTCCCGCCCGGATCTCGGCATTGACGCGATCGCCAAGGCCGGACGGTTCCTGACCGGAATCGATGACCTGGCCAGCTCCCTCCAAAACGGACCCTCACACCCGATCCTCGGATCCGGCACCGTCCATGCATCACTCATCCGCGGTGGAGAGGAAATCTCCAGCTACCCGGCCCAGTGCACCGTGTCCGTGGAGCGCCGCACCGTCCCCGGGGAAACCGCCGACACCTTCGAGACCGAGCTGAGGGCCATCCTCGACGCGATTGCGGCCACAGATCCCGACTTCCGCTACACCCTGACCCGCGGTCTAGAACGGCACCCCTTCGAAGTTCCCGCCGGGGCCCCGATCGTCCAGACCGTGATCTCTGCAGGGGAAGCAGTCACAGGAAAGGTTCCGGTGCTGCGCGGGGAACCTTTCTGGACTGATGCCGCGCTCATGCTCGAAGCCGGCATCCCCGGGCTCCTGTTCGGCGTCGACGGCGGCGGCGCCCACGCCGCCACGGAATGGATCGAACTGGACTCCCTGGACAGGGTCAGCCGGATCCTCGCCCAGGCCGCCGCCAACTTCTGCAACTGACTACACGATGACAAAGGAAGCCATGACCCAGAGCACCGAAACAGCAGCACGCACCCATCACAAGACCCGGCAACGGCTCGCCGAACTGGGACTGGAACTCCCCGACGTCGCCGTAGCCGTCGCCAGCTACGTCCCCGCCGTCAGGACGGGCAACACCGTGTACACGTCCGGCCAGCTCCCCCTCCGGAACGGATCGCTCACCGCCACGGGCAAGGTCGGTGCGCAGGTTCGTGCGGACGACGCCGCCGAACTGGCCGTCACCTGCGTCCTGAACGCACTGGCCGCGGCGGGCACCCACGGTGACCTCGACAGCGCCCGCATCCTCAAAGTCGTCGGCTTCGTCGCCTCGGCCCCCGGCTTCAACGGTCAGCCATCCGTCATCAACGGAGCCAGTAACCTCCTGCTCCAGGTCTTCGGTGACAAGGGCCAGCACGCCCGCTCCGCGGTCGGCGTCGCCGAGCTGCCCCTGGACGCCCCCGTCGAAGTGGAACTTATCGTAGAGTTCTCCTGACACCGGCACTCGTTGCTATCGAACGCATGAGGTCACCATGAACAGGCAGAGAGGACGGATGTGCTGAACATCGTCCGGTTAAGGGTCTTGCGGGAGTTGTATCACCGCAAGACCCTTTCTGCCGTGGCCGAAGCCCTCTCCTACAGCACATCAGCGGTTTCCCAACAAGTCCGCCTGCTCGAAAAAGAAGTCGGCGTGCCCCTGGTCGAACCCGCCGGACGGCGCCTGCAGCTCACGCCCCAAGGCCTGATCCTCGTCGCCCACGCCGAACAGATCCTGGACCTGCTCGAACGGGCCGAAGCCGACGTCTCCACATCAATGGAACAGCCTCGCGGAACGGTCCGGATTGCGGCCTTCCAGTCCGCAGCCCTGACCATAGTCCCCCAGGCCCTCAAAGAGCTGCGCCGCCTCCACCCCCAGCTCACCATTGAATTCGAACAAGGCGAGCCGGAGACAACACTGCCGGCCCTCGCCTCATCCGAATACGACCTCGTCATCGCAGAGTCCTACCCCGGCATCCCCGTTCCCTCCACGCCAGGAGTCACGACGACGAGGATCCTGGAAGATCCCCTGTGGCTCACCATGGACGCTGGCCTCGCGGAAACCCTTGATCCGCACAAAGACATGATCAGCCAACTCTCAGACGCCAAATGGGCCGTGGAAACAGCAGAGTCAGCCCCGAGAACCTGGGTGACCAACGAATGCAGGAAAGCCGGTTTCGACCCACAAGTCGTCTGCTCTTCCGAAGACGTCCTTGTCCATCTGCGGTTCGTCGAAGCCGGCCTCGCCGTGGCCGTGCTACCCGGCCTGGCCCTCGCAGGAGCCGCACCCAACGTCCGCAGATACCCCACCGCCCCCGGCATGCAGAGCAGAACGATTCTACTCGCCGGCCGCGAAGCGTCGATGAAACGCCCTTCCATCATCGCCGTATCCACAGCACTCCAGCACGCCGCGGCGGCCTATGGAAGCGGAACAACGTAATCAGTCCCGCCATCCGGTACATCCCCGCTCCCGCGGGGCCCGGACCAGCGCACCCATAACTGCCGCCCGGAATCGAGGACTACTGCTGATCCTTGTGCTGCAGCCAATAATTAATCGGCGCAGCTCAACCTCGCAACGCCAACGTTCCTCGGGGTATCCAGTCACGCCTACTTCTCACGCCGTCCAGTCCGGTTAGTGCTGGCCCGTGCGCGCCCACGCAGCTCTCTCTGCCGTCGATGATCTGGATTCGCCCGCTCTTGACCTGGATTTCGGGCCCATGCCCAACCCCGCTGCCCCATCTTGAGAGACTTGGCCGGACGACAATCGGACTATTGACGTTTCCCGACGCTAGTTCGATTCTAAATTCAGTGATCACTGATCTCGCGCATTTACCTTCCCAATTCTGAGACTTAGGAGAATGCTGTGACCAATTACCTCAAAATTGTGGGCGCGGCCTCACTGCTGGCCTTGACCCTGTCAGGCTGCGGGGGCAGTCAAGCTGGGCCCAGCACAAATTTGAGCCCTACCGGTGGTGACGAATCGATACAAGTCAACGAGGCCGCCCGAACCCTACTTCCCTCGGAAGTGAAAGCGATGGAACATTGACAGTTGCTTTAGATCCGTCCAATGCTCCCTGGGAATTCTATGACAAGGACAACAAGACCATCTGTACGAGGCCACGCCGACTGGCGCCGAGATCGCTATGGAGGGTCTGAGCGGCTAACGCGCCAGCCGGGTCTCCTCCTCCAAGTGGCCGAGCTTGTCCGGGTTCCGCATGGCGAAGATCCGTGCGATCCTGCCGTCCTCCACCACCAGGCTGATGAGTGACGGACCGCCTGCTTCGTCGTCGATCCGGATGCCGAGGCCGCCGTTGAGCCAGAGCAGAGCGATTTTCGGGTTGAGCGCGGCCTCTGGGAAGGACCGCAGCAGATTTGTCACCTTCTTCGCACCGTACACCGGCACGCGAACGGCCTGCGCGACGCCGCCGCCGTCGGCGATGAGTACGACGTCAGGCGCCAGCACGTCCATCAAGCCCTGCACATCCCCGGTGGTGACCGCCGTCAGGAACCGTTCGACGACTTCCTGCTGCTCGCTGCGCTCCACGCGCATGCGGGGGCGCCGGGCGGCCACATGAGAGCGCGCACGGCTGACGATCTGGCGCACGGCGGCCGCTGACTTGCCCACGGCCTCGGCAATCTCCTCGTAGGGCACGTCGAAAGCCTCCCGCAGTACGAAGACCGCCCGCTCCACAGGGGTGAGCGACTCGAGAACCGTGAGCATGGCGATCGAGACGCTTTCGGCCAGTTCCACGTCCTCGGCGACATCCGGCACGGTGAGCAGGGGCTCGGGCAGCCATTCCCCGATGTAATCCTCCCGCCGCCGTGACAGCGTGCGGAGGCGGTTGAGCGCCTGGCGGGTGACGGTACGAACGAGGTAGGCCCGCGGGTCGCGGACCCCCGCGCGGACGTCGGGGCCTAGTTCAGCCCACCGGAGCCAGGCCTCCTGCACCACGTCCTCGGCATCCGCGGCGGAGCCGAGCATCTCGTAGGCGACAGTGAAGAGCAGGCTGCGGTGGGCGACGAAGGGGTCCGGCCTGTCAGTGGCGCCGAGGCTGCTCATGCCGCTCAGGCTACCCCGTGGCCGCTGCGCACTGCGAGCGGCTTCAGCTCACAGGAATCCGCGAATCCCTCGGATTCAATGCCGAGGGCCACGTTGCCGCGGGTCGTGAGGTTAGCGAAGCCGATGACGCTGGTCAGTTCGATCAGCGCCGGCGCGCCCAATTGCTCGAGCAGCCGCGCCGACAGTCCGTCGGTCACCGAGACGGGCGTGGCGCTCATGGCCTCGGCATACTCCAGGACGTCCCGCTCGAGCGCCGTGAAGACGTCGGACTCGCGCCAGCACGGGATCTGCCGGGCCTTCTCCAGGTCCAGGCCGTGGTTGTGCGCCATGAAGTAGTTATAGTCCAGGCACCAAGTGCAGCCGATGAAGGAGGCCACGGCCATGTGAGCGTAGGACTTCAGCGACTCATCGCAACTGTTCCACTTCTGCAGCTTCTGTCCGAAGCCCATGGATGCCTTGAGAACGGGCTGGTTGTGCCACATGACGCCCAGCGATTCCGGGACTTTGCCGAACATCTTCGCGCTGAACTTCTTGATGAGTGCGCCGTAGAAACCGGTGATTTCTGCGGCCGGGATCCTGGTGGTCATGTCTCCTCCTGCGGTCGGTTCTGGGTCCTACGACATGAAGACACCGCCCGCGCCCGATCTGTGACAGCGACGCCGTGAAACTGCCTGGGAAACGCCCGGGGTACAGCGGCGCCTGTTCTTCCCGTCCCGAGGACCTACGACGGGGGAAAGGTCTAGTCTCGGACGTATGGGCAGCGATCCCGTGCCGGGGAGGAGGTTCCCGGACGCTCCGTCCTACGATGTGCACCGCCGCGTCGTGGAGACGTACGCTCGCGACCTCCCGAGTGGCAACAGCCTGCTGGACGCCCTCGCGAAGCGGACGAGCCGCGGGGGGCGCAAGGCCGAGTTCGAGTTCACGGCCACTCCATACAACTTCTGCGAGGTCCTCTGCGTGGCGTCCCCGGAGACCGCCGTGGCCCTGCTCGACGCGGGGATCACCACGGCGGACGAGGCCGTCGCGTTCCTCGAAGAGCARGGGCTCGACGATCTCGTCGAGGACAACCACGACGCCGCGGAGGCCGCGCTCCGCTGGTCAAGGCCGTTCCGGGCAATACGAAGCGGACGAGCCGCGGGGGGCGCAAGGCCGAGTTCGAGTTCACGGCCACTCCATACAACTTCTGCGAGGTCCTCTGCGTGGCGTCCCCGGAGACCGCCGTGGCCCTGCTCGACGCGGGGATCACCACGGCGGACGAGGCCGTCGCGTTCCTCGAAGAGCAGGGGCTCGACGATCTCGTCGAGGACAACCACGACGCCGCGGAGGCCGCGCTCCGCTGGGCGGCGATGCCTTCGGAGGTGCTCGACCGCTTCCAGCACTCCCCCCTGTCCTTCTATGACGACCCGGAGGGCTTCGAGGAGAAGCTGGGGGAGGACCTGCTCGGCAAGCTCCGNTCGACGCGGGGATCACCACGGCGGACGAGGCCGTCGCGTTCCTCGAAGAGCAAGGGCTCGACGATCTCGTCGAGGACAACCACGACGCCGCGGAGGCCGCGCTCCGCTGGGCGGCGATGCCTTCGGAGGTGCTCGACCGCTTCCAGCACTCCCCCCTGTCCTTCTATGACGACCCGGAGGGCTTCGAGGAGAAGCTGGGGGAGGACCTGCTCGGCAAGCTCCGCAGGAACAAGACGGTCTGGGCCGCCGCGCAGGAGCGCAGGATCGATCTGCGAGACATCCTCCAGATCGGCATCTCGCGGTTCCTCGACGCCGAGGACGACGAGGGTACCCTCAGTGGGCTGCTGGCCAGCCTGAAGTCGGGTGCAGATCAGCCGGTCCGGGCCGAGGACATCAGCGGCTGGATCGAGCGGTTCGGGATCGGCCGGGCGACCCCGAACGAGGTCAAGCAGGGGGTCTACCGGCTCGCAGTACGGCATGGCGGCGACTTCGCCGCGCAGATCCCGCGGGATGCACGCACCATGAGGCTTGCCGACGGCCTCTCGCGTGCCGCCCACGGCGAGAGGCGTGGTCTGGACATCGAGCGGCGCCTGATTCTGTTCGGGGCGGACGTCTTGGCGGGGGCCTCGCGGGCGGCAGGGCTGTCAGCCTTGCCGGACGAGCGCGACCTGATGAGGCTCGCCGACGCGGGGATCACCGCCGCGCAGGCAGCCGAGGGGTACCTGAGGGGGATGAGCGCGGCCCAGATGGTCGCGGTGCACCAGTCCCGGGCGTCTCAGACGGCTGGATCTGAAGCCATCCCCGCATGTGAAGAGGCCGAGCCCTGTGCCCTGTGGGAGACAGGGGACTCAGCGCTCGGGAGACAGGCGGTCACTGGATGTGGAGACGCGGGCGTAGCGTGGCCAGAGGGGCAGACAAAGGAACCTCTGGGATGAGCAGCGCCGGGCCTAGGTTGGACTCAAAGAATGCGTCCGCTCATACGGAGACCGCCCACGGTCTTTGTATAGATCGATTCGGGTATGACCGCTTGCTCCGTCCCGAGCCACATGAATACCCGGTCACGGTGTTCGCAGGCTATTCCAGTTGCGCCGTTCGCGAACAGGGCCCAACCGAGGACGCGGTCGCCGTCGACGTTCACGTGGTGCGGGCTGCCTTGCGTCAAGCGAATAGATCTGAGGGTATCGGCAAGAGCCGAGAGCAACCGTCTCCTGGCAAACTCGGTCATCTCGGTGGCGAGGGCTGTGATGAGGAATGCGGCGTGATAGGGGCCGGGTCGATCGGGCTTGAAGGTCGCCAGGCACTCGGGTGCGTCGGCTCCGGCGCCCGGTCCTGACGCGATGGCGAAGCGTGCAACCACCGTCTCTCCGGTTGTACCTCGCCTTACGGGTGTGGATACGCTGCCAGGCTCGTTTCCCTGTGTGTCTGTGCGGACTGCATAGGGGCCAAAGGCTTCGAGTTCCGCCCTCATGCGGTCACGGAGGGAGGAGTGGTGTGGGACGGAGTCCCTGCGCTCGTACATCGATCCGCCCATGGCGCTATTCTCCATTGAGCCGCTGCGTGATGGCCATCCCCACTAGGGATTGCTCGGCAAAATAAGGAACTAAGGCCCCCTCCGTGAACGGGCTACAGCTCGCTCGCAAGCTTCGAGCAGTAGTTGCATGGTCGTAGCTCATCACTAAGGTGCGAGGTCAAACGTGGCCTCAATACAGCCCGAACCCGTCGGAATGCTACTTGGAGGTCCCCCAGTATTCTCGCGAAAGTCTGGTCGAGGCTGCAGGCCCCTTAGGGGGCAGTATCGGTTTTCAACGCGAGCCCTAGTAGGACCATGAAAAGCGCTGGTGTGGAGGTCGTCTTCTCCGCAGGGTATTTCGCAGGTCTCGAACGGTGCAAGCCATGGCTTTCGTCGAGCGGTGGTAGTGCTGTGCCCGAGGATTTCATCCCCATCCCGTTGATCAAGTATCAGCCAGTCTTCACCAGACCTGAGACATCGATGCGCCTGCAAAAGCAGGAGACAGCTGCTCCGTTGAAAATGATCGGTGAAGGTTCGTACGCCATCGTCTACTCATTCATCGATCCGGACTACGGCATCAAGGTGGCGGTCGAGCGTGAGCCTGCCACGGCGCAACGGCTGCACCAAGCCGCGGCCGTTCCTGCGAGGAGGGCCGGGCTGCGTGGACTTTCCTTCCAGTATCCGGTCAAGCACACAGGCTGTCCGGTGGTGGGCAGCCAGCACCAGACGGATGGTTCCGGCGGGATGGGCCGCCACCCAGACTGCCAGCGCAGTCAGGACGGAGAACAGCACCATGGTGAGCAATCCGAACGGGCCCTCGGGCCAGGGCGGGGCCGCGCCCGGCAAGCCCGCCATGAACCTGGCGATGCAGGCCACCCCCGTTGCGAAGAGGCCGGCCATGCCGATCAGTGCGGTGGCCAGCCACGGCAGGAGCGGCACCAACGGCACGGCAGCCGTCCCCAGGATGGTGACCGGTGCCACCAGCGGCGCCACGAGCATGTTGGCCAGCAGCGAGTACGTGGCGAACTGTGGTTGCAGCACCACGATGACGGGTCCGCACAGCAGCTGGGCGGACAGGGGCACTGCGATCCCGGCGGCCGCCCAGCGCGGGACCGGGTGTGGAACCCACTCCGTGATGCGCCGTCCCAGCACGATGATCCCCAGCGTGGCCAACACAGACAGCAGGAATCCAAAACTGGTACCCAGGGCAGGATCGATGAGCAGCAGGGCGATGACCGCCAGGCACAGGAAGCTCAGCCCCCTCCCGGCTCTTCCACCAGCCAGTGATGCCAGGGCGATCGCGCCCATCAGCGAAGCCCTCAGGACACTGGCGTCCGGGCCCACCATCAGCACGAACATGCCGAGTCCGGCCAAGGCGAATGCGGCAGCCGGCAGCCTGGCCAGGCGCAGGCTGCGGGCCGCCAGCAGCAGGGCCCCTAGGATCAGGCTGCAGTTGGCGCCAGTGAATGTTAAAAGAGGAGGTGGCTCGGTTCAGGCCCGTGTTTCCCCTGTTCAGGCAAGGTTCTCGGCATTCAATGGGCCCCTGGCACGGCGATCAAGTCGACCGTGCCGAGCTTGACCGGAGGACGATAACGCACTTCCGAGAGACCATCTGAGAGGAGGTGACTGACGAACGTTCAAGAACGAGGTGGGTCGGCATGGGCCCAGGTCGCATCGTGCTCGCTCAACCAACCAGCGTCCGTCTGACGGACGAGAAATCGGGCACATGGATGATCATCGCGTGGGACGCGGGCTCGAGCTCGGTTACGAAGACCCGTGTCCGGCGGAGGCCGCCGTCAACAGTGCGCCGCCGATTGTCTCCCGAAATTTTGTCGCCCGGGAGTCCAAGTGGGCAGGCTCGAAAAGGTCACCACGGCGCAGCATCATCGCGATCGGGCGAAATTCGCCGCCCCACCGATCGTGCATCGTCTTGCCTGCTCCCGGAGGTGGGTGTAAAAGGGTCGTGATGTCCTCATACACGAGCAGAAAACGCGCCTGCGATTACCGCACAATTAGGCACAACCGCTGTGATCACCACATGCTCACTAGTTGTTGAGTTCCGTTGCCGCAGTGGAGTCGCCGGCTCCACAATGTCGCGCTGAATCCGGCCGACCTGGAATGGATCCTCGCACCACTTCCCCCGGCCTGGCCGAGCTCGGCCGCCGGGTCGGGGCGAACGAGCGCACGCTCTCCCGGCTGTTCCGCGACGAGGTCGGGATGGGCTACACAGTGCTAGGCACTTGTCCTGGGCGATGCGGGCGGTGGTGAGCACTCCCCCAGCGAACGGCTGTCATATTGTGGGCTCCGCGTCCAGTATCACGCCTGAGCCACTTGAACTGATGCCCCCAGCTCTTTCTCGGACCGGTAGCTGGCGTCGATAATCCGCGCCACGGCAAGGGCATCCTTGACGGGTGCCACCACAGGTGCACCAGTGCGGATGCTGTCGACCCATCCACGCATTTCCGTGCGGAAATTGCTGATGTTCTCCAACTCGGGCAGCTCAGAGAACTTGTTCGCATCAGTACGGGCGAACGGCGGAGTGAAATAGCTCTGCGTCCATTCGGTCCAGCCGGCTGACCAACCAGCCCGGTCCTTCTCGACGTAGACTCTCAGCCTTTGGGGAAGGACGCCGATCTCGATCATTCCAGCGGTGCCGTAGACGGATATACCTGAGCTTTCGAACCATTCGAGACGGTCGTGGCTGTCGAAGCTGAACGTAGCGGATATATCGGAATAATTCAGCAGCACAGCCGCGGAGTCCTCGCGGCTCGACTCGTCGGAGAGCATCGCGGACTTGCGAACTCGTGCATTGACGGACTCGGGGACCCCAAACATGCTGACCAGGGAATCGATCATGTGGCACCCGATGATCCACAGCGCCCCTCCCATGTCCGCCGGCTGATTTAGATGTGCAGTGAGATGCTCACCGGCCAGGGCGGCACCTCTGGCCGACACACTGACCACATTCCCGATGGTCCCGGCGTCTATGAGCTCCTTTGCCCGAGTGACCGACTGCGCCAGGCGAACGTTGTAGCCGACCTGGACTACCAACCCCGGAGCAGCCAGGATCTCCGCCTCGGCCAGCTTCAGCAGGTCATCGACAGTTCCGCCGCCCGGCTTCTCGACGACGACAGATTTTCCGGCGGCAAGGGCCCGCAGGGCATGGGGGACCATGTCCTTGCTCTTGGAATGGACCATGACTGCGTTGATGCGCCCGTCCTCGAGCACTCCGTCGATGTCGCGGGGCTCCATGTCGTACTTGTCGGTGAAGTACTGCAGCCGCGGATCGTCGTCTGCGGCGGCCACAACCTCGACGCCCTCGATTTCGCGGAGGGCACGAACCCGTGCGGAAGCGTGCGGGTGGGTGATTCCCAGGAGTCCTACTACGAGCGGTTCCAACGGGCTGTCTCCTATCGGTTCTTGTAACAAGGCATCGGTCATGGTCGGTCCGGGCGGCTCACCGGATTGTGCTCCAGGCGAGGTGCCCTATTCCGTCAGCAGTTGATTTTCAGTGCCGTGTGGCAGGGCGCGGCTTGCCGCCGGCGCCGCGACTTTATCCGGTTCCTCCTGCCACCAGCCTTCCCAAGCGAAGGATGCAAGGACTCCCTGGGGGAACCCCGCCTCTTTGGGGTCATGGGACGACGCGTTGCCGTCGCCTCCGTAACCGGCCCCATCGACCAGAACCGAAAAGAGGTTGAGCAGCATTTTCATCGTCCTCCCCAAAGTGAAGTGAGTGAATTCAAAGGTCTGGTCCTGAGCGCTTGGCCAGGTCTATCGGATCGGCGTAGGTCCTGTGAACCTCGGTTTTGGTGAACAGGCGGCGGCCCGTGCCGTCGCTCAGGAGCCGCCACAGGTACTCGCCGTCAGCGGATACGGTGTCGACCGTTCCGGTGTGCGAAGTCTTCCCGGACAGCACCAACACAAGGTCGCCCGGGCTCAGTTCGTTCCAGTGGACAGGAGTGGTCGCAGTGCTTGGCTGCGCCTCACCCGAAGGTCCCCGCCAACGGTAGCGAGTGGATGAAGAATTCAACTGGGGACTCCGTTCCATATTCCGTGAGAGCAGGTGTCGCTCTCTTTCAGCTGCTGATTTGTGTTGTATGCATGCAGAGCCAAAGCGTAAATCCGCTGCGAACGGGCAGTCTCCGCCAGGGTTATGCGACCGGTGAGACAGACTTGTCCGGCTGATGGCTTCGCCGGCCGACCACCACCCAAATTGCGATGCAATCTTCGTTGAAAGGATTGCTGAGCCGGTGAGGAGCGGAAGAGACGAAGTTGATGCTGTCACCGGCGCTAAGGGTTCCCGCGGAGGAGCCGGCCTCCACGTTGAGTCTTCCCTCAAGGATGTGGAAGTATTCGTGTCCCCCGTGCCGCATGAGGTTGTCCGGCGGGCATGATTCGGTGCCGCTTCGGTACGTGACGCGGAGCAGTTCCACGTTGGGGTCGTTCTCAGCGGTGAGTCGCTCCCAGAGGACACCATCGACACGGAGTTTTGGACGGTCCTTCGCTTCCAGGAGTCCGGGAAGTTCGTTACTCCCTGTAGAAGGCACCAGAGGTGTCACCGCACCTTCGGATGACCAAGGCTGCCCGTCCTCATTGTCGGCTGGAGTTTCAACAACCCGAAGACTGGTACCTGTCGATGGAAATTGCCCCGCATCCTGCATTACCGCATCAAGGGACAAGCCCAGTGCTGACACGAGGGCGTAAAGGGTTCCGACAGACGGTGTTGTCCGGCCCAGCTCGACCTGTGAGACGAGGCTGGCGGAAACGTCCACACGGCGCGCCAGCTCGCGTACGGAGAGCTTAGCGCTCTGCCGGGCGTCACGGAGACGCATCCCAAGCTGGATGGCAGCATCCGATCGTGCCTCGGGGGCTGGTGCGCTCATGGTGTTCTGCTTCTCTTCTGTGCTCAGTGCGGTCCGGCCCACGCGCCACCCCTGCCGGGTAGCGCGTGGGCCAGGCTTAGTGTGGATCAGCTCGGGTTAGACCTTTTCGGACTGTTCCGCGGCGATCAGTTGGGACGCTGCCTCCAGTGTCGCCGCGGCTGAATCGTGGGCGCGTGCCAATGCCTGATCCAACGGCAGCAGGCGGTGGGATTCCGCGAGGATTTCCACGCCCCAGTGTCCGCGCCATCCGGCTTCATGAATGGCTTTGACAAAGGCAACCGTGTCGAGGTCACCTTCACCGGGGTACAGACGCTCATTGATGGTGTCTTCCCACAGCGAGCCCCTGACGTCCTTACGGGCATCATCGATCTCAACGATGAAGACCTTGTCCATGGGCAGAATGGCGGCCAGGTCTTCGTAGCGTGTGCCGCCGCGGCTGGTGTGCCACGTGTCAACGGTGAGCCCGCCGTGCGGGTTGTTGACCTCGCTGATGAACTTCGCGCCGATTTCGATCGTCTTGAGGTTGTTCATCGGCATCGGCTCCAAAGCGACGCGCGTGCCCACTTCCCCGGCCTGGGTGGCGAGCCGGTCGAATTCCTGGTGGAACGCGGTTTCATCGACAGGCGCTGGTTCGCCTTCCAGGGCCAGTTCGGCGCCGATCTTGATGGTTTTGACGCCGAGGATCTCTGCAGCGTTGAACAGGACCTTACGCCAGCGATCGGATTCTTCGCGTTCGGGGCCGGTCTTCCACCAGTCCGCGAGGAATTCCATCTCGACGTGGACGATGCCGTTGTCGTCCAGCAGCTGGCGGAGCCCCTTGAGACCAATGGTCTTTTCAATCTCGGGAAGGTCGGCGTGGATAAAGCCCAGTCCCTTCCAGCCGGCCTTGGCGGCAGCCTCAACCCGGGTGCGCACGTCGATCGGGCTTGTCTCATCGCCCCGAAGCGGTGCTGCGTTTCCTGCCCAGGTCCAGCAGGAGGCCAGGAGGTCCCGGTTCTCAATGATGTTCGTGTCGTTCACGTTCGTCCTTTGTTAGTTGGCTTCGTGGGTTGAGGAGGCGGCCACGCCGTCGGCGTTGGTGGCATCCGGAGCAAGCATGACCTTCGTTTCCCGGCTTGAATCCTGTGCCCTTTGGAGGGCCTCGTCTCCGCGGGAGAACGGGACGACGGTGGAGACGATCTCACCGAGGTTGAGGCGGGTGTTTGCCACATAGCGGATTGCTGCGGGCCATACTGCTACCGGCGCCCCGGTGGAGCTGGTGATCAAGAGGTTTCGTTCCTGGACCAGGCCCAGGCGCGCAGGGGCAAATTTTGGCGTGGAGACGCCCATGAGCAGGACGCGTCCGTTGTGGTCTGCGCTTTCAAGGGCTGCTGCCTGCGCCGCGGAGTTGCCGGACGCTTCGATGACGACGTCAGCGAAGGGCCGCCCCATGGCTGCTGCTGCAGCAGCGGTGGTGTCCGGGGTTTCGACCGGATTAACGGCAGCCGTAGCTCCCAGTTTCATCGCCGTTTCCCGACGAAGTGGGCTCGGATCAAATACGACCACTTCCGCTCCTGCGGTAACAGCCTGGATCACTGCGTTCAGACCGATTGCTCCGAGCCCGTGCACGTGGACCGTGTCGGCAGCACTGATGCCACCGATCTTCTTAAGTCCGTTCAATACGCAGGCGAAGGGTTCAATAACCGCGGCCGTGAGCATGTCCACCTCGTCAGGGATGTGGAAGCACATGTCGGCCGGAACGGTGAACAGTTCAGCGGCGGCTCCATCATGGGTGACCCCGAACCAGTCATTGCCGCCCAGATGTCCGTGCCCGAGAACGCGGTCCCCCGGGTGGAATCCTTCAACAGCAGCGCCGGCTTCCACGACAATGCCTGACCATTCATGGCCCAGGACGTGCGGGTAATTGATCTTGAAGGTCTCCGGCATGCTGCCGTGCAGGATCTCGATATCGGTACCGCACACCCCCACGTAAGCAGGCCTAACCAGGAGCTCGTTGGGCTTGGGTGCAGTGACAGCTGCGGTGCCGGGTTCGACTGTGACGGCGCCGCCCGCGTCTTTCCGGACCAGGACGGCCGGCACAGTCCCCAGCGGAGGTGCTGCGGGCACCGAACGCACGTCGTTGACGGTCTCAGACATGTTGTGTTCTTTCTGTAGGTTCAGGCAACGGGCAGGAACGAGGACGCTGTTAGACGTCGTCGCCGTGAAGCGCGGCAGTGACGAGTTCCCGGATACCCTCCGGGGTCACTTCCCGCGGGTTGGCATACGGGTTCCTGGTGGCGATTTCAACGATCTTGTCGATGTCGGATTCCTTCAGGCCCAGCTCGGCCAAGGACGCCGGCGCACCGAGGGAGAGGCTCAGTTTCCGGAAGTGGGCCGCCGGGTTGTCTGCCCCGGTGGCGCGCTGCAGGGCGGCGATCGCCTGCGGGGCGTGCTGGGCGTTGTAGGCCAGGGCATAGGGAAGCACCACTGTGTGGGTTTCAGCGTGGGGAAGGTTGAAGGTCCCACCGAGCGTGTGGCACAACTTGTGGTGCAGGGACATGGTCGTCGCACCCAAAGTAGCTCCGCAGAGCCAAGCCCCGTACAGGGCATCGGATCGCGCTTCGATATTGGACGGGTCTTCGACGATCTTCGGCATCGCTTCGAGCAGGGCACGGGTGCCCTCCTCGGCCATCAGGGAGATGATGGGCGAACCGTCCGGCGCGTACAGCGCTTCCACGGCGTGGGCGATGGCATTGAATCCGCTGGTGACCGACATCTTCACCGGGAGGGACACGGTGAGTTCGGGGTCGTAAATGACACTGGTGGGCAGAACCTTGGAGTCGCGTCCGGTCTTTTTCTCGCCGTCGGCGGTCAGGCCCCATACCGGCGTCATTTCGGAGCCCGCGTAGGTTGTGGGTACGGCAATGATGGGCTGGCCGAACTCCAGCGCGATGGCCTTGCCCAGGCCGGTGGTGGACCCGCCGCCGACCGCAACGTACCCGTCGGCCTGGGCAGCAGCAGCTACTTCACGCGCTTTGTGGGCGGATTCGATGGGCACATGCATTTCAGCTTCTGCATGCACGCCGGCGCTGAGCTCGCCCAGCTGTTGTGAAACCCTTTCGGCCATGTCCGCCTGGAAGGGTGTAGCCAGGACCAGGACACGCTTGAGGCCAAGGCTGACGACTTCGTCGTTAAGTGAGGCAAGCGAGCCTGCTCCGAAGCGGACGCGCATCGGAAGGGCCTGGTACTGAAAATCCTTCATCGGGTGTTCTCCTGTGCTTCGATAATCCGTGCAGTGGACGGGGACATCACTGCCGTGTTGATAATGTCCGGGTCGACGAGGTCGGGGTGGATGACAATGTCAATCACTGCCTCCATGAACGGTGAGGTGAGCCCATAGCGGGCTGCATCGGCCTCTGAGGTGTTGGGCACGAATTCGGCGATCAGGCTCTGCTTCACGGCGAAAACGGCGTCTGAGTCGATGTAGTCGCTGCCGGCAACAAAAATGTGGGTCGTCAGTTCCCGGAAACCCGGCGCGGTGACGATGAAATGGATGTGCGCCGGCCTGTTCGGGTGCCGGTCAGTCGCGTGCAGCAGGTCCCCGACAGGCCCGTCTGTCGGGATCGGGTAATAGCTGGGGATGACGCTGCGGAAGTAGAACTCTCCGGCGGCGTTGGACGTGAACAGGCCGCGGCCGTTGCCGATGCTTTGGATGCCGGGTTGCTGAACGTCGTAGAAGCCCTTGGTGTTTGCCTGCCAGATGTCGATGGCGGCATTGGGGACAGGTTCACCGGTGACAGAGAGGATGCGGCCCCTGACCAGGCAGATGTCTCCTTCGCTTTCCGGGGAGGCGTTCTCGCCGAGCTCACGCTGTGGGGATTCGACCATGTGGAACGGGCCCAGGACGGTGGAGTCGGTGGCGTCAGGGGTTTCGGCGTCATTGAGGGTTTCCACCATCATGGACACGCCCAGAACGTCGGAGAGGAGAATGAACTCCTGTCGGACGGAGTCGCACTTCTGGCCTGTGGCGGTCAGGAAGTTGATGGCGGTTTCCCATTCTTCGATCGTGGGTTCGATCTCCCTGACGAAGTTGTGAAGGTGGATGGTAAGGCTGGTCAGGATGGTCCGAAGCCGGTCATCCGGGGTATTGCGGAAACTGTCGATAACAGCGGCAGTCAGTGTTCCGGGGCCGAGGTCCGTGCTCATGGTGCTGTTCCTTCCTTGGAGCTGGGGCGGCTGGTAAGGGGTGCTCAGATGCTGGTGAATCCGCCGTCGACAACGAGCTGCGCGCCGGTGATGTACGAGGCCTTGTCGGAGGCGAGATAGACGATCGCATCGGCGACTTCGCTCGCCTTCCCTGCCCTGTGCATGGGTGTCTTGGCAATCAGATCATCGGAAATCGCCTGATCCTGGTTTTCCGTCAAGGGAGTTGTGATCAGACCGGGGTGGACCGAATTCACGCGGATCCCCTGCGCCGCCCACGTGGCGGAGGCGTTCTTCGTCATCATGGTCACCGCACCCTTGGATGCCTGGTAGGCGGCGACGCCGGCTGCTCCGACAAGTCCCCAGATGGACGAGACATTCACGATGGATCCGGATTCCTGCGCCAGCATGGCCGGTGCGACCGAGCGCATTCCCAGGAAGACACCGGTCTGGTTGATGGAGATGATCCGGTGCCAGTCCTGAATGTCGATATCCGTGATCGATTCGTACGATCCGACCAGGCCTGCGTTGTTGACCAGGACGTCGATCCGGCCGTGCGCCTGGAGCACTTCTTCCGTAAGTGCCTTCCAGCCGTCTTCTTCGGCGACGTCGAGGCGCCGCCACTGGATGGTTTCGTCAGCTGCGTCACCGGCGGCTATGTCGGCTCCGTAGACGGTCGCACCCTGTGCCGCCAGTGCCAGTGCTGTGGCGTGGCCGATGCCGCTGGCCGCGCCGGTGACGATTGCGACCTTTCCGTCAAAGGATGGTGAACTCACGGCGTGTGCTCCTTGCTTTCAAAAGTGCCGGGATTGGTTAGACGACGCGGCGGGTCCGTCGAGACCCGGCGAAGTAGTTGAAGATCAGTGCGCTGAGGATGATCAGGCCGTAGATGGCTTTGATCCAGAATGAGGGCACCTGGGACAGGACCAGGATGTTCTGGATGATGCCCAGCAGCAGTACGCCGCTGAGTGCGCCGATCATCGATCCCTTGCCACCGTTGAGGCTGATGCCACCGATGACGGCTGCTGCGAACACAGTGAAGATGAGCCCGTCTCCCTGGTTGGCGGTCACGGACGCGATACGGCCGGTCAGCATGAGCCCGGCGAACGCGGCGATAATGGCACCGGCGACGAATACTCCGATGGTCAGACGCAGCGTCTTGATGCCTGCTGCTGCAGCGGCAGCGTTGTTGCCGCCCATGGCATAGAGCTTGCGGCCGACCGGGTGGCTGCGCATGAAGACTGCGGCGGCGACCAGGAAGATCGCAAACAGCCAGATCTGGATGGAAATCCCGAACCACTTGGTGTTGCCAAGGGCCAGGAATTCAGCAGGCAGCCCCGAGAGCGTCTTGCCACCGGACAGGCCCATGGTCAGGCCGCGGAGCAGGGTGAGCATGGCGAGGGTGACCATGAAGGCGTTGAGCTTCAGCTTGCCGACAAGGAACCCGTTGATGAGTCCGATGACGATACTCAGGACGAACATCGCAGCGAACGCACCCCACGGCGACCATCCAAAGCCGGAGCCGCCGACCGCGGCGGGCAGGACCAGCCAGACGGCAAGCATCGGGGCCAGGCCCACGACGGATTCGAGGGACAAATCGAAGTATCCGGAGATCAGGATGATGCTTTCAGCGATCACCACGATCCCGAGCACAGCAGAGGTGACAAGGACATTGTTCAGGAGATTGTTCGCCGTAAGGAACTGCGGGGACAGGATGGCCCCGATCACCATCGCCAAAATAATGGCGGGCAGCAGCGCGAGCTCACGGGCCCAGCCGGACGAGCGGGCCTGGTCGATGATGTTGAGGGGCCGGCGGCTGGTCGGCGTACCCGCAACGGTCGGGGTATGCGTGGACATTGGACTTTCTCCTTGGTTCTTTGACTCTGTGGTCGTGGGCTGCAGGGACGGCGTGGACATTTTCATGCCGCTGCCTCCGCCCCTTGGATGGCGCCTACGAGCTCCCACTCTTCGTAGCCGGCGTTGAGTTCGGCGTGGATTTCGCCCTTGTACATGACGATCACCCTGTCGCAGATTTCCAGGTCGGTGTCGTCGGTGGAGACGATCAGCAAGGACCGTCCGCTGTCGCGCAGTGCCCGGAGGGATTCGTAGATGGATTCCTTGGCCGTCACGTCCACACCGGCGGTGGGGTGGACGAGGACAAGTGTGTCCGGGTTGGAAGCCAGGGCCCGTGCAAGCACGACCTTCTGCTGGTTGCCTCCGGAGAGCTCTTCGACGGCCTGGGTAGGTCCGTCGCATTTGATGGCCCAGGCCCCGGAGAG
This sequence comes from Arthrobacter sp. Soil736, assembly GCF_001428005.1. Classification (GTDB taxonomy): domain Bacteria; phylum Actinomycetota; class Actinomycetes; order Actinomycetales; family Micrococcaceae; genus Arthrobacter. The sequence continues at coordinate 18,607 of NZ_LMSB01000033.1, forward strand.
TTCCGTGAAGCGTGCGCGGCGGCGGCCTGGGCTGATGAGGCCGCCGCGGCCGCGAAGCCGGTCAACGATCGTCAGGGTGGCGTTCTCTTCAACGGACAGTTCCGGGACGTAGCCGTTGACGTGGCGGTCTTCGGGAACAAAGCCCACACCGGCGTTGATGGTCTTGATGACGTTTCCCTGGCCGAGGGTGTGGCCGTTATGGTCAACGGTGCCGTTATCCAGTGCCAGCTGGCCGGCTATGGCCTGTGCCAGCTGGACGTGTCCTGCCCCGTCGAGGCCTGTGAGGCCTACGCATTCCCCGGCGCGGACCGTCAGGTTGGCTGCCAGGACGCGGGAGCCGACGGTGGCGCCGGTTACGGTGAGGCGCGTCTCGCCCAACTGGTCCTGGCGGCGGTGCTCGACGGCAATCTCTTTCTTTGCCGCGGCAGCTTCTTCCTCGCTTACTCCGGCCATGACGTTGACGATCCGGTTGACCGTAAGGTCCGCCGTCTGTGCGGTCAGGACGTCGCGTCCGTCACGCAGGATGGTGACAGAGTCGCAGACCTTGAAGATTTCCTCCAGATGGTGGGACACGTAAATAACGGTGACCCCGCGCTGGCGCAGGCTGTTGATCTGGGCGAAGAGTTCATGGGATGCTCCTTCGTCCAGGCCGGCTGTCGGTTCGTCCAGAAGGAGGATCCGCGGTCCCCGGGACAGTGCCCGGCATACTTCGACGATCTTCTTTTCCAGCGGTTCCAGGTCAGCGACTGTTTTGTCGACAATGCGCTCGTAACCCCAGTCCTTGAGCTGGTCGGTGGCCGTCCTGCGGATCGCGGGCCAGTCCACGCTCCCCCACCGCTTGCGTGGGTATGCACCCAGGCTGATGTTTTCCGCCACCGTCAGCTCCGGCACGAGGGTGCTTTTCTGATACACGCAGGCGATGGAATCGGATCCCGGGCCTTCGGTGACTTCACCGTTGGCGCCTTGGATGTGGATGCTGCCGGCGTCCGGAGTCACCAGACCGGTAAGCATCGCAATCAAGGTGGACTTTCCGGCGCCGTTGCGGCCGAGGAGGGCCCGGGATTCGCCTGAACGGACGATCAGGTTGGCATCTGTCAACGCCTGGGTCGATCCGAAGGACTTCTGCAGCCCTCGGATCTCGATGGCGTTCTGGATATTGGCTGTGACCACGATGTCACCCTTTCTCAAATTCAGTCTTCACCCTGGCCCTACTCGGCCGGGAGGAGGCTACTTCTTGTTGCCCCAGAGGTTCTGGTCGTCAACGTTGTCTTTGGTGATGACCGGGGACGGAAGCATGTCGGCAAGGTTGCCCTTGTAATCGACGATTTCGCTGCCGTGCTCGGACGGGCCGACCTTGTATTCCTTGCCGGCGATGGCGTCCTTGAGGTACTGGACGCCGTACTTGCCGTAGAGGTCCACGGGCTGGGAAACAACAGCGTCAACGTGACCCGAGCGGATGGCGTCCAGGGATCCCTTCGAACCGTCAATGGTGACCAGCGGGATGTGGCCGGGCTGTCCGGCGGGAACCCACTTGCCCTGGCCTTCCATTACGGTCTGCACGCCGGAGAGCATGACGGAGTCGCTGGCGAGGAAGACAGCGTCGACCTTGGAGGTGCTCAGAACTGTCTGGGCGTTTTCCACAGCTTTCGCGGATTCCCAGTTGGTGTCCTTCTTGATGATTGAGATCCCGGGGAACTTGGACTTCATGCAGTCGCTGAAGCCCTTGTCGCGGTCGAAGCCGGACGTCGTTGACAGCGCGCCGTGCAGTTCCAGGACCGTGCCTTTGCCGCCAGTCAGCTTGCCGATCTGTTCACAGATGCTGGTGCCCATGGCAACATTGTCCGCCCTGATGTTCATGTAGATCTTGCCGCCATTGGCTGCGGTGTCCACGGTCACGACGGGGATGTTTGCGGCGTTAGCGGCCTGGATGGCCGGGATGATGGCATCGCTGTCCCGGGGTATGGTCACCAGGCCTTTCACGTTTTGGGAAATCAGGGTGTTGATGTCGGTCACCTGTTTGGCGGGGTCGCCCTCGGCATTGGACGCCGGGAGCATGTTCAGGCCATTCGAATTGGCTTCGGTAACGACGGAGTCCACCAGACCTGCCGTGAAAGGATTGTCGAGGACACCGGCTGAGAAGCCAACGGTGGGCTTTGCATCACCACTTCCCGATGACGCACCTCCGCCACAGGCGGAGAGCGCCAACGTGGCGCCGGCGAGCACGGCGACACCAATGTGGCGGCGGCTCAGTTTGAATGCGGAGGCGCCTTTGCGATCCTGCACCATCATTTGCTCCTAATTAGAAGGTAGACATACACAGTGGAACTCTGGCTCCGGTGCTGCCCGTCCTCGACTTCGAGTCCGGCGCTTCCGGAAGCTTTGGCCGCTGCGCCGACCGGCCGGGGAAATCCCCGCCGTTATCAGCTCTCGCGGCTTCATCACCCTTCAAGTGTAAAGTGATACACCGCACAGTGTCAAGTAATACAGCACATATCACTTTACAATCCGCCACTCCGCACCCTTCAATGATCCATTCCGGCGTAATAACTGTGAAGTCTGGGCAATGATGCAGTCGAGAAGCTAAACTTGTGTGTACGCGCACTGTACATCTATGGGCTGGTTCCCCGGCCCGTTGGTGGACAGACAAATCAGCGGTCCCTTCTTTTGACGGACTGGATCGCCGGAAAGGCCGAGGATGAGCATTCAAGCCACTGCACCGGTTACCCAGGAGGGTCGTGCCCAGCTGGGCAGTCAGCTCAGGGCTGCCCGGACGAAGGCGAAGATATCCCTTAGGGAGCTCGCCCGCAGGGTCGGTATCTCTGCGAGTTTTATGTCACAGGTCGAACTGGGCCGTGCCGTCCCTTCTATCGGAACCCTGTACACCATCGTTTCGGAGCTTGGCCTGTCCTTGGACACGCTCATGAGTGGTGAACACCCGGCTCCCGGCCCGCAAGGAAATGGCGCGGCCGTTGATGCGACTGTCAGCGGGCTGGCCGGCCTTTCCGTCGTGGCCCCGTCTGCGGGCACGGCAATCCCGGGAATCCAGAGGGCCGGGGACCGTCCAGAGATCAACATGGGGGGCGTCCGCTGGGAGCGGCTCACCGAACGGGCGGACCCTTTGGTCGAGTTCCTGCGGGTTACGTACGGCCCGGGGAGCGAGTCCTGCGCCGCGGACGCCCTGATGCGCCACCCCGGATGGGAGTACATCCATATCCTTTCCGGCCGGCTCAACGTCCAGGTCGCTTTTGATAGCGATGTTCTCGGGCCTGGAGACAGCATGAACTTCGATTCGAACGTGCCGCACCGTCTCAGCAACACCTCCGGTGAAGACTGTGTCGCCATCTGGGCCGTGGTCGGCCGTCAGGGCTTCGCCCATCCCCTCGACCTGGCCAGGGCCGGACAGGGATCGAACGGTGAGGACTCTGCGACGATGGAACACTCCCACTCTTAGCGTTCCTCCCCTTTCATGGCATGGACGTGTCGTGCCGTCAGTGCGGAAGTTGTTTTGTGAGTGTCAACCGGGGGAATACAAGCAGGCACGCTCGCAGCATTGGTCCGCCTGCCAAGACGTGGACGCGGTAGACGTCAAAAGAGTGCCGGCGACGGGTGTCGCCGGCACTCTTTGGTTTTGCGGGCCTGGTCGCTTTAGACAGCTGAGCCCGCGGAGGCGGTTGTGCCTTCCTGACCGAGGGCAGCCTGCCCAGGCTTGGGCGTCGGCTGATAGGCCAGCAGCTTCCAGGATGAACCCACGCGGATCCACACGGCCAGGGCGGTGTTGTCCAATGCGGTACGTGTGCCCCGGATGGTCAGATCAGCGTGCATTTCTCCCATCACGAGGGCTACATCGCCCACTATTTTGACCTGCTCCACCGGATGATCGATCCGGTGATAGACGTACACACCCTGCCGGCACTTGTCTATGTAGCTCCTCAGGTCATCGCGTTCCCCGTTTGAATGAGCGTAGACGAGGTCCTCATGGCAAAGTTCAGCGAAGGCGTCGAAGTCAGACCTAAGCACGGCCTCGTAGCGGCGGTCTTCGAGGGACAGGATCTCCTGTTCGTTTGAAGAATGATGATCGGGCACGTGGTGCTCCTTCCGATCCAGGGCGGGCTGAAGGTTAGATGAGTCCACGGATGCTGCCGCCATCCACGCCCCAGACGGAACCGGTAACGAAGCTGGTCACCGGGCTACAGAGCAACGCGATGACGCGTGCTACTTCCTCCGGGGTGCCGAGCCGTTCCAGGGGCAGCTGGCGCAGCTTCATTTCGTGTTCGACGGCTGCCTGGCGTTCCATCCCGTGCAGGGTTGCGAACGTGTCAGCGAAGCCGCCCGGCTTGGTCCAGAACGGTGTCCAGATGGGTCCCGGTGCCACGGCGTTGACCCGGATCTTCGGGCCCTCTGCGCGGGCAATGGACTTCGTCAAGGCCAGGACGGCAGCCTTGCTGGCGGAGTAGTCGACAGGCTGGGCCTCAGGCTGGCGTGCGAGATCGGATGCGTTGTTGACGATGCACGGGGCCGCTGACTCGCGCAGGGCAGGCAAGGCGGCGCGGATGGCGCGCACGTAACTCATGAAGTTCAACTCCATGGTCAGCGCCCAGTCCTCGTCGGTGATCTGCTCGAAGGTCCGGACTGCTCCCGAGCCGACGTTGTTGATGAGAAGGTCCAGGCCGCCGAACTGGTCGATGGCCTCGGTAACTGCGTTGTTCGTTGCTTCGGCCTGGGTGAAGTCAACAACGGTCGGGACGATCCGGCCAGGGTGGTCAGCGGCCAGTGCCTCAAGTTCGGTCAGAGCCGACTTGTCGATGTCCAGGGCAGCCACCGTGGCTCCTTCGGCGGTGAGCAGCAGGGCGGTGGCACGGCCAATGCCCAAGGCAGCGCCGGTGATGACGGCCTTTTTGCCGGTCAGTTCCAGTTCCATGAGTAGTACCTTTCGATGGTTCGGTGTTCCTGTGGTGCTTTAGTTCTGATGCGCGGAAGAGCCTTCGGAGCCCGTCCGGAAATCAAAACCGGTGGTCAAGCCCCCGTCAGCTATAACAGTGGTGCCGAAGACGGCCGAGGACTCCTTGGAGAGCAGGAAAAGTGCCGAATTGGCGACTTCATCCGCTCCTGGAATGCGCCTGAGGGGCTGCCGCGCCTCACGGGTGGCCAGGAATTTCTCCGGGTCACTGGCCGAGGCCAGGTGGCGTTCAAAGAGTCCCGCCCGCATGGGCCCCGGTGCCAGCAGATTGAATTGGATGCCCGTGCGGGCGTAGTCCAAAGCAATGTGGTGAGGGCGGCCTTGGACGACGCATAGGACGCCAGCTGCTGCTCCGCGAAGTGGGCGTCCACACTGGTGACCACGACCACGGAGGCGTGCACCGCTTTCTGCAGGTGCGGCATCAGCGTTTTGAGGGCGATGACGTTGCCGAGGACGTTCACTTCCCAGGTCCGCCTCCACGACTCCAGCGTCTCTTCCTCGAGCGTGCCGACACCAAGGATCGCTGCTGCGGCGATCAGCCCCAGTAATCCGTTGGCGCCGGCAGTGGCCGTTTTGGCTACTTCCTGCCAGGTCGCCTCTTCTGCGACGTTGCCGACGATGTGCTGGTACCGGGGGTGGTCCGTCAACTCTGCGGGGCTGCCTCCGAGGTCGACACCGAAGACGTGGCTTCCCGCTGACAGCAGTGCCTTCGCGCATTCCAGGCCCAACCCACTGGCTGTGCCCGTGACGATGACATGGTCGGGAAGAGTGAGTGTCCAGTCAGTCATGAATCCTCTGTTACTTGCCTACTGCTCGGTATTAAGGACCACGTTGACCTCGTTCCGTTTGATTGGTTCGAGGACGACGTTAAGTGATTTAACACACAGGTGTCAAGTAAAAGATTACATGTGCACTATTTGTGTAAACCAACGGCTGTCGGTCAACGCGCCACGGAGGAGTCCTAAGAAAGCGCGTTCTCCTACGAACTAAGGCCGTTCCTCTACTGAATGCGCGGTAAGAGAATGCTGGTCGCAGGCTCTGCCGCACAACCAGACACGCGAATTGTGTCAACTATCAGTTGACGAAGAAGCTAGCTTCGCTTACCTTGGAATGAGGCTGGGCCAAGAATCATCAGCTCAGGTTTGGCTTTCCCTAACGAAGGCCCGGCTTAACGTCGTGAAGAAGCAGCGTTGGGCGTGGACAGCAGGCGGAATCAGACTCGTGGCCTATAGTCGCCAACATTTTGAGCAAGGAGAGTGCTCCGTGGATAACGCCACTGCAGCCGAAAAAGACAAGATTGTAGCCTTGGAAGAAAAGCGCTACCAAGCCGTGGTCGATGGTGATTACGACGCCTTCGAGGATCTATGCCACCAGCGTCTGGTCTACACCCATTCACTGGGTGATCGTGACACGCTGAGCAGCTACCTGGAGAAGCTTCGCAAGGGCTACTACAGGTACCACCGGATCGACCACCCCATCGAAGACATCGTCCTGATCGGGGACACCGCGCTCGTACTGGGACAGATGAACGCGGACCTCACGGTCAACGGAACTCACAAGACGCTTGCCAACAGCGCACTCTCGGTATGGATCAAAGAGGGCGAGACCTGGAAATTTCTGGCGTACCAGCCGACTCCGCGCAAGGCCGCGCCTGCGGCAGCCTAACCCCCGCAACCTCTGTTCGCGTCAACGAAGGAAAAACCATGAACCAGGCTTTTGTGTACGACTCCGTGCGCACCCCGTTCGGCAAGTTCGGTTCCGGCCTCGCCGCCGTCCGCCCGGACGACCTTGCTGCACATGTGATCAAGGAGTCCGTGAAGCGCGCTCCCGCCCTGGATCCGGAGCGGATCGATGAGGTGATCTTCGGCAACGCCAACGGCGCGGGCGAGGAGAACCGCAACATCGCCCGGATGGGAACCCTGCTGGCCGGCCTTCCGGTGTCCATTCCCGGAACGACCGTGAACCGGCTGTGCGGTTCCTCGCTGGACGCGGCGATCATTGCCTCGCGCCAGATCAACGCCGGCGACGCCGAGCTGATGCTGGTGGGCGGCGCCGAATCGATGTCCCGCGCCCCGTGGGTGCTGCCGAAGACGGAGAAGCCCTACCCGGCCGGGGACATGACATTGGCTTCCACCACTTTGGGCTGGCGCCTGGTGAACAAGGCGATGCCCAAGGAGTGGACCATATCCAATGGTGAGGCTACGGAGCGGCTGCGCGAAAAGTACGGTGTGACCCGGCAGGCGCAGGACGAGTTCGCGGCGAACTCCCACAACCTTTCGGCCGCGGCGTGGGATGAGGGTTTCTACGACAACCTGGTCGCCTCGGTCCCGGGCACTGACCTCGTGCGGGACGAGGGCATCCGTCCCGGTTCCACGGCGGAGAAGCTTGCCGGGCTGAAGACGGTCTTCCGCACCGAAAACGGCACCGTCACTGCCGGCAACGCGTCCCCGCTGAACGACGGCGCCTCCGCAGCCTGGATCGGCTCCGAAGCGGCCGCCGGGCTGCTCGGGCTGGAACCGCTGGCCCGCATCGCCGGCCGCGGCGCGCACGGCAACGACCCGCAGTACTTCGGCTACGCCCCGGTGGAGGCGGCGAACAAGGCCCTCGCGAAGGCGGGCATCGGCTGGGACCAGGTGGGCGCCGTCGAACTTAACGAAGCCTTCGCCGCGCAGTCCCTGGCATGCATCAACGTCTGGGGCATCGACGCCTCGATCGTGAACCGCCATGGCGGCGCGATCGCGATGGGCCACCCGCTCGGCGCGTCCGGCACCCGGATCCTCGGCACCCTCGCCCGGTCCCTGCAGGCCTCCGGGCAGCGCTGGGGCGTCGCCGCGATCTGCATCGGCGTGGGCCAGGGCCTGGCCGTTGTCCTCGAAAACGTAACTGCTGGTGTGAAGGGCTAAGAGAGATGCTGAATTTTGTAGACACCGTGGCCGATGCCGTCGCCGGGATCAAGGACGGTTCCACCGTGATGATCGGCGGGTTCGGCAACGCCGGGCAGCCGTTCGAACTGATCGACGCGCTGATGGACTGCGGAGCCCGCGAGCTGACCGTGGTGAACAACAACGCCGGCCAGGGTGACCAGGGCCTGGCGCTGCTGATCAAGGAGGGCCGGGTGCGGAAGATGATCTGTTCCTTCCCGCGGCAGTCCGACTCCTGGCACTTCGACGCCAAGTACAAGGCCGGGCAGATCGAACTGGAGCTGGTCCCGCAGGGCAACCTTGCCGAGCGGATCCGTGCCGCCGGGGCCGGTATCGGCGGGTTCTTTACGCCCACGGGTTACGGCACGATGCTGGCCGAGGGCAAGGAAACCCGGATCATCGGCGGCCGCGGCCAGGTGTTCGAGACCCGATCCACGCGGACGTCGCCCTGATCAAGGCGCTCAAGGCCGACGGCGTCGGGAACCTGGTGTACCGGAAGACGGCCCGGAACTTCGGCCCGATCATGGCCGCCGCCGCGAAGCAGACCATCGTCCAGGTCTCCGAGATTGTGCCCACCGGTTCCCTGGATCCGGAGGCCGTGGTGACCCCGGGGATCTACGTCAACACCATCGTCCGCGTCGCCGCGGGCATCACCGAAAAGGCGGCCTGACCATGAGCGCACAAACCAACAGCCAGACCAGCATCCAGACCTCCGACACGCCGCTGGGCCGCGACGACCTCGCCCGCCTCGTTGCCCGGGACATCAAACCCGGCTCGTTCGTGAACCTGGGAATTGGCCAGCCCACCCTGGTGTCCAACTACCTCCAGCCAGAGCAGAACATCACGCTCCATACCGAGAACGGCATGCTGGGAATGGGCCCGGTCGCTGAAGGGGACCAGGTCGACGGCGACCTGATCAATGCCGGCAAGATCCCCGTCACCGAGCTCCCGGGCGCGTCCTACTTCCACCACGCCGACTCGTTCGCGATCATGCGCGGCGGGCACCTGGACATCTGCGTGCTGGGCGCCTTCCAGGTCTCGGCCACCGGCGACCTCGCGAACTGGCACACCGGAGCCCCGGACGCCATCCCGGCCGTGGGCGGGGCAATGGACCTGGCCACGGGGGCCAAGGACGTCTTTGTGATGATGACCCTGCTCACTCGCGACGGCGCCTCCAAGATCGTCGAAGCCTGCACCTACCCGCTCACCGGCGTCGGCTGCGTCACCCGCGTGTACACCGACAAAGCCGTGTTCCTCACCCGCCCCGGCGGCGTGCAGGTCCGCGAAACCTTCGGCTGCACGCTCGAGGAACTCCAGGAACTGATACCCGTCCCGCTCACCGCAGCCCCCGCCGTCGAAGACTAAAGGCCTCAAATGAGAATTGTCGGAGTCAAAGTTTCAGCAACCGGCCCAGTCTTTGCTAGTCGACTGGAAGAGGACGGCGATCAATCAACAGTTCTGCTCCTCACCGACCTTCAGGCCTTCTGGTCCGACCCCTTCGCCTGGGTGTCCGCTGACAAGGAAACGGCCATACCCGACGCGCGAGTGTTTCCGGTGCAGGACGTCAGCATCGTTCCCCCCGTTCTTCCGTCCGCAAGGGTCTTGTGCATAGGGCTGAACTACCTCGCCCATGCTGCCGAAGGAAGCCATCGTCACGAGGAGCTGCCCTCGCCCCCAACCGTCTTCGGCCGGTGGACACAATCGCTTACCACCGGTAACACAGCTGTTCCCGTGCCATCAGGAGAGAACGGACTGGACTGGGAAGGTGAAATTGCTGCCTATGTCGGAAAGTCACTGTCCGATGCCTCAGCCGATGCAGCAAGAGCGGTAGTAATAGGGTTTTCAACATTCAACGACCTGACCGCGCGGACAACGCAGAAACTTACGTCCCAATGGACACTTGGAAAAAAGCCGACCGCAGCGGTCCGTTGGGACCTATCGTGACAGCCGACGAGGTCGGGGATCTCCGCCATGGCCTGCGGATTCAGACACGCGTCAACGGCACGACCGTGCAGGACGGCAACTCAAAGGACATGATCTTTGAGCTCGGCGAGACCATCTCACACATTTCCCGCACCCTGACTCTGAACCCCGGAGACATCATCTGCACAGGGACACCGGACGGAGTCGGCTATGCACGCACACCCGAATGGCTTCTCCATCCTGGTGACACCGTGGAAGTCGAAGTGGAAAAACTTGGAACGTTGACCAACCCGATCATCTCCAACAGACACCGCAACGAACTGCGATGACCCCCAGATCACCCGGACCGATCTCATAGATCTCACCAGACGCGGACGCATCATCATTCACGGTTTCGTGAATGCCCACATGCACACGTGGCAAACCGGCGGAGAAGCCAGTCGAAGCAAAGCCCACGACCGCGAGCCAGCGCCTGGCAAGCGGTCCAACAAAGGGACGGCCGCAGTTGGCCGCACCTTCGCTCCGCCGCGGAACGACTCCCCCGCCCCGATTTCCGGGAGAGTTGGATTATGCCAGCGCCCGTGCCACGTCGCACCCGCAGCTCCTGCAGGCCCGCGTTGCGGGCCTCGCCATCGACAACCTCGACTTGATTCCGGTGAGGCCATGAGCCTCGACTGGGACGCCATGAATCCAGCACTTCGGCAGCAAGGAAGGCCTACTTACGGCCGTGCTGGAGGAATGGGACCGAAGGACCGTAGAAAACAGCCTCACCGACGTCAGCGGCCTGCGCTACGCCGCCAACCTGGGCACCCTCGCAGCGCACTTGCGCGAAGCCGCCCAGGTCGGTGACATCGCTCCCTCCCCCTACGCAGATCGAAATGGAATGACGGCTACTCACCGCCATGATGGACGGCATCGGTATGCAATGGCTCCTCAACCCCGAAACCGACATACACGCCAACGTCTCGGCTTATGTCGAACGAGCCATCGCTGCCTGGGGAGGTCGGTGACAGCAGGACCCGAGATCTTTCGGCCAAACCGACAAATAACCAAAGTTGTCAGATGGGTATGCAAATGTGCCCCTGACCTGCGCCGATACCTTGCGGCGACCGCCTGACGACCCATCTGTATCTCCGCATTTTATACACCAGTGATTGTTGACTCAGGAGATGGGTGCAGTAAATGCTCTAGCTCGCTGAAGCAAGTGAGCGGCCACGTGGAACCTGGCACTCATCCTTTGACAGGCTCTTGCCAGCCACCGCCATGGTGTGCACCATTGAACTCGTCACCCCCAACGTGGCCGGACTGCCAGCGCAGTTGCGGTGGTACCAGGCACTTCCGTCGGCCGACCTTCACGCCGGGCCGGCAGTCTTTCAGGCCGTGAACTGAGGAAAACGACATGGGGCCTTCACGCTCATACGACCGCTTTCGGCCAGGGCGTATTCGTCCGCTTCGCGGACCCTACGGTTAAGCCCCACCGAACATCATTCATCGCATTAGGCCTTGAGGAGCAATAGCCATGCCGAACATGAACAGCGGCCTGAGGCTTGCCTACGCAACGTCCCAGCAATTCTCACCGGGTGGAGGAATCCATGTGTCCTACACGTACGTGATCGCGAAGGTCGCCAACCTTGGGTACGACAAGAAGGTTTTCCTGCACTACCGTGAGGGATTTGGTCCGTGGAAACAACGCCAGATGTCCTGGATTGAGTGGCAGGGGGACCACGACATTTTCTCGACGGGCGCGCCGAATGACTCCCCTCCCAGCGCCGCTGAATTCGCGCTCTCTTACACTGTGAACGGGCAAACCTATTGGGATAGCCAATATGGGCAGAACTACCAGACGCCTCCACTCACCACCGTTACTGGTGGGAATATCGCGCTCTTCGGAGCCACCACCAGGTTCGCCGGGCTGGGGCCCACCCAGCGGGATGTGGCGGGCGATATTTATGTCAACAATCTGTCCCCGCAGAAAGACGTGGGCATCAGGATGTCAACGGATGGTGGAAGTGTGTGGCATGACGTAGCGGCTCATTACGTAGGGACCTCCACCGAGGCCGCGTACGCCAATCAAGGGATAGCCGAGAAATGGCAGTTCATATCCCCTGCCTTCGTGAGTTCTCAACCCCTGAGACTTGCAGCGTACTATCGGGATCTGACTTCGGGTGACACCTACTGGGACAACAACTTCGGAAACGACTACTTGCTCAGTCCCCAACCCAACTCCAGGGTCCGATGAGGCCTTGACACCCGGTAGCCGGCGTTCGCCCATTTTTCGGACGCTGCAATCCGCTTCACCTTGCGTGCGTGCCGCGCGTGGTGGTGATGAGCGGGAAGCGCTGGGAGAGGTCATAGCGGATGTGGCGACCGAAGACGCCGAACGTGCGGGTGCCGGCGCCGGTGCCAGTCCTGTCGGAGCGGGCGACGCCTGTGCCCGGGATGTCAGCGAGGAGGTCCTCGTACGGGGTGGGGATCATGGTTCCTTTTCTTTCGTAGCGCTGGTTTTAGAGGTGTGGGTCAGCGCATCATGCAGCCGCGGCGCGGCATGACCTGGGTCCGGTGGGTGATGCAGCAGAAGCTGTCGCCGAGGCTGCCAGCACACTCAAGCAGTTCGCCGATCGACTAGACGCGACCTTCCTCTACGCCGGCATCGACCTGCCCACCACGGACCTGTTCGCCGGGGACATGGGGAGGCAGATCAAGGCCAGGATGATCATGCACCAGACGCGTCCCTACGGGATCAGCTCCAAGACAGACCGCGAGGCCTGGGCCGAGCTCGTCCTCGGCGTCGAGGACCTCCTCCCGCTTGCCGAGCACGAACCCGAATCCCTCGCCGAGGAAGCCGCTTACCTCTGGGACCGCACCGGCGGGAGCATCGGCGGCCTCCGCGCCCTCTTGTCGGACGCGGCCATCGGGGCCATCATCGACGGCACCGAGAAGATCGACCGGGCCCGACTCGAGGCCACCACCACCGACGACGCCGCCGCCGCCGCCGAAGAACACCACCACACCCATGCAGCCCACTCGGCCGGGACACGCGAGCACGGGCTGAAGCGGGCCCAGTGACGATCCAGCCGCTCCCCGTCGCCACCAGGATCTTCGGCCCACGGATGGACGAAATCCCTGACCGGCGCCCGTGCTCACAGGACTGGAGGTACCAAAGGGATTACCCCCATCAATCGAAATGGGCGATAGCGGCAAATCTAACCGTGAACGAGTTGCAGCCGGCGAGTGGGACGACGCTGAACAGCGCTTAATCCCCCTCGTTCAGACAAGGTTTCAGGAGGCCGTAAGCAGGGATGTACAGTTCGTGCCCTTGGTGGGCGAGGCAAGTTCGGCAACAGAGCCAGAGCAAAGGCTCAGACCCAGCTACGGAACGTTGAAGAAGCCCTTCGGGTCGTCGGCGCCCAGTAGGTCGTGATGGAACGGGATGGCGTCCACTGGCCGGGTGTCCACAAACAGGACCGCCACCCCACGTGAGTGCACGACTGTGTACCGGGTGGCCTCCTCCACCCAGGAATGGATCCCGGTGCAATCCTCGACGAAGAAGCCGTCGCCGATCAGTCCCCGTTCCTGAAGCAGGTCATAGACAACATTCCAGGCGAGATCCATCAGTTCACGGGTCGCCGCCTCCACCGGTGATCAATTTCCGGCAGTTCCCTCAATCGCTCCTCTACAGCTACGGATGACCGTTGCCGTCCCGTCCTGAATGCGTACCTCCGACCCTTAGGACAAAGTGATAGGGTTGTTATGTTCAATGACGAATATTGTCAATCACCCGGGGCGTGATGCGTTCCTAGTCTTTTTCGCGGGGTCTGATCACAAACAATGGCCGGTTACTTCGAACTCATAAACGCCCCGGAGGGCGGATATCAACTAAGGCTTCGTGGCGGTAACGGAGAAATTATCGCCTTGTCCGTGAGATATCCGACGAAACAGGCCGCGGCGGCGGGAGTTTCTCAGACACGCGAGGTTGCCGCGAGCGGCCTCATCCGGGATCTAAGCAGTGAGCTGGAAAGCAATTCCCTGCCGGAAGCAGCTGATGAGACGCGCAACTAAGCGATTTCGGACGTTCTGCCCTTGCCGACGCATTGGATTGACGTCGCCGATATAAGTGAAGGCCCGGCCAACCACGATCCAAGGCCGCGCGGCCGTTCTGATCCGTCGTCGAAACCCTCGCGTATCCCAAAGGCAGTCCCACGGCCACAGGCTGGAGCGGGGTGTGTCAGCATTCCGGACGCTTCCTGAGTCGGTCCCCCACGTTCTACTGTTGCCGTATGGCTCGAATGACACCCCAGGAAGCGACGGCAGTGAATATATTGCTGGGATACTTCGCGGGCAGGCCCGAGCTACCGCCGGCGGAAATTGTGCGGTCCCTTGAGATCCTCGCAAATCGGGCGCACAACCGCCTGCAGGGTGGTTGGGACGAGGTCGCAGTGCGTCGCCAATGGCCATATGCCTACGAAGATCAGGCCCGAGAACAAGAAGGTGCAGACGAGCCTTCAGAAGACGAAACCTGAGGTTCAGAACCCCGCGCGGATTCATGTTCCCCGATTTGCTGTGGGTTGCTGGAGCGGGTTCGGTCCTTTCCGATGGGCTCCTGTCGCCCAGGCAAGCGCTCCTCGTGCTTGTTACAGTTAACGTTGCCTAGATGGGTAGTCCTCCCGCGTTCTCGCTGCGGCGCCGGGCATGCCAGCTACGGGAGATGCTTGTCGGGCTCGCGGGAGTTGAATCCAGGGACGGAGCGATCCCCGTAGTTGAGGCCAACCGATCGCCCCTTCGCGAAGTGGGCGTTGGCGATTTCGCTGAGCTCCCGGCTGCTCTTCTCGGGGTAGGTCAGCCGGATCCACTCGTAGTCCCATTCCTGCATAGCCCGCACGTGGCGGGCGTGCTTGGTGGCGCGCATCTCGGCCGCGAGCTCGTCACTGACGAGGAGCTTGGGCTCCGGCGCCCGAACCGGCTTGGCTGGCCGCGGCGTGGGCGGCGGGGCCGGGATTCTGGCGAAGTGGATCAGTGCCACGGTCAGCGCGACCACGCCTAGGGCGATCAGGAGAACCCACCAATACTGGATGAGAAGCCCGATTGCGGCGAGGGTGAGGAAAATGCCGAAGGGGCCACACCCGGCGGCGCCGGCGCCCACTGCGGCCCTGCTGGATCGACGACGCTTGCTAGCCATACTGCAGGATCCCACCAAGCAACGACAATTTGTAGGGCAGAAATGCCGCAGGCAAGCCCTTCCCCGAACTTAATACCTTTACGCTGCCGGACCAAGCACCTCTGACGGACTAGCCGGCGCAGCCGACCGACTGTAGATACTAAGCCGGACGTATCGGCAAAGCCTCCGACAACTCCGGACTGGGCCTGCTGAATGAGCTGGCTGTCATCAGCGAGTCTGGCTTGCCGTCTCAAATACGATCATGGCCTGGAATACAAACCATCCCGGCGCCTCAGTCTGAAAGCCCATCCGCAGTTCAACGAGAAATGGCTCCAGCAGCAAATCATCAGTGACAGCAGCATTCTGGGCCTGGGCGACCTGGCGGTCAGGGAAGCGGAGCGCCGGCAGCCAGGATACGGCCGGCTGGACCTTTTACTGAGTGGACCCCGGGAACAAGTCCTGGACACTCACCGACCCCGAAGGCCAGTCCGTGCTCGGGTTGAGTGGGCGTACCTGGGAGGCTCCTTTTGGGACTGCGCCGCTCACCACGGTCTTGCCGCGAGGCCCAATCCGGGCTGGACGGACTTGTCGCTGCTTCTCCGGGCCGAGACGTGGGCGCCAATGGCGGCCTGCTTTACGGCATGGCCGCAGGCACCGGAGCGGATACGACGCTCTTCGATCTTCGCTGGGGTAACGACTACCTGCTGTCCTTCTCGGGCGGGCGGGAGCTGGGTCCGAACAACCAAGTCGATCTGAAGGCTGAAGCAGAACGGTTCGCTGCCAGTCCCCGATTCCGCACCCAAATCCTCCCCATCATCCAATCATTGACCGCATCCTCACCTCCTGCCCCGGGTGAGATGACCGCCAGTTGCGTTGGCGCCAGGTTCACGTACCAGAATCTTGCGGGCGTCACCCGCGAAGAAGCGAAGTCCATCTTCCAAACAGTGTTGGACAAAGGCCGCCCCCTGGGCGCACGCAGCCAGGTGACTGCCGACTACGAATGCTACGAAGCCAGTTACGCTGAGCGGAACGAAGGCTCACCTGACATGACATGCTGGGCAGTGAACAACGAGGGCCTCCATAGCTACGTAGTTCTTGAAGCCAATTACCGATAGTCCTCGGCAGTGCCCATCACTACGACGGCTTTCAGGTTGCCTGGCGGCAACTGGGCCGGGTTGCTCCCCGGCTGTGATGCGGCTGAGATTGCCGGCACAGGTCCTCGCGCCCGTGCCTGCATAGACTCAGAGTCGTGGCCACATATGAACCTGCCGAACTCGCTCGGGAACTCGGCTATACCGATGAGCATCGACCGGGGAAGGTCGTCCGGGATTATCTTCGTAAGAAATACCCAGACCATCCGAAGTACGCGGTGGGTGCTGGACGAAGCCCAGGCCGCCGACATTCGCGCCAACGTCCCTCGCAAGCGCTGACTCTTTCCTGACGGCCCGGAGAAGTTCCCGCGGTGTTCTGTATGCGATCTCTACGATCGTGCTGGCCGGACTGGCGGTATACGCCCTGGTCCTCGTCATCGTGTTCCTCCGGCTGCGGATCGCTGAGCTGAAGCAGGCTGGACGGTCCAAGGACGACCCCTGCGGTGATGACACTGGCAAGTGAATGACCCAGACGAGGCGCATCGCGCCAGATCCTGAATGGGTGCTGATGTACAAGCGTGGCATGGCAACGCAGAAGATTGCGTCGGCCGCCGGTGTTGCCGGGTCGGTAGTCCGATACCACCTGGCCATCGCTGCCAAACAAGATCCCGGCATCAGAGAAGAACATAAGGCGGCACTCCCTGTATCCCCACAGCGTCTGACAGCGGCCGGCCGGTGGAACCTGGAAGACGTCCTCGCCTTCTACAAGACCGAAGGCCGGTTGCCAATCTTCAGCCGCTCGGCCCGCGAAAAGGCGCGGTGTGGCTGCATCGACGCCGTAAGGACGCAGCGCAGGGCACCCTCTCCCCTGCCTACGCTGACGCCCTGGACGTGATCCCCGACTGGCGGAAACCATCGACAAAACAGGCTGACGACGAAGCGCGCTGGACGCAGCGCCTTACTGAGGTCGCTGAGTACCGGGCTGCCGGCAACGATTGGCCCCGGCACAACAAAACCAACGACCCGTTAGAACGAATGCTTGGCGTGTGGCTGCACGTCCAACGCATCAACGACCGCGCCGGCAAGCTGGAACCCGCCAAGAAAGACCAGCTGGACAAGGTAATCCCGGGGTGGCGGCAGGGCAGGGCCAGGAGAGGTGCTAACAGCCGGATGATCAGGCAGGTCGTCTGCCTTAAAGGGGGCCAGATGAACCGGTGGTGGGAGGGTCGAAATCGAACAGATCATGAACCTCGCTCCACTCTCTGCCGAGGGGTTCTGTAAGGCTTTCAGGCATTGCTGTTCCCACATCAGCAACATAAGCCCCCGGCAATTTGGGGTGACCATTCGGTTGCAGTCACGCTGACGGGTTCGGTGAAGAGATTTTCGGAGAGAGCCAGTAGTCCATCAGCTACAAGCCGCTCGGTCAGGTGCAGGGCTTCTACCGCGGCCAGCATCTCGCTGCAGACTGTCTTTGTTGCATTCAGCAGCATCTCTTCGGCGCTGATGCCGGCACCGTAGGAACGGCGCAGCTCATCCTCGTGCAACAGCTGACCGTAAAGCCAGGCACCGGCGACTTCCTTGTTGGTCATGCTCGGTCCGCTTCGCGGCTCGGTCGGGCGACCTTTCGGGTAGTCGGGGTCGGCAGCCCGGAACTTTGCCCTCAGTCCCTCGATCTCCTTTTCTACGCTGGCGGAGGCCGCCGCAGCCTCTCCCAGTGCGTTGAGCACTTTGTCGTAATGGACGCCATCGCTGAACAGAAAGACGGGACGCACTCGGGCCGCCGCTGACTCGACCTGCTCGGTGGGGAGTAAGGGTGCAGGCACCATAGCCACAGCGCGCTCCCCTGTCGCCGCGTTATGAGTGATACGAAAGGACATAGTCCAGGCAGCGTGCTTCTCCAGAGTGCTCTTTGTCAGCCGCCAAGGAATGCTTCTGGACCAGCCGTGCGCGCAGTACGAACCGGGAGATTGTTCGAAGGGCTGCGGCTTTCCTTGAGTCGTTTTCCATGTATTCTCCTGTCAGCCTCTCTTGTTCTTGCCGCCAGCTGTGAACATCTCTACCCGGGCCACGTGTTCCTCCGTCAGGTCCCTGCCAGGGTCTGGCTGCTCCAGGTCACCAGCTGGTTGTGTTCATTGGCCGACTTCCTCGGGTCCGGTCCAAGAACATCATCGACACACACAACCGAGTCCCAGTCAGCTTCCCCGGTGGCTCCATCCTGTACAGCCTCCGGTTCTCCGACGTCGGTTTGGGCGTCGGCACGTCCGCATCAGCCTGCCGGAACACCACGGTGACCCGCAGCGGACCTCCTGAACGTCACCAGCCCAGACCCAAACGCACCCCAGCTCGTAATTTTGACCGTCAGGCCTCACCAGTGAACGGCTACTCACCGTCTGACTCCCCTTCGTCTATGAGCTCACCGGCGGCGATGCGTTCGGCTGTACGCCGGTAGGCGTCGGCGATGTAGTCTTCGAGATCCTGGAGGCCGATGCGCCAGAGGCCGCGGCCGCCCACCTGGATGGCGCGCAGCTCTCCGCTGGTGATCAGCCCCCGGATGAGGCTCGACTTCACGTTGAGCTCTTCGGCTGCCTGCTCGACGGTCAGGAAGCGGCGCTGTGAGGGTTGATCTGTCACTGCACCATCCTATGGGCGCCAGTCAGTTAGGTCAGGGTTGTGCTCCTGGTCTCATCAGCCAAATCTAGGAGGCCTTTCAAACCAGTGCGGTGAGATCCTATCTCCCGTACGATGAACGCGTCTTATCACTCTGGTCTTTGGGGGAACCTTGAGTTATCCGGAATACCCGCAGCAGCAACAGCCGCGCGTCTTCGATACTTCGTTCGACTACAAAACCGACACTCCTGCGAGGACCAGGCCTGACGCCGGCCAGGACAGTCAGAAACTGCGGGCGGACCACGAGCTGCTGTGGACCAAGGAGCTGCGCTCCGGGGCCCTTTTCGCCCCGCGCATTTCATCAGCTGGGCCGAACGAGTACCTCATCTTCACCGACGCCTCCGGGGCGAGGCATTGCTACGGCAGCGACGCCATCGCCAGCTCATACACCAGCTGGGCGAGGCCGAATACGAAGCCGAAGTCGAAGGCTCTGGTTGACGCCCGGCCATCCGGAGCTTTGGATTTGCGGCTTGTTCCGCTCCAGGACACGCCCACTCTCGTCTGAGGGCCTTATGAAAAAGCAGGAGCGCCCCCTCAAATACGCGTACTCCCCGACCCCCGCAATGAGTGGTGCGAGCCGCGTTCCAAACTTTTGCTCGGCCGGCGGTCCGGACAGACATGAAGGAGGGGCAACTCATTTCAGCCGCCCCTCCTTCATGTCTTGGACTAGACCTTCTGGCCGGTCCTGTCAGGAGCCTTCTCGGGTTCCTTGACTGTGAACTCCCTGCGGCGCCATGGGAAGGCCCAGAACTTGAAGTCCTTCGCTTTCACCCGGCGCTCCAGGCGCTTGTCAGTTTCCCGTGTGGCGTCTTTCCTGGCGTCACGACGGAACTCCTTGCCGTACGAACCGCACATCACTGACCTCCTAAAACGGTGCCCTCTAATCGTCCTCCGATAGGTCGCCCCGGTCGAGAGCCGGGCGATCCTTTCATGGTCCCTCGGAGCTGATCCGCGGCCGAACATGGTGCGTCCCTGTTCAGTCGGACGGCGTGCTTCGATGGTCCCCTGACGGCCCCACCAGTAGAAGCCGTGCAGGACCTGGCAAGTACTTCGTATGCCATCGGCGGTCAGCTGTAGTCGTGCCGGAGGACGGCACGGAGCCGGGCGGAGCGGGAGCCGATCCGGTTAGTCTGGCCAGCCTGGTGCTTGCGGGCCTTCTGGTCCACGATCCTCGGCGAGGAGCTCGGCCTGGCCGGGACGCTGATAGTTCTGGGGCTGTTCACAATTCTCGCCATCGCGGTCTTCAAGGTCCCCGCCAGAACCCAGGACACGTTTGCGCGCATCGTCTCCTCCAGCGTGATCACCTGGATCATCGGCCAGGCGGTCGTCAACACCGCCATGGTCAGCGGGCTGCTCCCCGTCATCGGCGTGCCCTTGCCGTTCATCTCCTACGGCCTGCTCCCGATGGTCTCCTCCCTAGCCGGCATCGGCATGATCCTGGCCGTCACCCGCACCGAGACCAGGGCGCTCCGATCATGGAGACGGCCCCGGTCCCCCAAGTGGCAGCCGGTCAGCGCCCCCTACCTAACTTAGCGTGGCGGCGCCGCGGCGCAGCCGCTGCCGGACCGCCTGGGCCCTTCAGAGCCTGCGCCGGGAAAAGATCCCCCGCCTTCCGCCCGTCGCGGCAGCGAAGATTCCCAAGGCGATGACGGATCCCAGGATGGCCAGCAGCCAGGTCCGGAGGTTGAAGAAACTTCCGAGGCCGCCACCAAAGATGAGAGAGCCGATCCACCCACCGAGGATCGCCCCGACCACGCCCAGAAGCAGGGTCATCAGCCACCCGCCGCCCTGCCGGCCAGGAAGGATGGCCTTCGCGATCGCTCCAGCGATCAGGCCGAGAACGAGAAATCCGAGGATTCCCATGACGCACTTCTTTCTAGTCAGTCAGCTACAAACCGGCCATCACCGGCCATACTCTGAGTATGGTCAGCGTGCTTCGCATCTGACAAGCATCCTTGGTTGGTCAAGGAGTAAGCCGCCGACCGAGACGCCAGCGGGAGCAGGCCGTAGGAGAAACACATGGGCTTGGACGCGACAAGATCGAACTGATGCCCCGCTGACGCCTCAGTCCCGGGCGTCTTCACCCATCTCACCAGCAGCGATGCGGTACCGGCTGCTGGTTGCCCGAGTAGGGTCTATGCCCCGGTGAGAGCAGACGCCGGTTCCACCGTTTCGGTGAGAGCAGAAGCAGGGTAGACCGTGTAGGTATACGAACCGTCGGAGTTCTGGCTCAGCAAGCCCGTGAACTCCGTGGGCTTCGGGTCGCCCAGCGCCAACCCGCCATCGGAGTCAAAGTTAAATTCCTGCTGATCGGACTTGTCGGCGACCGTTAGGCGCGCTATGAACTGCCCCTGCCTTCCGTTGCAGCCGTGGCCGTCGGTGCGGAGGTAATCGAGTTCGGCGACGGCCGGACGGGACAGCAGCCAGGCCAGCGAGACCTGCTGCATCCCCAATCCCCACTCTCTGGCCAGGCAATCGAGCTTGCGGGCGACGGCGATCTCGGACTCGGTGAAGCCGGGGCCACCGTAGCGCTTGCCCCCGGCGATCGGGCGGTCCAGCACGGACAGGTCGGCCAACAGCCCGCCATGCAACGGCGCGTAGGGGACGACCGACAGTCCGAACCGCACGCACGCGGCACCCAGCTCCCGCTCGACGCTTCGGTCCAGGAGGCTGTACATCACCTGCGCAGCCACGGGGGCGGAGGCCAGCCGGCGGTCATCGGCGATCCACAGGGCCTCCGCCATCTGCCAGGCCGGATGGTTGGACAGTGCGACGTAACGCAGTTTTCCCTGACGGATCAGGTCGTCGTAGACGGCGAGCGTCTGCTCCAGCGGCGTGTTCGGATCAGGGAAATGCGCGTAATAGAGGTCGATGCGGTCTGTGCGCAGCCGGCGCAGGCTCTGCTCGACCTGCTGGATGCCTTCCGCGAGAGCGGCCTGATCGTAGTCGTGCGTGATCGCTCTCGATGCCCCGCAGTCAGCCGTCAGCCGTGGACGCCGCTCCAAGAGTGTCCGACCGCCGAGCCCGGACCCCATGCGCACATCCAGCCCTCGCAGAGAAACGCCCTTGTTCCCAAGCAACTGGGTGAGTACCATCCGATCCTGCTGCACGAATCCGCCGAACACGATCGGAAAGCCCGGTCCGACGTGCAAGATCGGCAAGCGATTCGCGCAGCGGGGTGCCCTCGGAATAAACTATGACTAGGCTCAGTTATGAGTATAGTCACCATTGATTCAGGTTCAAAAGTGTCTGCGCTCATTGTCTTACGCGGAAGCACTGCGTGCCGCACAGTGGTGGTGCTAATGACCCATCGAACGCAAAGGACGAACCCTCATGATCTTGTCTTCTCTCTGGCAACCCTTCACCCTTGGCCGCTTGGACCTTCCCCACCGACTTGCGCTGGCACCAATGACCCGAAGCCGTTCCAACCCGGATGGTACGCCGGGCGACCTGGCCGCCGAATATTACGGGCAGCGCGCGTCCCTGGGGTTGATCATTACCGAGGGCGCACAGCCGTCGGAAGACGGACAGGGCTATCCGAACACGCCGGGGATCTACACCCCTGAGCAGATCAAGGGCTGGCGAAAGATCACCGACAAAGTGCACGCCGGTGGTGGGGCGGTGTTCATCCAGTTGATGCATGTAGGTCGGATGTCTCACCCGGACAATACCCAGCACGGCCGGCTGCCGGTCGCACCGTCGGCGGTCTCGGCCGACCAGGAAATATTCACGCCAACAGGATTGCAGAAGACGCCGACGCCGCGGGAGCTGAGCCCGGCGGGTATCCAGGCCACCGTGGCTGAGTTCCGTCACGCCGCAGCTTCTGCCATCGCCGCCGGCGCTGACGGAGTCGAAATCCACGGCGCAAACGGCTATCTTTTGCACCAGTTCCTCTCCCCCAACGCCAACCACCGCACCGACTCCTACGGAGGATCGGTAGAAAACCGGTCCCGGCTCGTGATCGAGATCGCCCAGGCTCTGGCCGAGGAAATCGGGGCGGACAGGGTTGGCATCCGACTCTCCCCCGCCATGCCCTTGGGCGGAATCGACGAGGGCGACACCGAGAGCGTGCGCGCTCAATACCGGCACCTGGTCGGTGAGCTCGCCACCCTGAACCTGGCCTACCTGCACCTTCACCATGTGGGCGACGACGAACTACTCCGCTCCCTCAGGGATGTATGGCCGACGGCGGTGCTCGTGGTCCGTTACGGACGCAACCGTGAACAGATCGCCGGCGACATCGAGGCCGGCCTTGCTGACATCGCCCCGCTGGGCCGTTTTGCGCTGGCCAACCCCGACATCGTGGACCGGCTGCGTGGGGACGCCCCGCTGAACGAGGTGGACCCAACCACCCTCTACGGCGGCGGCGCCTCCGGGTACACCGACTACCCAGCCCTCGCCCACGCCTGATCAGGTGCCCTTAAACCGCCCGACCTGGCTGCCCCCTCGGGGCCAGGGCGGGCGGCCCCTCAACCATCAACACCACCCGCGCCGACCGGTGCGGATGTATCCCGCAACAAGAAAGTTCGTGAAATGCCCTCAATTAATGGAGCAGTCGTCCTGGTCACCGGTGCAAACGGTGGCATCGGAACGCACTTCGTGCACGACGCCCTCGCCCGCGGCGCCAGCAAGGTCTACGCCACCGCCCGCACCCCCCGCACCTGGGACGATGAGCGCATCATCCCGCTCACCCTCGACGTCACCGACGCCGCCTCCATCCAGGCAGCAGTCGAAGCCGCCGGTGACGTCACGGTGTTGATCAACAACGCCGGAGCGTCCGTAGCCAGCGCGGGCATCCTCACCCACACCGATGAGGAAATCCGGACCAACGTCGAGACGAACTTCCTCGGCCCGCTGTTCCTCGCCCGCGCATTCGCACCGATCCTCTCAGCGAAGGATGAGTCGGTGATCATCGACATCCACTCCGCCATGAGCTGGTACGCGGTCGGCGGTATTTACAGCGCCACCAAGGCCGCCCTCTGGTCCGCTACCAACTCGCTGCGCCTGGAACTCGCCCCCGAAGGGGTGCACGTGGTGGGCGTCCACGTCGGGTACGTTGACACGGCGATGGCTGCGAACGCCACCGTCCCCAAGATGGACCCGGCCGATCTCGTCCGCACCGTAATGGATGCCGTCGAAGCCGGTGAGTACGAGGTTCTCGCCGACGAGACATCCGTCCAGCTCAAGGCCGGACTCAGCGCTCCCATCGANGGAGAAGTGGTTCGCCCAGGCTGATCCCAAGTTTGCCGAAAGATGGACCCGGCCGATCTCGTCCGCACCGTAATGGATGCCGTCGAAGCCGGTGAGTACGAGGTTCTCGCCGACGAGACATCCGTCCAGCTCAAGGCCGGACTCAGCGCTCCCATCGAGGCTCTCTACCCGCAACTCACCCACAAGTAAGCCAGGAGAAAACGATAGTGCCGTGGTCATGACTCAAGTTCATGACCACGGCACTACAAACCCGCAGCATCGAACCGGCATGGCCGACTACGAGCAGGCCAGGACCATGACCATCCGGATACATAGGCACCTTGACAAATATCTGAGTGCACTCAGAATTGAATGTATTCGGTATTGAGTCGGCCCGGCCCAACCGCCCCACCAACACCCTCATAGAAGGGACATCACGACATGCGAGCGTTCGTCGTCACGAAGTACAAGGAGCCGTTGCGCGAAGCGGAAGTCGCTGAGCCGACCGTCGGCGAACGCGACGTGCTCGTGCAGGTTCAGGCAGCGGGCCTGAACCAGTTGGACGAGAAGATCCGCCTGGGTGAGTTCAAGCAGATCCTCCCCTACAAGCTCCAGCTGATCCTC
>NZ_LMSB01000034.1 GCF_001428005.1 Arthrobacter sp. Soil736
TCTCAAACAACAACCCCGTACCACACACCCCACACACACCCACAAAGGGATAACGCGCGTGATCGGTGCAGCCAGGAAACCAGAAACAAACAAAACCCGGAAAGAAACCCTCCCGGCCCTGTTGCCTCAGGACCCAACAGTGTGCCAAACACTAAACCGCCCTTTACCCTCCCCGCACCGTTCCAGGACACCCGCGCCTTCCAAAGGAAGAGCAGGATCCGTACTGGGTGCCGGGAAGAAACCGGCGGCCGCTATTCGTTGATATTCCACCCATGAGCACCCGCCGCAGAACTTGCGTCTGCGCAACGGGCCTTTACTCCTGACAACCAGCCCTCCGGGACATGCGTCCCGGCCACCGGTTGTAGGTGCTCCTTAGAAAGGAGGTGATCCAGCCGCACCTTCCGGTACGGCTACCTTGTTACGACTTAGTCCCAATCGCCAGTCCCACCTTCGACGGCTNTTGTAGGTGCTCCTTAGAAAGGAGGTGATCCAGCCGCACCTTCCGGTACGGCTACCTTGTTACGACTTAGTCCCAATCGCCAGTCCCACCTTCGACGGCTCCCTCCCACAAGGGGTTAGGCCACCGGCTTCGGGTGTTACCAACTTTCGTGACTTGACGGGCGGTGTGTACAAGGCCCGGGAACGTATTCACCGCAGCGTTGCTGATCTGCGATTACTAGCGACTCCGACTTCATGGGGTCGAGTTGCAGACCCCAATCCGAACTGAGACCGGCTTTTTGGGATTAGCTCCACCTCACAGTATCGCAACCCTTTGTACCGGCCATTGTAGCATGCGTGAAGCCCAAGACATAAGGGGCATGATGATTTGACGTCGTCCCCACCTTCCTCCGAGTTGACCCCGGCAGTCTCCCATGAGTCCCCGCCATTACGCGCTGGCAACATGGAACGAGGGTTGCGCTCGTTGCGGGACTTAACCCAACATCTCACGACACGAGCTGACGACAACCATGCACCACCTGTGAACCGGCCCCAAAGGGGAAACCACATTTCTGCGGCGGTCCGGYCCATGTCAAGCCTTGGTAAGGTTCTTCGCGTTGCATCGAATTAATCCGCATGCTCCGCCGCTTGTGCGGGCCCCCGTCAATTCCTTTGAGTTTTAGCCTTGCGGCCGTACTCCCCAGGCGGGGCACTTAATGCGTTAGCTACGGCGCGGAAAACGTGGAATGTCCCCCACACCTAGTGCCCAACGTTTACGGCATGGACTACCAGGGTATCTAATCCTGTTCGCTCCCCATGCTTTCGCTCCTCAGCGTCAGTTAATGCCCAGAGACCTGCCTTCGCCATCGGTGTTCCTCCTGATATCTGCGCATTTCACCGCTACACCAGGAATTCCAGTCTCCCCTACATCACTCTAGTCTGCCCGTACCCACCGCAGATCCGGAGTTGAGCCCCGGACTTTCACGGCAGACGCGACAAACCGCCTACGAGCTCTTTACGCCCAATAATTCCGGATAACGCTTGCGCCCTACGTATTACCGCGGCTGCTGGCACGTAGTTAGCCGGCGCTTCTTCTGCAGGTACCGTCACTTTCGCTTCTTCCCTACTGAAAGAGGTTTACAACCCGAAGGCCGTCATCCCTCACGCGGCGTCGCTGCATCAGGCTTGCGCCCATTGTGCAATATTCCCCACTGCTGCCTCCCGTAGGAGTCTGGGCCGTGTCTCAGTCCCAGTGTGGCCGGTCACCCTCTCAGGCCGGCTACCCGTCGTCGCCTTGGTGAGCCATTACCTCACCAACAAGCTGATAGGCCGCGAGTCCATCCAAAACCACAAWAAAGCTTTCCACCCCCCACCATGCGATGAGGAGTCATATCCGGTATTAGACCCAGTTTCCCAGGCTTATCCCAGAGTTAAGGGCAGGTTACTCACGTGTTACTCACCCGTTCGCCACTAATCCCCCAGCAAGCTGGGATCATCGTTCGACTTGCATGTGTTAAGCACGCCGCCAGCGTTCATCCTGAGCCAGGATCAAACTCTCCGTTGAAGTAAAACAGACACAACCAGGCACCACGGGAAAACGCGGAACCAGGCTGCACAAAATTTGAAACCAGCTAAAAACACCAGACCATCCACGGGGTGGACGAGTCCGGCACAATCAACCAATTCATATAAAATAAACCGGTATCAACAAACTTGGCACACTATTGAGTTCTCAAACAACAGACACATGGGTGGACGAGTCCGGCACAATCAACCAATTCATATAAAATAAACCGGTATCAACAAACTTGGCACACTATTGAGTTCTCAAACAACAGACACACCCGGCACCACCACAACCACATTCGGTCGCGGATCGCTCCGGAGCAACTTTCCAAACTTACCCGGTTTCAAGACTCAAAGCAAATCAGCGTTTCCGCGATCCGCCGGCCATCGAAACCAGCCCCACCCTCACACAGCACACCAAACGGCGAACCATATTTCAGGCTGTTCAGAAGGGGATTGGCCGCCTCCGGTAACCAGCTCCTCGCCGGCCCCCTCTCGGCGACTTAGAAAACAATACACCCACCCCACCCCCACCGCAAACCCACCGGTATCAACAAACTTGGCACACTATTGAGTTCTCAAACAACAGACACACCCGGCACCACCACAACCACCATTCGGTCGCGGATCGCTCCGGAGCAACTTTTCAAACTTACCCGCTCGCTTCCTCCGTGTCAAATCGGCGTCTGCGGCTCCTGGATGCCTTGGGCATCTTAGCTGCTGTACCGACCAACTCCGGGGAGCGGCGCGGAAATAAACTCTACCACTACTTTGCCCTGCAGCCAACCCACCGCCGCAAGGGGCCGAAAAGGCCCGGAATCACGGGGATTCCGGGCCTTCTCGTCGCCCCGTCTGCGGGGTCCATTTGTGGGGTCCGTCAGCGGCGTCCGCTAACCTCGACGGACCGACCGCATGGTGCTTAAGTCAGCGGTCCGCCTGGCAGTGCCGCGCCACCGTCCTCGGGTGCGGGTGCGGGTGCGGCTGAGGCTGCGGCCGTGCCGCCTGCGACCCCTGCGATGCCGGCCGGCTGGAAGTAGGCGACGCCCAGCGGCGGCAGCGTGACGGTCAGGGTTGCGGGCTGACCGTCGATGCCCTCGTCCTCCGCCGTCAGGGTCCCCCCGTTGAGAACACCCGATCCGCCGTACGCGGGCGCGTCGGTGTTGAGCACTTCGGTCCAGGCACCGGTGGACGGCACTCCGAGGGCGTAGTCCTCATGCGGCCCGCCCGAGAAGTTGACCGCGCAGACCAACGGGTTCCCCTCGGTGTCCCAGCGGACGAATGTCAGGACGTTGCGGTCCGCGTCGGCTCCGTTGATCCACTGGAATCCGCCGGGCTCGTTGTCCCGCGTGTACAGCGCGGGAGTGGACTTGTACAGTTCGTTCAGGTCCTTGGTCAGCAGCTGAAGTCCCCGGTGCGCCGGGATGTCCGCCAGCCACCAGTCGAGGCCGTGCTGTTCGGACCATTCGGCTTCCTGGCCGAATTCGGTACCCATGAAAATGAGCTGCTTGCCGGGATGCGCCCACTGGTAGCCGAGGAACGCACGGAGGTTGGCCAACTGCTGCCAGCGGTCGCCGGGCATCTTGCGGAGCATGGACCCCTTGCCGTGGACCACCTCGTCGTGGCTGATCGGCAGGAGGAAGTTCTCGGTGAAGGCATAGACCATCGAGAACGTGACCGTGCCGTGGTGCCATTTCCGGTTGACCGGATCCTCAGAGGCGTACTTGAGCGAATCGTGCATCCAGCCCATGTTCCACTTGAGTCCGAAGCCGAGGCCGCCGTGGCTGGTCGGTGCCGTGACTCCGGGGAATGCAGTGGACTCCTCCGCGATCATGACCGCTCCCGGATGGGTCTTGTACACCGTGGCGTTGGTCTCCTGGAGGAACGAAATGGCCTCAAGGTTTTCTCGCCCGCCGAACCTGTTCGGCTGCCATTGGCCGTCTTCGCGGGAGTAGTCCAGGTACAGCATGGAAGCGACGGCATCCACGCGCAGGCCGTCGATGTGGAACTCGTCCAGCCAGTACAGCGCGTTGGCGACCAGGAAGTTGCGGACCTCGGTGCGCCCGAAGTCGAAGATCAGGGTGCCCCAGTCCGGGTGCTCCCCCAGGTTGGGATCGGCGTGTTCGTAAAGGGGCTGCCCGTCGAACTGGGCCAGGGCCCAGTTGTCCTTGGGGAAGTGCGCCGGCACCCAGTCCAGGATGACGCCGATGCCGGCCTGGTGGAGAGCATCCACCAGGTGACGGAACTCGTCCGGGTGGCCGAAGCGGGAAGTCGGAGCGAAGTAGGACGTGACCTGGTAGCCCCAGGAGCCGCCGAAGGGGTGCTCGGCCACCGGCATGAACTCAACGTGGCTGAAGCCCAGCCACTTCACATACTCCACGAGCTCCTTGGCCAGCTCGCGGTAGCTCAGGCCGAGCCGCCAGGACCCGAGGTGCACCTCGTAAACGCTCATGGGCGAGTTGTGGGGGTCCAGTTCGGCCCGCGCCTTCATCCAGTCATCGTCCTCGAACCGGTAGTGGGACTCGACCACCCTGGATGCGGTCAGCGGCGGCACCTCCGTGCCGAAGGCCAGGGGGTCAGCCTTCTCCACCCAGTAGCCGCCCTTGGCCTTGATCTCGAACTTGTAGCACGCCCCTGCTAAAACTCCGGGGACGAACAGTTCCCAAACACCGGAGGACCCGAGGGAGCGCAGTGAATTTTCGCGGCCGTCCCAGGCATTGAAGTCGCCCTTGACCCGCACGGCTTCGGCATTGGGAGCCCACACGGCGAACGACACGCCGTCGACGTCACCCAGTGAGGACTTGTAGTGCTGCACATGCGCGCCCAGCACCTCCCAGAGCTTCTCGTGGCGGCCCTCACCGATCAGGTGCAGGTCCACTTCGCCAACGGTGGGGAGGTAGCGGTACGGATCGTCCACGGTCACCGGTTCGGCACCCTCGTACGTCACCTCAAGCCGGTAGTCCGGCACGTGGCCGGCCTGCAGGGGCTCGACGACGGCAACCCACACGCCGTCGGACTCATGGGTCATGGGCACTGCGCCGGCAGCGGTAACTACGTTTACCGCTTCGGCCAGGTGCTTGACGGTGCGGATGGTTACGTGGCCGTAGTCATCGAGGTGGGCACCAAGCACCGAGTGCGGCGCGTGGTGTTCGCCAGCCGCCACCTGCGAGAGCGTATGCGCATCCACGTGTAACGGCGCGTGGTGGCTGTCGGTATGTGCAGAGCCTGTCATCTTCTTACCTTCCGCTGCGGCGCCGGCCGGTTCGCCGGTGCCTTTACTGCTGAGAAGCCGCTTGGACGCATTGACCGGAATGGCCAGCCAGCCGGGCCTGTTGCGCAATTCATAAACGACTTCGTACAACGCCTTGTCCAGCCACAATGCCACAAACAGCGGCGACTTCCGGTCGATCGTGCCGGGCGTGACTTCGGAATAGCCCGCGAGGAAGGCCTCGGCGCAGTCGTCGACCCAGGATTCGGGCACGCGGGCGTCGGTTCGCTCCCGCTCCGCGGCACCGGCGGCGTAGTCGAAGGAGCGCAGCATGCCCACCACGTCCCGCAGCGGCACATCGGGAAAATTACGTTCAGAGATGGGCCGCAGGGGCTCCCCCTCGAAATCGAGGATGGCCCACCGGTCAGGTCCGCCGCCGCTGCCGGGAACCTGAAGGATCTGGCCCAGATGGAGGTCTCCATGAATGCGCTGCAGCGCACCGGCCGGGACACCCTCGAGGTTGTTGAGCAGGCTTTCCAGCGCCTCTTCGTGAGGCCCGACGGCGGCACGGGCCTCCGTCCATGCCTGGCGGACGCGCTGCGCTACTCCGGGGGCGATGACGCCGCCCGGGACGGCTTCGGCGGAAACGCCGAGCGTTTCCGCGAGCCTGCGGTGGACCGTGGCTGTTGCGTGGCCCAGGGCGTGCGCCTCTGCGGTGAAGTCAACTCCGGCGCCGGCGGCTTCGACGGCGAGCCGCCAGGCGTCCCGGCCGCCGGCCAGGAACTCATGGGCCACCGCCAGTTCACCTTGGGCACGGCCGGCCGGGGCGTCCCATTCGCCGGTGACCCAGCCCAAGGTGGCCGGCACCTCGGTAGTGCGCGCGGCGGAAAGGGCAGCCCCGACTTCCACTTCAGGATTGCGTCCGGCGGAAAGCACCCGGAAGAACTTCACGATGGCCGCGGAGACGCCGTCGTCCACTATCACCGAACTGTTGGACTGTTCACCGGAGAGGACCTTGACCGTCCCGGAAGCGCGCGGCAGGGGCTGCCCGGCGCCCGACAGATGACCACTGGCCGTGCCGGCGGAAGCAAGTCCTTCCGTACGGATGAGTTCCAGCCATTCCGCAATGAACACACGGTCGTGGACGGCATCGTAGATCCATCGGTGGCCCAACTCGGCGTCGTCGCTTTCGCCGATCAGCGCACCCTCGGCGCCGGGCAGCGGTTCGCTGCGGTAGCTCAGCGGCACCTGCACAACATCGGTGCGGCGGCCGCCGTCGGCCGTGCCGGAAACCACGGCGGCGAGGAACACCTCGAGGCCCACCTTGCCCGAGGCGTCGTTGAGGATGAGTCCGCCCACGGGAGCCAGCGAAAATTCGGCAGATTTCACCGGGAACCAGCGCTGGCGCGGCAGCCAGCCGCGGAGCAGTTCTTCGAGCGTGGGTGTCAGCGTGGATTCGCTCATGTCAGCCCTCAATGGACAGGATCGGCATCGCCTGGGTAAACGGGGACGCCGGGTTGGAGGACGCCGTGCGGACCCGCAGCCAGAAGAAATCGTGGCTGCCCAGCGTCAGGGTCAGGTTCCCGTCCTCACCGATGCCCGGAAACGGCTGCCCGCCAAAAACGTCCCGGAGCCCGCGGCCGGCAAACTGCGGGACCTTCAGCGTTGTGGCCACCGGATGCTGCGAGAGGTTGAAGGCGCACAGGATGGACTCGGCCGGCTCACCTGCCGCGTTGCCCTCCGGCAGTTCGCGCAGGTAGGCCACGACGACGTCGTGGTCGGCTTCAACGTGCTTAAACCCGCCGAGGCCGAACGCCGCGTGGTTGCGCCGGACGCTCAGGATCTGGCGGGTCCAGCGCAGCAGGGATCCGGAGTGCGCGGCCTCAGCCTCGACATTCGCCATGCTGTAGTTGTAGACCAGCGACTGGATCACCGGGAGGTACAGCTTGCCCGGGTCGGCGTTGGAGAATCCCGCGTTGCGGTCCGGGTTCCACTGCATGGGCGTGCGGACGGCGTCGCGGTCTTCGAGCCAGATGTTGTCGCCCATGCCGATTTCGTCCCCGTAGTACAGAAAGGGGCTGCCCGGCAGGGACAGCAGCAGGGCGTTGATGAGCTCAATCTCTGCCCTGGAGTTATCCAGCAGCGGCGCCAGCCTGCGCCTGATGCCGATGTTGGCCCGCATGCGGGGGTCCGGGGCGTACCAGCCGAGCATGGCCGCCCGTTCATCCGCGGTGACCATTTCGAGCGTCAGTTCGTCGTGGTTCCGGAGGAACGTTCCCCATTGGGCGCCCTCCGGGATCTCCGGCGTGTCGTGCATGGTCTCGATGATCGGAGCCGCCTTCTGATCACGCAGCGCGTAGTACAGCCGCGGCATGATGGGAAAGTGGAACGCCATATGGCATTCAGGCTCTTCCTCGGTCCCGAAGTATTCCACCACCTCGTTGGGCGGCTGGTTGGCCTCGGCGATGATCACCCTGCCCGGGTAGCTGTCATCCACCATTTTCCGCAGCTTGCGCAGGAAGTCATGGGTGGCGGGCAGGTTTTCGCAGTTGGTGCCCTCTTCCTCGAACAGGTACGGAATGGCATCGGCCCGGAAGCCGTCAATCCCCTGGTCCAGCCAGAACCGCACGACGTCGAACAGCGCGTCGATGACCTTCGGATTCTCGAAATTCAGGTCCGGCTGGTGGCTGAAAAAACGGTGCCAGAAAAACTGGCGCCGGATGGGGTCGAAGGTCCAGTTGGACTCCTCCGTGTCCACGAAGATGATACGGGCGTCCTGGTACTTCTCATCGGTGTCGCTCCACACGTAGAAGTCACCGAACGGCCCGTCCGGGTCCTTCCGGGACTCTTGGAACCACGGGTGCTGGTCCGAGGTGTGGTTCAGCGGCAGGTCAATGATGACCCGGACTCCGCGGGCATGTGCCTCGGCAACAAGCCGTTTGAAGTCGCTGATGGTGCCGAACTCGTCAAGTACGGAGTTGTAGTCCGAAATGTCATAGCCGCCATCCCGCAGCGGTGACTGGAAGAACGGCGGAAGCCAGAGGCAGTCCACGCCCAGCCACTGCAGGTAGTCGAGTTTTTCGATCAGGCCATGGAAGTCGCCTGAGCCGTCGCCGTTGGCGTCCGCAAAACCCCGGACAAGCACCTCATAGAACACCGCCTTCCTGTACCACAGGGGATCGTGCTGCAATCCGGGGGCGTTGAGCTCGAACGAGCTCTTGGGTGTGAAGTGGTGACTCGGGTTCTGCGGGCTGAAACTCACTTGAGGCTACCTCCGGATGTTCAGAATGTGTGCAGGTTCAACATGGGCATCGAGTCTTACGTAGTTGTATTCGCCCCATTCCCACGCCTCGCCCGAGATCAGGTCATCGACACGGAATCCGCCGTTCGCGGTGAGGTCATCGGGGTCGAGTTGCAGTGCGGCGAGATCAAGCGAAACTGTGCTTTCCCGCGTGCTGTGCGGGTCCACATTGACCACCACGATGATGGTGTCCTTGGTGCCGTCCGGAAGGGTCTTGTGCTTGGAATACACGATGGTGGCGTCGTCGGTGCTGTGGTGCAGCGTCAGGTTCTGCAGGTCCCCCAGCGCCGGGTGGGCCTTCCGGATTTCGTTAAGCCGGGTCAGGTACGGTGCGAGGGTCCTGCCGGACGCGTCGGCCGCGTCCCAGTCGCGGGCCTTGTACTCGAACTTCTCGTTGTCGATGTACTCCTCCGCCCCTGGCCTGGCCACATGCTCGTACAGCTCGTAGCCGGCGTACACGCCCCACAGCGGGGTGGCGGTGGCAGCGAGGGCCGCCCGGATCTTGAACGCGGCGGGCCCGCCGTACTGCAGGTACTCGGTGAGGATGTCCGGCGTGTTGACGAAGAAGTTCGGCCGGAAGTAGGCCGGCGACACGTGGCTGACCTCCTGGAAGTACGCTTCGAGTTCCTTCTTGGTATTGCGCCACGTGAAGTACGTGTAGGACTGCTGGAAGCCGGCCCTGCCCAGCGCATGCATCATGGCGGGCCGGGTGAAGGCCTCGGCGAGGAACACGACATCCGGGTTCTTCTTGTTGACCTTGGCGATCAGCCAT
The DNA here is from genome assembly GCF_001428005.1 of Arthrobacter sp. Soil736. Taxonomy (GTDB): domain Bacteria; phylum Actinomycetota; class Actinomycetes; order Actinomycetales; family Micrococcaceae; genus Arthrobacter. The sequence continues at coordinate 9,283 of NZ_LMSB01000034.1, forward strand.
TCCCAGAACCACACGGGCTTGGTGTGCGGGTTGTCCACGCGGAAGATCTTCACGCCATGGCTGACCCAGAGCTGGACGATGCGCAGGATTTCCTTGGACAGGCCCTCGGGATCGTTGTCGAAGTTGAGGGGGTAGATGTCCTGGTACTTCTTCGGCGGGTTTTCCGCGTAAGCGATGCTGCCGTCAACGCGCGTGGTGAACCATTCCGGGTTGGTCTGCACCCAGGGGTGGTCCGGCGCCGCCTGCAGCGCAAGGTCGAGTGCCACCTCCAGACCGAGTTCGTTGGCCCGCGCCACGAAGGCGTCGAAGTCCTCAAAGGTTCCGAGGTCCGGGTGGATGGCGTCGTGGCCGCCTTCCTTCGAACCGATGGCCCAGGGCGAACCGGGATCGTGGGGACCGGCAATCAGGGTGTTGTTCGGGCCCTTGCGGTGCTGCACGCCGATCGGGTGGATGGGCGGCATGTAGATGACGTCGAAGCCCATGCCGGCGACGGCGTCCAGCCTCTTGGCCGCAGTCCGGAAGTTGCCCGACGTCCATTCGCCCGTCGAATGGTCCCGGACGGCGCCTTCCGACCGGGGAAAGAACTCATACCAGGCCCCGCGGCCGGCGAGGTCCCGCTCAACCAGCAGCGGAAAGGCTTCGGACACAGCGACCAGCTCGCGGATCGGCTCCCGGTCGACGACGGCGGCCACGTCCGCGCCGAAGCCCGCCCCCAGCCGTTCTTCGGCGGACAGCGACGTGTCGGACACCACCGAGGCGGCGGTCCGGAGGGTTCGCCTGTCGTCGGAGTTCCGGGAAGGATCTTCGGCAGCCTGGGACAGCAGTGCGGCCCCTTCGTCGAGCATCAGCTCGACGTCGATGCCCGCTTCGACCTTGACCTCGGCGTTGTGGTGCCAAGTGCCGTAGCGGTCGTGCCAGGCTTCGATGACGAACGACCAGTTGCCGGTTTCCGCCGGCGTCAGCAGGCCTTCCCAGAGGTCCGTGCCCTTGCCCCGGTCCCCGGGCGGGGGCTGCAGCCGCACCCGCTGGCGTTCCTTGCCTTTCGGATCCAGGAGGACCGCGCTCACGCCAAGCTGGTCATGGCCTTCGCGGAAGGACCGGGCACTGACCACGATTCCCTCGCCGGGGAGGGCCTTCGCCGGGAACTTCCCCCCTTCAACAACAGGCTGGACGTCCGTGATCGGAAAACGGCCAAACCGGAGGCCGTCCATGATCGAAACTTTCGGCGTTTGCTTTGCTGGGGCACTGGTTCGCGTGTTAGTCGTCACAGGCTCGACGTTAGCGAGAAACGGGGCGAATTGCTAAGCCTGCGATCCTAATTTGCGAACAGATTCGTCATTTACCGGAAAGTAATCGAAAGCGGTTCCTGCCGTTCATCTTGTCGGTTAGTGTGGCGCAGGTGAAGGCAATCCGCAGATTTACCGTCCGTACCGTTCTTCCCGAACCGATCCGGCCGCTTGCCCGTTTGGCCACCAACCTTCGCTGGTCCTGGCACCGGCCCACGAGGGAACTCTTCGAGGGGCTCAACCCCAAAGTATGGGCCGAAAGCGGCAACGATCCGGTAAGTTTCCTGGGACTTGTGGGCCGCGAGGAAATGCACCGGCTGGCCACTGACCAGGATGTAGTGGCCCGTGTGCAGGCTGCGGCCGATGACCTCGACCGGTACCTCCAGGAACCGCGCTGGTACCAGAGCCTGGGTCACGACGCCCCTGCCTCCATTGCCTACTTCTCCCCCGAATTCGGCATCACCGAAGTCCTGCCCCAGTACTCGGGCGGCCTCGGCATCCTCGCCGGTGACCACCTCAAGGCGGCCTCCGATCTCGGTGTTCCGCTGATCGGAGTGGGACTTCTTTACCAGGCCGGTTATTTCAAACAGTCCCTGTCCCGCGACGCCTGGCAGCAGGAGACCTATCCGGTGATTGACCCGGACGGCCTGCCCCTGACGCTGCTGCGCGAGCCCTCCGCGGACGGCAACGGCAAGCCCATCCAAATTGCGCTGCCGCTGCCCAACAGCCGGCGCCTTTTGGCACACATCTGGCGTGCCGACGTCGGGCGAGTCCCCCTTCTGCTGCTCGATTCCAACGTCCCGGGCAATGACGACGCCGCCCGCGGCATCACCGACCGCCTCTACGGAGGCGGAGGTGACCACCGGCTGCAGCAGGAGCTCCTGCTGGGCATGGGCGGCGTGAAGGCGCTGCGGGTCTACGAGCGGCTGACGGGCACCACGGCGCCGGAGGTGTTCCACACCAATGAGGGCCACGCCGGGTTCCTGGGCATCGAGCGGATCCAGGAGCTGATGGCCGGGGAGCAGGCCCTTACGTTCGATGAGGCCCTCGCCGCCGGACGCGCGTCCACCGTGTTCACCACCCACACGCCCGTTCCGGCCGGCATCGACCGCTTCGAAACGGCGCAGATACAGCATTTCTTCGAAGCAGGCCTTGCACCGGACGTTCCCATATCGCGGATCCTGGACCTCGGCCGGGAAGACTTCGCGGACGGAAACCCCTTCCTCTTCAACATGGCCGTCATGGGCCTCCGGCTTGCGCAGCGCGCCAACGGCGTGGCCAAGCTCCACGGTGAGGTGTCACGGGGCATGTTCTCTGCGCTCTGGCCGGGATTCGACCACTCCGAGGTGCCCATCACCTCGGTGACCAACGGCGTGCACGTTCCCACCTGGGTTGATGCCCGGATTTCAAGTTTCGCCCGGAAGCGCTTCGGCCCCGAGGCGGACGTCAACGGCCGCTGGGACCTCGCCTACAACGTCAGCGACGCCGAGGTCTGGGCGCTGCGTCGTGAAATGCGTGTCTCACTCGTCGAGGACGTCCGGCGCAGGCTGCGTGCGGCCTGGAAGAAGCGGGGTGCTGCCGACGCCGAGCTGGGCTGGACCGACTCGGTGCTGGATCCGGACATCCTCACCATCGGGTTCGCCAGGCGCGTGCCCACCTACAAGCGGCTGACGCTGATGCTGCGCGAGCCCGAACGGCTGAAGGCCCTCCTGCTGCACAAGGAGCACCCCATCCAGCTGGTCATCGCGGGGAAGTCCCACCCGGCGGACGACGCCGGGAAGAAGATGATCCAGGACCTGGTCCGCTTTACCGATGATCCCGCCGTCCGCCACCGCATCGTGTTCCTGCCGAACTACGACATCGCCATGGCCAGGACGCTGTTCCCGGGCTGCGACGTCTGGCTGAACAATCCGCTGCGTCCGCTGGAAGCCTGCGGCACGTCCGGCATGAAGGCGGCCATCAACGGGTCCCTCAACCTGTCGGTGCTCGACGGCTGGTGGGATGAGATGTACGACGGCGAGAACGGCTGGGCGATTCCGACCGCCAACAACGGCGCTTCCGCCGAGGAACGGGACGACATCGAGGCAGCTGCGCTGTATGAGCTGCTCGAGACCCAGGTTGCCCCGCGTTTCTACGGCAACACCGTATCGGAGTCGGCCGGCGCTGCGGGTCCGTCCGAGTCCGGCCAGGAGAAGATTCCCACGCACTGGGTGTCCATGATCAAGCACACGCTGGCCCACCTGGGTCCGGCCGTCTCGGCCGAACGGATGCTGCAGGACTACGTCAATATCCTGTACAGGCCCGCCGCAATCTCGGGCCGGCATGCCGTGGCCGATTCCTTCGCCCAGGCCAAAGCACTCGCGGCCTGGGTCTCAAAGGTCCGTGCGGCCTGGCCCTACCTCCACGTGGAGCATGTGGACTCCGTGGGCGTGTCCGAGGAGCCGCAGATCGGTGACACGCTGCAGGTCAACGCCTACGTGGGGCTGCAGAACCTGTCCCCCGGCGACGTCTCCGTGGAGGTGGCTTACGGCCAGGCGGAGGAAAACGACGAACTCGCCAATGTGACCTTGGTTGAACTGGAGCCCAAGGAGGAACTCGGCAGCGGCCACCACCTCTTCAGCGGGTCCATCGTGATCGACCGCTCCGGGTCCTTCGGGTACACCGTCCGCGTGCTGCCCAAGCACGAAGCGCTGGCATCCAAGGCCGAACTGGGGCTGATCGTCAACGCGTAGTCAGCCTGGGCTCAAACGTCGCCGCTTAAAGGAAGACGGCGATGACTGACAGGTCCTGGCCGGCGTAGCTTTCCGCGTCCTGGAGGATCTCGCAGATGATGCCGAAGGACCGGTCGCTGCGGAAGGCGGCAGGCACCTGCCAGATGACGGTAAGAGGTTCCTGGCCGTCGTCGGAGATGGCGTCGGCGAAGTCGTGCAGCGAGTCGTTGAGGGCGTCAAGGTTCACGCCGTAGTGTTCGGGGAAGTCCAGTGCCTCACCGAAGGTCGCCAGCACGGCCTTCTTGGAATCCGCGGCCGGGATCACCAGGCTGCGGCGGCCCGCGTCGGAAACCTGGTCGCGCAACTCGTCAACGGTCCAGGTGTCCCCGGAATAGATCTTCATGGGTGTTACTTGCCTTCTGCTATGAATTTGAACGACTCGTAGTGGTCCGGAGTGTAGTACTTCTCGCCGTCCTTGCCCGCCACTATCCTGCGGGCGCCCCTGTCTGACTCGCCGGGCGTCGGAACCGTGTACTCCGTGTAGTACCCGACCGATTTGCGCGGCAGGAGGCGTTCAAAGTTGCTGAACGTCGCGCCGTCGCGGTTGTAAGGAAAGGGGCCGCCCAGCCGGATCAGGGCGAGGGTGCGGCGGCCTTCGGCCGGCAACTGGGATTCCCTGATGGAGGCGAGGCCGGAGAGGTTGGGAACGGCCGTCGCGTTGCCGGACGGCACGGGTGACGCAGCGCCCGGCGATGCCGTGGCCGCGGGAGGCTGCGCCGTGGGTGACGAAACGAGGCTGAACGCCACGAGGATCACCAAGGCGAGCCCGATCAGCAGCGACCCAACGGCCAATAGCCTGCGCATGTTGGTGGGGTGCACGTGGCCTAGGTGCGGTAGATGCTGATGGTGTTCGCCGGCACGATGTCCCGCTCACCGGAGGAGACCTGGGCGCCCTGGCGGCGGTCGTGGAGGTCGGACGTGGTCAGGCGCAGTTCGAAGATCCGCTTGCCCGTGCCGTCATCGTTGGTGACCTGGGGAAGGGTGACGTCGGCATCCTCGCGGCCGCCGTTGACCACAACGAGCCCTGCCATCTGCCCGTCGTCGGAGCCCAGCAGCAGCTGCACCACCCTGTGCCGCGGATCGTTCCACCGTTCCATGGACATGGGCTGGCCGTCCTCGTCATACCAGTACAGGTAGGACTGTGCGTCGCGGACCGGGTAATCGTGGGGCTGGCCGGCCAGGAATTCCTTGCGGAGGCGGATGACGCGCTTGGTGCTGCGCAGCATGGCGTGGGACTCCGGCGTGCTGGTCCAGTCGAGCCACGCAAGGGGATTGTCCTGGCAGTAGGCGTTGTTGTTTCCCTGCTGGGTGCGTCCGAGTTCGTCGCCGGCCGTGATCATCGGAACCCCGAGGGAGATCATGAGCGAGGCCATCAGGTTGCGCCGGGTCTGGGCGCGCCTGGCGAGGATGCTTTCGTCCTCGGTGCGCCCTTCAAAACCGTGGTTGTAGCTTCGGTTGTCGCCGTGGCCGTCCCGGTTCTGCTCGCCGTTGGCCTCGTTGTGCTTGCGGTCGTAGGACACGAGGTCGGTCATGGTGAAACCGTCGTGGGCGGTGATGAAGTTCAGCGACGCCAGCCAGGAACGCCCTGACGGTTCGAAGAGGCTCGCCGAGCCGGACATGGCATCCGCCAGCCGGGCCACGGATCCGCCCTGGCCGCCGGCGTCGATCGCCGCACGGTCCGTGAGCCAGAAAGAGCGCACGGCGTCGCGGTAGTGGTCGTTCCAGTCCACCCAGCCTCCCGGGAAGCGTCCGGTCTGCCAACCGCCGTAGCCTACGTCCCAGGGTTCGGCGATCAGCTTGACCCGGGACAGGACCGGGTCCGCCGCGACGGCCACAAGGAACGGATGGTTCGGATCGAACTCGTTGTCGGCGTTCCGGCACAGCGTGACGGCCAGATCGAAGCGGAAGCCGTCGACGTGGAATTCGTCCACCCAGTAGCGGAGCGAATCCATCACCAGCTGGACCACGCGGGGCTCGCCAAAATTGAGCGTGTTCCCGCAGCCTGTGGTGTCGATGTATTTGCCGTGGCCGTCGGTGCGGTAATACTTCTGCTCGCCCAGTCCGCGGAAGCCGAAGGTGTGGCCGTCCGGCCCGCCTTCGGCGGTGTGGTTGTAGACGACGTCCAGGATGACTTCGATGCCGGCGGCATGGAGCAGTTTGACCATGCCTTTGAACTCGTCCTGAACGGCGTGGGGCCCGGAGTCCTGTGCGGCCTGCGTGGCGTACGCCGGGTGCGGGGCGAAGAATGCCGCCGTGTTGTAGCCCCAGTAGTTGGTCATGCCGAGGTTCTGAAGGTGCGGCTCGTCGAGGTGGAAATGCACCGGCAGCAGCTGCACGGCCGTAATGCCGAGGCCGGTGAGGTGCTCAATCATGGCCGGATGGGCCATGCCCGCGTAGGTACCGCGCAGGGCCTCCGGGATATCCGGGTGCAGCATGCTCTGCCCCCGGACGTGGGCCTCGTAGATGATGGTGTTGCGCCACGCCGTGTGCGGGCGGTCGTCGCCGCCCCAGTCGAAGTCGCTGGACATCCTGACGTTCGTCAGGAAACCGTTGCGTTGGTCCACGGCGCGCCCGTAGGGATCGAGCAGCAGCGGCTGCCGGTCGTCGTCGTGGTCGTCGTCAAAATTCACGGTGGGAACTGAGAGCGGCAGCACCTGCCCCTCGGTAGCGGAGCGGAATCCGTAGCGCGAGCCGACCGGGAATCCCTCAACAATGCCGTGGTGGACGCCATTCGTGACGTTCGGCAGTGGCTGGAGCCGCCAGCTGCCTCCCGGTGCCTGGTACGCGACTTCCAGTGTGAGAACGCTGGGCGCATAGACTGCCACGTTGGCGCGCCCGTCGTGCGAGCCGTCCTCGGCCGACCTGGGGCGCGGGGAACTGACGCCGAGGGGGAAGGCCTGGGAGGCGTCCACGGCCGAGGCTGTGTCTAAGAGAGGCATTACCATCGGTTAAAGCTTAGCTGGCACAGACAAATAGCTGATCTATTCCGCGATGTTACATGCGACGGGGCCGAGTCCGGGCAGCGGCATACTGGTAGTACGCACCGATATGGAGGTACTCGTGAGGGTTGCACTTGCCCAGATCATCACCGGCCGGGACCTGGCCGCCAACCTCGTGCTGGTCGAGGAGTATGCCCGCCGCGCCAAGGACGGCGGCGCCGAGCTGGTCGTGTTCCCTGAGGCCACCATGCGCGCCTTCGGGAATTCGCTCATCGACATCGCAGAACCGCTGGATGGCCCGTGGGCCAACCAGGTCCGCGCCATTTCCGCCGAGCTGGGGATCGTGATCGTCGCCGGCATGTTCACCCCTGGAGCATCGCCCTCCGGAGGGCAGGCTAAAGTCCGGAATACTCTGCTGGTCACCGGTCCCGGCGTGGAAGCCAGCTACGACAAGGTTCACCTCTTTGATGCCTTCGGCTTCCTCGAATCGGACACCGTGGACGCCGGGACGGGTCCCGTAACGTTCGACGCCGGCGGCGTCACCTTTGGCCTGGCCACCTGCTACGACATCCGCTTCCCGGCGCTTTTCACGGCTAACGCCGACCGTGGAGCGGTTGCGAACATCGTCTGCGCCTCGTGGGGTTCGGGGCCGGGCAAGGTGGAGCAGTGGCAGCTCCTGGCCCGCGCCCGCGGAGTGGACACCACCACGTACGTGCTTGCGTGCGGGCAGGGCGATCCGGCCACGCAGGGTGTTGAACCGCGAGGCGCCGCGCCCACCGGCGTGGGGCACACCGCCGTCGTTTCGCCTTTCGGCGAAGTCTTGGAAGAGCTCGACGGCGCCCCCGGCCTGCTGTTCGCCGACCTGGATCCCGCCGTGGTCAAGGAAGCCCAAACCAAGCTCCCGGTCCTGGCCAACCGCCGCGAGTTCTGAGCTCAGCCCCCCAGCGAGACGCCGCGGACGCCGAGTTCCGCTGATGCGTTCCGCGGACACCGACGCCTTGCCGTCGCTTAGACACCTCCCGGCGCCTTCTCCGGCCGCGGCCGGCCTCCGGCGGCTCTGGTCGGCGATGCGCTCCTTAGCAAGCCATCGCCGCCCGCTGGTTAGGGTCGGCACGCACCTCCGTTTCACTCACGGTTAAAAGGAAACGCTCCCGCACATCATGTGCGGGAGCGTTTCCCGTTTTCCGGCAAGAGCTGCGAGAGCGTTTCCGATTCTCGAACGACCGAAAGACGCCTTAACCGCTAGCCGCAGCGGCCGTTTTGCTAAGGAGCGCATCGCCGACCAGAGCCGAAGAAGGCCGCCCGCGGCCGGATGAGGCGACGGGAGGAAGGGATGCCCCGAGGGCCCCGAACTGAGCTTGCGAAGTTTGGGAAGGGGCATCCCGCTAAGCGACGGCAAAGCGGCCGCTGCGGCGGACCCTTGGAGAGGACCCGACGGCAAAGCGGCCGCCTCGGGAAGCTACTTGGCGGCGCGCTGGCGGGAGACTTCGTAGAGGGAGATGCCGACGGCCATGGAGGCGTTGAGCGACTCCATGGCGGAGTCGATCGGGATGGAGACGATCTGGTCGCAGTTCTCACGGACGAGGCGGCTGAGGCCCTTGCCTTCGGAACCCACAACGATGCAGACGGGCTCAGTGGCCAGGGTGAGGTCCGGCAGCGAGACGTCGCCGTCGCCGTCGAGCCCCAGGACGAAGATGCCCATGGACTTGAACTGCTTCAGGGCGTTGTTCAGGTTGGACGCACGGGCCACGGGCACGCGGACGGCAGCGCCGGCGCTGGTCTTCCAGGCGGCGGCCGTAACACCCACGGACCGGCGTTCCGGGACGATCACGCCGTGGCCGCTGAAGGCCGAGACGGAGCGGATGATGGCGCCGAGGTTGCGGGGGTCCGTGATGCCGTCCAGGGCAACGAAGATGGGCGCGTTCGAGACGTGCCCCTTTTTCCACCGTTCGACGGTCTGCTCGGCCAGGTCATAGGCATCCTGGTATTCGTACGGCGGGATCTGCAGCACGAGGCCCTGGTGCACGGCGTCGTCGGTCATCCGGTCAAGTTCCGGCTTGCCGGTTTCCAGCAGCGGGATGCCGCGTTCGGCGGCAAGCTTGAGCGATTCCTTGACGCGGTCGTCCATCTCGATGCGGATCGCCACGTGCAGTGCCTTGGCCGGGATCCCGGCACGGAGCGCCTCCACGACGGAGTTGCGGCCCGTGACCACTTCCTCAGTGGCGCGGCCCTTGGGGCCCGAACGTGCGCCGGCGCTGCGGCCGCCTCCGGCGCGCTTGGCCTCGGAGCGCTCCGAGAGCTGCTTGCTCTTGTAGGCCTTGTGATACGGGCGATCCTCGGCTTTGGGGGTTGGCCCCTTGCCTTCGAGTGCCTTGCGCCCGTGGCCACCGGTTCCGGTGGTGGGGCCCTTCTTAAGCTTGCGGATTGCGCCCGGGCGACCGTTGTTGGCCATGAGTTCCACCCTTGGTTGTATTGAGTAAGTCTGAACTCCAGTCTACTGACTCAAGTTAAATCGTTGACCGGGGCGGGTCGCTGCCGAAGGATCTAGCCGCGCTGAAGGCTCCAGGTGGCGCCGTCCGCGCTGTCTTCAACCACGACGCCGGCGGCCGACAGGGTGTCCCTGATGGCGTCCGACGCGGCCCAGTCCTTCCGGGCTCGGGCGTCTGCGCGGGCGGCGAGTTGCGCCTCCACGAGTGTTCCGAGGGCCGCGGTGGCCTGATCGTCGACGGCGGGCTGCGCGGCGTCGCTGATTCCCAGGACCCGGAGCATGTCAGTCACGCCGGTCAGCGCCTGCCGTGCCGCCGCGAAGTCACCGGCGGTGAGCGCTGAATTCCCTGCGCGGACCGTGTCATGCAGGACTCCGAGGGCTTGCGGCACGTTGAGGTCGTCGTCCATGGCGGCGCCGAACGCGTCCGGTACAGTGCCGTGGCTGCCGAAGAACAGGGAACCGTCCGCTGACAGCGCCCGGACCGCCCGGGCGATGAAACCGTCGATGCGTTCAACGGCGGCCGTGGCCTCCTGTAGGGACGTCGGCTGATAGTCCAGGACCGAGCGGTACTGCGCTTGGCCGAGGTAGTAGCGGACCACACGGGGCGGGGCGAGTTCCAGCATTTCCGCCGGGCTGACGGTGTTGCCCACGGACTTGGACATTTTTTCGCCCTGGTACGTGACCATGCCGTTGTGCATCCAGAAGTTGGCAAATGCGTGGCCGGCAGCCTGCGACTGTGCCATCTCGTTCTCGTGGTGCGGGAAGCGCAGATCCAGGCCGCCGCCGTGGATGTCGAATTCGGTGCCGAGGTACTTGGTGACCATCGCTGAGCATTCAAGGTGCCAGCCCGGGCGCCCGGCGCCCCACGGCGAAACCCAGCTCGCCGTCGTCGGCTCGCCTTCCTTGTGGCCCTTCCAGAGCGCGAAGTCGCGCGGGTCCTTCTTGCCGCGGGGGTCAGCGTCGGTTGCCCCCTGCATGTCGTCGAGCTTCTGCCGCGTCAGCGAACCGTACTTGTTCCAGGAGCGCACGTCGAAGTAGACGTCACCCGAGCCGTCGAGGGCCGGGTAGGCGTGGCCGCGGTCGATCAGCTGCTGGACGAGGGCGAGCATCTCCGGGATGTGGCCGGTGGCGCGCGGCTCGTAGGTGGGGCGGGAGACGCCGAGGGTGTCGTAGGCCTTGAGGAATTCCTGCTCGTACCGGTAGGCCAGCGCCCACCATTCCTCTTCCGGGACGGCTCCGGGCTCCTGCTCGAATTCCGGGTGGAAGGACGCCTCGGACTTGGCCAGGATTTTGTCATCTATGTCGGTCACGTTGCGGACCACAGTGACCCGGAACCCGCGGTACTCGAGCCAGCGCGTGAGCTGGTCGAAGGCAATGGCGGAGCGGATGTGCCCCACATGCGGCATCCCCTGCACCGTCGCCCCGCAGTAGTACAGGCTCGCCTTGCCGGGTACGAGAGGAACGAAGTCGCGGACTTCGGCGGATGCGGTGTCGTAAAAGCGGAGGGTCACCGCTCCAGATTAGCCGATGGCATTGTCCGCTTACTTGCAGACCTCGCCGATCCTGTTGTTCTGTTCCTTAAGCTCGGCAAGCTGCTCTGCGCTCTTGTCCCCGAGCGAGGTGCCGGCCACCTTCTTCATGACGTCGGCCATCTTCTGGATCGGGTCGGCAAGCTCCGGAGCAACTTTGTCGGCAACTTCCTGGTAGTGCTTTGCGATCTGGTCCGCCTGCTGGACCTGGCTGCCGGTCGGCTTGAAGGTATCTCCCTGGAGGAACGTGCAGCTCTCTGCCACGCTCATCTTCGGGCTTCCGGCGCAGCCTGCAAGGAGCAGCCCTGCGATCACGACGGCGGGAAGCAGCTTTTTCACGACGGGTCTCCTGATATTGCGGTACTGGTGCTGCTTCCAGCCTAGGCGATTGCGCTACGGAGCCGGATACACCAGGGCGGTGGCCACGGCCGAAATGCCTTCGCCGCGGCCGGTGAATCCGAGCCCGTCGCTCGTGGTGGCGGTGACGCTCACGGGGGCGCCGGCGGCCTCGCTCAGGACGCGCTGCGACTCTTCCCGCCGGGGACCGAACTTGGGCCGGTTGGCCACGAACTGCACCGCGATGTTGCCGATCTCGAAGCCGGCGGCCCGGACGATCCGGGCGGCTTCCGCCAGCAGGGTGACACCCGAGGCGCCCGCGAGTTCCGGGCGGTCAGTGCCGAAGTGGGTGCCGAGGTCCCCGATGCCGCAGGCGGAAAACAAAGCGTCAGCGGCAGCGTGGGCAACGGCGTCGCCGTCAGAATGGCCGGCCAGCCCGCGCTCCCCTGCCCAGAACAGGCCGCCCAGCCAGAGCGGCTGCGGTGCACTTTCCGGAGCAAAGGCATGGACATCAATGCCGATTCCGGTGCGGGGCAGGATCATTTTCACCTCAGTTGGAGTGACCGCCGCAGCGGGTTTCTCTGCGCTCATGGCCCTTAGCCTTCGACCCAGCGGGCGCCGAGGGGACCCTCGAGGAGGCCTTCCGCGATGATCAGGTCTAGCGGCGTGGTGATTTTCAGGGACTGGCTGGCGCCTCGGACGGCATGGACCGGCACGCCGAGGAGCTCCACCAGCATGGCGTCGTCGGTCACGGCGGCGGCCTGGCGTTCGTCGAACTGGAGTGCGGCCTGGTGCGCCTGCCTGAGGGTCTCAAAGCTGAAGCCTTGGGGCGTCTGGACGGCCCGCAGCTCCTCCCGGGGTGCCGTTCCGGTCACGAGCTCAGGCGCAATGTCCAGGTCGCGGCCCCGGGTGGCGGCGACCGTCTTGACGGTGTCCACGACGGGAATGACCGGGATGACGGCCGAAGCTCCGGCGGCCAGGGCCTGGGCCACCCGGTGGAAGACTGCCTCGGGCGTCAGGGCGCGGGCCGCGTCGTGGACGAGCACCGCTTCGGTTCCGTCCTCGAGGGCAGCCAATGCTGACCGGACGGAATCCGCCCTGGTGGCTCCGCCGTCGACCGTGGTCAGGACCGGGCCACCGTCAACGAGCTCCACCCGGAAGTCCTCGCACAGCTGCCGCAGCTGGTCATCGCCGGCTGGCAGCGCGACGCAAACCTGGCTCGCGACGCCGGAGGCCACAATGCCACGGAGCGCATGCAGGAGGATGGGTTCGCCGCCGAGCGGAACAGCCGCTTTGGGCATGCCGTAGCCGAGCCGCTGCCCGGATCCGGCCGCCACCAGGATCACGGCGGTGACGGGGCGAGTGGGTGCACTGTTCATGCGGTCTAGCCTACGTCGCCGCCACCCGGGCCCGCCCAATTTCGCGCAGGCCGGCCCAACTGGGTCGCAGCACACGCCGCTTTGAGCGCCCATAACGGCGTCAGCTGCTACCCAGTTGGGGCAATTTGGGCAAAAAGAAACCCCGGTGGCTCTCTGCCACCGGGGTTCAATTCTTAGGAAGCCAAGACCTCGTCGAGAACGCTTGCCGCCTTCTCCTCGTCGGTCTTTTCAGCCAAAGCCAATTCTGAGATCAGAATCTGCCGGGCCTTGGCCAGCATTCGCTTCTCGCCTGCGGAAAGGCCCCGGTCGTGATCCCGGCGCCACAGGTCGCGAACGACCTCTGCTACCTTGATGACGTCACCGGAAGCAAGCTTCTCCAGATTTGCCTTGTAACGACGTGACCAGTTGGTGGGCTCCTCAGTGAACTCGGCACGGAGAACGTCAAATACGTGCTCCAAGCCTTCTTTGCCCACTACGTCGCGAACCCCAACAAGGTCAACGTTCTCTGCTGGAACTTCAATGGTCAGATCACCCTGAGCCACCTTGAGCTTGAGATACATCTTCTCTTCGCCCTTGACAGTGCGCATCTTGATTTCTTCAATTTTCGCTGCACCGTGGTGAGGGTAAACTACTGTCTCGCCGACCTCAAAAACCATGTGGACTTTCCCCTTTCCCGCAGACCAGTTTATCACGATTAAGGCATATGACTGGCACGGATCGGGGTCAGGAACCGCGTAAATCCGCGGAAAATGGGCCGAATCGACCGCCCAAACCCCTTGACGAACGCGGATAATAGTGTATTCGCGACCCGCCGACAAGCGTTACGCGCGGGTAGCCAGAGCCTCCCGGGGCGGCCCCACCAGGGGCCGAAGCCAGCTGCCGAAGCGGCACGTATGTGTACTGGCCGAATCCTTGTTTGGGTCTGTTTGCCGATAGGCTATGCGTGAAAACTGTTTCAAGACTTTTCAAGGAGTGCGTGACGTGCGTTTCACTGCGATGAACCGGGGCCAGCGCGGCAAGTTGGCAATGGCGGCTGCCGCCCTGAGCGTCGGCCTGCTGGCCCTGACAGGCTGCGGCTACGTCAACGCCCAGCAGACCTCTCACCAGTACGCCGCCTCCGACGGCATCCGCGCCGACGTCGGCCCGCTGCAGCTGCGCAACATGCTCATCGTGTCCACGGGCGAAAACGGACCCGGCCGCGTGATCGGAGCCGTCTACAACTCGTCCTCCAAGGACGTCAAGCTGACGCTCAAGGGCGCGGAGGGTTCCCAGACCGAGGTTTCGGTGAAGAAGAACTCCTACACGCTGCTGAACGACTCAACGGATGCGGCCACCCTGAGCACGACGGGCGGCAAGCCCGGGTCCCTCGTGGACGTCCAGGTCACCGAAGACGGAACGAACGTCAACAAGACCGTCAAGATGCCCGTCGTTGACGGAACGCTGAAGGAATACGAGAAGTACGTTCCCGCCGGCAGCACGCCCACCGGAACTCCGACGCCGAGCGAGACCGCAACGCCGGGCGAAAGCACCGCGGCACCCGCCGAAGGCCACTGACGCCGGCTGACGGACTGCAGCACAGCTGGATATCAGAGAAGGAGGGGCTCCCGGCCGGGAGCCCCTCCTTCTCTGATATCCGGACCGCGGTGTTGGTACCCGGACCGGGTTGCGCGCCCTCTCCAACGTAGTGCCCGCGGCTTGAGGCTAGGGTTCGAACTTGTAGCCCAGCCCGCGGACGGTGACCAGGTACCGCGGCAGGGACGGATCGGGCTCAATCTTGCTGCGGAGCCGCTTGACGTGCACATCCAGGGTCTTGGTGTCGCCCACGTAGTCGGACCCCCACACGCGGTCTATCAGCTGGCCCCGGGTCAGCACCCTGCCCGAATTCCGCAGGAGCATCTCCAGCAGTTCAAATTCCTTCAGCGGCAGGGACACCTGCTCGCCGTCGACGCTCACGACGTGGCGTTCGATGTCCATCCGCACCGGTCCGGCGTGGACCGTGGAGGAAACGAGTTCTTCCGGCTCCCCCTGGCGCCGGAGCACCGCACGGACCCGGGCCACGAGCTCCCGGGAGGAGTAGGGCTTGGTGACGTAGTCGTCGGCACCCAGTTCGAGCCCCACCACCTTGTCGATTTCCGAGTCCTTGGCCGTCAGCATGATCACCGGGACGCTGGATCGCTGCCGAAGCTGCCGGCAGACTTCCGTGCCGGACAGTCCCGGCAGCTGCAGGTCCAGGAGCACGAGGTCAGCCCCGTTGCGGTCGAATTCCGTGATGGCGTCCAGGCCGTTGTCCACAACCTCGACCTCGAACCCCTCCTTGCCTAGCAGATAGGACAGAGGATCGCTGAACGATTCCTCATCCTCAACAATAAGAATCCTGCTCAAGCGTTAGCTCCTCGTTCGTGGACGCCGGCGGCGTCGCGTGGTTCCTTGGCGTTTTGGGCTTGGCTGCCCTCTGGCGGCCTGGCGTGGCCGGACACTTTGGCGCCGCGTGCCTCCCCCGCGGCGGTGCGCGTCCGGGGCGGACGGGCCTCGGACGCGGAGTCGCTGTCCTGCCCCTCCAACTCCGGCAGGCGGAGTGTGAACGTGGATCCCTGCCCGGGCTGTGACCACAGGGTGACTTCGCCGCCGTGGTTGGAAATGACATGCTTAACGATGCTCAGCCCCAGCCCGGTTCCGCCGGTGTGCCGTGACCGCGCCGCGTCCACGCGGTAGAAGCGTTCGAACACCCGCTCCTGGTCCTCGGGCGAAAGGCCCTCGCCCTGATCGGTGACCGAAACCGAGATCAGGCCTTCCTTGGAGCGCACCCCGATGCCCACCCGCGTGTTCTCCGGGGAGTATCGGATGGCGTTGTCGATCAGGTTTCGCAGGGCCGTGACAAGGAGGTCCTGATCGCCGTAGACCTTGGCCTCAACGCGGCTGCCGATGACGATCTGGATGTTCTTGCTCTCGGCCGGGAGCTGTGCACGGTCCACGGCTTCGGAGATGACGTCGTTGATGTCCACGGCATGACCCCGCTGCGCCACGTTCGCGCCCTGCAAGCGGGACAGTTCAATGATGTCCTGCACGAGTGCCGCCAGCCGGGCGGACTCCTTGTGCATGCGCTTGGCGAAACGGCGGACAGCTTCTTCGTCGTCCGCGGAGGATTCGAGTGCCTCCGCAAGGAGCGAAATGGCCCCCACGGGCGTCTTCAGCTCATGGGAGACGTTGGCCACGAAGTCGTTGCGGATCTCCTCCGTGCGCGTGATCTCGGTCCGGTCATCGGCCAGCAGGAGGATGTATTCTTCGCCCAGCATGGCTGCCCGCACCTGCACGATGATGGTTCCCTGGCCGAGCGGCCCCCGCGGGAGCTCGAGCTGCTTCTCCAGGATGACGCCGTCGCGGCGCACGTTGGCCGTCATGTCCAGTAGCTCGCGGTGCACAACCGTGTGGCCGCGCACCAGGCCGTAGGCATAGGCGGCAGGGCTGGCGCGGACTACGCCGTCGATGGCGTCCACCACAACAAACGCCTGCCCGACGACGGCTAGCACCTCAGCGGATCCCGGCGGCAGGGCGGGCTCGTCGTATTCGACGTCCACGAGTTTCCGCTGCTGCTCGCTGACCCTGAATGCGAGCACGCCAAAGACGCCGAACGACAGGCCGAGCAGGCCGGCGATGACACCTATGAGCATTGGATCCACGGCTCCAGCTTATGCTTCTGTGAGGCCCGAATAGCCGATCTGCGGCCAAGACGGTGCGGATTCAGCTAACGTTCATCTAGAGGTGCGTAACAGTTCACCGGACACTGGAATAGTGGCCAGTTGGACTGCCGGAACGGTGACACGAAATTCTGACCGCCGCGGCGGGGCGGAGTTTCCAAGGAAAGGACGCCTACGTGCGTAAGGTTTTTCAGGAGGAGCTCGCCCAGGTGGGCGAAGACCTCATCGAAATTTCAAAGCTGGTCAGCGAAGCGATCGCGAAAGCAACGAATTCCTTCGAGGTGGCCGACGTCGATCTGGCGCAGGATGTCATCGCGGCCGACGCCCGCATCGACTTCCTGCAGAACAGCCTCGACGAGCGCGCCATCGACATCCTTGCCCTCCAGGGCCCGGTCGCCAGCGACCTGCGCATGATCGTGGGATCGCTGCGGATGAGCGCATCGCTTGAGCGCATGGGCGACCTTGCCCGCCACATCGCCCAACTGGCGCGTCTCCGTTTCCCCTCCACCGTCATCCCGGCGTCGCTCACGGAAACGTTCAAGAGCTTCGCCGAGCAGGACATCCAGATTGCCAACAAGCTCACGGAGCTGCTCGAGACCCGTGACCTGGAAGTTGCCCGCGACATCATGAAGGCCAACTCCACGGTGAACGACCTCCACCTCAGCGTCTTCAAGGCGATCGCCCGCAGCGACTGGCAGGAGTCACCCGCCACCACCGTGGATGTGGCCCTCGCCAGCCGCTACTTCGAGCGCTTTGCAGACCACGGCGTCTCCGTTGCCCAGAAGGTCACGTACCTTGTGACCGGCGCCTGGCACCCGAACAGCATCGAGCACGGCTAAGGGCCCTCGCCCTCTTAAAGAGAGAGGCCCTCTTAAAGCAGCGAACGACGGCGGCCGGTCACCTCAGGTGACCAGCCGCCGTCGTCGTCTGCTGGCGAAGAACCGCGAAGCTTTACTTTTTGCCCTGGTTGGCCACGGCCTGGATGGCCTCCGCAGCGGCCTCGGGATCGAGGTAGGTGCCGCCCGGGTTGATGGGCTGGAAGTCCTCGTCCAGGTCGTACACGAGCGGGATGCCTGTGGGGATGTTCAGGCTGGCAATGGCGTCGTCGCTGATTCCGTCAAGGTGCTTGACCAGGGCGCGCAGCGAGTTGCCGTGGGCCGTGACCAGGACGGTCTTCCCGGCCTTGAGGTCTTCCTTGATGTCCGATTCCCAGTACGGCATGAGTCGGATCAGGACGTCCTTGAGGCATTCGGTGCGGGGCACGGCGTCGCCGATGTCGGCGTAACGCGGGTCGCCCACCTGGGAGAACTCGGAATCGTCGGCCAGGGGCGGCGGCGGGGTGTCGTAGGACCGGCGCCACAGCATGAACTGCTCCTCGCCGAATTCGGCGAGGGTCTGCGCCTTGTCCTTGCCCTGCAGTGCGCCGTAGTGGCGTTCGTTCAGGCGCCAGTCGCGCTTGACGGGGATCCAGCCGCGGTCGGCCTTGTCCAGGGAGATGTTGGCCGTGTTGATGGCCCGCTTCAGGACCGATGTGTAGAGGATGTCCGGGAGCACGTTGTGCTCAACCAGAAGCTCGCCGCCGCGGATTGCCTCCTGGCGGCCCTGGTCGTTCAGGTCAACGTCCACCCAGCCGGTGAAGAGGTTTTTGGCGTTCCAGTCGCTGTGGCCGTGGCGCAGCAGAATCAGCTTGTAAGTCATGATTTTCATCCTAGCCGAGCGGAACCCGCCAGCGCCGAGCGTTACATTCCGCCACCCCGTTGCCGCCCCTGCGCGGACGTGGAACGACAGGGAGACGGCCCCGAGTTGGGTAGGCTGGGGCGGTGGTGCAGAAAGCAGAGCGGGTGGCGGCGAACCGGAACAACCGGGGAAGACCCGTCGGCAACGTAACCCGCGGCACCACGAATCCCAACCGAATGCGCCGGCTGGACCGCTGGCTGGCCGGGCCGCAGGCCTGGCGGCTCCGGGCAGCGGGCAACCCGCTGGTCATCGATCTGGGCTACGGCGCTTCCCCGGCCACCGCCGTCGAGCTCTTTGATCGGCTCGGTGCCGTCCGGGCGGATGTGCGCGTCTGCGGAATCGAGATCGAGCCGGAGCGCGTGCGCGCGGCGAAGGCCCTCGAGCGTCCCGGGCTGAGCTTCCTGACCGGCGGCTTCGAGCTGCCCGTGCAGGGGCGGCCCGTCCTGGTCCGCGCGTTCAACGTGCTGCGGCAGTACGAGGAAGCGGACGTCCGCGGCATCTGGCAGCTGGTGCAGGGCCGGTTGGCGCCGGGCGGGATATTCATCGACGGCACATGCGACGAGATCGGCCGCCGGGTCACGTGGATTGCGCTTGATGCCGGGGGCCCGCTGAGCCTGAGCATGTCCGTGCGGTTCGGCAGTTTCGAACTGCCGTCCGACATCGCCGAACGCCTGCCCAAGGCGCTCATCCATCGGAATGTTCCCGGCGAACGGGTGCACGGGCTGTTGCAGGCCATGGACCGGGCGTGGCTGGAATCGGCGCCGTTGGCGTCGTTCGGAAACCGGCAGCGGTGGACCGCCATGTGCCGGGCACTGCTCGACGGCGGATGGCCGGTCCACGACGGGCCGGCGCGGTGGCGCCTCGGGGAACTTACGGTCGGCTGGGAAGCCGTGGCGCCGGACCAATAGGTGGCTGGGCCCACGCCGGCAGGGTTCCCTGAGCGAGCTTGCGAGCTTAGGGTGCCGGTGGGGATTACCAGGGGCCGTACGGGCCCATGTTGCGGCTGCCGCCGCGGCCGGCGTCCTTCACTGCGGGGCGGACGTCCGCCAGGTACACGGAGGCCGCCACCACCGCCGCCAGGCCAAACAGGCCGAGGGGACCGATCAGGCCGCCTCCCCCGCCTCCCAGCACGGACAGCGCGCCGACAGCCAGGCTGCCGCCGGTCAGTGCCAGCCAGAACGTCTTGGTCCGCTTGCCTACAGCCTCAAAAGCGTTGGCCCTGTGGCGGACGCAGTCGAAGAAGGCCCACACTTCAAGGGCCAGCGCCACCAGCCCCAGGATGTAGTAAACCGTGTTCTCCACATAAAAGATCAGTACTCTTGCGTCCACCAACCCAGCCTAACTGTCCAAACCGTCCAAAGCCTGCTGCAAATCGGCCCAAAGGTCCTCGACGTTTTCGATTCCGACGCTCAACCGGACCAGGTTCTCCGGAACGCTGACCGGTTCAGCCGTGTGCCGGCGTCGTCGTTCAATCAGTGATTCCACGCCGCCGAGCGAGGTGGCGGGCAGCCACAGCTGCAGGGCGCGGACCAGCTTGTCCGCGGCGTCGGCGCCGCTAAGGCCTCCTGCCGGGGCAATCTGGATGCAAAGGATGGAGCCGAAGCCCGTCATCTGCGACTTGGCGCGGTCGTGACCCGGGTCCGAGATCAGGCCCGGATACCGGATGCTTTCGACGGCCGGATGCGCGCTCAGCCTCTCGGCGAGCACCGCGGCGGAGGCCTGCGAACGCTCGATCCGCAGCGCGAGCGTCCGCAGCCCGCGCAGGGCCAGCCAGGCTTCGAACGGGCCGGCGATGCCGCCGTGGATGATGCGGTGGTGAAGCAGGGTCGCCCGCAGTTCGGCGTTCGAGGTCACCAGGGCGCCCAGCACGACGTCGGAGTGGCCGGCCAGGTATTTGGTGACCGAGTGAAGGACGACGTCGGAGCCCAGCTTGAGCGGCTGCTGCACCAGCGGCGTGGAAAAGGTGTTGTCCGTGACGACGACCGCGCCGGCGTCGTGGGCCGCCTGGGTGAGCGCCCTGATGTCGGCGATTCCGAGCATGGGGTTCGTGGGGCTCTCCAGCCACAGCATGTCAGCGGGCTTTCCGTCCGCGGGGGCAATCTGCGCCCGGACGGCGTCGGTGTCCGCGATATCCACGGTGCGGAGCTCGAGCAAGCCCTTCTCGGACAGTTCAGCGGCCATCACCAGCGAACCGGCGTAGCTGTGGGACGGCATCACCAGCACGCCGCCGGCGGGAACGAGTGAAAGCGCGGAACTGACCGCTGCGAGTCCGGATGCGTAGAGAAGGCCCGGCAGCGAGGCGCCTTCGAGCTGGCCTAGGGCCTCCTCGAACGGGTCCCAGGTGGGGTTCGCGTAGCGGCCGTAGCCGCGGTCGCCGTCGTCAAGGGCGCCGGTGCCGAAGTAGGTGGAGGACAGCACGATCGGTGGGTTGACGGGCGCATCATGCTCGCGGGGAGGACGGCCGGCGGCCACAACCACCGTTTCCGCCGAAAGGGACGCGGCATGCTGTTCGGAAAGACTCATGGTCAAAGCGTACGTTGGCCGCCTGCCCGGCGAAAAAGCGGTTACGGCGGGCCTTTCCTGTCGGTGATTGTCGGTAGGCTGGACCAGTGAATACGCAGAGTCCCGGACTTTTCATCGCCTTCGAAGGCGGTGACGGCGCCGGCAAGTCAACGCAGGCCGCCCGGCTGGCCGGATCACTTGAATTGCTTGGCCTGACCGTGCTGCGGACCAGGGAACCGGGCGGAACGCCGATCGGGGAAAAGCTGCGTTCCCTGGTGCTGGACCACGGCCACGGCCACATCGATGCCCACACGGAAGCCCTGATGTTCGCCGCCTCCCGCGCCGCCCATGCGAGCCAGGTCATCAGGCCGGCCCTGGAACGCGGCGAAGTGGTGCTGACGGACCGCTACATCGACTCCTCCGTGGCTTACCAGGGCGCAGGCCGGGACCTCGGCACGGACGCCGTGCGGAGCATCAACGAGTGGGCCACCTCCGGGCTGCACCCGGACCTCACGGTGCTGCTGGACGTCCACCCGGCAGAGGGCCGCAGCCGCCGCACGGCCGGCGAAACCGCGGAGGACCGCCTGGAATCGGAAGCGGACGAGTTCCATGCCCGGATCCGGCAGGCCTTCCTGGATCTCGCCGCCGCCCGGCCGGACAGCTACCTTGTGCTCGAGGCGCGGCTGCCCGTCGATGAGCTTGCGGCCACCATCCTGGACCGCGTCGAGCAACTCCTGGCATCCGCCGGCAGGAGGCTGGGATGACGGTCTGGGATGACCTGCAGGGCCAGCCCGCCGTCGTCGCCCAACTGCGGCAGGCCGCCATGGGTGACGGACCTACCCACGCATGGCTGTTCACGGGGCCGCCCGGCTCGGGCCGTTCGAATGCCGCGAAGGCCTTCGCCGCGGCCCTGAACTGCGACCAGGACGACGTCTCCCTCCGCGGCTGCGGCCAGTGCCCGGCGTGCCTGACCATCCTCGGCGAGACCCACGCCGACGTCGCGTTCGTGCGCACCGAGAAGGTGACCATCACCATCGAGGAGGCACGCGAACTGGTTTCCACCGCGGGCAACCGGCCGTCGTCGGGGCGGTGGCGGATCATCGTGGTGGAAGACGCCGACCGCATGGCCGAGCGCACCACCAACGTGCTGCTGAAGGCCATCGAGGAGCCCACGCCGCGCACCATCTGGATGCTGTGTGCCCCCTCCCCTGCCGACGTCCTGGTGACCATCCGGTCGCGGTGCCGGGCAGTGGCGCTGCGGCTCCCGCCCGCCGCGGACGTTGCGGCCCTCCTGGTCAAGCGCGACGGCGTGGATCCCGCGCTGGCCGAACGCGCGGCCCGCGCCGCACAGAGCCACGTGGGCATCGCCCGCCGCCTGGCCCGCGACGCCGAAGCCCGGGAACGGCGGCTTGAAACAGTCCGGTTCCCGCTCGGCCTCCGGGGTATTACGGCCGCCGTGATGATGGCTGATAAACTGGTGAAGATCGCCACCGAGGAGGCCAACAGCTCCAATGAGGAGCGTGACGCCGCTGAGAAAGCCGCCCTGCTTGCGACACTGGGCGCCCCCGAGACCGGAACCCTGCCGCCAGCCATGCGCAGCCAGGTGAAGCAGCTTGAGGACGATCAGAAGCGGCGTGCAAAGCGCTCCGTGACGGACTCCCTGGACCGGACGCTGACGGATCTTCTGTCGTTCTACCGGGATGTTCTGATCATCCAGCTGGGGAACGCCGTGGATTTGGTGAACGTTGAGCTGAGAAGCGAGCTGGAGGAATTTGCAGGCAGGTCGAGCCCCGAGGTGACCCTTGCAAGGATGGACGCCATCAACAAGGCCCGCAAACGCCTCACCACCACGAACGTCGCTCCGCTGCTGACCATCGAGTCAATGGCCGCCAGCCTGATCTAGCCCCACCACCGTCCGCCCTGCCCCCATGATGCCTGACGCCGTTGCCCACAAGGAGAACCGCATGATGTCTGCACCGCCCCTGTCCGCGCGATCCCGATCCCTTGCGACCGGGCTGCGGGCCGTCGGCGCCATGGCCCTGGTCATGCTGCTGGCATCGTGCAGTTTGCTGGGGCAGTCCAAGGACGGCTCGTCGCAGGGCAACTCCACCGGCCAGGCGGACCCGTCCATCGCGGCGGCGGCCCCGGACGGACTGAAGGACTTCTACTCCCAGAAGGTGGTCTGGGAGCCCTGCGAGGACAAGCTCCAGTGCGCCAAGATCAAGGTCCCGCTCGACTACGCCAAGCCCGGCGGCAAGACGATCGAAATCACCGCCCTGAAAATGTCCAGCAAGGGGGGCAAGAAGCAGGGCAGCCTGCTCGTCAACCCTGGCGGCCCGGGCGCTTCCGGCTACGACTTTGTCCGGGATGCCGGCGCGAGCCACTTCTCCGAGAAGGTGCGCTCCAACTACGACCTCGTCGGCTTCGATCCCCGCGGCGTCAAGCGTTCGGCTCCGGTCACCTGCCTGACCGATAAGGAACGCGACGAGGCCCGTGCCAAGATCTACACGCCGGAAACCGACGCCGGGCTAGCAACCCTCCTCGCCGACAACAAGGCTGTGGCGGCCAAGTGTGCCGCGGGCACCGGGCCGGTGCTGGGGCACATCGACACCGTCAGCTCGGCCAAGGACCTGGACGTCCTGCGCGCCGTGCTCAACGACTCCAAGTTGAACTACATCGGATTCTCCTACGGGACCTTCCTCGGCTCCACCTACGCTTCGCTGTTCCCCGACAACGTGGGACGCATGGTCCTCGACGGCGCCCTGGACCCCTCGCTCAGCGCCGAGGAGCTCACCAGCGGCCAGGCGAAGGCCTTCGACAAGACGCTCCACGCCTACGTCGCCCACTGCCTGGGGGAGAACGGCTGCCCCCTGAGCGGCACCGTTGAGGACGGGATCCAGCAGATCCGCGACGTCATCGAGTCCGTGATACAGACTCCCCGCACTGCCAAGGACGGCCGGGTTGTGGGCGGCAACACCTTCGTCAGCGGCCTCATTATTCCGCTGTACGGCAATGAAAGCTGGCCGGCCCTGACCCAGGCGCTGGACGCGGCCATGAAGGGTGACGTGAGCCCCATGCTTCGGCTGGCCGATCTCGGCGCGGACCGCGGCCCCAACGGCAAATACACGTCAAACACCGCCTATGCCTTCAGCGCGATCAACTGCCTGGATTACCCCACCACCAGCGATCCGGTGGCCATGCGGGCCGAAGAGCAGCAGCTGCGCGGGGTCTCCCCCACGTTGGGCTACTTCTTCGCCTACGGCGGAGCGAACTGCGCGGATTGGCCGTACAAGAACACCCGCACGCCTGCCGCCGTCGATTACACCGGCGCCGCGCCGATCGTCGTGGTGGGCACGACAGGCGACCCCGCCACTCCGGTGGAGTGGGCCAGCTCCCTGCGCAAGCAGCTCGGCAATGCCTCGCTGCTGACCTGGAAGGGCGAGGGCCACACCGCGTACGGCCGGTCCAACAGCTGCATCGGCGACGCCGTGGACAAGTACCTCGTGGACGGCAAGGAACCGGCGGACAACACCGTCTGCTGACGCGGCCTCCGGTCAGAGGCCGGCTGCGCGGCCCTCGAGCAGCGCCGGAAATTCCTTGATGGAAGGAACGACGGCGGTGGCTCCGGCTCCGCGCAATGTCGCCTCCGAGTGCGCCCCGGTGAGGACACCTGCCGCTACGGTGGCTCCTGCACGCAGGCCGGTATGGATGTCCGCGCTGGTGTCCCCCACCACGGCCACCTTCCGGACGTCGTCGATGTCGAGGGCAAGGACGGCAGTCAGGACCATGTCCGGGAAGGGCCGGCCGCGGCCCGCATCAGCCGGGCACAGGCTCAGGTCGGCAAGACCCATCCAGCCGAGGGACTCCAGCACCATGTTCTGCGTGTGCCGCCCAAAGCCGGTGGCCAGGCAGACCTTGATGCCGGCATCACGCAGCCAGCCGATGGATTCCTCGGCCCCGGGAACAGGGCGGATTCCGCCGGCGGCTATCAGCTCGTCGCAATTCAGCTCAAACATCCTGTTGGCGCTGACTGCAGTCTTCGGATCATTGAACAATTCGCTGAAGACGGTCATCCGGGAGATTCCGGAATGGTCGCGGGCGTAGCCCAGCATGCGCCCAAATTCCGGGGAGCCCTCCGGGACTCCCTGTTCCACCAGCGTGCGGGACATCGCCCGTTCCATCAGGCCGCCGTCGAACACTGTTGTTCCGACCATGGCAAGCACCGCCAGCCGGACGTCCTGCCCTTCAGGCACGGCAGCCCGGCCATGGGACCGTTCGCTGCCCGGGGTCGCTCCTGACACTCCCCCGTTGAAGGCCGTCACGCTGTTCATGGCTGTTGCGCTGTCTAACGTCATGGTCAAGCTCCTTTGCCGGCGTGGCCCAATGCTGCGCCACCGTGTATCTGCCAGCATCGCCGCTCTTGTTGGTGGCCGCCTAAACCCGATCCGACGGCCGAATGAACATCCTGCCAACGTCAATCTCGGGCTGGAACCGGCGTCATTTTGACCCGGACGCAGGGACTCTATTACAGTTGACTCTTGCATGAACCGGCCGGGTTTTCCGGTTGTTTGGTGCGGTGCTTCCTTAGCTCAGTCGGTAGAGCGTTTCACTCGTAATGAAAAGGTCATCAGTTCGATTCTGATAGGAAGCTCGAAACGAACCCCGTATCCCCGCTGATCCAGCGGGGATACGGGGTTTTTTGCTGACTGTTGAAAATCGCGCGTGCAAGTGCAGGGCACACTTTGGTCCTACACGGCCAGTTCTGGAGCGACGGCACACTCATTTCGAGTGCGCCAAAATCGGGCACACCGTTTGAACATCTGCTCGCATCCGAAAAACCTGGACGCCCGGCTGGGCCGTCGCTCTGAGCCCCGGGTTCTCAGTCTGGCAGCGGAAAACGATGAGAGACACCGGTCACCGAGGGCAGCCTTGCGAGGGCTACCTTTGAAGCTGCCCGGAGGTGAGCCAAGTGGCTGCATTCTCGCACAGTCTCTGCTGGGCGGAGGCCCTTACTGTCAGACCTGTCTTTATCCTGCTCATATGACTGCCCATGGAATCGATTTCGGGCGCGGGTCCTTCCGCATCCGAACGGCTACCGGCTCGCTTTACCTTCTGGACCTGTCGGCCGGATCACTCACACGCTTTGTTGCTGCAGTGGAGCCAGCAGTGGACCACCGGACAGATGATCCTGATGTGCCGACTTTGCGAACCACGAGTCGTGTAGTAGCGATAACCACTCTGGGCGAGGATGAGGAAGGCGAACAGCAATAGCGACAACCGCGGAAGAGTTTTACCTCCACTACAGCACGGCTCGAGCCCGTGCGCCTCCAGGAGGTAGAACACCGGCTTCCAATAGTCCGAGGTCGCTTCCATGACCACCCGCTCGATGCGCAGGTCGACCAGATGGTTGGCCAGCTCCGTCAACGAACGGGTCATCGTCGAATGCGTGGACACTTCCTGCAACCGCTTACTTCGGTTCCCCGCGGCCGGGACCCGGACACAACACACGAGTTCGGCTTTGCCCAAAGCACCCGCTCCGGTTGCATCAGCGGCCACCCGTGGGGATCACCGGGGAAATCGGAAATCTAGTCCTCGTTCTCAGCAAAAGAAACAGTGAAGGGCCCACAGCGTGATCCCCGCCCGGCTACTTAACGGCCTCAACGAACCATAGAAGCGCGGCGTCGGCAGGCGACCACAGGCACATTTTCAGCCCGGAACGTGCGTCCGACAAGGGACACAATGGCTACTTAGCTGCCGGCAGTGTCGTTCCGGCGCGCAAGCCAACAGCGAGATCCGCAGTCATCCCGAAAACCTCCACGAGCACGTCCTCTTTCCGTTCGATGTCGGTGACTGTGATGGAGCGTGCTGCCTTTTCGATCCGGCCGATCGGATAGCCATTAATCGCGATGGCCCAGGAGTCTGCAGCCGGGTCATCGGATTCCCAGGTCACCTTGCTTTGGCTCACCCCGTTCACTGTGGAGAGGGCCTCGGCCTGGACGTTCTTGGGTGGAGCCAGCTGCTGGTGTGCCGGCGTCGTGCTGATGTGAACCGGGGTTCTCAGGACGTGGGTACTGCCGATCGGGTTCGAGACCCGCAGGATCATCTCACCCTCGAATTCGTTCGCATAGGTGTGCTTGAGGACCGGCTCGGCGGTGGTCGCATCGTAGGTGCCGTCGCCGTCGAAGTCCCACTCGTATTTACTGATCGCACCGACGGACTCGGATGCATCGAAGGTCATCTCCATGCCTGGTGCTGCGAAGAAGCCGTTGATTGGGAATCTGGCTTCAACGCCGTTGTTCTTGCCTAAGGGGATGGTGGTGACCTTCAGCGGAGAGTCGCTGGCCTGCCCGGACGGCGCGGGATTGGGCTGGCTGGATGTGCCCGACGGGGAAGGAACCTCTGTTGCTGTTGGGCCGGACAGAATGCCCGATTCCTGGGCACAGCCCGTGGTCAGCACGAGTGCCAATCCTGCGGTCGCGAGTCCCGCCGCACGGCTTCTTTTCATGATCTCCCCCATCGATCTTTGCTGTCACGGAACAGCATGCGCAGATAATCTGCGGCCCGGCTATAGGCAGTCGCAACGGGAGTGCCGCAGGGAGTCCATCCTGGCGGGCTAAGCGCCCAACGTGTGACGGATTTCTGCCCGCACGAGACGCTCGGCGTCGTGGCCGAGGTCCAGGGTGAGGATGGCCTTGAGGGCGCGGGCCATGTCAGGCGCCGCGGCGACGAATTCCGCCAGCTCCTTGTCACCGCCCAGGTCCAGGTTTGCGAGATCAGACGGTGTCCATCTCATCTCTGATGTGTGCGGCTAGGCGGCTCCGCGTTTCCGTATGCGGATGTCTTCACGATCTGTTCACGTGCCGTTCGCAACGCGGGCCTGTCGAGCGAACTGTGGTCCGCCGCACACATCTCTGGCATGAAAGCTTCTTCCTGGACCGTTGCACCGGCGCGTCTGGTCCTTGCGTCCCTGGACCGAGGCCGGTCAAGAATGAGAACCCCCCGGCTTCCCGACGACGGTCGTGGTTGCCCGCGCTTATGCCCGCGAAATCAAGGCCGATCGTGCCAAGCGCCTCCCGTGGTGGAGGATCGGCGAGAAGATGTCCATCTTACGGATCGAAGCGATCCGCCTGGCGCACAGCCTGGACGAAGTGCTCGACGAGATAAGGGAGTCGAAGACGCCGAAGCAGAACGACAGCGCCGTGCAGGACACTCAAACGACGGGAACCGACCCTGCCGCGGCCTAGGCTAGTCCCGTGAATCCGAGTCCATTCCCGAGCCCGCTTGACGTCGTCTTCCACTCCGGGCCGGCCGACTGGTGGGTGATCCTTGCCGGCCTGGGACCCCTAGCCGTCCTGATCGCGGCCCTGCTCGCCTTTTACATCAACTGGCGAACCCTGAAGCAGCGAACCGCGGCCGATACGACAGCTCTGGAGCAGAAGCGTGAGGCTGACGTCCAGGCCCTGAAGCAGAAGACCGAAGCAGACAGCAGGGCGGAATGGTGGCGGCGGGCACAGTGGGCGCTGGACCGGGCCCTGGATGAAGACGAGGGCACTAAGGCCCTGGGGCTTGCGACCTTGGACGTCCTGGCTCGCAGCGAACTGGCACGCAAGGAGGAGCTCGAGCTGTTCGACATTGCCTGGAAGAGCGTCGCCGGTCCGGATCATAACGGCGAATCGGATGAAGATGTCGACGAAGCGCAAGCTTCCCAGCAGTTGCACTTTGTGCCTGGTTCTTGGCGCCGCCCCGGTTCGTTTGTATCTCTTCGAAGCGCTTACTTGCAGAGTCTCTGGACGCCACGATCCGAGGAAGGCTCCTCGACGCATCTCTTTTCATGGCTCCCGGGCCTCTCGGGAGGCCGTTGGTCCTCTCCTACGTCCGTGGACTCCGATGACAACATCGGCGACAATGGAACGACGGACGAGGACAAGACCAAGGAGGATGGGCTATGAGCGCAAGCACCTCTGAACACAAGTACGTCCACACTCCCCGGAGCGCCTCCCCCGCGACGTCCAAGAAGGACCCGCAGGCTGAGCACCGCGTACAGGTGGCCGCCGCAAGGCTGCGCGTAACCCTTGATGAGCGCCTCGGGCGCGAGACCCCGGCCAAGACCAAGGCCCTGGCCAAGGAACCCATCTAGACCCTCCTACGTCGGCAGGGCCCAGCGTCTCCACTGTGTCAAAGTACGGTGCCGCCGCCGGGGTCCAGGCGTTGCGCCGAACATCAAGGGTCTTGAACGCCTGCTCTTTCTTGTGCCAATACGTGACTGGCTCCTCGGTCAGCTGGACGGATGAACGTACCATGGCGCACTGCCTGGTCCAGATCCTCCCACCTCACGCCAATTCCGGCGAGCATCGTTTTGCGCTCCCGCACTGATACACCCGTCAGCGTTCGGTGCTTGAAGTGCGTGTCTATGAGATTCCGCTACTGGGTCTGGACAAATCGCTGTTCACAATGAACACATCAGGCCAGAACTCCATCCTGTATCCAGTTCCGGCCTCCTTGTCTTACATGCCATGGGTCGCTTTTTCACAGTCCGGCGTAGTTAGGCCCGCCACGCCGAGCTTGCCAAGGGCAGGCAGGATGTGGTGACGAAGATTGCTCTCATAGGACTCCCAGCTCTGCATCCGTAGCCCTGCGGTCGGAGTTGTGCCGGTCTGGGTGATGCTATCGATTTTTAGTGGGGCTGGTTTGCGGGTCTCTAGCCACGTGATCTGCTGTGTTGTCCATGGGCTGCTCTATGCGGCTCGGAAGCTGGCAGGCGTCACTTTGGCGACGGCACACTCTGGGGCACACTTTGGGAAGTGACGAGCGTGAACGTCCGGGAACTTCACATCGATAGAAAATGCCTAAAAAACGGGGGTTCGAGTAGCACCAGGAACCCGCGGGATGACCCGGGAGCCACTCACTCGTAATGAAAGGTCATCAGTTCGATTCTGATGAGAAGCTCGAGAAAAACCCCGTGTTTTCGCTGATCCAGCGGGAACGCGGGGTTTTCTGGTTTCCTGAGCGGCGGGCTGCCCGCTGGGGCGATATGGTTTCCCAGTGGGTCTTCCCTTCCCGGATCGGCCCGGCGCAAGGCTGGCCCGAGGGAAGGGAACAGTGATGAGTAAGTGAGCGCCAAGTATCCGTCGACGCGTGTGACCGAGAGCAGGGACGTGTTCGCCCGCGTGGGCCGCTGGCTCGGGGATGAATCGGGAGGCCGCACCAGGCCCATCATCCTGGCCGTCGTGCTGACATTGGCAGCGATCGGGCTGGTGCTGGTCGCCTCAGCATCGTCCGTCGAGTCCGTCGCCAACGGGCTGAACCCCTACGACCTGCCCCTGAAGCAAGGCATGTGGACAGTGGGCGGCGTGCTCATCATGTTCGGCCTGGCACGCCTCCGGTCCCGGCATATCCGGAAACTCGCCTGGCCCCTGTTGCTGGCCGCCATTGTGGCCCTCGGCCTGGTGTTCACGCCCCTGGGCATGACCGTGAACGGCAACCGGAACTGGCTGAGCTTCGGCGGGTTGACCGTCCAGCCGTCCGAGTTCGCGAAACTGGCGCTCATTGTCTGGGCGGCGGCCGTCCTCTCCCGCAAACAGGCATTCCTCCGCGAGTGGAAGCACGCCGTCGTGCCGGTGGTCCTCCCCGCCGGCGCGCTGGTGGTCGGACTCGTCGCGCTCGGCCGCGACCTTGGCACGGCCATGATCATCATGATGATCCTCGCCGCTGCCATGTTCTACGGGGGCGTACGGATGAAGGTCTTCGGCGTCGCCGGCGCCTTCTGCACGGTGGCGGTACTCGTCCTGGCGGCCACCAGCGGCAACCGGGTCGGCCGTATTTCGTCCTGGCTCGGCATGGGCTCGGCGGACGACGCCCAGGGCGTGGGCTACCAGGCGCTGAACGGCCAGTACGCGCTGGCCTCAGGCGGATGGTTCGGGGTAGGCCTCGGCCAGAGCCGGCAAAAGTGGAACTGGATTCCTGAAGCACACAACGACTTCATCTTCACGATCCTCGGCGAGGAACTCGGGTTGGCCGGCACCCTCCTGGTCCTCGGGCTGTTTACGGTGCTCGCCATCGCCGTTTTCAAGGTCATCGCCCGGACCCAGGACACGTTCGCCCGCATAGTCTCCTCCAGCGTAATTACGTGGATCATCGGCCAGGCCATCGTGAATATCGCCATGGTCAGCGGGCTGCTGCCGGTCATCGGCGTGCCGTTGCCGTTCATCTCGTACGGCGGGTCCGCCATGGTCTCTTCACTCGCAGGGATCGGCATGATCCTCGGCGTTACCCGCGCAGAAGCGGCAGCCGTCCCCCGCACCCGGCCGAAGAAACCTGGGTTGGTTGCCCTGTAACAACGGCGGCGCAGGCCCCGAAGTGGCGGCGCCGGGCGGGGCTGGCATGCCGACCTCTCACGGCTCAGGCGGTGAACGTTACGTCTTTAGCGTCCGTGACCTGTGCGGTGCGGCCGGGAGCCGTGTGGTACTTCCAGTAAAGGTTCGTGTGCGCAATGACCTTGTCCGGCGTCGGGGCGCCCCACGCGCTCTGATCCTCCGTCGTGTGTGCATCGCCGACGAGCGTGACGTCGTAGCCGCGAACAATGGCCCCATGGATCGTGGAACGGATGCATTCATCCGTTTGAGCGCCAGTGACCACCAGGCGCCCGACTCCGGCCCTGGCCAAGACGTCCTCCAGATCGGTGTCTTCGAAGGAGTCCGCAAACGTCTTGTGCACCAACGGTTCCGGCTCTTGGCGTGCCAGCTCCGGGACGTACTTCCAGGCGTCGCTTCCCTTCTCCAGTTGCTCGTCTGAGTGCTGGACCCAGACGATCGGGGCGCCCGCTTCGCGTGCCTTGTCGACGAGCATGCCGATGTTTGCGATGACCGAGTCACGCTGGTGAACATCGGCCACGACGCCCATCTGGACGTCGATGACCATCAGGGCGGTGTTGGGTCGATCTGGCAGCGTGGTCATGACGATCTCCTCTGCTGGTCGGGCGGGTCCTGCCACCCGACCATGATAAGCCGGTGAGACGACGACGGCTCCTGTCCAGTCAGTGCTTTTGCCGGGTGACATTCCTGGTAGGGCGCCGCATGTGGGGGTATCGCCCCCGCCAACGGCTTAGGGCCTCCGGCTTTCCCTAGGGTGGTCCCGCAACACTCGGGTATCTGGACGAAACGGGCACCCTCATGCAGCACAATCTGAAGACCTACTCGTTTCCGCTCGGCGCGGGAGAGCAATGCCCCTCGGGAACGTTCCACCTGGACCTGGCATCGGGCCGCTGCGACTGGTCCGACGGCGTGTTCGCCATCCACGGCTACGCGCGCGGGGAAGTCGTCCCCACCGCGGAACTGGTCATGGCCCACAAGCATCCGGAGGACCGTGAACCCATCCTCCAACTGATCAATGAAATCCGTTCGACCGGAGGGCAGGGGGCTCTCTTTCACCGCATCATCGACAGCAGAGGGCAAGAGCATCGCGTGCTGACCCTGGCACAGGCCGGCGAAGGCCAGGGACCGGTTACAGCGATCTACGGCTTGGTGATGGACTTTACCCGGACAGTGGCGGCGGAAGCCGGACGGGAAGCCGCAGCGGCAGTGGCCGGGGCCTACGCCAACAAGGCAACCATCGAGCAGGCCAAGGGAATCCTCATGGGCCGCCTGGACGTCCAGGCCAACGAGGCCTTCACCATCCTCGCCGTCCGAAGCCAGCACACCAACACGAAACTTGCCGCCGTCGCGGCTGAACTTGTCGATGCCGCGGGTCAGGGGAAGCTCCGGGCGGCACTGCAACGTTGGGGGCAGTCATAGGTTCGCCTCCACCCGGCCGCTGGCCGGAGGCCGGTCGCACTCAGCGAGCGTCTCGTCGCCGGCGCGCCGGCTCGTAGTCGGCTTGACCCCGCGCTGGCGGCGGGCCGCTCGGGGCGATGAGTAGCTCACCGAGGCGGGCTGCTTCAGCATGCGAAAGCCACACGGAGAACGGATGGTCGTCATCCATCCTCTCGATCGTCAACGTAACACCATTGCCGCGCCCGCCAACAAGGTAGTCCGCCAGGGCCGGCGCCAGGTCCGGTCCCATGAGAATGCTCCCGTCGCGCCCCGTGCAATCCCAGCGTTCGCCTGCGTCCAGCGCACGCTTGTGCTCTCCGCACACCAGTGCTGTGACCCTGCAGTCGGCCGACACGAAACGGTCGGCCGAGGGATTAGGGCATCGAAGTACCTGGCATCCAGCCATCGCTGATCCTTCCTGGCCGTATAGCTGTCCGAGCCGCGTCCCTGCGGGAGCGCGCCCGTCCCTGCAACTCCAGGCGTCGATAGACGGCTACCTTCCCCCCGGAAGTCTTCACTCTCGCTTCTGCGCCTTGGGAAAATCCCGGAGCCATGATGCCCGTTGTGCTCCGGACACCCTAATCAAGGGGGCCAGCACTCTAACCCAGCGTCTGGCACACGCGGCTAATCACACTCGGTCGATCAAGGGGCAGGGCCACGTGGCACGACGAAGTCCGGGAAGAAATCCGCGAACCGGAGCCCTGAAAAGACAGCACGGAAGGGCAACCGTATGCACAACGCGGCCAAAACCGTGGGGACCCCTGCGCCGCCCTAGAGGGCGGCTGCCTCGTCGCCGTCCCGCTGCCGCCAGTCTTTCAGTTGGAAATGACCGACCCTAGGGTGCACCACTCAGGCGCATTTCCCTTGTCCCGCGGGGCCGGTTGTACCGCGGGAACCGGTTGTACCGCGGGGCCGGTCAGACCCGGCTTCTGCGGGTGACTGCACCGAAGATCAGCAGCACGATGACGGCGCCAAGGATCGACAGCAGCCAGGTCCTGAGGTCAAAGAATTCACCAAGACCCCCGTCGAAGACCAGGGAACCGATCCAGCCGCCGAGTATCGCCCCGACAACGCCCAGGACGAGGGTCAGCAGCCACCCGCCGCCCTGTCTCCCCGGAAGAATGGCTTTGGCTATGGCCCCCACAATCAGGCCGAGCAGGAGAAAACCGAGAAATCCCATGACGCACTTCCTTCCCAACAAACATGTACCGCTGGTATCGCACCAGCCGTATTTACGAGTTAATCAGTATGCTTAGTATCTGGCAAGGATTAGGTTTACGATGAAATGGTTAGCCGCCGGCGGATCCGCCGGCGGAAGCCAACGGCGAGGGGAAACACCATGGGTCTGGATGACAAGATCAAAAACGCCGCCGAGAAACTCGGAGGCAAGGGCAAGGAAGCCGCCGGCGAGGCTACGGGCGATGAGAGCCTGAAAGCCGAGGGCCAAGGCGACCAGGCCAGATCAGATCTGAAACAAGCCGGCGAAAAGGTCAAGGACGCGTTCAAGGAATAACGGCCGTCGGGACT
The DNA here is from genome assembly GCF_001428005.1 of Arthrobacter sp. Soil736. Lineage (GTDB taxonomy): Bacteria > Actinomycetota > Actinomycetes > Actinomycetales > Micrococcaceae > Arthrobacter. Next base: position 43,279 of record NZ_LMSB01000034.1, read on the forward strand.
CACGAAGGGTGCAGCTCCACGCCGGTGCCGCACCCTTCTTGCCTGCGCTTTCGACACGGATGTTCGCGGCCGAGCGAGGGGCCTGCCTGCCGACGCACGGCGCTATTCCGCCCCTGGAAATCGCTTGTCAGGCCATGGGGGCGGTGCTATAAAAAGCCGTATCAGCCCTCATAAGCCGGTTAGTGCCGTGCAGGACCGAATGTAAGACCTAAGACCAGGGGGTCGGTGACAGCAGATCAACGCCTGATGGGCCGGGACGGGATGCCCGTACACGCCTAGGCTGCCATTCGGGCGCAGAGCTATTAGAGAACGCCACAGCGCAGCGTCGCGCATGTGCAGCACCATTAGCGCGCGGAATATCTGTCCCGCAAAGTGGTCCCCGGTTAGTACCTTCCGGAGACCGCATCACCCAAAGCTGCAGAGGGAGACAGCAGCACCAGAAGCCACTCACCTGGCTGTTGATCGGATTCCAGTGGATCAGGCGACGATCGTCGGCTATGCCCTCGCCTATATCGCGGCAATTATTGCCGTTTTACTCATGTTCCTGCCCGCTATCATCATGTTTGCCCTCCTCCTGCTCGTGGCAGGCGCGGTGCAATTGATGATCCTCTTCATGAACGCCCTGGCCGTCGGGCTGTACAGGAGCCTTCTGAGAGCGTACCGGCACATGACCGACCGGTGGCACCGGACCCGGGGAGGCGGCAAACTGGCGCATTGACCACCGCCGGCCCGGCCCGATGCCGCGCCAAAACGTCCGCTCGTCCTGACATGCCGCAGGCGGCCCTATGATGGCTGGCATGGTGGAGGTTCTGGAAGACGTCGCACGGCGACTGTACGCGCTTCCTTTCGACGAGTTCGTGCCCGCCCGGACCGCCGCCGCGAAGGACGCTGCCCCTTCCGACCGCCCGCTTTCCCAAGCGATCCGGGAGCTTCCCAAGCCCTCCGTTGCGGCCTGGGCAGTCAACATGCTGGCTCACCACCGGCCCGAGGCTGTGCAGCAGCTCAGCGACCTCGGCCGGACGATGCAGGACGCACAGGCGTCGCTCGACGCCGCCGCCCTGCGTGAGCTGGCACGCGAGCGGCGGAAGCTGCTTGGCGAGGCGGTGGCCGCCGCCCGGCTTGCAGCTGAGGGGCACGGCCGGAAAATCAGCGGACCTGTGGCCACGGAGGTGGAAGAGACCCTCCGTGCGGCCACCGCCGACCCAGCGGCGGCCGCCGCGGTGCAGAGCGGGATGCTGCTGCGGGGACTGTCCGCCGACGGCGTGGACCAGGTTGATCTAAGCGGTGCAGTTGCGGTTCCTTCCGCCCTCGGCACACGGCCGGTCATGCCTCGGACGGCACGCACAGCTGCTGGACAGGCATCGACGGGCGGCCGTCCGGCGCAGCCGCACGCATCCGGTCAGACTGGCGCCCCGGAAAAACCGCGCCTTCAGGCCGTGCGCCAGACGCCCCGCCCGCCGTCGCCGTCGGTGCTGGACAAAGCGCTGGCAGCCCTCGCCGGGGCCGAAATGGCCGCTGCGGAAGCTGCCCGCGAAGCGGAGTTGCGCGCGGAGGCCCAGGAGGAGGCGTCTGCGGCTTTCGAGCGGCTGACGGCCGCGATGACTGAGGCCCGGAAACGGCTGCAGACGCTGGAGGTCTCGCTGGAAGCGGCGCGGAAGGAACGGGACGTGGCTGCCGCGGAGGCAAAGCAGTCGGCCAGGGCAGCGGAGAAGAGCCAGCGGTCAGCCATGCTGGCCAAGGAGCGGGTGCTCCGGCTGCGCAACACACCGGACTGAAGCACGAATAATGTCAGACCCCGGTTGCACCATGGAGTCATGGAAATGAATCAGGAATTCCACGTAACGTATTTCGATGCCGACTGCGGGCGGGCCAGGACCGAGGTCTTTGACACCGCTGCGGAGGCAGAGCGGTTTGCCAGCCGCAGCATTTCCGGCGAGGACGGTTGGGCAGTAGTTGACGCCGTGGAAACGGCGCAGGACCGGCTGGCAGCTTAACTGACTGTGGCCCCGTCCCCGCTGTTGATCAGCGGGGACCGATCAACAGCGGGGACGGGGCCAGCAATCCCTGACTCCCTACGCGAAGTCAGAGACCGCGGGGTCCGGGCCGATCCGGCCGGCGCCTTCTGCGGTGCGGTCCAGGCCGTTGATCGCCTCGACGTCCTCGGCGTCCAGCGTGACGTTCAGGGCCTCAAAGTTCTCGCGGATCCGGGCCTCCGTGACGGACTTCGGGATGACCACGTTCCCGACCGCCAGGTGCCAGGCGATAACCACCTGTGCCGGCGTGGCACCGTGCTTGTCAGCGATGCTTGCGACGGTGGCGTCCTCGAGGAGCTCGCCGCCCTGGCCCAGGGGCGACCAGGCCTGGGTCAAAATGCCCTTGGACGCATGGAACGCCCGGAGCTCGGCCTGGTTGAAGAACGGATGCAGCTCCACCTGGTTGATGGCCGGTACCACTCCGGTCTCGTCGATGATGTGCTGGAGACCTTCGATGGTGAAGTTTGAGACACCGATGGACTTGACCCTGCCGCGCTTCTGAAGCTCGATCAGTGCCTTCCAGGTGTCCACGTACTTGTCCTGCTTCGGCTGCAGCCAGTGGATCAGGTACAGGTCGAGGGATTCCAGGCCGAGGCGCTCCATGGATTCCTCAAACGCCGCGAGGGTCGATTCGTAGCCTTGGTCCGAGTTCCAGAGTTTGGTGGTGATGAAGATTTCCTCGGGCGACAGCCCGGAGCTCGCAATGGCCCGGCCAACGCCGGACTCGTTGCCGTAGATCTTGGCCGTGTCGATATGGCGGAAGCCCGCCTGGAAGGCCTGGAAGACAACCTTTTCGGCGATGTCGTCTTCAACCTGCCACACGCCGTAGCCGAGCTGGGGAATGGTCTTGCCGTCATTAAATGTCAGGGTTGGTGAAGAAGTCATCTGCCCATCCTGCCAACAACCGGCACCCGGGCGCAGCCCGTGCAGCGAGGCTAAGCTAGGCGCTTAATCCCGCGGGCCGGGGAATACCACGGGCCCGGAGTCAGGATCCGGCCAGGAGGCGCTCGGCGTCAGCCACCTGCTCGAAGACGGTTTCGGCACGGCGCCGCACGGACGCGGCACCCACGGGAACGGGACCGACGGCGAGGCGGAGCATCGCTGCTGCCTCCGCAGTGGCGGCCAGCGAGTTCCCCGCCTTCGACAGTGCGCGGTGTACGCCGGACAGCGCGTGCGGAATATCAAGCCCGTCGCTTGGCGAGCGCCGCTGCGCCTCGACGCATACACTGCGTACCCGGCCGGACAGTTCTGCCAGCTGGTTGGCCACCTCGACGAGCTCCACGTAGAGCTGTTCGTCCTCGACGCCTTCCAACACCTGGTGGTAGCGGTCCAGGCCGCGGTGGAAGCGGTCGTGGGCGCGACGCCACAAGCCCCTGCCAAGTTCGGCGTCATCTTTCCGCCCTTGCCTGGCGGCCGTGAAAAATCCCAAAGAAGACCTACAAGTACTGACCGGGGCCGTGATCGGAGTCTTCCTTCCGACCCGGTTGAGCGGTGTCGGCCCCGGGCTGCGGAGCCTTGGCACGCTGCGGCTCGCCGTGCTCGCCGATCACGACGCCGGGTGCAATGACAGTCCCCGGCGGAAGCTGCCGCAGCTGCATCTGGGCCATGGCTTGCTCCCGGGCTGCGTGCTGGGCTGCAATGGCCGTTTGGATGCCGTGGAACAGGCCTTCCAGCCAGCCGACCAGCTGTGCCTGGGCTATCCGGAGCTCGGCGTCCGACGGAGTCGCGTTGTCGGGGAAGGGCAGGCTGATCCGTTCCAGCTCCGCCACGAGCTCAGGCGCCAGGCCGTCCTCTAGTTCCTTGATGGAGCGCTCGTGGATCTCCACCAGCCGGCCCCGCGCGGCGTCGTCCAGAGGCGCCGCCTTTACCTCTTCCAGCAACTGCCGGATCATTGTGCCGATCCGCATCACTTTGGCGGGCTCATCCACCAGGTCCTGCAGGCTTGTTCTCTTGAGTTTGGCAGGCTCCGAAGGCGTGTGGCCATCCTCCGGGACGGCATCCCCGTCAAGGGTTGTTCCCTCCACGGGCACGTCGTCGCCTGGCTGGAACCCGCCCTGCGGCGCGGCACCGGCATGGTCGGCCGCAAGGGGTTGAGTGGCTTTCGGATCGCTCATGCGTTCATACTCTCACGAGCCCGGAATGCGGAGTCCAGTCAATGAAGCTCCTTGACCAGGATTGCGCCTTCATCGGCAACGAAACCGCATTTGCGGTAAAAACCAACGGCGTAGGTGTTGGCCGGAACCCACACTTCCGCCACCGCGCTCTCCTTCATCCACACTTCCATCGCCGCCACCATGGCCCGCCCGATCCCCCGCCGGCGCCAGTCCGCATGGGTCCCCATCTCCATCAGCAGCAGTTCCGCCCAGGGGCCGGAACTCCGGCGGCGCTGGACGTAGCAATGCAGGAATCCGACCACCTGACCGCCCGCCTCGGCCAGCCAAAAGAGCACCGAGGGGTCCGCCAGGAAGTCCCGGGCGCCGTCGGGCGTCAAAGCGCCCGACGGCTCCGTGGCGGGATCCTCGTCGAAGTGGTTGTCACGTTCCGCAAGCGCGTTCAGCGCCCCGGCGTCCTTCGGTCCGATCCGCCGGATCAAGACCCCGGCGGGCACAGCTGCCAATGTCAGCAGCACCTGCCCTGCGGGTTGCTGTCCTGGCGATCCGTCCTATCCCGCCAGAATTCCCGCTCGGTCATGGGCGGCGCCCGGTGACCGGAGGCGGCGTGGTGCTCCAGGTATTTCTGGTAGGCGTCTGCGCCCATCACGCCACCGAGGTACCGGGCAAAGCCCCGGAACCCTTCGACTATCGTGTTCATGGCTGTCTCCGCATCAGTGGTGGCCGGACCTTTCGAGCCGCAGCTCGGCGGGTAGCTTGTTCCATTCGGCCATGAGCTCCCGCTCGGCCGGAGTGGGAATCAACCCTGCCGGGGCGTAGCCCCTGGACGCCACGGGCGTGTCTTCGTGGTCAGCATGGGCAACGCCGGCAGCCTCGTTGCGGAACGCCTTCACCGTGGCGATCAAACCCGTGATGATGACGATGATGCTCAGCACCACGAAGATCACCGACAGCCAGCCCTGGATCATGGTGTTGCGCACCACTGCCTCCATAGCGGCCACAGTCTTGGCGGTTCCGAATTCCGTCTTGCCGTCCGCCAGGGCCTTGGAGAAGGCCGCATTGTTGGCGAAGTAGCCCACGGCAGGGACAGGCGAGAAGATCTTCTGGAAGCTCGCGGTGATGGTCACAACGGCCGCGAACGCCAGCGGCAGGGCCACAATCCAGAGGTACTTGATTGAGCCCCGCTTGGCTGCGATGGCCAGGCAGACGGACAGGGCGATGGCGGCGAGCAGCTGGTTGGCGATGCCGAACAGCGGGAAGAGCGTATTGATGCCGCCCAGCGGGTCCGTAACACCCATCAGCAGCACCGCACCCCAGGCCCCGACCATGACAGCCGTGCAGAGCCAGGCTCCCGGCCGCCAGGAGTGTTCCTTGAACTTGGGGATGAAGTTGCCGATGGAGTCCTGGAGCATAAAACGGGCCACGCGGGTGCCGGCGTCCACGGCGGTCAGGATGAACAAGGCCTCAAACATGATGGCGAAGTGGTACCAGAACGCCATCATGGCCGTGCCGCCGATGAACTGCTGCATGATGTGGGCGAGCCCCACGGCCAGTGTGGGGGCGCCGCCGGTGCGGGACACAATGCTTTGCTCGCCGACGTTGGCAGCTGTCTGCGACAGGAGGTCCGGGGTGATGTTCACACCGGCAAGCCCCAGGCTATTCACCCAGGTGGCGGCGGTTTCCACCGTGCCGCCGGTCAGGGCAGCCGGCGAGTTCATGGCGAAGTACAGCCCGCGGTCGATGGAGATGGCCGCCACGAGGGCCATGATGGCGACAAACGATTCCATCAGCATGCCGCCGTAGCCGATGAGGCGGGTCTGGCGTTCCTTTTCGATCAGCTTCGGCGTGGTGCCGGAAGAGATCAGGGCGTGGAAGCCGGACAGCGCGCCGCAGGCAATCGTGACGAACAGGAACGGGAACAGCGCCCCGGGGAACACCGGACCGTTCTCCCTGCTGGCAAACTCGCTGAAGGCCGGAACGGTGATTTCGGGGCGGACCACGATGATGGCCAGCGCCAGCATGACAATCACGCCGATCTTCATGAACGTGGAGAGGTAGTCACGAGGCGCCAGCAGCAGCCAGACCGGAAGGATAGCGGCGATGAAGCCGTACACGATCAGGCCCCAGGCGATGGTGACCTTGTCCAGGTGGAAGAAGGCCGCGCCCCACTCGGTGCCGGCCACAGCGCCGCCGCCGATGATGGCGGCCATGAGCAGGACGAAGCCGATCAGGGAAACTTCCAAGACCTTGCCGGGCCGGATGAAGCGCAGGTACACGCCCATGAAGAGCGCGATCGGAATGGTCATGCCGACGGAAAAGACGCCCCACGGGCTTTCGGCCAGCGCGTTCACCACGACGAGCGCGAGGATGGCCACAATGATCACCATGATCAGCAGGGTGGCGACGAGGGCGGCGGTTCCGCCGATGACGCCGAGTTCCTCACGGGCCATCTGGCCCAGCGAGCGGCCGCCGCGCCGCATGGAGAAGAACAGGACCAGGTAGTCCTGGACGGCACCGGCCAGTACGACGCCGATGATGATCCAGATAGTGCCGGGCAGGTAGCCCATCTGGGCCGCGATGACGGGCCCCACCAGCGGGCCGGCGCCTGCGATGGCGGCAAAGTGGTGGCCGAACAGGACGTTGCGGTCCGTGCGGACATAATCCTTGCCGTCGGCCTTGTATTCGGCCGGAGTGGCGCGGCGGTCGTTGGGCCTGGTGATGTAGCGTTCGATCACCTTCGAGTAGAAGCGGTAGCCAATGAGGTACGTGCAGACGGAGGCAAACACGAACCAGATCGCGTTGACCGTTTCACCCCGGATGATCGCGACCATGAACCAGGCCACGCCCCCCAGCAGCGCTATCGCCGCCCAGATCGCAATCTTCGTGGGCGTCCACCTGCTCTCTTCCGCTTCGCGGACGGCCTCGTCCACGGCGGTCGGCGGCAGCGATGGATCCGGCGTCAGTTCCAGATCCTCGTCCGTCGTCCGAGCCCTGCCGCCAGGCATGCTGCTCATGTCTCCTCCTTGAGATTAAAAAATGTGACAACCCCCTAAAGCGCACCCTACCAACGGGTGCCAACAATCGATACGCACAATTGCAACGTGCCGCCGGACGTAGCGCCGAGCGGTGCAGCCGAGGCGGTGAACGGGGGTTTGCTGCGGCCGCTCGACGTCACGGCGTCAGTCCTGAAAGCCGCCGGCGCTACGTGCCCAAGCGTCGGGACATCGGCAGGCGGGCACGCGTAAAGAGCCATGCCAGGCCCCCTCCGCTCAGCGGCACGGCCACGAGCAGTGCGAGCAACTGCAGCCAAGGGACCACCGGGGCTGCAAGAGTCCGGGTGGCCGCCATGACCAGGACGGCAGGCACCACTCCCGCCACAAGTCCAAGGGACGTTCCCAGCACAGCCGTCATCAGGGACTGTGCACCGGCCATGGACTTCCGGAGCCGCGGCGGCGCCCCGACGCCGGCGAGGGTCATGTGGTCGCTGCGGGCATCCGCGAGGGCCAGCCCGGCGGTGATCCCGGCGGCGCTCAGCGTTATGAGGGCGCTCAAGCCGACGAGCAGCCAGAGCAGGGACGTACTGTCGCGGTCGGCACCCGCCTCAACATGAAGGGCGGCGGGCTGGGTCTCATAGATTCCGGCGAGCGCGGCCGAGGCCTTGTCCAGCTCCGCTACGGCGGGATACCCGGAGAGCTGGATCAGCAGCACGGCCGGCTCCACTTTGATACCCAGGCGGGAGGCGGCTTCGGCTGAGATGACGCCGTAGTAGGGCACCGGCACCTCCGGGCTTTCCACCACCGCCGGCAGGCTCTCATCGCTGACCACCTCGAAGTCGGCGCGATGGTCAGGACGGGTCACAGCCTGCCGGAGGTCATAGGCCTGCAGGAGCGTTTGACCGTCCTTGACGAAGACCGGGTTGCTCACCACCACGCCGCCGCCGGCCAGCGCTTCCAGGGCCTCCCTGCCGGGCTTTCTGCCCAGCAGGGCCTCGAGCTCTTCCGCACCGCCCACGATCAGCTGAGGGATCTGGCCGCTGATGCCCAGAGGAAGCATCGATCCCTGGCATCGCCAGTCGCCTGCGTCCAGGACCAGTCCCCGCTGGGTGGTGGGGCATTCATTGCCCGAAGGCACGCCCAGCTTGTACTGGAGGCAGTTGCCGTCACCGGGACGGGAGGAAGCGACGGCCCCGGCCCGCATATTGCAGTTCCGGGCCACCGGTGACGCCAACACCCGCGTCCACTCCACCGTACCCAGCGCACGCTCAAGCGCACCGGTGACCGCGGCCGGATCAACGACCCTGGCGGGTGCCACCGCCCCGTCTGCCAGCAGGGGACCGGTCTCAGCAAGCGGCAGGGCCGCCTGGTTCGCCCGCGCCGACCAGGGGTGCGTCTTCCGTGCGTTCTCAAACTGGCTGGCCGCCACCACCATTACGGCGATGGCCAAGGTGGCGGCGGCAACGATGGCGGCCACGGCTGGGACGGTGCGGCTGCGGTTGCGTGCCGCGTCCCTGGCCGCCAAGCGGGCGGGCAACGGAAGCCACCCGCTGCGGGCCGTCAGCAGCGCGACGACGCCTCCCGTGAGGAGCACCAGGGCGGCCGCGGTCAGGACGGCGCCCCCGATCAGCAGCCCGGCCACGAGCGGTGTCCGGGACGCAAGAACATCGGGGTCACCCCCAACCAGGCCCAGGCCCGTACCCGCCGCGAGCGCAGCCACCGCCACGACCAGCAGGAGGACACCAATCCTGGCCGGCCAGGGCTGCGCCGCCGACGGCGCACGGCCGGACTTCAGCGCGCCCAGCACGGCCTGCCTGGCGACCTGGCCCGCAGGCACGGCCGCAGCAAGAAGGCAGGCGAGGAGGCCCATGCCCATGGCCGCCGCAATCAGCAGCACGTCCGGATGGAAGCCGGGAAACCGCACCGAACCGAGATGGCGTCCGACGGCGACGACGGCTGCCGCTGCCAAGGCTCCCAGCAGGGCACCGGAGGCAACGGCAACGGTGCCGAGCCACAGGCCGCCGGCTGTCACCACGGCCCGAACGGTGGGTGCCTCGGCGCCGGTCGCGGCGAGGAGAGCAAGTTCGCGGACCTGCCGTTTGGCGCCCACGGCAAAGGCCGCCCCGGCCAGGAGCCCCACTTCCAGCAGGGCGAGCGCCCCGATCAGGCCGCCGGCAAGATAACCGCCCCAAAGCTGGGAGTCGTAGCCTGTGCCCGGGGCATCGCCCGCTTCATTCCGGGGCGGCGGGCTGAGCGCCACGCTTCGGGAAAGGACAGCGACGCCCACCCTGTTCAGTTCCCGGATCTGGTCCCAGGTCACCTGGTCCCGCCCAACGAGGTAGTAGATGGTCTCCGGGGCGGGCCCTCGGGCGGTTGCCTCCTCCTGGACTTTCTGCTGGCCGGGTTTGAGGAAGAGGATGGCGTTGCCGTCCGAATAGGTGGCGTCACGCAACTTTCCGACGGCGGTGAAGGTGCCCTCCGACGTCGTCAGCCTGTCCCCCAGCCGGAGGCTGAACCGCTCCAGCAGGCCGCGGGACACGAGGACTTCGTCGGATGCGGCGGGTGCGCGGCCGTCCAGGAGTGTGTACTTGCCCGTGAAGGCGGGGTCCAGGGCGTCCACCGCTTTGGCCATGAGCGGGACTTCGGCCGCACCCACTGTGACCCTTAGCGTCAGTTGCGACTCCGTGAGGACCCTGTATCCGGGCGGGATGGCATCCTTGGGGTCCAGCGGGACGAAGTCGGGGTCCGGCGCGTAGTTCCGCGACCCTGTGGCTGTTTCCACGACGGGGTCCTGGACCATGTCCGCGTTGTAGGCGTGCATGTTCCGGAACCTCGCCTGGGTGTCCCCCAGCTGGTGCTGGATGCGTTCGGCGGGTGTCTCCTGCATGCTCTGCACGAGCGTCGCGGCCCCGGACATGCCGGCGACCGGCACCATGATCAGCAGGACGATCAGGAGCGAACGGCCCCTGTGCCTGCTGATATCCCTGCGTGCCATCCGCAAGGCGACGCGGAAACTGTGCCGGCGCCCGCCTGGTGCCGGCCTGACGTCGATCGCCATGTCAGAGGCCGGTTCGAGCCAGCAGCATCGCTGGATCGTGCATCGCCGCCGCCTCGTCCACGATCCGGCCGTCGCGGATGAACACCACCCGGTCCGCCCAGGCTGCATGCCGGGCCTCGTGAGTGACGAGCATGACGGCAGCGCCGGCGTCGGCCCTTTCCCGAAGCACCTCCATCACGCCGTGGCCGGTAGTTGAATCCAGGGCGCCGGTGGGCTCGTCTGCGAGGATCAGCCTCCGGTCCCCCACGATGGCCCGCGCGATGGCCACGCGCTGCTGCTGCCCGCCGGACATCTCGTCCATGAACCGGTCGGCGAGTTCAGGGATGCCCACCAGCCGCAGGGCGTCCAGGGCCTGGCGGTGGGCCTTCCTGGCCTGCACGCCGTCCAGTTCCAGCGGCAGGGCGACGTTTTCCGCCGCGGACAAGATGGGGATCAGGTTGAAGTCCTGGAAGACATACCCCACTGCGCGGCGGCGCAGCCGCGCGAGTTCGTTGAGTCCTAGCCCTGCCAGCGGGGTGGATTCCACAAAGACACCGCCCGACGTCGGACGGTCCAGTCCGCCGGCCAGCGAAAGCAGGGACGACTTGCCGGACCCGGACGGTCCCATCACCGCCACGAACTCGCCAGCGCTGACGGTGAGGTCGACCTCGCGCAGGGCGGCAACCGCCGTCGCGCCCCGGCCGAAAGTTCTGCTCACCTTGGCGAGCTCCAGGACCTGCCGCGGCCCCTGGACGCTCAACGCCGTGTCTCCGCGTTGAGCGGGGCGGCCTCTTCCACTGTGACCCCGTTGGATGTTTTGCGTACCGCGCCCTGCGTGCCTGCCGTCTGGGAGAGCTGCACCATGCGGGCTTCGCAGAGATCCAGCCAGCGGACCTCCGCCTCGGTCTGGAAAATCAGCGAATCCAGCACCAGCAGCCAGGCGGTGTCGCCCGGGCGGTGGCTGGCGGCCGTATCCCGCCGCGACTTCGTGCAGTCCTGCAGTGCCCGCATGGAAGCCACGCGTTGCGCCTGAATGATGGCGGCCACGTCCACGCCGGGCAGCGTGACGGCGAGCGCCAGTTTGATGGCGAGCTCGTTCCGCGGCGGATTGCTCCGCTCCACCGGCGTGGCGAACCAGCCCTGGACCTCGGCCTTGCCGGCGGCCGTAATGCTGTAGACCACATGGCCTTCGCCGTCGCCGCCGTCGTTACTGACCAGGCCGTCGCGTTCGAGGCGGTCCAGGGTGGTGTAGACCTGCCCGATGTTCAGCGGCCAGGTGGACCCGGTGCGGTCCTCGAATTCGACCCTGAGCTGGTAGCCGTAACGCGGCTGGTCCTGCAGCAGGGCGAGGAGGCTGTGGCGGATGGACATGTTGCTCCTTGGCTAGGAAGGCCGCGGTATGCACAAGCCCCCAAGACCAGTGCATACCGCGTATAGGCCGAGCCTAGCGGCACTGCCCGGACATGGCAATACCGGGTATGCATGGGTCTGGTTCCGCCCGCTGGGACGGGGCGGGTGCCGGCTACATGACCAGCAGGATCTTGCCCACGTGCTCGCCGGAGTCGAAGTACTCATGGGCTGCGCGGACCTGGTGCAGCGGAAACGTCTTTGCCACGAGGGGGTGGATCCGCCCTTCCGCGATGAGGGGCCAGATGGCATCCCGGACAGCCGTCATGATGACGCCCTTCTCTTCGACCGGCCTGGGCCTCAGCGCTGTGGCGACGACCGCCGCGCGTTTCCGGAGCAACTGCCCCAGGTCCAGCTCGCCCTTGGCTCCGCCCTGCAGCCCGATGACGATGAGGCGGCCGTAGTCCGCAAGGGCATCGATGTTCTGCTGGAGGTATTTGGCGCCAACGACATCCAGGATCACATCCGCGCCTTTGCCGCCGTTCTGGGCCCGGAGGCTTTCCGCGAAATTCTCCTGGGCATAGTTGATGGCGATATCGGCCCCAAGGAAGGCCTTGGCCGTGCTGACTTTCTCCTCGGTACCGGCCGTGGTGGCAACAGTTGCGCCGATTGCCTTTGCGAACTGGATGGCCATGGTGCCGATGCCGCCGGTGGCGCCGTGGATCAGGACGGTCTCGCCGGCCTGCAGCTGTGCGGTCATGATGAGGTTCGAGTACACGGTCGCGGAAACCTCCGGGAGGGCCGCCGCGGTAACCAGGTCAACGCCGTCGGGAATCCTCACCACCTGCTCCGAGCGGACCGCGACCTGCTGCGCATAGCCGCCGCCCGCCAGCAACGCCACCACCTTGTCTCCGATGGAAAACGGCTTGGTGACTCCCGGACCGAATCCGGCGATGCGGCCAGAGACTTCCAGGCCTGGAATTTCCGAGGCGCCGGGTGGCGGCGGGTAGTAGCCCTTCCGCTGCTGCACGTCGGCGCGGTTCAGGCCCGCGGCCACGACGTCGATCAGGACCTCGCCCTCGCCCGGAACAGGGGCGGGCACGTCGCGGACTTCCAGCTTTTCGGGCCCGCCCGGTTCCGAGATGTAGACGGCTTTCATGGAGAACTCCCGATTTCCTAGCTGATTACTGCCCAAAAATAGTGTGCACCGGCAGCAACCGCCACACTCCGGTTTTTGTTGCAGCCAACTGCCTATGAAACACTACTAGTTAGGGAAGGTTGTCCGAGCGGCCGAAGGAGCTGGTCTTGAAAACCAGTGTGCGGTAACCCCGTACCAAGAGTTCGAATCTCTTACCTTCCGCGCAGTGCAGTCAGAGCACAAAGTAGGGCCGGTTGGGCCAATCGAAAGGTTGGTTCGGCCGGCCCTTCTGCGTGGGCAAGTAGACCCCTTCTGCGTGGGCAAGTAGACCCGCAGGCGGCGGGCCCAAAAGCAGGTAGACCGAGTACCGCCTTCGCAGAAATCGAGTACGCACCACGCATGCGCAGACCCCTGCCGGGGGCGTTCACTGGAATCAGCATTGCTCCTTCCTTCGAAAGCGGGAAAGAGCGTCCGCATCCGCAGCGATTTGGGGGAGTTTCGCCGTTATGAGCAAGGCCGACAAGCAGAGCCTGAGGTACTCGGACTACTACTGGTGCATGTCCCTGAAAGACTTCATTGAGTGGGTCGAGGCGGACGACGACCGGGAACCCGCAACGTCGTATTCGGACCAGCGCTGACGCCCTAACCATTGAAACTGTCACACCCCCGGCATAGTCTCGATCCTGTCTCCATGAACGCCATGAAGTGCGGACACGTTCCGCACACCACACCAGGAGCTGATCATGCCTACACCAGACATCACGCCCGGCGCACCATGCTGGATTGACCTCATGACCTCGGACCCCGACCAAGCCAAGCGGTTCTACGGCGAACTGTTCGGCTGGGACTTCCAGACCGGGGACCAGGAAAAATACGGCGGCTACATCACCGCTGCCAAGAACGGTAAGTCCGTTGCGGGAATCATGCAGAAGCAGGAAGACCAGGCGGGGATGCCGGACATGTGGTCCACCTACCTGCGCACTGATGACGCCGCCGCCACGGCCGCCGCAGTCAAGGCCAACGGCGGGCAGGTCTACATGGAGCCCATGGATGTTCCCGAACAGGGCCACATGGCGTTCTTCGGGGATGCTTCGGGGGCTGCGATCGGCGTCTGGCAGCCCCGTGAAATGCGCGGCTACGAGCTTGTCGCCGAACCCGGCGCGCCTGCCTGGCACGAGCTTCACACCAAGGACTATGCAACTGCGGTGAAGTTCTATGAGGACGTCTTCGGGTGGGACACCGACGTCATGAGTGACACGCCCGAGTTCCGCTACACCACCTTGGGCGCCGGCCGGGAGGCGAAGGCCGGCATCATGGACGCGTCGGGCTATCTCCCCGCCGAGGTCCCGTCCAACTGGCAGGTCTACTTCGCCGTGGAAAACGCCGACGCGTCCATCGAGAAGGCCGTTGGCATGGGCGCAGCCCTCGTCGACGGACCGGACGATACGCCCTTCGGACGGCTGGCCACCCTGGCAGATCCCACCGGCGCCATGTTCAAGATCGTCCAGGACACCGGACAGGGCGCTGAGGCCCAGGCCACGGGCGCGTGAGCCCGTCCGGCATTAACTAATTTCACCGAACAAATAACGGCCGGTAGCTTCCCTGGAAGCTACCGGCCGTTATTCTTTGTGCTGCCCGGAGGCGGGTGTGAAGTCCGCGCCCCTGGAATGCAGGGGTCGCTGGACTGCAGCAGGTATAAACAACAAGGTGACCAACGACTATGCGCCGGACCAGTACGGGGCGCGCGACCATGATCCCGTGGCGGGCCTGGACCTGCCGCCCGCACCGGTCACGCCCGCCACCGTGGAGCTGAACTTCCTGGGCATCAACGACTTCCACGGCCGCATCGACACCAACACGGTGCTGTTTGCCGGAACCATCGAGAAGCTGCGGGCAGCAGCGCCGGGGGCCACCGCCTTCCTCTCCGCGGGGGACAACATCGGGGCCTCGCTGTTCGCATCCTCCGTCGCCGGGGACCAGCCCACCATCGACGTCCTGAACACGCTGGAGCTGAAGGCCTCGGCGGTGGGCAACCACGAGTTCGACGGCGGCTGGGCGGACTTGCGCGACCGCGTCGCCGCCGGGGGCGGCAACGCCCGGTTCCCCTACCTCGGCGCCAACGTCTACAGGAAGGGCACCCCGGAGCCCGTGCTGCCGGAATTCACGGTCCTCGAGATGAGCGGCATCAAGGTAGCCGTCATCGGCACCGTGACCCAGGAAGTGCCGTCCCTGGTCCCTCCCGCCGGGATCACGGAGCTTGAGTTCGGCGATCCCGTCGACGCCGTCAACCGCGCCGCGGCCAGGATCAAGGCGGAGCACCTGGCCGACGTGATCGTCGTGGAAAACCACGGCGGCGCCGGGTCCGGAACACCGGAAGGCGCCACTTTGGAGCAGGAGGCCGCAGCGGGCGGCCCCTTCGCCAAGCTGATCACCGAAACGTCCGCCGACGTGGACGCGATCTTCAACGGCCACACGCACAAGGAGTACGCCTGGGACGCACCGGTTCCGGGGATCGAGGGCAAGACCCGACCCATTGTGCAGACCGGCAGCTACGGCGAGAACATCGGCCAGATCCAGCTGACCGTGGACGCCAGGACCAAAGCTGTCACCGGCCACAAGGCGGGCAACATCAAACGCACCACGGATGCCTCCGCGGATCTGGTGGCGGCCTACCCGAGGGTCGCAGCCGTCGACGCGATCGTCAGGAAGGCTCTCGCCGAGGCCGCGGAAATCGGAAACCAGCCGGTGGGCGGGGTCACCGCCGATATCACCACCGCCTTCACGCCCGCCACCGACGTGACTCCCGCGAAGCGGGACGACCGCGCCGGCGAGTCCACCCTGGGCAACCTCGTGGCGGACTCCCTCGTGGGCGCGCTCCAGCCGCCGGAACTGGGCGGCGCCGAAATCGGCGTCGTCAATCCCGGCGGCCTGCGCAACGAGCTGTACTTCGCACCCGACGGGACGATCACGTACGCCGAGGCCAATTCCGTCCTGCCGTTCGTGAACAACCTGTGGACCACATCCCTCAGCGGGGCACAGGTCAAGACGCTCCTGGAACAGCAGTGGCAGACCAACGCCGACGGCAGCGTCCCCAGCCGCGCGTACCAGCAGCTGGGCCTGTCCAGGAACGTCAACTACACCTACGACGCCGGCCGCGCCGCGGGAGACCGCATCACCGGGATCCGGGTGAACGGGGAACCGGTTGATCCGGCCAAGGCCTACCGGATCGGCACGTTCAGCTTCCTGGCCACCGGCGGCGACAACTTCCGGATCTTCAAGGACGGCACCGGCACCGATGACTCGGGCCTCGTGGACCGCGACGCCTGGATCAAGTACCTGAAGGACCACACTCCGGTGGCCCCTGACTTTGCCCGGCGCACCGTGTCCGTGGCCAACACAACGGCGGCGGCGGTCAAGGGCGGCGACGCCATGACGCTCGAAGTCTCCAGGCTGGACCTGGCCTCGCTGGGCAGCCCCGCCAACAGGTCACTGGCTGCTGTGTTCACGGACGCTGCGGGCACGTCCACCCCGCTGGGCACGGTTCCCGTGGCCAGCGGGGCTGCCACAGTGCACCTCGCGGTGCCCGTCAAGGCCGCCGCCGGGGCGGCCACGCTGACGCTCACCGCGGCAGAGTCGGGGACAGTGGTCAAGGCCGCGGTTCAGGTCGCCGCCGGCCGGACCTGAGGGAGTGTCGGGGTCAGCCGCCGAGGATGGCGCGGGTGATCTCGTCGGCGTCGCGCAGGGTGCGCTGGCCGCTCGCGTAGACCGGGCCGGCCTGCTGGACGGCTTCGGCGGCGATGGCCGTTCCCCACTGCGTGGCCGAGAGCTGCAGGCCCAGCACGAAGAGCCGTTCGGCAACTTCGCCGTTGGCGGCCACGGGACGGTAGGGATGCGGGCTGACGTCCAGCCCCGAGGACTGCACCGGCGTGCCTTCGACGGTCATCATGGTCCGCGGGCGCACCAGGCCGTCCGCCAGCAGCTGTTCCAGGAGCGGCGACTCGTTAACGGCCACCCGGTTGGCCGGCGCCAGGGCCTCGACCATGGTCCGCGCCTCGGCGGCGTCGTCGTGGACCCACGGCGAAGCGGCGGTGAAGACGCCCCTGCTCCGGTCCAGCCCGAACTTGGGATCCGGTCCGACGAAGCTGACCACGCCGGCGCGGGCGAGCGCCGCCAGCTGCTCGGCGCGCAGTGCCGGCGGTCCGCTGGCAAGGCCTTCCACGAACGACTCAAACCAGCCACGCAGCCCGGCGACCCACGACTCGTCGGTGATGCCGCCGTCGGCCACCACTGATTTCAGCACGGCGCGTCCGTGGTGCAGCGCGCCGATGGCCATCTTGACGGGGTCGTCCTCTCCCAGGGCTGAACGGCGGGCGTCGTCGAGCAGATAGTCGACGACGGCGGCGTCCAGCTCCGCCCGGGAACCGAAGGACCGGCCGGCCAGCGGCGCCGCGAGGCTGCGCAGGTCCAGCCTGCTGGCGGGGCGGACATGCCCCGCAATGACGGCGTTGGACGCCTCTTCCCACCTGCCCATGCTGTGCGCGTGCGGGTGCAGGGCCTCATCCAGCTCCGACAGGAACTTCGCGGGGTCCGGCACCGCGCCTGGCTGCGAGCGCACCAGCGTGGAGTAGTAGGCCCAGAGCGCGTCCCGGTGCAGGAGGGGCCAGAGGTCGTGGTCAAAGGCCGGCACGATTCCCGCCGACGCAAACCGCTTCAGGGCGCTCTCCGTGCAGTACCTGAGCGTGACCGAGGCCGGATAGTAGCCGTCAAGCGTGGCCTTGGACCGGTACGGGGTTCCGCGCCGGGACGCCGCGATGATCAGCGGTTCCTGGCCCGACGGCAGGTACTCCAGGCTGTCGCCGGCGTCCACGAACTTCCCGCCGCGGCCCTCCGTGAGCTGGCCCATGACGTCGAAGAAGTTCAGCCCCATCCCGCGGACCAGGACCGGCTCCTGCGCGGGGATGACAGACCAGTCGACGTCGGCCGGGACGGCAGGGGGAAGGTAGCGGAGGCCCAGCTGGGCGGCCGCCGCCTGCAGCTGGCGCTGCTCGGGGCTGAGGCGGGATGCCAGGTGGCCCAGTGCGAGCACCACCGAGTCCGCGGCGAGCGTCCCGCCGCCGGCCAGGACGACGTCGAACGTTCCGTCCGGCGCGGGGCGCACGGCGGTGGCCGACGTTTCGTGGACGGCGACGGTGACGCCGTCGGGCAGTGCGGCCAGCAGCTCCTCGAACGTGGAGCGCAGGTAGCGCCCGTACAGCGCGCGGCTGGGGAAATCGCGGGACCCCAGCACGGCGAGTTCCGCGCGCTCGTCGTCGGTCAGCGAAGGGAGGGGGTCCTGCTGCTGGCCGGCCCGCCAGCGGTCGAACGTGCTGCCGGCAACCGGGGCGGCGAGGTTTGGGTCCTCCGGAATGAGGGTGGGGTAGAAGGACTGGGTGTTCATCAGGTACAGCCGCGACTGGCCGGGCTGCCAGACGTGCCCCGGGCCTGCCGGGTAGGGATCGATCACGTCGATGTGCAGGCGGGCCGCGGCCGCGGCGTCCGGGGCCGACGACGGGTCCGGGTCAGATCCGGACGGTCCTGCGGCGGCCCAGTTGGCGAGCAGCCGCTCCAGCACGCTGGCACCCCTGGGACCGGCGCCTATCAGTGCCGTTCGGATGCTTTGCGAGGTGACCACGGCATCCAGAGTATCGGCATGTGACTTGCTAGCTGAGCCGGGATGTTGTTTGGATGGGGCGATGACCACCACCGCAGCTGATTCCGCCCCCGCGTCCGGCGCCGTTCCTCCCGGAACCGCGCCGGAGCCCACCGACGAAAACATCTGGCTTGAGGACATCTACGGTGAGCAGCAGCTGGCCTGGGTCCGTGAACAGAATGCCCGCACCGAGGATCTGCTCGAGGACGCGGACTACGCGCGCCTCGAAGGGGAGATCCTTGAGGTGCTCGATTCCACGGACAAGATTGCCATGGTGAACAAGCGCGGCGACTGGTACTACAACTTCTGGAAGGACGGGCAGAATCCGAAGGGGCTGTGGCGCCGGACCACCTGGGAAAGCTACTGCAGCGACGCCCCCGAATGGGAGGTGCTGCTCGACGTTGACGCGCTCGCCGCCGCCGAGGGCGAGGAATGGGTGTTCCACGGAGCGAACTTCCTCCGGCCGGAACCCGGCCAGCCCTACCGGCGTGCCCTCGTGGCGCTCTCCCCCGACGGCGGCGACGCCAACCGCCACCGCGAGTTCGACGTCGAGTCCCTCAGTTTCGTGGACGCCGCCGCCGGCGGCTTTGACCTGCCGACGGCGAAGGGCAACGCCTCGTGGCTGGATGCGGACACGCTGCTGGTCGCCAGCACCGCCGAAGACCTGCCCCGAACGGCGTCCTCCTACGCACGCACCGGCGTGAAGCTGCGCCGGGGCCAGCGGCTGGCCGATGCGCCCCGGATCTTCGAGATCCCCGAGGACCACATGATGGCGATCGTGGCCCACGACTCCACGCCCGGGTTTGAACGGACGTTCGCCGTGGACTGGATCGATTTCTTCAACCGGAGCACGTCGGTGCTGCGGGACGGCTCCTGGGTGCCGGTGGATGTGCCCACGGATGTCAACCTCAGCGCGCACCGGGACTGGCTGCTCTTCCGCCCCCAGGCCGAGTGGACCGTGGACGGCACCAGCTATCCGGCCGGCTCGCTCCTGGCCGCGGACTTTGAGGGCTTCCTCGCCGGCGAGCGCGCGCTGACGGTTCTCTTCACCCCGGACGAACACACCTCCCTGCAGTCCTGGAGCTGGACGCGGAACTTCCTGCTGCTGAACCTGCTGCGGGACGTCTCTTCGGAAATCCGGGTGCTGGATCCTTCACGGCCCGGTTCCGGGGACGGTTCGGGCGACGGCGCCTGGGCGTCCACCCTGCTCGACGCCTGCCCGCCGCTGCACGACGTCAACGCCTTTGCCGTGGACGACGAAGATGAGGCCGGCGGCGATTCCGACGGCGGCAGGCACTCCGCCGGACCGGCCGGGGCCGGCGACGACTTCTGGCTCGTGGCCACCGGCTTCACAACGCCCAGCACGCTGACTCGGGGCAGGCTGACGCGCCAGCCTGCCGGCGGCGCCTCCGAAGGTCCCACGGGCGGAGCTCCCGCAGCAGGCGTGGCGAGCAGCCATGCGGTAGTCAAGTCGTCGCCGTCGTTCTTCAACGAGGCCGACTACGAGGTGCAGCAGCATTTCGCGGTGTCCGAGGACGGCACGAAAGTGCCGTACTTCCAGGTCGCGGCACGCGGCCTGGTGCTCGATGGGCAGAACCCCACCCAGCTCTCCGGCTATGGCGGCTTCGAGGTCTCCCGGACCCCGGCCTACAGCGGCGCCATCGGACGGGCCTGGCTCGAGCGGCGCACGGGCGGGGCCGCAGGCACCGGCGGCGATGCGGACGGACACCCGGCCCACAGCCGCGGCGGCGTCTACGTCGTGGCCAACATCCGCGGCGGCGGAGAATACGGCCCGTCGTGGCACCGGGCCGCGCTGCGGGAAAAGCGCCACCGGGCCTACGAGGACTTCGCCGCCGTCGCCCGGCACCTGATTTCCCGGGGCGTCACCTCCCGCGAGCGCCTCGGCTGCGTGGGCGGCTCCAACGGCGGGCTGCTCGTGGGCAACATGCTGACGCGCTACCCCGAACTGTTCGGCGCCGTCTCGTGCGGAGTGCCGCTGCTGGACATGCGCCGGTACACGAAACTCTCGGCCGGCCACTCGTGGATCGCCGAGTACGGCGACCCGGATGTTCCGGAGCACTGGGATTTCATCAGGACGTTCTCGCCGTACCACCTGCTCAAGGACGGCGTGGACTATCCGGAAACCTTCATCTGGACGGCCACCTCGGATGACCGGGTGGGCCCGGTGCAGGCCCGCAAGATGGCGGCGCGCATGCTGGCCATGGGCATCCCCAACGTGTGGTTCCACGAAGCCCTGGAGGGCGGGCACGCCGGTGCCTCGGACAACAGGCAGGCAGCCGCGCTCCAGAGCCGCAGCCAGCACTTCCTCTGGCGGTCCCTGGCCGGCCGCTCTGACAGCTAAGTCCCCCTGGGATTACTGCGCGTTCTGATCCGCACGTTTTGGTGCCGTTTTGCACTGGATGGCCGGTTCTGCGTATCCTTGGTTGGCTAGTAATAGCAATTGGAGACGTGCCAGAGCGGCCGAATGGGCTTCACTGCTAATGAAGTGTGGGGCACAACTCCACCGGGGGTTCAAATCCCCCCGTCTCCGCGTTTGGCCCCGGTCCTCGGACCGGGGCCTTTTGCGTTCCCCCGGTGCATCCGTCCGCGTCGCGGACGGTCGGCGCGGACCTCGCCTTTCCGGTGGCAGGATAATCGCATGACAGGCAACGAGGCATTCGACGCGATCATCGTCGGCGGCGGGCACAACGGACTGGCGGCCGCGGGGTACCTTTCCAGGGCCGGCCAGCGGGTGCTGGTACTGGAGAGGCTTGGCCAGGCCGGCGGTGCCGCCGTTTCCGCCCAGGCGTTCGACGGCGTCGACGCCCGCCTGTCCCGCTACTCATATTTGGTCAGCCTCCTGCCGCGGCAGGTCATCGACGACCTCGGCCTGAACATCCGGCTGGCCCGCCGCCGGTATTCCTCCTACACGCCTGACCCGTCGCACCCGGGCCGCGGCCTTCTCATCGACAACGGCGACGCCGGCGGCACCACCGCATCCTTCACCGCCATTGGCGCGCCCGCCGGCGAGGCGGAGGCGTTCGACACGTTCTACGGCAACTGCCGCAAACTTACCGAGGCCCTGTGGCCCACCATGCTGTCCCCGCTGCCGACGAGGTCGGAGGCGAGGCGGCTGGCGGAAGCCGCCGGGGCCACCGAGGCGTGGGACGCGGTGATGGAGCGGCCCATCGGCGAATCCATCGCCGCGTCGCTGCAGCACGGCCTGGTGCGCGGGGTGGTGCTGACTGACGCCCTGATCGGTACATTCGCTCAAGCCGGCAGCGAAGACCTGCAGCAGAACATCTGCTTCCTTTACCACCTGATCGGCGGCGGCACCGGTGACTGGGATGTTCCGATCGGCGGCATGGGTTCGGTGTCCGGCGAGCTGGAACGGGCTGCCCGGGAAGCAGGAGCCACGGTTCTCACCGGCGCGGAAGTGACGGGCGTCGACCCCTTGGGAACCGTCACCTACACCTGTGCGGGCGAGGACCGCGTGGCCGCGGCCAGCTGGATTCTCGCCAACGTTGCCCCCGCCGTGCTGGCGCGGCTGAGGACGGGCGGGGCAGCCTCCCGGCCGGAGGACCTGAATCCCAACCACACCCTCGAGGGGGCACAGGTCAAGGTTAACCTGCTGCTGAAGAGACTCCCGCGGCTGCTGGACCAGACGGTCAGTCCGGAAGCGGCCTTCGGCGGCACCTTCCACATCAACGAGACGTGGGACCAGCTGGACCGGGCCTACCGGACGGCGGAATCTGGAGCCGTTCCCCGGCCCTTGCCGTGCGAGATCTACTGCCACTCGCTGACGGACCCCACCATCCTGTCGCCGGAGTTGCAGGCGGCCGGAGCCCAGACCCTGACCGTGTTCGGACTCCACGTTCCGGACCGCCTCATCACCGAAGCGAACAACGAGGCGCGCCGTGCCGAACTCAAGGCGGCCGTGCTCAGCTCCCTAAACTCCGTGCTCGCAGAGCCCATCGAGGACCTCCTCATGACGGCACCGGACGGGCGCCCCTGCATTGAAACCAAGACCACACTGGACATCGAGCGGGCCGTCGGCATGCCGCGCGGCAACATCTTCCACGGAGGCCTGGACTGGCCCTTCGTGGACGACGGGACTCCGCTGGACACCCCGGCCCGCCGCTGGGGCGTGGCCACCGGCGATGACCGCATTCTGCTGTGCGGCTCCGGTGCACGCCGGGGCGGGGCCGTCAGCGCAATCGGCGGCCACAACGCAGCCATGGCCGTTCTGGAACTGGAGGGGGGCTCATGAGCCGGGAATCAGGCGCCCAGGGGCAGGAGCCGACGGCGGCCCAACCGTGGAACCCGCGGCTCGCCTTGCTGGTGGCTGCCACGTTCTTCATGGAATTCCTGGACGGGACGGTGCTGACCACGGCGATCCCCAGCATCGCCGGTGACTTCGGCGTGCCGGCCGCCAGCGTGAACATCACCATGACCGCCTACCTGATGACGGTGGCCATGGGCATCCCGCTCAGCGGCTGGCTGGCCGAACGGCTGGGCGCGCGGCGCGTGTTCTGCCTGGCCATTGCAGTCTTCACCGTTGCTTCCCTGCTCTGCGCGGCGAGCCAGGACCTGACCGTGCTGACGCTGAGCCGCGTCCTGCAAGGCATCGGCGGGGCAATGATGGTCCCCGTGGGCACGCTCGTGGTGCTTCGCGGGACGCCCAAGGCGGGGCTGCTGCGGGCCACGGCCTACCTCGTGTGGCCGGGGCTCCTGGCGCCGGTGCTGGCGCCGCTGGTGGGCGGTGCGCTGACAACCTATCTGTCCTGGCACTGGATCTTCCTGATCAACCTTCCGCTCGGCGCCGCCGCTTTCCTGGCCGCCCTGCGCCTCGTTCCGCCCGTGGCCGGCGACCGGCACCGCCGGCTGGACTGGGCAGGTTTGGCCCTCACCACCGCCGGGGTGGGCGCGCTGGTGGTGGGGCTGGAACTGGCCAGCAGCCACCCGGAGGGTCCCTGGACCTGGCCCAGCATCGCGGCGGGGGTCCTTGCCCTGGCCGCTGCTGCCGTGTGGATGCTGCGGGCAGCGAACCCGCTGTTCGACCTGACGGTGTTTGCCACGCGGACGTTCCGGGCAACAAATACCGGCGGCTTCATCTACCGGCTGACCATCAGCGCCGTCCCCTTCCTCCTTCCCCTGATGTTCCAGGAAGGCTTCGGGTGGAGCCCCCTGCACGCGGGCATCATGGTGGCGGCGGTCTTCATCGGGAACATCGGCATCAAACCCGCCACCACCCCGCTGATCAGGCGCTTCGGATTCAAGCCGGTGCTGGTCTGTGCCTCGCTTGCCTCGGCGGCGACCTTTGTGCTGTGCGCGCTGCTCACAGCGGGAACCCCGGAACCGCTGATTTTTGCGCTTCTGGTGTGCAGCGGGGTGTTCCGCTCCATCGGGTTCTCCGCCTACGCGTCCGTCCAGTACGCCGACATCCTTCCCGGCCAGCTGACGTCGGCGAACGCAGTTTCGGCCACGATGGTCCAGCTCGCAACCGGAACCGGGATCGCCGTC
Organism: Arthrobacter sp. Soil736; assembly: GCF_001428005.1. Classification (GTDB taxonomy): domain Bacteria; phylum Actinomycetota; class Actinomycetes; order Actinomycetales; family Micrococcaceae; genus Arthrobacter. The sequence goes on from NZ_LMSB01000034.1 coordinate 67,150, forward strand.
GGCGCGCTGCTGCTCCGCGTTTTCGACTCAGCTCCGGTCCTGGCCAGCGGGCTGGGAAGTGTGCTGGGAGGTGTGCTGGGGGCCGCAACGGACGGCGGCGCGGTGGCCGCCTACCGGGGCGCTTTCCTGTCCATCGCCCTGCTGATGCTGCTCAGCACTGTTGACAGCCTCATGCTGCACCGGAATGCCGGTGCGGAGGTCAGCCGGCCTGGGCCAGCGCCAGCGGCAGAACCGCCCCGGCGCCGGCCCGCCTGAGGGCACGGCCGGCCACGGTGACAGTCCAGCGGCTGTCCACGAGGTCATCGATGAGCATCACGCTCTGGCCGCCGAAACCGGCGAGGGCGGACCCGAGTTCCTGGCCCACCGCGAGGCGGTCCCAGACGCCGGCCAGGCGGTAGGCGCTGTTTCCGCCGCGGCCGCCCGTGGGGCCGCCGTGCTCCAGCTGAAGCTGCCCGATGTAGGGGATGCGGCCGATCTCCGAGATGCCCCTGGCCAGCGAGTCCACAAGTGCGGGCCTGCCGCGCGACGGCATGCTGACAATTGCCGCCGGACGCCCCGCGCCGCTCCAGCCCGGAACCCTGGAGTCACCGGCGCCCCATTCCCGCAGCACCTGGACGCAGGCCTGCAGCATGCCGGGGTCAACGGTGCGGTCCGGGGCTCCCGCAGCAAAGAGCTCCCGCAGCGCACCGCCCCAGCCCAGGTCCGTGAGCCTGGCGAGGACGCGGCCGTCGGCGAGGTTTTCGTCGGGCTTGATTTTCCCCTTCACCGGCACTCCGAGCCGGTCCATGCCGCTGGGCCACTGAAGCCGAGGTTCCAGCACGATGCCTGCCCGGCTCAGCGTCTGCCCCGCAGCCTCGGTGGCCGCGGATGCGATGTCCGCGGGGAACCACCGGCCCGCGCAGTTGTCGCACCGGCCGCAGGCGGCGGCGGTGTCGTCATCCAGCACCGACGTGATGTATTCCATCCGGCACCCTGCGGTGTCCTGGTAGATGACCATGGAGTCCTGCTCGTCCACGCGCGCTTCCGAGATGCGGCGGTACCGTTCGGCGTCGTAGGTCCAGGGCATACCCGTGGACCGCCAGCCGCCGCCGACGCGTTCCACGGCACCGTCCACGGAGAGCACCTTCAACAGCAGTTCCAGCGGCGTCCGGCGAAGGTCAACCCGGGCCTCGAGCGCAACCGTCGACACTGCCGACCCGGCCTCCGCCAGGGCGGTCAGCACGGCGGCGGCTTTCTCCTCCGACGGCATGGAGGCGGTGGCGAAGTACTGCCAGATCTCGCGGTCCTCGGAGCCGGGAAGCAGCAGGACGTCGGCGTTCGCGGCGCCACGCCCGGCACGGCCCACCTGCTGGTAGTAGGCCACCGGGGAGGACGGTGCTCCAAGGTGCACCACAAAGCCGAGGTCCGGCTTGTCGAAGCCCATCCCCAGGGCCGACGTGGCGACGAGCGCCTTCACCTGGTTGTCCTTGAGGAGCTGCTCGGCCCGTTCGCGGTCCGCGGGGTCGGTGCGGCCCGTGTAGGCGAGCACCTCATGGCCTGCCTCAGCGAGAAGCCGGGCAGTGTCCTCGGCCGCGGACACGGTCAGTGTGTAGATGATCCCGCTGCCCGGCAAGTCCGCCAGGTGCGTCAGCAGCCAGCCGAGCCGCTCGCGCGAATCGGGCAGCGTCAGCACTCCGAGCCGCAGCGACTCCCTGCCCAGGGCGCCGCGGATGGTCAGCACGCCGTCTCCCAGTTGCTCCTCGATGTCGTGCACTACGCGGGAGTTGGCCGTGGCGGTGGTGGCCAGCACGGGAACGGTGTCCGGCAGCTGCGTGATGAGGTCCGCGATGCGGCGGTAGTCCGGCCGGAAGTCGTGGCCCCAGTCGGAAATGCAGTGGGCCTCGTCGATGACCAGCAGCCCGGTGCGGCGGATGAGCTCCGGCAGCTGGTTTTCGCGGAACGCGGGATTGGTGAGCCGTTCGGGTGACACCAGCAGGACGTCCACCTGGTCCGCGGCCAGCTGTTCGCGCACGGTGTCCCACTCGAGCTGGTTGGCGGAGTTGATGGCGACGGCCCGGACACCGGCGCGGGCGGCGGCCGCCACCTGGTCCCGCATCAGCGCCAGCAGCGGTGACACGATGAGCGTGGGGCCCGCTCCGCGCCGCCTCAGCAGCAGCGAGGCCACGAAGTAGACAGCGGACTTCCCCCAGCCTGTCCGCTGCACCACCAGAGCGCGGCGACCGGCGTCGACCAGGGCCTCAATGGCCTCGAACTGGCCGTCGTGGAAGTCGGCTTCCGGGTGCCCTACCAGCCCCCGCAACACCTCGAGGGCCTGGCCCCGGGTCGCAGAGACCGCCCCCTGCTCCGTGCCGGGTGCGGTACCGGATACCGTGCCGGACGGAAAGGTGGAAGCGGACGGAAGAACTGCAGCGTGCTGGTTATTGGCCATTGATTCAGTATCCCAGCCGCCTCTGACACTCCCAAGCGAGGATCCGCGTATGTGGACAAGCGCCGGCCCGGAACAGATGCGGCGCCGCAACCCGCCGCCGCCTCCGTGACTTCCGGTTCGCAGGCCACGCCTGGCTTCCCCGTAAGATAAATCCCGTGACTAGCGACCAGACCCGTACTTTTGACCTTTCAGCCTCATTCAAGGCGTATGACGTCCGCGGCATCGTGGGCGACTCCATCACCGCTGAAATCGTCGAAGCGGTCGGGGCCGCCTTCGTCGACGTGCTGGGGCTGGAAGGCCAGACCGTCCTGGTCGGAGGCGACATGCGGCCCTCCTCCCCCGAGTTCAGCAAGGCCTTTGCCAACGGCGCCGCCACGCGCGGAGCCAACGTCCAGCTGCTGGACCTGATCTCCACGGACGAGCTGTACTACGCGTGCGGCGCCCTGAACGCCGCCGGAGCCACGTTCACGGCAAGCCACAACCCCGCGGAATACAACGGCATCAAGATGGCCAAGGCCGGAGCCGTCCCCATCTCCTCGGAAACGGGGCTCAAGGAAATCCAGGCCCTCGCCGAGCAGTACCTGAACACGGGCAGCATCCCCGTCGCGGAAACCCGCGGCCAGATCGGCGTCCAGGACGTCCTGAAGGGCTACGCCGAATACCTGCGCAAGCTCGTGGACCTCTCCGGTTCCCGCCCCCTGAAAGTGGTGGTGGATGCCGGCAACGGCATGGCCGGACTCACCACGCCCGCGGTGCTCGGCGACGCCCTGCTGCCGGAGCTTCCCTTTGACATCATTCCGCTGTACTTCGAGCTGGACGGCTCCTTCCCGAACCACCCGGCCAACCCCCTGGAGCCGGAGAACCTGCGCGACCTCCAGGCCGCCGTCGTCAAACACGCGGCTGACATCGGGCTGGCCTTCGACGGCGACGCCGACCGCTGCTTTGTTATCGACGAAAACGGCGACGCCGTGTCGCCGTCGGCCATCACCGGCATGGTGGCCCGCCGCGAGATCGCACGCGCCAAGGCGCAGGGCGAGCAGACGCCCACCATCATCCACAACCTGCTGACGTCCCGGGCAGTGCCCGAACTCGTCGCCCAGGACGGCGGCCGCGCCGTCCGCACCCGCGTGGGCCACTCCTTCATCAAGGCCGTCATGGCCAAGGAAGGCGCCGTCTTCGGCGGCGAGCACTCCGCCCACTTCTACTTCCGGGACTTCTGGAACGCGGACACCGGAATGCTCGCGGCCATGCACGTGCTGGCCGCCCTGGGCGAACAGGACGGCCCGCTCTCGGAGCTCGGCCGCGAGTACGAGCCGTACATCTCCTCCGGCGAAATCAACTCCGAGATCGAGGACAAGGCCGGCGCCGTGGAGCGGGTCCGCGCCGATTTTGCGAACGACGACGTTGACGTCGACCACCTGGACGGCAGCACCTTCACGGCCGCGGACGGAAGCTACTGGTTCAACCTGCGCCCCTCCAACACCGAACCGTTCCTGCGCCTGAACGCTGAGGCCACGGACCAGGCCACCATGGAACGCGTGCGCGACCGCGTGCTGGCGCTGGTCCGCCGCTAGGACCGCGGAAATGGCAGAGTCCCCTGCATCGCCGGCAGAGTCGTCGTGGCGCACGTCCGTGCCGGAATCCGCCGCCACGGACCTGGAGAACCTCCTTGGCACCGGCATGGGCGCTGCGCAGGAGCAGCTTGAGCGCAACGGCGGCTTCCTGCCGTTCGCGCTGGTGGTGGAGAACGACGGCGAGGTCCGGCTTGTGGCCGTCTCGCCGGCTGATGCGGACCCAGGGTCGGATGACGAGTTCGACGCCGATGAGATGATCGGCGACCTCACCGAGCTGCTGCGCCAGAACCGGGAAGACTTCCGGGCAGCGGCGATAGTCTGCGACATCACCCTGGTCGAGGAAGGCTCGGACGCCATCCACGTGGCCACTGAGCACCGCGACGGAGCCGTGTTCGCGGCAGTCCTTCCGTACGCGGCGAACACGGCCACGCGTGAATGGGACTTCGGGGAACTGGCCGCGGACACCAACGAGCCAGCCATCTGGGTGGACTAGACCGGGTGGTCCCGTCTCCTTGGCGTGTGTTATTAAGCTAGTGACATGAAAATCAACGCCTTCGCGGACGTCAGCCTGCGCGCCCTCATGGTGCTGGCTGCAGCGCCGGACGGCGATCTGCTCACCACGCAGAGCGTGGCGGACGCCGTCGGCACTCCCTACAACCACGTCAGCAAGGCCATGGCCAAGCTGCGCCTGCTCGGTCTGATCGACGTTGAGCGCGGGCGCAACGGCGGATCCAGGCTCAACGCAGCCGGCCGGGTCATCACCGTGGGCAAGGTCCTGCGGCAGCTCGACACCCGGTCTGACGCCGCGGATTGCGTCTCCCCGAGCGGCGATTGCCCGCTGATCAACGAATGCCGTCTTCGGGGCGCACTGGCCCGCGCCCGGGAAGCCTTCTACCGGGAACTGGATGAGGTCGTGGTGGCCGAGCTGCCCGGTTCCCGCCAGATGGCGCCCGTTTTCCAGGCGATCCGCCTGCGCCACGGAATCTGACCCGGCTCCGCCCCTCGCCGATTTGGTGAATCATTTCTACAGGGTGTAGAAATTGGGTAAGGAAATTGGCATATCAAATGCTAGTATCCGCATCCGGTCCGGACGAAGGCCCCGGGCCACAACCTCAGGAGTACACATGCTCTCGGACAAAGCCCGCCCTGTCATCGAGGCCACGCTTCCGCTGGTCGGTTCCCGGATCGGCGAAATCACGCCCAAGTTCTATGCCCGGCTTTTCGCCGCCCACCCCGAACTCCTGGACGGCCTGTTCAGCCGCTCCAACCAGCGCTCCGGCAACCAGCAGCAGGCGCTGGCCGGCAGCATCGCCGCCTTCGCGACCCACTTGGTCAACAACCCGGGCACGCTTCCGGAGGCCGTGCTGTCCAGGATTGCGCACAAGCACGCCTCGCTGGGCATCACCGAACCGCAGTACCAGGTGGTCTACGAGCACCTGTTCGCTGCCATCGCGGAGGACCTGGCCGGGGTCATCACCCCCGAAATCGCCGAGGCCTGGACCGAGGTCTACTGGCTCATGGCGGACGCGCTGATCAAACTGGAAAAGGGACTCTACGCGGCTCAGGCAAACAGCAAGATGTGGACGCCATGGAAGGTGGCCGCCAAGACGCCGGCCGGAACCGGTGCCATCACCTTCACGCTTGAACCGGCGGACGACACTCCCATCACTCCCGCGCTTCCGGGCCAGTATGTCAGCGTGAAGGTCCAGCTGCCGGACGGCCTTCGCCAGGTCCGCCAGTACTCACTGTCCGACGACGCGGGCACGGCCCGCACCTTCACCACAAAGCTGGACGACGGCGGCGAGGTGTCCCCGGTGCTGCACGCCGGCGTCGGTGTTGGAGACATCCTGGAAATCTCCAACCCGTACGGCGAAATCACGCTCAAGGACGGGGACGGCCCCGTGGTCCTCGCATCCGCCGGCATCGGCTGCACTCCCACGGCCTCCATCCTGCGTTCGCTCGCGGAGGCAGAGACCGGGCGGCAGGTGCTGGTGCTGCACGCGGAAAGCACCCTCGACAGCTGGGCCCTGCGCGGGCAGATGACCGAGGATGTGGAGCGCCTTGACGGCGCAGACCTTCAGCTCTGGCTCGAGGAGCCGCAGTCCGGATCCAGGGCCGGTTTCATGTCGCTGCGCGAAGTGGACGTGCCGGCCGACGCATCGCTGTACCTGTGCGGCCCGCTGCCGTTCATGCGGAAAATCCGCAGCGAGGCCATCGACGCCGGCATTCCGGCGACCCGGATCCACTACGAGGTCTTCGGCCCGGACATCTGGCTCGCCTCATAACCGCAGAAGCGCGAACGGACACTTAGGCCCCGGGGCTTAAGTGTCCGTTCGCGTTAAGTACGACGGCGGCCCCGCACCTTCCAGCGAAAAGGTGCGGGGCCGCCGTCGTACTGAATTGCAGGCGGTCTAGGCCAGGCGGGCTTTCAGCCCGTCAAGCTCGCTTTGGAGCGCCGCGGGCAGCGAGCTGCCGAAGTTGGCGAACCATTCCTCGATCGAAGCGAGCTCGGTCTTCCACTCATCGGGGTCGACGCGCACAGCCGCTTCCACCTCGGCGGGGGTCATGTCCAGGCCGGTCAGGTCGATGGAGTCGCCGGTCGGCACGAAGCCGATGGGCGTCTCCACGGCGTCGGCCTTGCCTTCGAGGCGTTCGATGGCCCACTTGAGGACGCGTGCGTTGTCCCCGAAGCCCGGCCAGGCGAAGCCGCCCTCGGCGGTGCGGCGGAACCAGTTCACCAGGAAGATCTTGGGCAGACGCTCCGGGTTGGCCTTGGCGGACAGGTTCACCCAGTGGTTCAGGTAGTCGCCTGCGTCGTAGCCGATGAACGGGAGCATGGCCATCGGGTCGCGGCGCACGACGCCAACGGCACCGGCGGCGGCGGCGGTGGTCTCCGAGGACAGCGTCGAGCCCATGAAGATGCCGTTGGACCAGTCACGCGCCTGGGTGACCAGCGGGATGGTGGTCTTGCGGCGGCCGCCAAACAGGATCGCTGACAGCTCTACGCCATTCGGGCTGTGGTATTCCTCGGCCAGCATGTCGATCTGGTCGATCGGCGTGCAGAAGCGGGAGTTCGGGTGGGCCGCCGGCTTGTCGGGGCCGGGCGTCCAGGAGTTGCCCTGCCAGTCGGTGAGGTGGGCGGGCACTTCCTCAGTCATGCCCTCCCACCACACGCCGCCGTCGTCCGTGATTGCGACGTTGGTGAAGATGCTGTTGCCCTTGGCGATGGCGCGCATCGCGTTCGGGTTGGTGCCCCAGCCGGTGCCGGGAGCGACGCCGAACAGGCCCGCTTCCGGGTTGACGGCGCGGAGTTCGCCTTCCTTGCCGAAGCGCATCCAGGTGATGTCGTCCCCGAGGGTCTCCACCTTCCAGCCTTCGATGGTGGGGTCCAGCAGGGCAAGGTTGGTCTTGCCGCAGGCGGACGGGAACGCAGCGGAAACGTAGTAGGTCTTCTTTTCCGGCGAGGTCAGCTTGAGGATCAGCATGTGCTCGGCCAGCCAGCCCTCATCATGCGCCATGACGGAGGCGATGCGCAGGGCGTAGCACTTCTTGCCGAGCAGGGCGTTTCCGCCGTAGCCCGAGCCGAAGGACCAGATGGACCGTTCCTCGGGGAAGTGGACGATCCACTTGTCCGGGTTGCACGGCCAGGAAACGTCAGCCTGGCCGGGCTCCAGCGGAGCGCCGAGGGAGTGCAGCGCCGGGACAAAGAAGGCGTTCGTCTCGGTGATCCGGTTCAGGACGTCCGTGCCGATGCGGGCCATGATGCGCATGGATGCAACAACGTAGGCGCTGTCGGTGATCTCGACGCCGAACTTGGGATCCTCGGCATCTAGGTGGCCCATGACGAACGGGATGACGTACATGGTGCGGCCGCGCATGGAGCCGGAGAACAGCCCGTGCAGCTTCTCCTTCATCTCAGCCGGAGCCATCCAGTTGTTGGTGAAGCCGGCGTCGTGCTCGTTTTCGGAGCAGATGAACGTCTGCTCTTCCACGCGGGCCACGTCGGCGGGGTCTGAGAACGCGGCGAAGGAGTTGGGGAACAGCTCCGGGTTCAGCCGCTTCAGCGTGCCCGCGGCGACCAGTTCGTCGGTCAGGCGGGTGTTTTCTTCCTCGGAGCCGTCAACCCAGTGAATCCGGTCCGGCTGGGTCAGCCCAGCGACCTCTTCAACCCACGCCAGGAGTCCGGCATGTGTGGTGGGTGCTTTCTCAAGCAGCGGCAGTCGCGCCAGATGGCCCATTGTGGTTCCCTTCGTCGGGGTCAGTGGTGTGTGCTAAATGCTATTTGTGATCACGTAGCCCAATTCGTAGTCAGACATCGGATGTCCGCCCCCTCGGCGGGCAAATTCCGCGGAAACTCAAGGATCCGAGATCTAGAAATCTTGAAATTAGTGACGAAGGTCACATAGACCGGTCTAGTAGCGGAGATTACACAGTTCTCGATTTGGAACTGGGGCGGACCTCGCGTAAAGTTATTCGAGGTTCGGGGCGAGCGAAGAGTTCGGCAGGAACCGGAAGATGCGCCCATAGCTCAGCTGGATAGAGCGTCTGTCTACGGAACAGAAGGTCAGGGGTTCGAATCCCTTTGGGCGCACAGAGAGAAGATCCGCACCGGATATCCGGTGCGGATCTTCTGCTTTAAGCCCGGGTCTGGGTCAGCCGTGACGCGCGTGCGTCGGCTGTGCTCGGGAGCCCCTACCGCGGGCGGGCGTCACTCGGTGACGGCGTCACTGCCGGTGCGGGCGACACCCGGCGACGGCGTCACTCGGTGACGGCGTCGGAAATCCGGCGGCGGATGCCGTCGAAGTGGCGGGTCAGCTCCCGGGCGGCACGCGCCTTGTCACCGGCCGCCACGGCCGCGTAGACGTTCCGGTGCAGCGCGGCCACGGCAGCCAGGTCCTCGGCGCCCGCCCCGATCTCGGTATGGATTTTGCGGTAAACCTTCCAGAAGACACCCAGCAGGTTGAGCAGGAGCTCGTTGTTCAGGGGTTCAAAGAGCCTGCTGTGGAAGTCGGAGTCGGCGTCGACGAAGGACTCGCCCGCCGCCGCCAGCTCCTCCATCCGGACCACCGATTCCTCGATGCCGGCCAGCTGCTCGGCTGTGATCAGGTCCATCGAGCTGCCGATGAGGCCTGACTCCAGCGCCTGGCGCACGTCCACGAGCTGCAGCGCCTCAAGCCCGTGGTGCCGCAGGGACAGCCTGGCGCGGAAAATCAGGCCGTCCGCCAAGGCTTCAAAATTGCTGGGCGCCACGAACATTCCGAAGCCGTGGCGGATCTCAATGACGCCCAGGGCCTGCAGGACCTTGAGCGATTCCCGCAGCGTGTTCCGGCCCACCCCAAGGGCGATGCATAGCTCGTTCTCCGTGGGCAGCGCATCGCCGGCTTCGAGTTCGCGGTCCAGGATGAGGTCCATGATGTCCGACTGCAGGGCACGAAGGCGGGCCTGGGCGCTGAACCTGGCCGGCGGAACGATATTCGGGGACGGCATCGGAACTCCTTCGTGACGGTACTTCCCCACACCGTAGCGGATGTCCCATGTCCCCTGAGCGGGACGGTGCATTGTTACGGACCCTGGCATTGGTGCGGACCCCGGCTGCATCGGTGGCGCCGGTGCCGGCGGCGTGCGCCGGCCGCCAGCCCCACGCCGCGCCTGCCGCGCGTCCGCGCCGCGCGCCCAATAAACGATGCAGGGCCCCGGCGTAGGCTGTTGCCATGACGCCACATGTTGTTGAACGGGAATTCGATGTCATTGTGATCGGCGCCGGCGCTGCAGGCGAAAACGTCGCAGACCGCGTGGTGCAGGGTGGCCTCACCGCGGTGCTGGTGGAGGCTGAACTGGTGGGCGGCGAATGCTCTTACTGGGCCTGCATGCCGTCAAAGGCCCTGCTCCGGCCCGGCACCGCGCTCCACGGTGCACAGGCTGTCCCCGGAGCCCGCGAGGCGGTCACCCGGACCCTTGACGTCGCGGCCGTCCTCGCGAGCCGCGACGCCTTCACCTCGAAGTGGCAGGACGACAGCCAGGTGAAGTGGGTGGAGGAGGCCGGCATTGAGCTGATCCGCGGGCAGGGCCGGATCACCGCGCCCCGGGCCGCGGAAGTCGCCGGCCTCGACGGCAAGTCATACGTGCTCACTGCGCGTCACGCCGTCGTCCTGGCGAACGGTTCCACGCCCAACCTGCCGCCCATCGACGGACTTTCCGAGGTTCCCTACTGGGGAACCCGCGAGGCGACGTCGGCCAAGGAGGTTCCGGAACGGCTGGCCGTCCTTGGCGGGGGCGTCGCCGGCACGGAGCTCGCCCAGGCCTTTGCCCGCCTCGGGTCGGCCGTGACCCTTGTGGCGCGCAGCGGCCTGCTGCGAAACTTTCCCGCGGAGGCTGCGAAGCTCGTTGCCGCCGGGCTCCGCGCCGACGGAGTGGAAATCCGCCTGAATACCAAGACGCAAAGCGTCCGCAAAGACGGAGACGGCGCCCTGACCCTGACGTTCGACGGCGGCGACACCGTTTCGGTGGACAAGCTGCTGGTTTCGACGGGGAGGCATCCCGCCCTCGAGGGGCTCGGGCTGGAAAGCGTGGGGCTCGCTGCCGGCACGGGAACGGCCCCGACGCTGAGCACGGACTCCACCGGCCTGGTGCACGGCGCCGCCGGCAGTGACGACGGTCCGTGGCTGTATGCCGTGGGGGACGCGGCCGGCAATGCCCTGCTGACCCACCAGGGCAAGTACGAGGCCCGCGCCACCGGCGCAGCCATCGCGGACCGCGCCAAAGGCGAGCTGAAGGGGGCGCCCGCAGACTGGAGCCGCTGTGCGCAGACCGCAAACAAGCACGCGGTTCCCAATGTGGTGTTCACGGATCCGGAGCTGGCGAATGTCGGCCGGTCCGTGGAGCAGGCCCGAAAGGACGGCTACAACGTGTCGTCCGTGGAGCTGCCCATCGCCGTGGCCGGTTCGTCCCTGCACGCTAGGAACTACGAGGGCTGGGCGCAGCTCGTGATCGATGAGGACCGCAAGGTCCTGCTGGGTGCGACCTTCGCCGGCCCCGACGTCGCCGAGCTGCTGCACGCGGCGACAATCGCCGTCGTCGGCGGGGTACCGCTCGACCGGCTCTGGCACGCCGTCCCCTCCTACCCCACCGTCAGCGAAGTCTGGCTCCGGCTCCTGGAGAAGTACGGCCTCTGACCCCTGGGAAAACCAGAGCGCGAACGGACACTTGCGGCCCCAAATCCCGGCGATTTTGGGGCCTCAAGTGTCCGTTCGCGCATGACTGATGGGTCACAGTGGCACGAATCTATTTGAACTGACCGGTCAGTTTAGTTAGCCTTGATGCAGACGACATCTGCGAAAGGCTCCCTTTGCTCTCCGTACAACAGCTTCGCGTGAACGGCAGGCGGGACGATCTCCTCCCGCCCACGTCACTGCAGGCATCCCGCGGCGAACTGCTGCTGGTCACGGCCGACCGCCAGGACCAGCGGACCGCGCTGGCCCTGGCCATCAGCGGCCGGATGAAGCCCGGCGGCGGCACCATCAGCTGGGACGGGCAGGCCAAAATCAAGCAGCTCCGCACCGCCGGCGCGCTGGTGGACTCCCCCGGCGTCAACGAACCCGAACAGCACCTGAGTGTCCGCGACCTGGTGACGGAGGACTTGTCCCTCATTCCGCGCCGGTACCGCGGCGCCCTCCTCAGCAAGCCCTGGCTGAAGGTCAACCGGTTCGAGGACATCGCCGGGATGTGGGCTGAGCAGCTCCCGCCGCGGCGCCGCACCGAGCTCCTGACAGCCCTGGCGCTCGCCAACCCGCGCACCGACCTCCTTGTCCTGGACTCCCCCGACAGGCACAGCGCCGATCCGGCGGACTGGCTGCCGCGGCTCCAGGAACTGGCGTACGACGGCGGCCGGCCACTCGCCGTCGTCGCCACCGTGACTGCCCTCCCGCCCGGCTGGACCGGCCCGGCCGCCGTCATCGAAGAACAACCCGAAAACGAGGACGCAAAGTGACTGTGCTGCGGCTTGCCCGTTCCGAACTCAAGCGGATGACCGGCGGCCTGCTGCCCAAGCTGACCATCTTGGCGCTGACCATGGTGCCCCTGCTTTACGGCGCAGTGTACCTGTACGCCAACTGGAATCCGTATGGCAACCTGAACCGGATTGACGCCGCGCTCGTGATGGAGGACACCGGCGCCGCCACCAGCGACGGCGTCCGCCTGCAGGCCGGGCAGAAGGTGGCCGAGAGCCTGGTTGAAGGGCACGTGTTCAACTGGCAGCCCGTCCAGTCCGCAGCCGAAGCCGACCAGGGCGTCAGCGACGGAAAGTACGCCTTTGCGCTCAAAATCCCCCGCGACTTTTCCAGCAACCTGGCCTCCCCGGGAAGTTTCGATTCGGCCAGCCAGGCCATGCTCAACGTCACCACCAACGACGCCAACAACTACCTGCTCAGCACCATCGTGGACAAGCTCACCACCGCCGTGCATGCCTCAGTCGCCAAGGAGGTCGGCGCGGAAACAGCGAACCAGCTCCTGACGGGCTTCGGCACCATCCACACACAAATGGCCAAGGCGGCCGACGGCGCGGAAACCCTGGCGGACGGTGTCGCCCGGCTCCGCGACGGCGCCGCAAGTCTGCACCAGGGCACCGGCCAGCTCGAGGCAGGCGCGGCGGAACTGTACAACGGCGAGGTCAAACTTCGCGACGGCGCCGCGCAGCTGGCTTCCGGAGCCGGCCAGCTGAGCGGCGGGCTGGCACAGCTCAAGGACAAGACTGCCGGGCTTCCCGCCGATTCGCAGAGACTCTCCGACGGCGCGGCCCAGGTCGCCGCCGGAAACGCGGCACTGAACACCAGAGTCCAGGACGTCGTCGGGCAGCTGCAGGCCGCAGACACCGGCCTCCGGACACGGGTCCAGGAGTCCAACGCCCGGCTGGTCGCCGCCGGGGTCCTCACCCAGGAACAGGCAGCCAAAGTCCTGGCGGAATTCGACACCGCCGCCGCCTCGGGCCCGGCCACCGACGCGAGGACGAAAATCCAGGCCGACGCCGCACAGATCCAGCAGCTCGCCGACGGCTCCGCCGCCGTGAGCGCCGGGGCGGCCAGGCTCGCCGCAGCAACGCCCGCGCTGTCCGGCGCCATCTCGACCGCCTCGAGCGGCGCGGACCGGCTCGCCGCCGGCGCCACAACCCTGGCAGCCGGACAGCAGACGGCCGTGGACGGTGCGGCCGCGCTGTCCGAGGGGGCCCGTAAGCTTGACAACGGCGCAGCCCAGCTGGAGACCGGTGCAGGCACCGCCGCCGACGGTTCCCGGACGCTGGCCACGGAGCTGTCGAAGGGTGCCGGCAAGGTACCGAACCCGGATGAAGCGCAGAAAAACAACCTCTCCGGAGTGATGTCCGACCCCGTGGCCGTCAGCAACGTATCGCAGGCCAAGGCTGGTTCCTACGGCGCCGGACTGGCGCCCTTCTTCCTGACCCTGGCATTGTGGATCGGCGTGTTCATGCTGATCCAGGCCATGCGCCCCGTCACTCAGCGCGCCCTCGCCTCCAACGCCCCCGCCTGGAAGATCGCCGTCGGAGGCTGGCTTCCGTTCCTTGCCGTGTCCGCCGTGCAGGCCAGCCTGCTCACCGTTGTGGTGAATGTCGCGCTGGGGCTGAATCCTGCCCATCCGGTGCTCATGTGGCTGTTCCTGCTTGCCGCGGCGGCGGCCTTCAGTGCCATCATCCAGGGCGTGGTGGCACTGCTGGGTTCTCCCGGGAAGCTGGTGGTGCTCATTCTCCTCGTGCTGCAGCTTGTCTCCTCCGGCGGAACCTTCCCGTGGCAGACCACGCCGCAGCCGCTGCATGTGGTGCATCAGATCCTGCCCATGGGTTACGTGGTCAACGGCATGCGGCACCTGATCTACGGCGCGGACCTCTCGATGATTCCGTCCACCGTGGCGGGACTGCTTGGCTACACTTTGCTGGGGGTGGTGCTCTCAACGCTGGCCGTCCGCAAGCACAAGTTCTGGACCCTCAAAACCCTGAAACCGGAGATCGCCGTATGAGCTCGTCGGAGGCCGGCCAGGCGGCCGTTCAGCCCAAGAAACTCCGTCCTGCCCGGACGAACGCCACCAAGCAGAAGCTCTTCGAGGCCTCCATGGAGCTGATCGGCGAACGCGGCGCGGCAGGGGTGACAGTGGACGAGATCGCTGCGGCGGCAGGCGTTTCCAAGGGAACGGTCTACTACAACTTCGGCAGCAAGTCCGATCTGATCGCCCAGCTCCTGCGGCACGGCGTGGACATCCTCGAAGCCAGGCTTCTCAGCGTGCAGGACGAATCGGCGGACGCCCTCGCCGGGATGGACGCCATGATCGGGCAGGCCATGGACTTCATGGCGGAATATCCGTCCTTCGCCCGGCTGTGGGTGAGCGAGAACTGGCGCACTCCCAGCGAATGGCAGGACACGTTCGCGGAGCTGCGCGCGCGGCTGCTCGGAGTGATCGGCTCGGCGATTGAAAGGGTGGCCGCGGAGTATCCCGTGGACGCCTCGATCTCCCGGGGAAGCCTGGAAACGGCGATATTCGGCGCCTGTTTTGTGGTGGGACTCGACCGCCAGACGTACAACCCGGAGCGGACCCGTGACCAAAGCGTTGCCGCCATCATGGCCATCATGCGTGGCTACGTGCAGAAGCAGCCTGATCCTCAGGGATGATTAGTCCCATGGGCCACATGGGTAACAGCGGGAAGACAGCGGTCGGCGCTTTTTTCGCCGCGCTCGGCACGCTGGTGCTGACGGCGTTCACCCTTGAGGAGGCTGCGCTTTTCGCCTTCCTGGGCGCCGTGGCCGTGGGATACGTGGCGTCAGTGGCCGAAGCATTTGCCCGTCGGCGCTATCTGGCGCTCCTGGCCGGCGGCGTGGGGACCAGCCTGTTCATCGGCTGCAGCATAGCCTTCCTGCGCATGTGGGGCCTGGCGTTCAACCAGGACCCCGGGGCGCTCGGGGAGGCCGTGACCACCAAGGACTCGGACATCTACTTTTATCTGGCGGCCGCCTCGGGTTCGCTGACCCTGCTGGTGCTCTTCGCCGCGGCCGTCTGGCCGTCCGGCAGGCGCCGGCGGACCCGGCCCAGGGCCCCGGCCGGGCGACCGGCTCCGGCCCGCGCGTCCACGCGCCGGCCGGCAGCGAAGCGCGCTGCAGGCACGCGGCAGACCGCCCAGCGCACGGCAGCCCAGCGCCAGCCCGGGCAGCGCACGCCTGCGCCGCGAACGCCTGCGCCGCGCCCGCCCACGCCGCGCCAGGCCGCACCCCGCCAGCCGGCTCAACGGACCGCGGCGCGCCAGGCGGCACCGCGCCAGCCGGCTCAGCGGACGGCCGCCCCGCGGACATCCGGCTCCGGGCCATCCGCTTCAGGGACAGCTGCCGGCAGAACTACCCGCCGCTGAGCGGCCGCTGAACCCTCTCTGAAAACCCGGTCACCGGAAGACGCCGAACGCCTGCCATCCGTTGCCCACCTGTCGGCTTCCGGTGAACCGGCCGCTGCCCAGGCTGTAGTAGATCAGCCGGCCGTCAGCGGCCTTGGCCGTGAGGCCGCGCGTTCCCGGGCCCTGGAATCCGAACGAGGCATGGGACTGGGCGACGGCGCCCCAGCCGTTCCCCACCTTCGGGCGCGCTTCCCACGCGAACCTGCCGGCGCCGTCGGACCTGTACAGCATGAGGTCCCCGGCCGCGGTGGTGACCAGCAGGTCCTGACGCCGGTCGTTGTCGAAATCGGCCATGGCCAGCTTCAGTCCCCCGAACCCGTGCCCGATCTGCTGCCCGGCACCAAGGGCACCGCCGGCGGCATTCGGGTAGAAGTACATGGCACCGTCCGCAGCCGTCCCCACGACGCCGGGGAACCGGTGGCCGTTGTGCCACTTGCCCACGGTGATATCCATGGACTGCCAGCCCGCCGTGCCGGCCGTTATGGGGCTGAGGAAGCCGCCGGAGAGCTTGCCGCGATAAACCGTGAGGGTTCCGCCCTTCCATTGGGCGATGATGTCGTTGACCCCGTCAGCGTTCCAGTCGGCTACGAAGCCGGCTTTCAGCCCGGCCCAGCCGGCTCCGATCCGTTCCCGGGCGCCGAAGCCGCCTGCGCGGTTGGCCGGATAGTTCCACAGGATGCCGGCGGAATCTGCGGCGAGGACATCGGCGCCGCTCTTGATGGACGGGCGGGCCGCGAAGTACTGCTCCATGGTGGGGATGGCGCGGATCTTCATGTCCGTGGCCAGCTGGACCCCGACGAACCGCAGATGCCAGGGCTCATAGGCGTAGCCGGTGATGTGCGTGTAGCCCTCGGGGTACCTCACGATGAACCCGTAGCGGTGCGCGTTCGCAGCCACCCAGCGCCCGCCCGGGGTGGTCCCGAAGCAGGCGGTCAGCCCGCAGCCGCCGCCCACATTGCCGATGTCAGCGGCGAGCCCTGTCTGGTGCTCGCTGTAGCCGGGCCGCGCCGAGATCTGGTCCGCATACGCCTGGCCGTACATCTGGACGTAGGAGCTGTAGAGAGCGCTCTGGGAGGCATAGGACCTGTAAGCGCTCACAACCTCCAGGGCGTGTCCGGCAGCACGCGCCCCGGCGAAGAGCTGGCTCATCGCGCCCGAGACCTGGGCGCGCAGCAGGTGGCCGGTCCCGCCCCACGAGACAAGGTCCTGCGGGACGAACTGCGCGGGGTTCAACGGCCGGGACTTGTTGACCAGCACCCAAGGGTTGCTCGCGTCGGTCACCACGCGTGTGGACAGCTGCTCTCCGGAGGGAGCGGCGTTGGCGGCCGGAGCACCGGCCGCGAAGAGCATCAGTACGACGACGACGGCGGCGAACCGCCGGGCGCACCCCCGCCACCGGTTCAAAACAGAAATCAGCATGGCGGGCCCTTCCCCACTAGACGACGCTGAGATCAAGGGTACTCGGGTGCGGTCGGGCGATACCGGCGGTGTTCGCGTTAGTGGGCGCGGGGGACCTTGAAATGCGTGATCCGTGCGTCCTGCCCGTCGAGCTCCGCCCAGGATTTCTCCGTCTCGAGGACGGTCAGCCCGCTGGTGGGAAACCGGGTTGCCGCGTCCATGTAGGCGTCGTGTTTGGAATCGCGTGACGCCAGGTGCATGGCCAGGTCCTGCACTCCGGGCATGTGGGAGATCACCATGAGAGTGGTGACGGTATCCGGAACGTGGTTGATCACCGCGAGCATGCGCAACGCGGAGGTGGCGTACAGCCCGTCCTCAAGCTTCGGCGTCGGCGCTTTGTCGCCGAGCTCGCTGCACACCCAGGTGCAGGTCTGCCGGGTCCGCAGGGCGCTCGAGCAGAGGATGAAGTCCGGCACGATGTTGTGTTTGAGCAGCCATTTTCCCGCCAACGGCGCCTCACGGTGGCCGCGCTCTTCCAAGGGACGGTCATGGTCCGCCACGCCTCCGGGCCAGTCGGACTTGGCGTGGCGCATGATCACCAGACGCCTCTTGTGGTGCGCGCTCATGGACTCACCCTACTACCCAACCAGGTAGCAGCACGTGTCCCTTTCAGGCTGGAGAACGACGCGACCTGCGACCCAGTTGGGCAGGTGAGGCCAGGCGGTGCGGGCAAGTCAGGGGCAAGTCAGGGAAAGGCAGGGCGGGTCAGTCCTCCAGGACGAAGGTCACCTCCAGCACAACATGCCAGGCGACGACGTTGCCGTCGGCGATTTCGACTTTCTGTTCCTTGACCCAGGCACCGGAAACGCCGCGCAGGGTCTTGTTGGCCCGGGTAATGCCCTCTTTGATGGCGTCGTCAAAAGAGGTTTTGGAGTTGGCGCTCAGCGTGGTGATGCGTGCGACAGTCATGGCTCCTCCTGCTAGTCGAATCAACGATCCGAGCCTACGCCGGGGCAAGAAAAGTCAACAGAGCCCCAACAAACCCGCCGCGGAGGCCCTCGACCAAGGACCCGGAAGCCCACGAGCGACCTTCCCCGCGCGGGCGCTGGATCATCGGCTGGGAAGCGCGAAGGCGGCATTTTGCGTAGTGCCGCATCGCCGACTGAGGAACGAAGGAGGTGTCTAAGGCACGGCAAAATGCGGCTGAAGCGCGCCCGGCGACGCGAAAGCGCCCGTCCCCAGTTGGGAACGGACGCTTTGGCGCTTAAGGAAAAGGCTAGATCGAGTATTCCGGCGCGGCCCAGACAACTACCTCGGGGTGCTCGTAGAACCGGTAGCCCTGGCCGCGCACAGTGCGCACGGTGTTAGCGAGGCGGCCCAGCTTGGAGCGGAGGCGGCGGATGTGGACGTCGATGGTGCGCTCGTTCGGCACCTCTTCGGCATTCCGCCACAGGCCCTCGAGCAGTTCATCACGGCCCACGGTGCGGGTGCCGTTCTCGACGAGGTAGTTGAGGAGCTCGAACTCCTTGAACGTCAGGTTCAGGGACTCGCCGTCGAGGTGGACTTCGCGGCGGGCGAGGTCGATCAGCACGCCGGACGGACGGGGGTCCTGTGCCGGCTGCAGGCGCGCGGCCTCGGTGCGCTGCCGGGTGTTGACGGTGGGGTCACCGAACGTGGAACGGACGACGTCGAGTGCGGAACCGGGCGCGCTGGCGGGCGCCACGGCGACGGCGGCATAGCTTTCAGCGCCGGAAACGAGCGACTGGGCGTATGCCCGGATCTCCTGGGCGAGCTTGGCGATGGAGGTGCCGGCGGCAGCCGCGGTTTCCTCGTCGATCCCCATGTAGAGGACGAATCCGCGGGCCACGTTGTCGTTGGGCACGGGACGGACGGAGGCGCCGGCGGCCGGGGCGACGACGGGCGTCGGCGCGGTCAGCGGCGCCGCTTCCTCAGCAGGCACGGCACGCAGCTGGCCGTAAGAATTGGGGTTGTAGCCCTGGGGTGCATAGCCGGGGGCGGGAAAGCTGTTTCCCTGGCCCGCCGGCGGGAAGGCCGGACGGGTACCGAATCCCTGGCGGAGGCCCGACGTCTGGCCTGTCTTGTTGGCGTTACGGACGGAGATGTGGACGTATCCAGATGCAACTGACATGAATGCTTACCTCAATGTGAATGGCCGTCATCGCGGCTCGAATGCTTGGTTTCCCCGCAATGAAGTTCTGGGGAGGGGCGCCCGACGCTGGGCTGGGGGCGAATGCCTAAAAACTTTGTGGGGTAGAAAGTTAGGCGTGCATTCGACAACAGCGCATGTCGGCAGCAGCGGGTGTGCTGGGCCAATATTCTGCGGCTGCAGGTGCTGTTGAGTTCTTGTTCACACTTGAAAGTGTGCAACGTAACAATGAAAACTTGCAAGTAACAATGGACCGCACCGTCCGCATCGTGAGACGAAACGCGTGTTTGTGGGTCAAATCACAATTCTACAAGGTCTAATTTTTCCCGATCTTTTTCCAGACCGGTCGGTCGGAAAGCACCATTCTTCGAACGAAATTCGCCCAAACCCCTCTTTTTCATCAAATATTCAGCGACATTTCATATGCGGGAATTCCGGCCCGGCAAATCCCCGGTTGTCCAGCTATGACGCCATGCGGACAGAAGATTTTGGGCCAAGCACGCGCGCCGGCACTGGTCAAACGGCTGCGTGCGGTCCAGGCCGCGCCCAGGCCGGCGGACCTGGACGCAGGGCCTCGTCCGGGATCAGGACAAGGATCAGGATAGGGGCCGGCGCCTCGGCTGGCGCGCCCCCTTAGCTGGTCTGGCCCGTCTGCCCGGTCTGGCCCGTCTGGAGGGCGGCAATCAGCTGCACGGATTCGGCGGCGAAGGCCGAACCGTCCTTGCCTGCCACGATCCTCACGGTGGCCCCGGCGGCGATGTCCGCCACGGTCAACCCGCTCGCAGATGACTGCTGGCGCCTTAGTTGCTGATTACTCACGGCGGTGGCGTCGCCAAGCGTGTAGGTCCGGGTGAATCCGTCCGCGCTCTTGACCGTGACGGAGCCGGAGGAGACGTCCGCGACGGTGCCCAGTTGCGCAACTTTGGTGACGTACTGGCCATCCTCCTCGACGACGTACTCGGAGTGGACGGCCGACGAAATCCCGCTGCCCATGCCGCCCAGCCCGCCGGGCGCGAAGTCGCCGCCCTGGCCCGGCACCGTTCCGTTGGCAAAGCCGCCCTGGGTGCCGCCCGGTCCGCCTAGCGCCCCGCCGCCGTCCTGGGTCATTCCGCCCTGCGGCATTCCTCCCTGCGCCAGGCCGCCCTGGCCCGCGCCACCGGATGCTGCGGTTCCGTCGGCCGCCGCCGCGTTACTGCCCAGGTTGTAGACGCCAACACCCGCCCCGGCCGCCAGAACGGTGGCCGCACCGGCAACCACGAGTCCGCGCTTCATGGTCCACGGTTTCGCGTTGGCCGCCGCACCGTCCGCGATTCCGGCCGGGGGCGGCGCGCCCCACCCGGAGCCCCAGCCCGCTCCCCCGCCGGCCGTCTGTTCGGCGGGCTGTTCGGCCGGCCGTTCGTACACGGCGGTGCTTGAAGACGTACCTGACCAGTCTGGGGCTGAAGGAGCCGACGGCGGAGCGCCCCACCCGGAGCCCCAGCCCGGTGCGGTCTCGGGAAGGGCTGCCGTTGCCGGCTCAAGCGCCCGGGCCTCAGGCTGGGCCTCACGCCGGGCTTCGCCCTGCGGTTCGCCCTGGGCCGCTCCTTGGTGATCGCCCGCCTGCAACCGGGCAGCCGGAGGCAGGGGCGTGGTTTCCGGAACAGGTGGGTGCTGCTGTCCGCTCATTTGTGATCTCCTTCAGGCGTGCGGAATGTGTCCATTCCAGATTGGGAACCCTTCCTGTGACTGGCCTGTGCAGGGCAAGAGCCATGCCTGTGACCCGAGAAATCCCGACGCCGCGTCTTCCAGCTCGCTAGGCTGGGATTCACAGCAGGCGCACAGGAACACCAAAGCGCCGGCTAAACCCCAGAACGGAGAGTTGTCCCATGGCCACTTCGCACTCCATGACCAACAACCTTCCCCAGCTCACCCACCCGGACGGCTCACCCATCCGCGCCCTGGTGGTTGACGACGAACCCAGCCTGTCCGAACTGATGAGCATGGGCCTGCGCATGGCAGGCTGGTCCGTTGCCGTGGCCGCTGACGGCCCGGAAGCCGTCAAGCTCGCCAAGGAATTCCGCCCCGACGTCCTCGTGCTGGACGTGATGCTCCCCGGTTTCGACGGCGTTGAGCTGCTCGGCCGAATCCGCGCCTTCGCGCCGGAGGTTCCGGCGCTGTTCCTGACGGCCAAAGACGCCGTGCAGGACCGCATCGTGGGCCTCGCCGCCGGCGGGGACGACTACGTGACCAAACCCTTCAGCATGGAGGAGGTCCTGCTGCGCCTGCACCGGCTGGTGCAGCGCTCGGGCGTGGCCGCGATGGATTCCGCCGAACTGGTGGTGGGAGACCTGGTCCTGAACCTGGACACCCGCGAAGTCACCCGGGCCGGGGATGAACTGCAGCTCACCGCGACCCAGTTCGAGCTCCTGCGGTACCTCATGGAGAACCCCAAGCGCGTGGTCAGCAAGGCCCAGATCCTGGACCGCGTGTGGAACTACGACTTCGGCGGCCAGGCCAACATCGTTGAGCTGTACATCTCGTACCTGCGCAAGAAGGTGGATGCCGTGCACCCGCCGATGATCCACACGGTCCGCGGCGCGGGCTACGTCATCAAACCGGCAGACTAGTCCGTGGCAAATCTTTCCGGAGCCACCCGCATCCAGCGCCGCAGCTGGCTGAAGCCCGGCACCTGGCATCTCCGCACCCGACTTGTCCTCGTGGCCATGGCGCTGCTCGTGGCCATCTGCGCTGCGATCGGCCTGTTCAGCTACGCCAGCATGGACGCATTCCTGACCCGCCAGCTCGACGAGCAACTCACCGGCGCCGCTGACAGGGCCCGCGACTTCGGCCGTCCCCCGCCCGGCAGCACGGGCAAGCCCGATCCCCTCGAAGGCCGGGGTCAGCGCGTGGGCACCCTGGCGGCCAGGATCCAGGCCGGGCAGGTCAGCGCAGGATTCCTGGCATCCGATGCCACCCGCAGGACACTCTCGGCGGCAGACGACCAGGTTCTCCTGGGCCTGCGCCGCGACGGCGTCCCCGTCGACCGCACGCTGTCCACCGGGGCCTACCGGCTGGTTGCCGCCCAGACACCCTACGGCGACGTCATGGTGACCGGGCTTCCCCTCGCCGACAAGCAGAGCACCCTGACGTCCCTTGTTGTGACCGTCACCATTGTGTCGCTGGGCGGAATCGTGCTGATCGGCCTCGCCGGGACGGTGCTCATCCGCCGCACCATGAAGCCGCTGGAGCAGCTCTCGGAGGTGGCCACCCAGGTTTCGCGCCTGCCGCTGGACGCCGGTGAGGTGGCGCTCGCCGTCCGCGTCCCGCCGTCGAACGCCCATCCCGGAACGGAAGTGGGCAGCGTGGGCCATGCCCTCAACCAGATGCTGGACAACGTGTCCAATGCGCTGGAGGCGCGGCAGGAGAGCGAAATGAAGGTCCGCCAGTTCGTGGCCGATGCCTCGCACGAGCTCCGCACCCCGCTCACGGCCATCCGCGGGTACACCGAGCTGATGCGCATGACCGAGAAGTTCACGCCCGACGGCCAAAGGTCGCTGGCCCGCGTCCAGAGCCAGTCCGAGCGGATGACAACGCTGGTGGAGGATCTCCTGCTGCTCGCCCGGCTGGACGAGGGCCAGCCGCTCAAGCTCAGCGACGTGGACCTCACGCAGCTCGTGATCGAGACCGTGAGCGACGAAAAAGTCATGGCGCCGGACCGCATCTGGCACCTCGAACTTCCCGAGGAGCCGGTGGTGGTCCGCGGTGACGCGTCGCAGTTGCACCAGGTGCTGGCCAACCTGCTGTCCAACGCGCGCAAGCACACCGGACCGGGAACCACTGTGGTGACCGGCGTGATGAGGTCCGCCGACGGCAGCGCCGTGGTCACCGTGACGGACGACGGAGCGGGCATCCCTCCGGAGTTCGTGGACCGGGTCTTCGCACGCTTCGCCCGCGCAGACGCCGCACGTGCGACCCCGGCGCAGGCGGTCCTCTCGCCGTCCGGTTCCGGCGGACAGACCCCGCCGGCGGCAGCTTCGGGACGGGGTGCCGCAGGGGCCGCCTCGGCAGAGGGAACCAGCGGCCTGGGGCTCTCCATTGTGCAGTCGATCGTCCAAGCCCACGGCGGCACGGTCGAGGTAACGTCGCGGCCCGGCCGGACCGAATTCGCCGTCCGGCTGCCCGCGCAAGGCGACGCGCCGTCGTCGTGACCTCCGTTACCTAAATGTGACTTAAGCGTTTGCCTCCTGTACCGTCGATGAGGTGCTGCCCCCGTTAGGGCCGCACTTCCGGATGGACGCCCAGCTCTGCCGCTTCCCGGATTCCGCAAGACGAGGCAGAGGCGGGGGAACCAGAGTCCCGGGCTTTTCGCATCAGCCCTTGGGGTGAAGCCGACACGTGAATTTCCGTGCGGCCGGATGACCTCATCCGAACCCGACAGCTAACTCCGCAGGTGTTGAGAGGCAATCCACCATGTCTGAATTCAAGGTAAAAGCGCGCCCTGAACGCGCCCCCAAGCAGTCCCGGCAGAAACTTTCCCGCCATCGCGCCGAGCCAGCAGCGCCGGCAACCCCCTGGGGCCGGCTCACGGCCGGCATCCCGTCGTTCGGCCGCCGCGCAGCCGTAGTGACCACCGCCTGTGCGGTGCTCATCGGCGTCGGCGCCGCAGGCCAGGCAGCGGAGCAGTCCGCACCCCGGGCCGGCTCCGAAGCGGCGTCAGCCACGACGTCCCAGGCGCCGACGCTCAACTTCGACAAGACCCTCATCGCTGCCCTGCCGGCTCCGACCGCGGCCGCGCTGGCTCCGCAGTCAGCGGCCAAGCCGGCCGCGCCCACGGCCGCTCCGAAGGCAGCCGCCCCCAAGGCAGCCCCCGCGCCGGCCAAGGCTCCTGCCGCCCCGGCCGCCAAGGTTGCCCCGGCCGCTCCGGCTCCCAAGCCCGCAGCCGCCGTCGCCGTGAACGACCCCGCCGGCGCGCAGGCCTATGCAGCCGGCAAGCTCTCCTCCTACGGCTGGGCCGCGGACCAGATGCAGTGCCTGCAGACCCTTTGGACCAAGGAGTCCGAATGGCGCACCACCGCCACCAACGCGAGCAGCGGCGCCTACGGCGTAGTGCAGTCGCTGCCCGCCGAGAAGATGGCGAGCGCCGGGGCGGACTACCTCACCAACTACCGGACGCAGATCAACTGGGGCCTGGACTACGTCAAGGAACGCTACGGCTCCCCTTGCGGCGCGCTGAACTTCCATCTCGCCAACAACTGGTACTAAATTCCCGGCAGTAAGCAACCGACGGCGCGCATTTCTGCACCGCTTTGACGGGTGCGAAGGGCCCCGGATCCACGTGATCCGGGGCCCTTCAGCGTACCTGGCGGGGCGGGCGGCCCGGAAAGTGGTGCAGAAATGCGGCACCCGGCCGGCGATGCAGGCCCTTTTGGCGGGCGGCCGAGAGTTGCACAGCCCGTGCACAGCTTCGACCTAAAACCCTCTTATGGGGCGGCGCCACTGTTGATGCATGAGCCTCACCGACCAAGCCCCCGGATCCCAGCCGCACCCTCCGCTGCACCCCCAGCCGCATGCTCCGCTCCACGCCGCTCTGGCGTCCGGACACGGCCCGGTCCGCACGCTCACGAGGCACCCGCGGCGCTCACCCATCGACACCGCCGCCGCTGTCCCCGTGCTCGATGTGACCATCCCGGTCTACAACGAGGAACGTGACCTGGAGGAGTGCCTGCGCCGGCTGCACGCCTACCTCCGCGGCACCTTCCCCCACTCTTTCCGCATCACCGTGGCGGACAACGCGAGCACGGACGGCACGCTCAAGGCCGCCGAGCGCGTGGCCCGGGAGCTCCGCGAGGTTTCCGTCGTGCACCTCGAGGAAAAGGGCCGCGGCAACGCCCTCCGGAAGGTGTGGCTGGCCTCGCCGTCGCCCGTCCTGGCCTACATGGACGTGGACCTCTCCACCGACCTGGCCGCCCTGGGCCCCCTCCTGGCGCCGCTGATCTCCGGCCACTCCGACCTCGCCATCGGCACCCGGCTGACCCGCAATTCCCGCGTGGTCCGCGGACCCAAGCGCGAATTCATCTCCCGCAGCTACAACTTCCTGCTCCAGTCCCTGATGGGCGCGCACTTCAGCGACGCCCAGTGCGGCTTCAAGGCCATCCGCGCGGACATCGCCCAGCAGATCCTCCCCCACACGGTGGACAACGCGTGGTTCTTCGACACGGAGCTCCTGGTCCTCGCCGAGAAGTGCGGCCTTCGCGTCCACGAGGTCCCGGTGGACTGGACGGACGACCCCAACTCCAGCGTGGACATTGTCCAGACGGCCCTCGCCGATGTCCGCGGCATGGCCCGGCTCAGCAAGGACATGGTGTCCGGGCGCATTCCCGTGGCGGAGCTCCGGGCGGCCCTTGCCCGCGGCCCCCTGCCCGCGGCGTCCCGCAGCCAGGAGCAGAGCCCGGGCGGCAGCCTGTTCGGCCAGCTGGTGCGCTTCGGGACCATCGGCGTGGCGTCCACCCTGGCCTATCTGGTGCTCTTCTTCCTGTGCCGCAACCTGATGGACCCGCAGCTCGCCAACCTCCTGGCCTTGCTCACCACGGCCGTGGCCAACACCGCGGCAAACCGGCGCTTCACGTTCGGCATTGCCGGCAGCAGCGATGTCGCCCGCCACCACTTTGAAGGGCTGCTGGTCTTCGGGATCGGACTGGCCCTCACCTCCGGGGCGCTCGCCTTCGTCCACGAAAGCACGACGCCGGACCGCTGGCTGGAGCTGGTGACCGTCACGGCGGCCAACCTCGCGGCAACCGCCGTGAAGTTCCTGCTGTTCAGGCTGTGGGTATTCCGACGGCGGCAGTCGCCGCCAGAACCGGCGCCTGCCGCCGCCACCACAGAATCCGGGCTGCGCACATCCCAGCCCCGCACAGAAGAGGCCAAGTAAATGACCACCAGCCAGACGGCCTCCGCCCCTGCGGACGGCATCAAGCACACCGGCACCACGGACACCGGCACCAGGGGCACCGGAAGCAGGGACATCGGAAGCAGGGGCACCGGAATTTTGGGCTCCGGACCACATCGTTCGGGGCCGGCCACCCCAAGTGCCCCGGGGTTGGGGCCACGCCTCCGCTCCCTGCTGACAGGCAACCAGCCGCGCTGGGTCCGGCCTTCGGCCGCGCTGCTGCTGGCGTTCTCGGCCATCCTGTATCTGTGGAACCTCGAAGCCACCGGATACGCCAACTCCTTCTATGCCGCGGCCGTCCAGGCGGGCACCAAGGACTGGACCGCACTGCTGTTCGGCTCCCTGGACGCCGGCAACGCGATCACGGTGGACAAGCCCCCGGCTGCCCTGTGGATTCCCGGCCTCGCGGGACGGATCTTCGGCTTCTCGCTGCTCAGCATGCTGGTGCCCCAGGCGCTCATGGGCGTGGCCGCCGTCGGGCTTCTGTATCTGACGGTGAAGCGGGTGTCGGGGCCCGCCGCGGGGCTGCTTGCCGGCGCAGCGCTCGCGCTGACTCCGGTGGCCGCCCTGATGTTCCGGTTCAACAACCCTGATGCCCTGCTCACGCTGTGCCTGGTGCTCGCCGCCTACCTCACCACCCGTGCCATCGAAAAGGCCGGCTGGAAATGGCTGGCCGCGGCCGGCGCCGTGATCGGGCTGGCGTTCCTGACCAAGATGCTCCAGGGCTTCCTGATCGTGCCGGGCCTTGCGCTCGCCTACCTCTGGGCCGCGCCCACCACCCTGGGGCGGCGAATGCTGCACCTGCTGGCAGCGGCCGGCGGGATTGTGCTGGTGGCAGGCAGCTACATTGCCCTGTTCCAGCTCACCCCTGCCTCGGAGCGTCCGTACATGGCCGGCTCGGAAGGCAACAGCTTCCTGGAGCTTACGTTCGGCTACAACGGCCTGGGCCGCATCACGGGCTCGGGCGGCGGCGCACCCGGCGGCGCCCCGGGCGGCGGCTTGGGTGGCGCCCCCGGCGGCGGTCTGGGCGGCAACGTGGGCTTCGGCGGGGCGGCCGGGATCACCAGGATGTTCGGCGCCAGCTTTGGCGGCGAAGTGTCCTGGCTGCTTCCCTCGGCCCTGATCCTGCTCGCGGCCGGCCTCTGGTTCACCCGCCGCGAGGCCCGCACATCACGCACCCGGGCAGCCCTGATGCTGTGGGGCGGCTGGCTGCTGGTCACCGCGGGGATCCTCAGCTTCATGGGCGGCACGGTCCACCCCTACTACGCCGTTGCCCTGGCCCCCGCCATCGCCGCACTGACGGGCATCGGCTCCGTCGAGCTGTGGCGCGGGCGCGGGTACTGGCCCGCGCGGATCGTGCTGGCCGCGTCCGTCCTGGCGGGCTCGGTCTGGTCCGCGGTGCTCCTGGGCCGGGACGCCTCCTGGCTGCCGTGGATCAGGATTGCCGTGGTGGTCCTGGGCGTGCTCGCGGCGGCGGCGCTGCTGCTCCGGCTCGATAGCCACCACGCCGTTCCGGCACGGCTTCGGAGGGCGGCAGCGGCCGGCGTGGTGGTGGTTTCGCTGCTGGCCGGCGGGCTCGGCAGCACGGCGTGGACCTTCGCCACCGCCTCCCAGCCCCATTCCGGTTCCATCCCGACGTCGGGCCCCACAGCGTCCGCCATGGGCGGGCCCGGCGGGCAGACCGGGAGGGCCGGCACCGGCGGCAGGTCCCCCGGGGCAGACGGCACGGACGGCCAGGCCGGCGGCGGCGCCGCCTCGGACTCCGAGCTCAACTCTCTGCTGAAGTCCAGCACGGCGAAATGGTCCGGGATCGTCTCGGGTGCCAGCCAGGCCGCGAGCCTGGAACTGGCCACGGGAACCAACGTGATAGCCCTGGGCGGCTGGAACGGCGGCGACCCCTACCCCACTCTGGCGCAGTTCCAGGAGATGGTGGCCAACGGCGAGATCGGCTACTTCATCTCCGGCGGCGGCATGGGTGGAGGCGGCATGGGAGGCGGTGGCCCCCGCGGAGGAAACTCCGAGGTAGCCACGTGGGTGGCCGCCAACTTCGATGCCCAGACCGTGGGCAATTCCACCGTGTACAAGCTGAGCGAGTAGGCCATCATGACCAACACCCTTCCCCGTCGCACCCCTCGTGCCAGGGCCGTCCGGGGCGCCGCGGCCAGGAACAAGGTTCCGCTGCGGGCTTGGCTCGAGCTTGCCGCACTTCTCCTGGGAACGGCCGTCCTGTATCTGTGGAACCTGGGCGCGTCAGGCTGGGCCAATGCCTTCTACTCGGCCGCGGCCCAGGCCGGGTCGCAGGACTGGACGGCGTGGTTCTTCGGCTCGTCCGACGCCGCGAACGCCATCACGGTGGACAAACCGCCCGCCGCGCTCTGGATCACGGGCCTGTCCGTGCGCCTCTTCGGGCTGAATTCATGGAGCATCCTGGTGCCGCAGGCACTCATGGGAGTGGCCACAGTATGGCTCGTGTACCTTGCCGTGCGCCGTGCGGCGGCCCCTGCCACCGGCGATGCGCGTCTGGCTCACTTCGGCGGCCTGCTGGCGGGCGCAGTGATGGCACTCACCCCGGTGGCGGTCCTGATGTTCCGCTTCAACAACCCCGATACCCTGCTGGTGCTGCTCATGACGGCAGCTGCCTATTCCCTGCTGCGCGCCATCCAGGATGCGCGCTTCCGCTGGCTCCTGCTGGCCGGCGTGCTGCTGGGCTTCGGATTCCTGACCAAGCAGCTCCAGGTCCTGCTTGTGGTTCCGGGCCTGGCCGCCGCCTACCTGCTCGCCGCCCCCGCGGGCCTCGGGAAGCGCGTGCTGCACCTCGGCGGCGCGGGCGCCGCCCTGGTGGCGGCCGCCGGCTGGTGGCTGGCCGCCGTCGAGCTCATCCCCGCGGAAAACCGGCCGTACATCGGCGGCTCGCAGACCAACTCCATCCTGGAACTGACGCTGGGCTACAACGGCCTGGGCCGGCTCAACGGCGACGAGACAGGCAGCGTGGGCGGCGGAAACGGCTGGGGAACCCCCGGGCTGCTGCGGCTGTTCAACAGCGAGTTCGGCGGCCAGATCGCGTGGCTCCTGCCCTCCGCCCTGATCCTGGCCTGCGCACTGCTGTGGATCGGCAGGCAGGCGCCGCGAACGGACGCTGTCCGTGCCTCCGTGGTCATCTGGGGTCTGTGGGTGCTGGTCACCGGCCTCACCTTCAGCTTCATGGCCGGCATCATCCATCCCTACTACATGGTGGCACTGGCGCCCGGCATCGCGGGGCTGGCCGGCCTGGGCGGGATTCTGCTGTGGCAGCGCCGCGCCCGTCCCGCCGCCGCACTGCCGCTGGCCGCTGCCGTGGCCGCAGCAGGCAACATGGCCTTTCAGCTGCTGGGCAGGTCTCCGGCCTACCTCCCGTGGCTGCGCTGGGCCGTGCTGATCGCGGCGCTCGCTGCGGCCGTCCTGCTTCTGGCCGCAGCCGTGCCGAACACGCGGCCCGGCGCCGCAGTTGCAGCGGACCGGTCCGGAACGGCACAGTTCCGGACAGCGCTGCGACGCACGACGGCGACGCTCACCGTCGCGGCGGTCCTCGCCGCGCCGCTGGCCTACTCCCTCACCACCGCGGCAACAGCCCATGCGGGTGCAATTGTGAGCGCCGGACCGTCAGCGACCGGCGCGGGTCGCGGCAACCTGGGCGGTCTGGGCTGGGGCGGCCTGGGCCTGAGGGGCCCTGGCATGAGGGGAGCCGGCGGCACGCCAGGCCTCGGGGGCGGCGGGATGGGCGGGCTCCTGGGCACCGGCACGCCGTCGTCCGCGCTGGTGGCCGCGCTGCAGGCGGACGCCGGAAACTTCACCTGGGCCGCCGCCGTCGTGGGTTCCAACAACGCGGCGGGCTACCAGCTGGCCACCGAACTTCCGGTGATGGCCGTGGGAGGCTTCAACGGGACGGATCCCGCCCCCACGCTGGAGCAGTTCCAGCAGCTAGTGGCCGACGGCAGGATCCATTACTTCATCGGCGGGAGCATGATGCAGGGCGAAACGGGCTCGGACGCTGCCGCCAGGATCTCGGACTGGGTGGCGGCAAACTTCCAAGCCCGGACCGTGGGCGGCACGACAGTCTACGACCTGTCCTGACGGGCGCCCGGCGTTGACGCCACCGGAGGCGCTTTAAAGCACGAAGGAAATGACCCTGCGACCGTCGGCGTCGGCCTCCACCGACGCCGAGACCGCGGAGTAGTCCGGAATGTGGAGCACGCCGTCGGGAAGTACGCCGGCGTTCGGGCCAACGGCCACGGTGCGGATGCCGGCGGCCACGCCGGCCGCGATGCCGGCGGGTGCGTCCTCGAACACCACGGCCTCTTCGGGCTCCACGCCAAGGAGTTCTGCGGCGCGCAGGTATCCTTCCGGATGCGGCTTGCCCCGGGTGACAAGGTCGGCCGTGACGGCCGTGGCCGGCATGGGCAGGCCCGCCGCGTCCATGCGGATGTCCGCCAGGATCCGGTCGGCGGACGTCACGAGCGCCACCGCGTCCCCGGGGAGGCTGCGCAGCAGATCAGCGGCCCCGGGCAGAGCGATGATGCCCTCCGTCCGTACCCGCTCCATCGCACCGAGTTCGGCCGCGAGCGCCACGACATCCGCGCCTGCCGGGGCGAAACGCCGCACCGTGTCGCCTGCCTGGACGCCGTGGGAGGTCCGAAGAATCTCCGCGATGTCCAGACCGTAGCGCGCGGCGAACTCACCCCACACCTGTTCCACAACCGCAGTGGAATCCACCAGGGTGCCGTCCATATCGAACAGGACAGCGCGGGCAGTCAGGGTAGCGGCGACGGAATCGGCAGGAAGGTTCATGCATCCATCCTGCCTCACGACACGGCGACGACGGGCGTGTGTTACTTGGCCTTGGGGACTTAGCCGTTGGGCCGGTGCGGGATGTACTGCACCGCCCACTTGTTGCCGTCCGGATCGGCGAAATAGACAAAGTGCCCCCAGGCCTGGACGTCGACGTCGCTGACGTCCACGCCGTTGGCCTTGAGCTGGTCATGGGCGGCATGAATATCGCTGACCACCAGCTGGAGGCTCGGCGCCGTGCCGGGAGGGGCGTCGTTGAGGCCCTCGCCGATGGCAATCGAGCAGCCGGAGCCCGGCGGGGTGAGCTGGACGAAGCGGATGCCGTCCATGGGCCGCTCGTCGTAGTCGGCGTTGAAGCCCACCTTGTTGACGTAGAAATCCTTGGCGCGGTCCACATCGGACACAGGGACAAACACAAGCTCGAGTTTCCAGTCCATGGTGCACAGGCTAGCCGGGGCTGCTGCGATCCGGAAGACCCGGACCGCCCCGCTGCCCGACGGCGGGCGGCCGCACCTCGGCCCGCAGTCGGCCCCATACGGAGGCCCGCGGGCACGAAGGCCCGCGGGCGCGGGTCAGCCGGCGATGCCGTACAGGCGGTCTCCGGCGTCGCCCAGGCCGGGCACAATGTAGGCTTTCTCGTTCAGCTTCTCGTCGATGGAAGCCAGGACGATGGTGACGTTGGCGTCCGAGAGCTCTTCCTCGAGTTTGGCCAGTCCTTCCGGGGCGGCTAGCAGGCAGATGCAGGTGACATCCGAGGCGCCGCGCCTGAACAGGAACTTGATGGCCTCGCGCAGGGTGCCGCCGGTGGCCAGCATGGGGTCAAGAACGAAGATCTGCCGGTCCGTCAGGTTCTCCGGCAGGCGCTCCGCGTAGGTGATGATGTCCAGGGTTTCCTCGTCCCGGGCCATGCCCAGGAAGCCGACCTCTGCGGTGGGAACCAGCTTGGTCATTCCTTCGAGCATGCCAAGGCCGGCGCGGAGGATGGGAACCACCAGCGGGGTGGGCTTGGTGAACGCGGTGCCGACCGTCGTGGAAACCGGCGTTTCGATGGTGACCGGCTCGGTCCGGACGTCGCGGGTGGCTTCATAGGCGAGGAGCGTGACGAGTTCCTCGGTCAGCTGGCGGAAAACCGGCGAGGGGGTGTTCTTATTCCGCAGGACGGTGAGTTTGTGGGCGACCAGCGGATGGTCCACGACGAGTGTGCGCATGCGTCAAAACTATCATCCGGAGCCAGGCCCCCCTCCTCCGCTTCCGTGGTTGCCGCCGGTGCCCGGAGCCCCCTGGCGCGGGGCGTCTGCGTGGTGCAAGTCTTCCCCGTGCTGCGGTTCCTTGGCGGTCAGGTGGGCAGGGTGCTCGAACGTCGGCGCGGGGCCGGCGTGCTCCCGCCGCCGGATGACATGGAAGAGCCGGTGGGCGAGGATGACCATGCCGAGCCACGCGAGCCCGAGCAACCATGCCGCGATCACGTCCGTCATCCAGTGGTGGCCAAGGAACACCCTGCTAAGGCCCATGGCGATGATGAACACGGCCCCCGCGGTGATGACGGAAGCCAGGACCCAGGTCCTGTCGGTTTGGAGGCACATCAGGTATACCACCACGCCGATCACGACGGTGGTGTTGAGGGTGTGGCCGCTGGGAAACGAGGGAGAAAACTCGAACGGCGGCACAGCGTCGATATGGTCCGGGCGGGTCCGGCCCAGGAGCGTCTTACCGACGGTGGTGGCGGTGGTGGAGACCGCGGCGGCGCCGCCGACGAGGATGAGGGGCCGCCAGCTGCGGCTGACATAGATCAGCCAGGCCACGAGGATGCTGGCCAGGATGGGCATGCCGACGCCGCCGCCGATGTTGGTGAACGCCGTGACTGCCGAATCCAGTCCGGGGTTTCGGTATTGCTTGGCTATTTCCAGGGCCGGCTGGTCCAGGCCGGACACGCCGTCCTGGTCCACCACGCTTTGATACACCTCGGCTCCGAGCAGCGCCAGGGTGATCACCAGGACACCGCCGAAGATGAGCGTGATCCACAGGGCCGCATAGGGACCCAGCCACCGGCCGTATCGATCGATCACGGACGTCATCTTCTTTCCCGTTCTCCCGGCGGTGCGCTGTCAGAAGCTAAGTATCCTTAGAAACTATCATTGACACATGGGACCGGCAGATCCGCAACACTTGGAATGGATGGGCCTTGCCCTGGAGGAAGCCCGGCGGGCGCTGACCACTGAGGACGTGCCCATCGGTGCCGTTGTGATCGGTCCCGACGGCACGGTGCTCGGTTCGGGGCGCAACGAACGGGAGGCGCACGGGGACCCCACTGCCCATGCGGAAGTGGTGGCCATCCGTGAGGCGGCCGCCCGGCTCCGCGAGCGTTCCGTCCTCGACGGCGGGCTCGGCGACGGCTGGCGGCTCGAGGACTGCACGCTCGTGGTGACGCTGGAGCCGTGCGCCATGTGTGCCGGGGCTATCGTGCTTGCGCGGATCCACCGCGTGGTGTTCGGGGCCTGGGACGAGAAGGCCGGCGCGGCCGGATCCGTCTTCGATATCCTCCGCGAGCGCCGCCTCAATCACTGGGTGGAGGTCTACGCGGGGGTGCAGGAAGAGGAATGCGGTGCGCTGCTCCGGGAGTTCTTCAGCGCGCACCGGAGCGGCGAATCCGGCCGCCCGCAGCCGGCCGACGGATCCGGGGATCCTTCGCCGGTGGCCTAGCCGTTAGCGGCATCCAGCGCGTCGATCCGCTCCTGCCGCGACGCCACCGAATCCAGGCTGAAGGAACGGAAATCGCCCAGGTCCTCCTGGATCCAGGCCTCCACCTCAGCGATGCGCTGCTTCGCGGCGGCGGTGGGGCCATGGAAGAGCCAGTACGCGATCCTCGCCCTGCCGGAATCGTACTGCCACAGGCCGATGATCCTGCCGCGGTCAAGAATCGGGTGGTCCGGCAGGTCGGCCTGCAGCGCAAGGGTGGAGTTCAGCACCTTTTTGTCCCGGTCCTCCTCGGCGAAGAGGTCGGCGGAGTTCCGCCGCTGCAGGACGAGCGAGTCGGTTCCGGCCAGCAGCTGGATCTGCTCCTCTTCCGGCGGCCCAAACGCAGCGAGGCTTTCGACGTCGTCGGGCAGCATCCAGAGCACGTCGCCGCCGGCGGTGGGCTGTTCCACCGCTCCGACGCCGGCCAGTGCAGCCTTGCTGTGGGCCACGGTGAAGCCGGTGAACCACTGGGACTGTTTGAGGGTGGCGCCGCCCGTCCAGCCCAGGTAGCGGCCGATCAGCTCGGTCCGGGCATCCTCCGGGCCGAGCGTGCCGGGCGGCAGCGCCCAGAGGGTGTAGGCGTAGCGCTGCTGGTCCAGGCGCCCGTTGACGGGGAGCCGGCGGATCCGGCCGTCTGCCTGCAGCAGTCCCAGGGCCGTGGGCAGGGTGGTGGCCACGCCCTTCTTCTTGCCCTCCTCCCCGAGGTTCCGGACCGATTCGCCCAGCTCATCCTTGAGCTGTTTGGGATCCATCGGGCCCTCAGCCTCCGAGAGCACGTGCAGGATCTGCTCCTCGAGAAGCGTCATCTCGCCTCTGTCCACGCCCAGCCTGCCCAGCACCCTGAAGGCTTCTTCCGCGTTCTTGCCCAGGCTCAGGGCCCAGCCAAAGTCCTCCCGGCCCAGGACGTACGTGCAGCCGCGCGCCGTGGGAAGCTCGTGGATCCTCAGGTCAAGGACGTCCTGGTCTACCTGGTCGCGGCGGATCCCCGCGCGGGCGAACAGGGTGAGGTACGGGTTGGCGCCGCCCACCGACCTCGCCCAGCCTGCCCGGGCGAGCACTTCTTCCGTGGTCGCACCGGCGAGCGTGCCGTCCAGCCCCTGCCTGTGCCAGGCCCAGGCGCGGAGCAGTTGCGGCGTCAGGTCCGCTGCGTTGAGTCCTGCAGCGGAGAATCCTGCCGTATTGAGGCTCCCAGAGGACGAGACGTGGATAGTCATGCGCTCATTGTCCACCAGCATCCCCTTCCGAGGAATGGCGGGCATCCGGCGACCCGCCGGCCACGATGCCGAGGACCAGCCGGGCAGTGCTGTCCCAGCCGGGGAGACGTTCCCTGGCTGCGAGCGCCGCCCGGCGCCATTCGGCGCGCACGTCAGGCCGCGTGAGCCAGTTGCGCAGCACCGCTGCCAGCGGTGCCGGGTCCGTGTCCAGCCCGACGGCGTCCCCCGGCAGGGCGGGTTCGCCCGCCGCGTGCGGATCCGAACCGACGGCCAGCGCTTCCACGGCTCCCGTGCCGCTGCGGACGACCGCCGGCACGCCGTGCGCCAGCGACTCGGTGACCACCATGCCGAAGGCCTCCACCCGCGAGATCAGCAGGCTCAGGTCCGCTGCCTGCCAGGCCTGTTCGAGGTCCGCTCCCGTCAGTTCGCCGCCGACGCGCACCCTGCTGCCCAGCCCGTAGTCCTCCACCGCGGCTTTGACCCGCCGCGCGTAGTCAGGGTCCGCCTCATCCGAACCAACGAGGGCGGCAGTCCACGGCAGGTCCGCCAGCAGGGCAAGCGCTCCGAGCAGCAGGAGCTGGTCCTTGTTCGGGAGCAAGGCGGCCACGGAGAGCAGGTGCGGGGGCTCCGAGCCCGCGGCCGGTTCTGCCGGGTCAGTCCCGGGCAGTGCCACATGCACGTTGGTCGCGCCGTGGCGTCGGGTGATCTCAGCGGCCACGGAGCCGCTGGTGCAGATCACGCCTGCGGCCGCGCGGAGGGCACGGATCTCCAGCTCCGGGTGGTCGATCAGGGGCATGTGCAGCAGGATCCACGGGCGCCCCGCGCTGGTTTCAACGGCCTCGAGGGCCTCGGGGGCGCCGGACGCGACGAGCCCGTCCACGATCGTCACCGCATTGCCCGTTACGGTTCCCGGCCCGAGCAGGCCAGCCAGCCGCCGTCGTTCTTCACTGCTGCCTACGGGCCAGGCGCCGTCCACCGATTCGATGGCAGCACTGACGCCCAGCCGGCGTAAACCCTGCACCAGCGACGCGTTGTACACGTTGCCGCCGGAGTTGTGGAGGATGTTGCCGGGAACAAGAAGCCGGACGGCCGGCAGAGGAGATTCCATGAGCAGCTACACCACTTGGGAGAGATCAAGGGCGTAGGACGCCCAGGCATCGGGGTTTTCACGCAGGGTGACGTCCAGGCCGGCCAGTTCGCGGCCGTCGTCGTCCTCACGGATGCTCCCCGCCACGGCCTCCGCGATGTACTGGGCCAGCGCCTCGGTGGTGCTCAGCTTGCCGGCGAAATCCGGGTGCTCGTCCAGGTTGCGGTAATTGAGCCCGGCGAGCACCTCCTCGAGGATGCCGCCGGCGGCGCCGATGTCCAGGACGATGGCGTTGCCGTTGAGGGCCCGACGGCGGAATGTCACCTCTGCGACAAAGGTGGCCCCGTGCAGGCCCTGGGCCGGGCCGAACGCCTCCCGGGGAAGGCTGTGGGCGATCATGAAGTGGCGTCGGACGGTCAGGCTGAACACTGGTTACCTCGGGGTTTCTGTGGTCGGGTATTCGATGACGTGGCACAGCGCCTCGAGGGCGCCGTCCGAAAGCTGCTGGACGACGTCGGGCAGCTCCCTGAACGCGGAAGTGCCCGTGAGGAAGGCGTCGAAGACAGGGTCTGTCAGCAGGGCCGCCGCGATCTCGAGGCGGTCGGCGTTGGTGCGGCGGTGCCGGCGCGCCCTGGCGACGGCGCCCACCTGGCTCGCACGGATGGACAGCCGCCGGGCGTGGAAGTCTTCCCCCAGCGGCAGGCTGACGCGCCGGTCCGCGTACCAGGACATCTCGATGATCTCGCCTTCGTCCCCCACGAGCTTGAGGCTGCGCTCCAGGCCGCTTTCCGAGGCGGAACAGTGGAACACGATGTCGCAGTCCGGAAGGGCGTCGTCCGGGTGCGCGAAGTCCACTCCCAGGGCTTCGGCAAGTTCCTTCCGCGCGGGGTCCAGGTCCACCAGCTGCAGCCTCGCCAGGGGAAACGTGCGCAGCAGCGTGGCCACCATGCCGCCCACCAGTCCGGCGCCGATCACCGCGATGCGGTCGCCGAGCCTCGGCCCCGCCTCCCACAGGCCGTTGACGGCGGTCTCCACCGTGCCGGTGAGCACCGCGCGGCGGGGAGGAACGCCGTCGGGAACGCGGGTGAGGGAGGAGACCGGGACGACGTACCGGTCCTGATGCGGATGGAGGCAGAACACGGTCTGGCCCGCCCAGTCCTCGGGCCCTTCCTCCACAACGCCCACGGAAAGGTATCCGAACTTCACCGGCCAGGGGAAAATGCCTTCCTGGTGCGGGGCCCTCATCTGCTCGGCAACGCAGGGCGGAACGGACGCATGGTGCACCACGAGTTCGGTCCCTTTGCTGATTCCCGAATACAGCGTCCGGACCAGCGCCTCCCCGGGGCCGGGCACGGGCAGGCGCTCGGCGCGGAGCTCGCCGTGGTCGGGGCCGACGGTCCAATATGCCGTTGCTTCTGCAGGTTGCTGGGAAGTAGTCATCTTGCTGATGAATCTAGTGCCCGGCCGCGCGGGCGGGAAGAACCGGACCGGCGTGGCCGCATGGCGGACGCCCGGAAAGCGCCGTTTTGTGGATGCGTGCCTTGCTCCGGTACCCTATACAGGTTGGTGACGTGTCCGAGCGGCCGAAGGTGCAACACTCGAAATGTTGTTTGGTGTCAAAGCCAACGTGGGTTCAAATCCCACCGTCACCGCCAAATAGCGAGGCCCCTGCTTCCCTTTGTTTACAAGGGAAGCAGGGGCCTCTGCTTTATCCGCACCGGCGAACCAACTCATGTTGTCCTCATAGACACGGGCCGACCGAAGATAGCCGCCACGCTCTCCGGTGACGACGTGCTGGTGAAAGCAGTCATCCAGCGGGCCTGGACGCTCAGTGGGCCGATGTCGCCAACATGTACATCGACAAGCACCCCTACTACGGCCAAAAACTCGAGGAACTGCTGGCACCTCGAAGGCGACTCATCAGAAGGGATCGACACCGTAGCTTTCATCAATGCCACCGTGTTCCATCTGGATAAGCCCGGCGAACTCAGCGGCTACTATGACCGACTCCCGGATCCAAGACGTAGCAGCCGGCTAGTCACTGCTCTGCCGGCTGCTCTTGCGACACCCACTTAGCTGCGGCCTCAGTTGGGTCGGGTTCTTGACTCGCGTGTCTGAAGGTCAAGTCGTACCTGCCCCCAGGAAGTTCTATCGGGAACTCCGATAATTCTCGAAGCTCAGACTTACTGTCCTTGTCTCCACCTTGGTAGGTCACGTGCAGCCTCATAGCCGCAACGGTAGAACAACTGCTGACTCTTAGAAAGACCCCTCGTGTTCGGGGCAGCGCGTGCGTCCCTCACGCACGACGAGTAGCTCTACACCGACCCACATTTTGAACGAAGGCCCCCGCCGAGTCACCCAATCAGCGCCGGGGCCTTCGGCCTTTAACCCCAACCACGAACCAGTAGCCCCGCTCATGGCGGGCTTTCTTGTACCCAAAAACAGAGGAAAACAATGCCGCTCTACGCCAACGGCTTCCGCCCTGCCTTCTCGCACGAGACTCTGGATCGTGTGGCCTGGCTCGGCGCCGGGTTCACGGGCTTTGTCACCTCCTATGAGGGTATGAAGCAGGTCGCTGTTGACGCGCAAGCCGCAGCAGAAGCAGCAGCTGCAACGGCAGGGGCAGACGCCGCAGCTACAGCAACAGCCGCCATCGGCACCGCCACGGACGAAGCCGAAGCAGCAGCGACGAGTGCAGCCCGCGGCGCGCTGTTCCTGGCCGTTCCGAGCGACGGGACCATGGCTGTAGCCACGCTCTCCTCCGCGCATGTGTTCTTGCACAGGCTCGGCGGAAAGTGGAACTACTCGGCGGCAACCCAAATCGCCAAACGGGTTCATAAGACCGGTTAAGTGCCCTAGCTGAGTGCGGTGGCCCGCTCGGCCCCAAAGAGTCGGGCAGGCCACCTACCGAAGCCATAGATGTTCGAGTACGCCGTTACGGCAACGGTAGATGGATGATACGACAGGCAGGCAAACGGTTGGCGCTGGCCGGCGGCCTATTCAAGTTGAGTGACTAACCTACGGCCCGGTAGCTTCGAAAACGGCAACCTCCGCATGTCCCCCATGTGCGGAGGTTGCTTCGTTAACTACCATGCCCGCCTACTCGCGGGGGTTCTTCGTTACCCACCTACAGACGGCCCGGGACCTTGAACGTCAGTGAACTTTGTCGGTTCTTCAATCAACGCTCCGTGGCTTGTGGCCAGCCTCCGCCAAACACTTCCCCGGTTGTCGCGGAACCTGCCCTCAACCACTCTTGCCGGAAGAATCTGGCCCTGCGAATCGACATCAATGATTTCTTCGCCTCCACACGGGCTGTTCAGACGCGTTGTGAACGATGATGCGGTTGGCCGGGTACTTGCTCGCTCTTGCCTCCATCCAGCAGGTCAGCCGTTCAGCCTGGCTCCGCTTCTCCGCTGATCTGGCTTCACGTTCCCGTTCAGCCACGACATTCTCGCGTGCGATCCGGTCATGGCGTTCTCTAACGGTGAGTCTGAGGGAGAAGTCGCCAAGCAACAGAGCAATCAAGGCAGCCAAGCCAGAATGCGGCCCGGCAGTACTGGGATGAGATGTCCCGTGATCTGCGCCCGCTCGACACAGCACCGTCGGAGGCCGCGGCGAAGGAACGCTTCGTCGCATTCTCGGGCAAGTGGGGCCGGCAGTACCCGGCGATCACCCGGTTGTGGTCGCCATTACCTTCGACGGAACTAAGATGCCAACCGCGAATCCACCGTTACTCGGACCCACCCGGCCCCTGCTTCCCTTGTAAACAAGGGAAGCAGGGGCCGGGTGGGTACGTTCTACGCTCCGGGGCTACATCGCGGCGGGGTGGTGCTGGTCTCCCTTGTGCCCGCGCAGATTTTCCTGGACCTTGCCGAACAGATCCTTGATGGTGGATTCAGTGTTGGTCAGCATGTCCGGCTGGACATAAACATTGTGGGTCGGGGACACCGTGTAGGTGGTCTGGAGTCCGCCGCTGCTGTCCACTCCTTCCAAAGCGATGGTCACTCCGGAGTCCTTTCGGGCGATCGCGCCGATCCG
Source organism: Arthrobacter sp. Soil736 (assembly GCF_001428005.1). Classification (GTDB taxonomy): domain Bacteria; phylum Actinomycetota; class Actinomycetes; order Actinomycetales; family Micrococcaceae; genus Arthrobacter. The sequence goes on from NZ_LMSB01000034.1 coordinate 106,978, forward strand.
TCCGAACACCAGCGTGGCCTCATCAGGCTGGAAGCTGACCGTCAGTCCGATGTGCGTCCGGTTGAGGTCTGTGGCCGCAACAGCCTTCTCGTTGCCAGTGCCTGCGTAATTCATGACTACTCCTTGCGTGAGAGAAAGCGACTTACGTCAGAAGTCTATGGCCGCCTGTTAACGCCGTACAGGGAGCCCGCCAACCCGTGTCGGGAGCCCGCACCCGGCCGTCACCCGGCCCTCGCCAGGCATTGAGCAGACCGGCGGCAAGCGTTTGAATGGTCTTCAGATCTCCCACCGGCAGGAGCCCATGATGAATGCCAAAGGCACCAGAAGCACCGACTACACCTTCCTTACCACCTGGCGCGTGGCCGGAACCACGGACGACGTCGCGGAACTCCTGAGCGACCCCGCCGGGCTGCCGCGCTGGTGGCCGTCGGTCTACCTGGCCGCGGAAGTCCTCCACCGGGGCCAGGAGAACGGCGTGGGCCGGATGGCCCGGCTCCACGCCAAGGGCTGGCTGCCCTATGCCCTCCGCTGGACGCTGACCGTTACGGAACCAATCACCAACAAAGGCTTCGCGATTCGGGCCACCGGCGACCTGGACGGCACCGGCCGGTGGACGTTCGAGCAGGACGGCCCGGAGTCCGTGATCACCTATGACTGGCGCGTGACCGCCACCAAGCCGCTGCTGAAGCGCCTTAGCTGGCTGCTGAAGCCCGGATTCTCCGCCAACCACCGGTGGGCGATGGCCCGGGGCCAGGAAAGCCTGGCGCTGGAGCTGCGCCGCCGGCGGGCCGGAACCGACGCGCACACCGTGCCCGCACCGCCGCCGCCCACGTTCCCGCGTTGGGCGGGACGTGGGCGGCGGACCGGCCAGGCCGGTTGAACGGCGTAACGGCTAGGCGTTAGCCAACACGGGCTCCTTCGGCGGCGCCTGGTGGCGGCGCTCCTTCGGCTTGCCGAACCGCAGGTAGAGCGACGGAACCACGAAGAGGTTAAGCAGCGTGGACGTCACCAGCCCGCCGAGGATCACGAGCGCCATCGGGTGTTCAATCTCGTGGCCCGGAATGTTGCCCAGGACCACCAGCGGAACGAGGGCCAGCCCGGTGGCGAGCGTAGTCATCAGGATCGGTGAAAGCCGCTCCCCCGCACCGCGCAGCACCAGCTCCGGACCAAAGCGCATGCCCTCATACTTCTCCAGGTGCTGGCAGTGGTTGATGAGCAGGATGCCGTTCCTTGCCGCGATGCCCATGACTGTCAAGAAGCCCACGATCGAGCCCAGTGAAAGCACTCCGCCTCCCAGGAAAGCGGCGAACACGCCTCCCACGAGGGCGATCGGCAAGGTGAGGATGACCAGTGTGGCCAGCCGCCAACTGCCGAAGGCTACCTGCAGCAGCAGGTAAATCACGGCCAGCGCCCCGATGGCGAGGGTTAGCAGCGTGTTGGTTGCCGCTTGGCGTTCCTGGAACTCACCCAGGATTTTCGTATGGAAGCCCGGGGGCAACTCCACTTTCTTGAGCCCTTCCTCCATGGCCGCAACAACGTGGCCCAGCTGGCCTTCCTTCACATTGGACTCGATGTCGATCCGCCGGGAGTGGGCATCGCGCTGGATGACATTCGGCGTCGGCTTGATCTGGATACTTGCCACGTCGGACAGCAGGATTTTCTGCCCACTGGGGGTATCAATGGGGAGGTTCCTGATGCTGGTGATGTCGGAGCGCACCTCTGGCGGGCTCCAGACCTGGACGTCATATGCCTTGCCGCCCCGGTACACGTCACCGACTTCCTCGCCGGCCACGAGCGTTGCCGCGGCCCGCCGGATGTCGCCAGGCTTCAGCCCGTAGCTCTGTGCCTTTTCCAGATTGACCTCGATGCTGATCTGCGGAATGTCCTTTTGCAGGGCCGTGTGGGGGGCAACGGTTCCTTCGGTGTGCTCAAAGATCGCCTGGATTTCCGCGGCCTTTGAACGCAGGAGCCCCAAGTCGTCCCCATAAAGCCGGACGACGACGGCGTCGCTGGCGCCCGTCAGAACCTCGCGGATTCTCTCCTTCAGGTAGGTCTGGACGTCGCGCACGATGCCGGGATAGCCGTCCACAACTTCGTGGATTGAGGCCAGCGTCTTGCTATAGTCCGCTGCCGGGTCGACGCTGATCCAGTTCTCACCGAAATACACCCCAACCACTTCGTCGGCGTTGAATGCCTGCCCGATATGGGATCCGCAGTTCCGGACCCCCGGGATGGTCAGCAGTTCCGTACAGGCCTTCTGGCTGACGCGGTACTCCTCCGTGACCGAAGTGCCCGGCTGGGTCAGCCAGTGCATCAGGAAGTCGCGCTCCTTGAAGTCAGGCAGCAGCGACTGCCCCAGCAGCGGTGCCGTGATGGCGCCGATGGCCGCCATGGCGCCGAAGGTGGCATAACCTGCCGCCGGACGCTTGACGATCCTGCTCAGGACCCAGCGGTAACCGCGCTTGAGCACCCGGACCAAGGGTGGTTCCTGCTCCTTTAACGGGACCTTGCGCATGAAGATCAGCGCAAGGGCAGGGGTCACTGTCAGGGCCACGGCCATTGATGCCAGCACCGCCAGGGTGTAGGAGATGGCCAGGGGCCTGAAGAAAGCGCCCGTGAGTCCCTGGAGGAAGAAGATCGGCACCGCGGCCGCGATGATGATCAGCGTGGCATAGATGATGGGTCCGCGGACCTCCAGGGAGGCCTCCAGGACCACCGAGGCGGTGGAGCGGGTTCCGCCGGACGCCCGGTGCTGTCTCAGTCTTCGGATGATGTTCTCGATGTCGATGATGGCATCATCCACCACCACCCCCACGGCGATCACCAGCCCGGCCAGGACCATGGTGTTCACAGAAGCACCGGTCAGATAGAGAACGGACGCCGCCGTTACGAGCGAGAGCGGGATGGCGATCAGGCTGATGAGCGCCGTCCGCCACTGGAAGAGGAACGCTCCCAGCACCATGACCACGAGGATGCAGCCGAGCAGGAGCGCACGGCTGAGGTTGTTGAGGGATTCCTCGATGAAGGTCGCCGGCCGGAAAATCTCGGTATCGATGTTGATACCGCTGAGTCCCGGCTCCATCTGCCGCAGCGCTTCCTCCACGCCCTTCGTGACTTCCAGGGTGTTGCCCCATGGAAGCTTCTCAACGATGAGCATCAGCCCCTCGCCCTGGTTGATCACGGCATCGCCAATGAGCGCCTGATGGTCTTCCACTACATTGGCCACGTCACCCAGTCGCAGCGGCTTCCCGTTCCGCTCCTCAATGGGCACTTGCGCGAGGTCCTTGGGAGTGGTGATGGGCAGTACGTGCCGGATGCCGAGCCGCTGGTTCGGCGTCCCGATGTAGCCGCCGGTGCCGATGACGGCGCCCGGCGAATACTGGAGCAGGCCGGCATCCAGCGCATCGGCCGTGACTTCCATGACCTGGTTCAGGGTGACGTCATTGGCCTTCAACTTCTCTGGGATGGCCTGGACCTGAAGCATCTGCAGCCGTTCGCCCCAGATGGCGATGTTGGCCACGCCGGGCACCCGCAGAAGGTGGGCGCGGATTTTCCAGTAGGTGATCATGGACATTTCCATCAGCGAACGCTCATCCGACGTCAGGCCGATTTTCATGACCCGGCTGGTGGATGACAGCGGCTGCAGCATCACCGGCGGCGCCGCCCACGTAGGCAACGAGGGAGTGACGTTGGCGATGCGCTCCGAGACGAGCTGGCGGGCCTTGAGCAGGTCCGCCCCCGGGGCAAAAAGCAGCACGATCGAGGACAGCTGCTCCACGGACTTGGAGCGAATTTCGTCCAGTCCTTCGACGCCGTTGAGGGCGTCTTCGAGCGGAACGGTCACCAACTCTTCCACTTCGGACGCAGTCAGGCCAATGCAGATGGTCTGGATTTCGACCTTCGGTGGCGCGAACTCTGGGAAGACATCCACCGAGGCCGTGCTGAGCTGGACGCCGCCGAACGCCATAATTGCCACTGCTATGGCCACCACCAAGGCGCGGAATTTCAGGCTGAACCCGACAATCCGGCGCATGTCAATGCCCCTTCGTACCGAATTCGGCGCCAAACAGTTCCGCTGCGCCCACGGTGACAACATCGGTTCCTGCCGGCGGACCGGACCGGAGCAGAACCCTGTTGCCGGTGATCCGGTCCACGGTCACCGCGGCCCGGATGTAGGTCCGCGACTCCGGATTGGTGTAAACCCAGGTCTTACCGGTGGCATCGTAAACCAATGAGCCGTACGGGATTTCCAAGGCGCTGCCTGTGCCCTTGGTGACCTTTGCCGTGGTCACACCCAGCCTTTCCACCGCCTTGTCTGTCAGCGTCAGCCTGTTCAGATCCGTGCCCGCCTTTTCCATGGTGGCCGCGGCCTGCCCGGCGGGAGCAGCGGTAGTTTTTACTGCCGCACATCCGGAGAGGCCCATTGACGCTGCGAAGACCAGCACGAGAATAGGACGCCAGCCCCCAAAACCACTATTGCTTTTCATGACAATTCCGACCTCTCTGGCAGAACCGGTCCGTTGTTAATCACCAATGAGCTCCCCCAGTCCGTGTTAGCCGCCGGACCAAAACGGAGGAAAAGGACCGGCAGGACATACAGGGTGAGCAGGGCCGACGTGATCAGGCCGCCCCACACGATCAGCGCCAGCGGCAGCATCATGCTGGAGCCGACGGACCCGCCAAGCAGGACAAGCGGCACAAGTGCCAGCCCTGTAATGATTGCGGATAGAATGGTCGGCTGGAGCCGTTCGGAAGCTGCATGCCCCATGTGAACCGCCGGAGGCGCTGCCGGGTCCTTGCTCTGCAGGGACTGGTAGGTCCCCATCAGCAGGACAACGTCCCGGATCGCAAAGGCCAAGACCGCGGCGAGCGCCACCAGCACGTAAACCGAGCCGATTCCGCCCGCGAGTTCGGCGGCAACCACACCGCCGGCCAGGGCAACTGGCAGGAGCACGAAGGACAGCCCCGCGAGCCGCCAGCTGCCAAGGACCGTGAGGAGCAGGACCAGGACACCCGCAGCTGCTGCTGCTGCAAGCCACCAGAAGAATGCGCCAGCGGCCTGCTGTTCACCGTACTGCGGAGGAATCTCTGCGTGGTATTCCAGCGGGAACTGAAGCGACCGAATCGCTGTCTGGACCTCTGCCTTGACGGCCCCAAGATCGCGGCCCTGAATGCTGGCTACAACGTCCACGCGCCTCGAGGTGTTGTCGTGTTGGATCACTGTCTGGTTCGGGCGGAGTGTCACCTTGGCAACATCGCCGAGCCGGACATGTCCGCCCTCGGGCTTGTCCACCAACATGTCGGTAACGCTGTTGATGCTGTTGCGCGTGTCCTGCGTTCCCTTGACGATGACCTGGAAGACTTTCTGCTGCTCGAACAGGTAACCGACTTCAATGCCTTGAAGGACGGTGGCTGCGGCACGCCGGACGTCGCCCGGCTTGATGCCTGCCTTTTGAGCCGCTGCCAGATCCACCTCGATCTCGGCAACCGGCTGCTCAACCGTGACGTCCACCCGCGGATCGACGACGCCGTTCGTGCGGGACAGGATCTGGCGGATTTCCTCGGCCTTCTCGCGGAGGATCGCCAAGTCAACACCGTAGACACGTACCGTGAACTGCTGGTCATCGGATACCGTGGCAGCGGCAAGCTGCTGTTCCGGGTAGGTGGTGACGGTGGGCGTCAGGCCCGGGTAGCCCTCCACGATTTCCCTGACCTCGGAGCGGACCCTGCTGAAGTTCGCATTGTCATCCATGGTCACCCAGATCTCACTGGAATTGACGTCGGATGATGTGTCTGACGTTATGGCACGACCCACGTGACCGCCGACCGCCGAGACGCCGCGAATGGATCGCAGCTCGTCAGTGGCCTTGGTCATCACCCTGTTCATGACGTCGGTGCCTGTACCGGCGGCGGCCTCCCATTGAACGAGGATCGTCCGGTCAGGAACTGAAGCGACCACCGGCAGGTCCCTGGTCAGCCCCGGAACAACCGCAATGGCCGCAATGGCCATTACCGCTGCCGCCAGCGCAAACACGGTGGCCACGGTTCCGGTGAAGGACTTGACGGACCGGCGGTAGCCGAGCTTGAACTTCCGGACGAGGGATGGCGTCCGCCGCTGCTTCCGGTGTCCGCGCAACAGCAGGCTGGCCAGCGCCGGCGTGACTGTCAGCGCCACGAGCATCGCAACAGCCGTAGCCAGCAGGTAGGACAGCACCAGCGGTTTGAGGAACGCCCCCTGGGCGCCGGGAACAAACAGCGACGGTGCAACTGCCAGTAGAGCGGCCAGGCCGGCGAAGAGAACGGGAACCCGGGAGCGCTTCAGCGCGTGCGCGAGCAGGCCCTCCCGTGTTGCCTTGTCGTCCGTCCGTTCCTGTCGGAAGCTGTAGAGATCGGTGATGACGTCTCCGATGACAACCACTAGGGCCAGTACAAGCCCGGCGAAGGCCATCGTGTTAAGCACGGCACCCTGGAACTGCAGCACCAATGCGGCAGCTACGGCGGCAACCGAAACGGCAACGAAAGCCAGGAGGGCGTAGCGCCAGGACCTGAAGACCAGTCCGACGGCGGCTGTCACCACCAGCAGGCTGACGAGCAGCGCCACACCGAGTTTGCCGACAGCCGACTCCACGAAGGATGCCGGGCGGAAGACGGTCGAGTCCACTGTGATGCCGGGAAGGCCCGGGCGGAGACCGTCCAGGACGTCTTCGACGCTCTTGGTGACTTCGGCGACGCTGGTGTCGGGGAACTTCTCGATGACGAGGAGCAGGCCCGGCGACTTGCCCGTGACCGCTTCACCGATCAGCGGCTGGTGATCCTCGCTCAGGGTGGTGACATCGGAGAGCTTCAGCGCCTTGTTCTGGGCTCCCTCGACGCTGACCTTGCCAAGATCTTCCGGAGTCCGGATGGGAAGGACGTGCTGGATACCGATGCGCTGATTCGCAGACTCCAGGAATCCGCCGGTGCCCGGCGTTGATGCCTCAAGGAAGCTCAGCGGTGAAACCCACACGGCGTTGCCGGCAGTCTCAATCACCTGGTTAAGCGTGACGTTGTTCGCCCGGAGCTTCTGCGGATCGACCTGGACCTGAAGCTGCTGTTCGCGCTGGCCGAAAATGGACACATTGGCCACGCCGGGAACGCCCATCAGGGCCGGCTTGATGTTCCAGCGGGCGAGAACCGACATGTCGATCTGCGACACGTCCTCGGACGTGAGCTGGACCATCATGACGCGGCTCGTCGAGGACAGCGGCTGCATCAGTACCGGCGGCTGCGAGACATTCGGCAGGGCGAAGGCCTGCGTAAGCCTTTCCGCCACCAGTTGCCTCGCGCGGAGAATATCGGTGCCCGGTTCAAAGACCATCTCAATGGATGACAGGCCCGGAACTGACTTTGAACGGATCTCATCAAGCCAGGCAACACCGTTGAGCAGGTCCGCCTCCATGGGCGAGGTAATGAGCTGCTCGACCTCAACGGCCGAGAGCCCAAGTGCTTCGGTTTGAATCTCCACGTGCGGCGGGGAGAATTCGGGAAGATTATCCACTGGCATGGTCGGCAGGCTCGTCATTCCGAACCCTAAGATGCCGGCAGCAGCGGCTAAGACGATCAAACGAAATTTAAGACTCCAGCGGACAAGCCAACCGGTCATATCCTCAGCCCCCATCGTTATTGGCTCCGGCGGCGTTGCCGGGTGTGCCAATTACTGATGCGCCTATTCAGGATCGCCCGCAGCGGCGTTGCTGCGGACGAATGCCGAGCTGCCTCCCTCAACCCTGCGTGCCACCGTATCGGAGGCACTTCCGGCGGCGGCTGTATGGCTGGCCGTAGCCGGACTATGAGCTAGTAGCACTTGTTCGAATTGGATTCATTCAAGTGATGGACAAGCGAGACCAAGTTCATTCTGACATAGCAAAATCGCCATATCAACGCAATTTAGGCCCGCAATTCCGCCATTTCTGCGGCAAAGCGAAGGTTTATCGTTGCATCAGTGGCGCGAAATTACCGCCGCGGCCGAATGCCGGAAAATGAGAGGTGGCTCCGGGCCGCGGAGCCGTCGGAAAGGCGCGTCGTGCGGCCCGGCTTCGGCGGCCCGGATGTCACAATCCGGGCACCAAATTCGTCCGGCCGCCGTGCCTTCGTTGACTCCGGCAGAAACGGCCGCAAAGGTAAAGCCATGAGGCTTCAGCGAATCACCAACGGACTGATATGCACGACGGCGGCTGCCGCACTGGCGCTCTTGCTGGCCGCCTGCGGGCCCAGCCAGCCGGCCGGCCAAGGGAGCGCGGAACCGGGTACGGGCTCCCCCAGCGCGGGCGGCAGCCAGGCTGCCCCCGAAACGTCGGCCCCGCCGTCGTCCTCTACTTCGGCGTCCCCGTCCTCCGGAGCGCCCCAGGCCACTTCCGGCAGCGTCCAATTATGCAAAGCCTCGACGCTGAAAGCCACGACGGATGCCACCGGCGGCGGCGCGGCCGGCAGCGTCTACATGGAACTCATTCTGACCAACAGCGGCCCGTCTTCCTGCCATCTCAAGGGCTTCGCCGGCGTCTCGCTGGCCAGCGGCCCCAACGGCCAGCCGATCGGTGCCCCGGCGCGGCGCGACACGACGGTTCCCGTCGGCGACGTGCTGCTGGCGCCGGGCCAGTCCGGCACGGCCGTGCTCCGCTACACGCAGGCAGGCAACTACCCCGACTGCGTCAAGGCGTCTGCGGCAGGATTCCGGGTCTACCCGCCCGAGGACACGGCATCGCTGTTCGTGGCGCGGCCGTCGGATGCCTGCAGCAACGCCTCCATTGAGCTTCTGAGCATCGGGGCGTTCCAGGCCCGCTAGGTTATGCCCGCCGTCGTTTGCGTGTTCCGGAGCCTAACCTGTTCCGGTCCTGCATCCGTCAGTACACTTGCGGATACTCAGGGTCCTTGCTGACAGCACCGAAGGCGGGTTGATTTACGTGACGTCACTCTGGTTGGACCGCACCGACACTTTCACCGGCGACGACTTCAGCCAGGGGGAGGCCTACGACACCGTAGTCGTCGGCGCCGGCCTGACCGGGCTGGTCACGGCGCTGCTCCTGGCCCGTTCAGGGCAGAACGTCCTGGTCCTCGAGGCGAGAAGTCCCGGAGCCGTGGCCACCGGCAACACCACCGCCAAAGTCACGCTGCTGCAGGGAACCGTCCTGTCCGGCCTGCGGCATCAGTATCCCGCGAAGATCGTGGACGCCTACGTGGCAGCCAACCGCGAAGGGCAGGCCTGGCTGCTGCGGTACCTGGAAACCCGCAGGGTGCCGTTCCAGAAACGCGACGCGTACACCTACGCCACCACGCCAAAGGGGACAGAGGCGCTTCGCGAGGAGCTTGCCGTGGCCCTGGCCGCCGGCGTCGAAGTGGACTATGTCCGCGACGCCGGGCTGCCTTTCCCGGTGCGCGGGTCGCTGCGCCTCGGCGGACAGGCGCAGATCAATCCCATGGACGTTGTCCTTGCCCTGGCTGAGGACGTGCGCTCGCACGGTGGCACCATCGTCTCGGGCGTCCGCGTCCAGAACGTCGGCGGAACGGACCCGTCGACAATTGAGACCGACCACGGAACGGTGCAGGCCAACGAAGTGGTGCTGGCCACGGGCACGCCCATCCTGAACCGCGGCCTGTACTTCGCCAAGCTCAAGCCCAACCGCTCGTACGCCGCCGCCTTGGAGTTGTCCGGAGACGCCGTGCCGCCGGTCGGCATGTACCTGTCCGTGGAGCAGCCTGTCCGGTCGCTGCGGGATTATCCCGCCGACGGGCGGCGCCTGCTGCTGGTGGGCGGCAACGGACATCCCGTGGGACGGGCGCGATCGGAGCAGGCGCACCTGGACGAGCTGCTGGCCTGGGCGGCCTCGCATTTTCCGGAGGCGACGGTGACCCATACGTGGTCCGCGCAGGACTACCAGGCCACCAACCTCATGCCGTTCTTCGGAAAACTCCCCCGCGGTAGGGGCCGCATCTACTTCGCCACGGGGTACAACAAGTGGGGCATGACCAACGCGGTGGCCGCGTCCCTTGGCATCGCCGCGGACATCCTCGGGGGCCACCTGCCCTGGGCCAACACCATTCACCGCCGCGTTACGTCCCCTCCCGGTGCGGCATCCGCCGTGGCGCTCAACGCGGACGTTGCCGCGACGCTTGCGAAGGACTGGGCGCGGGCCGGCCTCAAGAAACTGCCCCCGGAGTCCGGCACCCCGCCTGCGGAAGGGACGGGCGCGGTGGCCCTGCGCGGCCGCAAACCCGTTGGATCGTCAACCGTGGACGGAACCACGTGCACCCTGTCGGCCGTCTGTACCCACCTCGGCGGGGTGCTCCACTGGAACGACAACGAAAAATCCTGGGACTGCCCGCTGCACGGCTCCCGGTTCAGCCACGAGGGGAAGGTCCTCGAGGGACCGGCCACACACGATCTTCCACCGGCCGGGTGAACCGGAGCGGCTGACGGCCTCTCGGCAGAAGCCGCAGGCAATACTGTCGGTGCCTTAGGGCATGATGGAGGCATGCAGTCGCAGGAGCCCGCCGGCACGCCCGGCGGCACATCTATGGTGGACGCGATGGGCCAGTTCAGCAGGCCCACCCGGGAGTGGTTCCTGGGTGCGTTCGCCGAGCCCACGCCCGCCCAGCAGGGCGCCTGGGCGGCCATTTCCTCCGGTTCGCATGCCCTTGTCGTGGCACCCACCGGGTCCGGAAAAACCCTGGCAGCGTTCCTCTGGGCCCTGGACCGGCTGCTGGTTTCGGGAGCCGCCCTGCCCCCGGAGCTGCCGGGGCTGGAGGACACTCCCGCCGGAGGCCCGGGCGGTTCCCCGGCGGCCAAACAGCCCCGGGCCAAGAAGCCGAAGCGGAAAACCCGGGTCCTGTACATTTCGCCGCTCAAGGCGCTTGGCGTCGACGTCGAACGCAACCTCCGCTCGCCCCTCATCGGTATCACGCAGACGGCCAAGCGGCTGGACCTGCCCGCGCCGCTGATCACCGTTGGCGTCAGATCTGGCGACACGCCTGCCTCGGAGCGCCGCGCCCTGCTCAGCCACCCGCCGGACATCCTCATCACCACCCCGGAGTCCCTCTTCCTCATGCTGACGTCCAAGGCGCGGGAAACGCTGAGCGAGGTGGACACCGTCATCGTGGATGAGGTCCACGCCGTCGCCGGCACCAAACGGGGGGCCCACCTCGCGGTCTCCCTGGAGCGGCTTGATGCGCTGCTGCCCAAGCCCGCCCAGCGGATCGGCCTGTCCGCCACGGTGGAGCCGAGGGAGCTCGTGGCGCAGTTCCTGGCGGGTTCGGCTCCGGTGCAGATCGTGGCGCCGCCCTCGCGCAAGAACTGGGACCTCACCGTGTCTGTCCCCGTGGAGGACATGTCCGATCTCCACGGCGCCGCCGGTGCCTTCGACTCCGGCCCCGCTTCAGGGCTGCAGCCGCAGGCCTCGATCTGGCCGCACGTGGAGGAAAAGATCGTGGACCTGGTGCTGGCGAACCAGTCCACCATCGTCTTCGCCAACTCACGCCGGCTGGCGGAACGGCTGACGGCACGGCTCAACGAGATCCACGCCGAACGGCGGCTCATGACGGTTGGCGGCGGCTGGGAGGATCCGTCGCCTCCCGCGGCGGGGATCCTCCCGACATCCACGGCCACGCCGGCGCATATGATGGCGCAGGCCGGGAGCACGGCAGGCGCCGATCCCCTGCTGGCCAGGGCGCACCACGGCTCAGTGTCCAAGGACCAGCGGGCCCTGATCGAGGACGACCTCAAATCCGGGCGGCTGCGCTGCGTCGTGGCCACGTCCTCCCTGGAGCTCGGCATCGACATGGGCGCGGTGGACCTCGTGGTGCAGGTGGAATCGCCGCCCTCCGTGGCCAGCGGACTGCAGCGGGTGGGCCGTGCGGGCCACCAGGTCGGCGAAATCTCGCAGGGGTATCTTTTCCCCAAGCACCGCGCCGACCTCGTCCACACCGCCATCACCGTTGAGCGGATGCTGGACGGCAAGATCGAGCGCCTCAGCGTCCCGGCCAATCCCCTCGACATCCTGGCCCAGCAGACCGTCGCCGCCACGGCCCTCGGCAGCATCGACGTGGAGGAGTGGTTCTCCACAGTGCGGCGGTCCGCGCCCTTCGCCACGCTCCCCCGCTCCGCCTTCGAAGCCACCCTGGACCTGCTCGCCGGACGCTACCCCTCGGACGAATTCGCCGAGCTCCGTCCGCGCATCGTCTGGGACCGCAATGCCGGCACCATCGAGGGCAGGCCCGGCGCCCAGCGCCTCGCCGTCACCTCCGGCGGGACCATCCCGGACCGCGGCCTGTTCGGCGTCTACATCATCGGCACCGAGGCGGAAGGGTCGGCCTCCCCCGCCGGAGCGCCCGGGGACGGCAAGGCCCGCGGCACCGCGTCGCCGGCAAAAGGCGGCCGGCGCGTCGGCGAACTCGATGAGGAGATGGTCTACGAATCCCGCGTGGGCGACATCTTCGCCCTCGGCGCCACGAGCTGGAAAATCGAGGACATCACGCACGACCGCGTGCTCGTCTCGCCCGCCTTCGGCCAGCCCGGAAAGCTCCCCTTCTGGAAGGGCGACTCGCTGGGACGGCCGGTTGACCTGGGCCGCGCCCTCGGCGCGTTCGTCCGCGAACTGTCAGCGTCCGACGTCGGCCCTGCCACCGAACGCTGCAAGGCCAGCGGCCTGGACGACTTCGCCGCCAACAACCTGCTGCAGTACCTCAACGAACAGAAGCAGGCCACTGACGTGGTCCCCAGCGACACCACCCTCGTGGTGGAACGCTTCCACGACGAACTCGGCGATTGGCGGGTCATTCTCCACAGTCCGTTCGGCATGCCGGTCCACGCGCCGTGGGCACTTGCCGTGGGCCAGCGCCTGCACCAGCGCTACGGCCTGGACGGCTCCGCCATGGCGGCCGACGACGGCATCGTGCTGCGCGTCCCCATGATGGAGGACGAACCGCCCGGCGCCGAGCTGTTCCTGTTCGACCCCGAGGAACTGGAGCAGATCGTGACGGCCGAGGTGGGCGGCAGCGCCCTGTTCGCCTCCCGTTTCCGCGAGTGCGCGGCGCGTGCCCTGCTGCTGCCGCGGCAGACGCCGGGTAAGCGGCAGCCGCTGTGGCAGCAGCGCCAGCGGTCCGCCCAGCTGCTGGATGTCGCGCGGAAGTATCCATCCTTCCCCATCGTGCTGGAAACCGTGCGGGAGTGCCTGCAGGATGTATACGACCTGCCGGCCCTGAAGGAAATTGCGGCGTCCGTGGAACGCCGGGAACTGCGGATCGTGCAGACAACCACGCAGCAGCCGTCGCCCTTCGCCAAGTCGCTGCTCTTTGGCTACGTGGCGCAGTTCCTTTACGAGGGCGACTCCCCGCTGGCCGAGCGCCGAGCCGCCGCACTGGCCCTGGACTCCACCCTGCTCAACGAACTCCTTGGCCGTGTGGAACTGCGCGAACTCCTGGACGCCAGGGTCATCGAAGCCACCGAGCGCGAACTGCAGCGCCTTGCTCCCGACCGGAAAGCCCGCGGCGTCGAGGGGGTCGCCGACCTGCTGCGGCTCCTCGGTCCGCTGGACCCGGAGGAGGTGGCCGCCAGGCTCGCCCCGCCGGCTGAAACCGCCGCACCGCTGGTTGTGCCTGTCGAAACCGAGCCCGCCGAAACCCCCGCACCGCTGGTTGAGCCTGTCGAAACCGAGCCTGCCGAGACCCTCGTAGCTGTCGCCGTCGCGCACCTCGCCGCGCTGCAGCGGGCCAACCGGGCCATCAAGGTCACCATCAGCGGCGTCGAAAGGTTCGCGGCGGTGGAAGATGCCGCACGGCTGCGCGATGCCATCGGGGTCCCGCTCCCCATGGGCGTTCCCCTGGCCTTCATCGAACCGGTAGCGGATCCCCTGGGCGACCTCGTCTCGCGCTACGCCCGCACCCACGGTCCCTTCACCGCCACGGAAGCCGCGGCCAGGCTGGGACTTGGCGTCGCCGTCGTCGGCACGGCCCTGAAGCGGCTCGCCGCGGACGGCCGGGTGGTGGAGGGCGAATTCCGGCCCCACACCGAGCCCGCTGCCAACCAGACTGCCACTGCGGACACCGGCCCGGGCCGCGACGCCGCCCCCGCATCCGAGTCCTCGGCACCTGGCCTTCCTGCGACCGCATCCGTCACCACTGCCGCCGCCGGCAGCGAGTGGTGCGACGCCGAGGTCCTGCGCAAACTGCGGCGCCGCTCCCTGGCCGCGCTGCGTGCCGAAGTGGAACCGGTGGACGCCGCGGCGTACGGGCGGTTCCTGCCCGCCTGGCAGAACGTCCGCACCCCGGGGGCCGGGCGCGGTCAGCCGGCGCTGCGAGGACTGGACGGGGTGGCGACGGCCATCGATCAGCTGTCCGGAGTGCCGGTTCCGGCGTCCGCGTGGGAACCTGTTGTGCTGGCCAGCCGGGTATCGAACTACCAGCCGGCCATGCTGGACGAGCTCATGGCAGCCGGCGAGGTTCTCTGGTCCGGGGCCGGCTCCCTGCCCGGCAACGACGGCTGGATCAGCCTGCATTTGGCGGACTCGGCCGAACTGACACTGAACCCGGCGATTGATTTTGAGCCCGGAGACGCCCAGCGGAGGTTGCTGGACTATCTCCAGGCCAACGGCGGGGGCTATTTCTTCCGTCAGCTGACGGACGTGGCCGGCGGAATGGACTCGGTGCTCAGCGACCAGGAAGTCGTGTCCGCGCTGTGGGACCTCGCCTGGGCGGGCCGCGTAACCGGAGACACGTTCGCTCCCGTCCGGGCCCTGATCGCCGGCGGGCACACGGCCCACCGGCAGGTTGCCCGGGCACCGCGCGCCCGTGCCCCGCGGCTGGCCCGACTGGGGCGCTCGCACGGGACCGGACTGCTCGGCTCACCGGGGCTCACCGGCGGACGGTACGGATCGGTGACCGGTTCGGCGCCGACGCCGCCGTTGGCGGCCGGGCGCTGGTCTGCGCTCCCGGCGCCGGAGCTCGACCCCACTATCCACGCCCGCGCCACTGCCGAGCTGCTCCTCGACCGCTACGGCGTGGTCACGCGCGGCTCAGTCATGGCCGAGAACATCCTGGGCGGATTCGGACTCATGTACAAGGTGCTGGCCCGGCTGGAGGAGGCAGGACGCTGCCGGCGCGGCTACTTCATCGAGCACCTCGGGGCGGCCCAGTTCGCCGTGCCTGCCACGGTGGACCGCCTGCGCTCGTATTCGGAAGACACGCAACTGGCCAAACCGGAACCTGTGGCACTGGCCCTCGCCGCCACCGATCCCGCCAACCCGTACGGCGCCGCCCTGCCGTGGCCCGCCCTCAGCGTCGAGGCCGGCAGCGGCCACCGGCCCGGGCGCAAGGCGGGGGCGCTTGTGGTGATGGTCGACGGCGCGCTGGTGCTTTACGTGGAACGCGGGGGAAAGACCTTGCTCGTCTTCACCGAGGAGGAACCCGTTCTCGCCGCCGCCGGCGCCGCCCTCGTGGACGTGGTCAAGCGGGGCGCCGTCGACAAACTCGTTATGGAAAAGGTCAACGGCCACGGCATCCTGGACACTCCGGTGGCAGCCGCTCTGACCCACGCCGGGGCCTACTCCACTCCGAAGGGACTGAGAATCCGTGCCTGAGGGCGACTCCGTCTGGCGCGCAGCCAACCAGCTGCACGCTGCCCTTGCCGGGCAGATACTCCTGGCCTCCGACTTCCGCGTACCCCGCTTCGCCACGCTGAACCTCCGGGGCTGGACTGTCCAGGAAGTCGTGCCGCGCGGAAAGCACCTCCTCATGCGGCTGGTGGGCCCTGCCGGCGATCGGCTGACCATCCATTCGCACCTCAAGATGGAAGGCAGCTGGCAGGTCTACCCGCCGGGCGGCCGGTGGCGCAAGCCTGGCTTCACGGCACGGTGCGTCCTCCGCACGGCTGCGGCAGACGCCGTCGGGTTCTCGCTTGGCGTGCTCGAGGTCATCAACACCGCAGAGGAGGACAAAGCCGTGGGGCATCTCGGGCCGGACCTGCTGGGGCCGGACTGGGACCCTGCCGAGGCCGAGCTCCGTGTGGCATCGGCGCCGGACGTTCCCGTCGGGGTGGCCCTGCTGGACCAGCGCAACCTCGCAGGCATCGGCAACATCTACCGCTGCGAGGTGTGCTTCCTGGCCGGAATCCACCCGGCATCTCCCGTCGCGGCCGTGACCGATCTGCGTGCCATGTTCGCCGACGCCAAGCAGCTTCTCGAGGCCAACCTCGGACCGGGCGGGCGGACCACCCTGCTCAACTCGCCCGGCCTTCCCGTGGACCGCGCCGCCGGCCGGCCAGGTTACTGGGTCTACCGGCGCGAGCACCAGCCCTGCCTGCGCTGCAGGACCCCGATCCGCCGCGGCGTGCTGGGCAAGACGCAGCCGGCGGGATCGGCCGGATCTCCGGAGCTGGTCACCGAGGAGCGCGACATCTACTTCTGCCCCAAATGCCAACCGCTCATCGGCACCGGCCAAGCCTGACGCGCCCGCATATCCGGTCGCCACGCCATTGGCGCCCCGGAGACGAAGAGCCGATTCTCAGGAAGCGGCCACCGGCTCCCCCGCCTCTTCCCCGGCCACTCCCCCGGCTTCTTCCGCGGCCTCTTCCGAACGGACCCGGGCGGGGATGGCCGCCGGAACCATGAAGCGCGGCAGCAGGAGCTGGACCAAAGGCCCGATGGCCAGCGCATAGACCACGGTCCCCACCCCCACCGAACCGCCCAGCAGCCAGCCCGCGGCGAGTACCACCACCTCGATCAGCGTCCGGGACACACGGACGGACCATCCGGTGCGCCGGGCCAGTCCGGTCATGAGTCCGTCCCGGGCACCCGGGCCGAAGCGCGCGCCGATGTAGCAGGCGGAGGCAATCGCGTTGAGCGCCACGGCGCCTCCCAGAAGGGCGATCTGCCCGCCGAGGTGGGAGAAGGACGGGAGCATGGCCAGGCCGACGTCGGCGAACACGCCCACCAGCACGGCGTTGCAGAGCGTGCCGAATCCCGGCCACTGACGGAGCGGAATCCACAGCAGCAGCACGAGGAAGCTGATGATGATCACCACCACCCCGATGCTCAGACCGGTTCGTCCCGCCAGGCCCTGATGGAACACGTCCCAGGGGTCCAGGCCGAGTCCGGCACGAATAAACATGGCCAGGGAAATGCCATACATGGCGAGGCCGGTGAAGAGCTGTACGAGTCTGCGGATCATCATTGAACCATCCTGAAGGACAACTGGCCTTGTTTTCCATGGCCAGTTTGAGATACTGGCCTCATGACCGGCTCCCTGACCCCCACCGCCCTCGCGCGGCTGCTCGGCCAGTGGCACCTCGGCGCCGCGCCCGCCTACCGCGAGCTGGCCGACGTCGTCCGCCTTCTTGTCCTGGACGGTCGCATCCCCCTCGGAACCGCGCTGCCCAGCGAGAGGACCCTGTCCGCCACGCTCGCCGTCAGCCGCACCACCGTGACGGCGGCCTATGCCTCCCTGCGCGACCAGGGTTTTCTGAGCAGCGGACAGGGCACGCGCGGCCGCACCTGCCTGCCCCGGACAGCGGCGCAGGCATCGGGGGCACAGGCCGGCGCCGGGCTGTCCGGGGCGCCCGGACTCGCGGTTCCCGACGGCGTCATCGACCTCGCCTATGCTTCCCTCCCGGCCAGCGGCGAAGTCGTGCACCGGGCCTTTGCCGCCGCCCTGACGGAACTTCCTGCCCTGTTGCCCGGATTCGGTTACGACGCCCTCGGTGTTCCGGCCCTCCGCGAGGCGATTGCCGCGAGGTACACCGCCGTCGGCGTCCCCACGTCGGCGGCACAGATCCTGGTGACGTCGGGCGCCCAGCATGCGCTGAACATCGTGCTGCGCGCCCTGGTCGCCCGGCAGGACCGGGTACTGGTGGAGCACCCGACGTACCCGAACGCGCTTGATGCCATCCGGGCCGCAGGCGGAAGGATGGTGCCGGTGGCTCTGCCGCCTGCACCCGAGGCCGGCTGGGACATCGCCGCCACAGAGGCGGCCCTGATGCAGCAGCGGCCCAAAATGGCCTACATGGTGCCTGACTTCCACAACCCCACCGGCCGCCTGATGCCCGATTCCCAGCGCCGCCGGCTGGTCCGGGCCGCCGCCGCTTCGGGCACCATCCTGGTCGCGGATGAAACCCTCCGCGAGCTGAACCTCGACGGCGGCACCGCGGCACCGATGTCCTCCTTCGGTCCGGCGGTAGTGTCCATCGGATCGCTGAGCAAGTCCCACTGGGCCGGCATGCGCACGGGGTGGATCCGCGCGTCCGAAGGCATGATTCAGCGCTTCGCCGCCGTCCGCACCACCATGGATCTTGGCGGGCCGGTGGTGGAGCAGCTCGCGGCCGCGCACCTGGTGCGCAACCTGACGGAGCCGCTGCCGGGCAGGCTGGCCGCGCTCCGCGAGAGCCGCTCGGCACTGCTGGAACTGCTGCACGGCCATTTGCCGCAGTGGCAGCCCGAACGGCCCGACGGCGGCCTGGCAGTCTGGTGCCGGCTCCCCGCTCCGAGCAGCACGGCACTGACCGTCATCGCTCCCGAGCTTGGCATCCGCCTCGCGGCAGGTCCGCGCTTCGGAGTAGGGGGTGTCTTTGAAAACCATCTCCGCATCCCCTTCACGCTGCCGCCGGACCAGCTGGAAACGGCCGTCCTGGCGCTGCGCTCAGCCCAGGACAGGCTGGACGCCGCCCCGCAGCTGCGCCGGACACTCCGGGACTCCCCCGCCGTGGCCATCGCCTGACGGTCGGGGATGCGCAAATTGCCTGGGGACGCGGAAAATGCCCGGGGACACCGGAATTCCGTTGTCCCCAGGCGTTTTGCGCGTCGCGGGGCCGATTGCGCGTGCTAGCCAATCCCGGACGGACCACCCGCGCCGTGCCCCGCCGGGCGGCCCATGCGCTGCTTCGCCGTATTGGTGCCGGCGCCGACGGGGACATGCGCCGTCGCCTTGGCCAGGCCAAAGAGCGGCATGCCGTTGTAGATCACCTCGATCCCGGCGGCGGGCACCTGGTACGTCTCGTGCCAGACTCCAACATCGCCAGTCCCGGCAAGCACTTTCATGAAGCGGCGCCAGGGTTCCAGATGCGGGGACTCCCTGTCCGCCGCGAATTTCCGCAGGTGCTCAGGGCTTTCCCAGTAGCTCAGCAAAATTGTGGTGCGCCCGAACCACTGTTCACACCCCAGCATGCCGGACGCCGGATGGCCCGCCAGGTGCCGGAGCATCCTGGGCATGGCGGCAGCCACCTTGGCGACGGTGCCGACCTTCCACCACCGGTTCGCACGCATGCCGATCAGAAATACGGTCACCGACTCGCGCTCCGGGTCAGCGGTGTAGCGGCCCGGGAATACCTTCTGTGCCATGACAGCTCCTTGTGTGATCCTCATGTTCGGCTTCATCGCCGTGCCTCAAAACCCTGTTCCATAACATCGTTACAAAACAACGTTATGAAACAATGGGCACTATGGCAAGACCCGTCGTGCACAACGATTCACTCAGACAGGACCTCCTGGCCGCCACGGCGGACCTCGTAGATAGGGAAGGGCCCGCACGGGTCACGCTGCGCGATGTCGCGTCGGCCGCGCAGACGTCCACGAGCGCCGTCTATTCGCTGTTCGGCGGGAAGTCCCAGCTGCTGACCGCGGTGGTGGACGATGGCTTCCGCTCCTTCCGAGACTCACAGGTGGCCGCGGCCCCGGGCGGCCTGCACGCACTCGGCGTGGCCTACCGGATCTGGGCGCTGGAGCATGAGGCCCTGTACCGGCTGATGTTCGGCGGCGCACTGGCGGCCTACGCCGATTGCCAACCCAGCCCCGACGCCGCCGCAGACGCCATGGCACCCCTGATTGAGGCCGTCGCTTCGGCTCAAACGGCCGGCACCTTACTGATGGCGCCCGTGGACGTGGTCGCCTCGGCAATCTGGGGACAGGTTCACGGACTCGTGAGCCTGGAGTTGGCACACGTCGGATCGCCCGCAACCGACTGGGCGGCGGTTTACGCGTCGGCGCTGGACGCCGTCGCACGCGGCTGGGCTGCCTGACCCGCCGCCACCATCCTCTGGCGCGCAAATTGCCTGGCGACACACAATCGGTCCGGCGACACCCGAATTCGAGTGTCGCCGGACCGATTGCGCGTCCCGGGGTAACAGGCGCGTCGTGTTCTGCTTCGTCCTGGAGAGCTACGCGTAGACCGTTTCGAGGAACCCGCCCCAGGCCGTGGCTGCGGCCGCGGAATCTCCGGTGCCGCCGAAGTCGTGCACGGTCATGCCCACCGGGGCGCCGAAGGAGTTGCGGCCAAAGAACCGGTACAGCGCATCCGCGGTCCGCAGTCCCAGGAAGTGCTCATTGGAGAAGTCCACCTCGCCCGAAAGCCGCCCCACGCCGTCGAGCTCCACGTCAAAGGCGTCGCCCGCGGACGCGTCATCCATGCCGAGCGCCTTCTTCAGCAGCACGAAGCCGTCCGGCGACCGGGACGACGGCGGAGCCTGCACGTCCGTGAACACCACGGGCCTGCCGTCGAAGTGCCTGAGGTACTGGCCCAGGGTGTGAAGGTAGAACGCGGTGTGCTTGCTGGCGCCGTCATACTGCTCATCCCAGCTGTCCACGAAGATGCCGCTGTGGACGTAGTGGAGTTTGGCGCGCCCGCCCTCGAGGGGTTCCAGCACGTGCTCCAGCTGGTTGAACCAGCCGTCCGGCCCGTCCATGCGGGTCACGAGGTGGCCGGGATATTCGTCGACCGTCCGGACAGCCGGCCACTGGTCCGTGGGGAACATCCACGCCGGGGTGTCCTTGGTGACGGCTTCCCAGACGCGCTCGGGCGTGCCGGGCAGTTCGGTGTCGAATACGATCTCGAATTCGCGGTTGTCAGTCATTGTCCTGCTCCTTAGCTGATAGTGGCTTAGTCGATGACGTTTTGGTGGGTTTGAGCGTCGGGTGAAGTGCGACGACGAGCCGGTGCCTGCGGCCGCGCGGGCCGCCGGCGCCCCCGCCCGCTTCAGCGCCACCGCCTGCGGCAGCACCGCCGTCGTGATACTTGTCCACGAGCCGCGTGACCGCCGCGCCCAACTCCTCGGCGAAAGCGGCGCGGTCGGCGGCGGAGCGGAAGGTGATCTCGCCGTCGATCGCGAAGGTGGCGAGTTTCTGCCGGGCGGCGGCGGCACCGGTGATGAGCTTGCCCACCTCCTGGACCATCCGCCCCGCCAGCGCCAGCAGCCAGAAGGCCGAGAACCGGTCCGAAAACCGGTGCGGATCAGGCGCCACGGCGGCGAGTGCCACGGGTGAGATCAGGTACGAGGCGGCCGTCGCCTGGACCACGCGCTCGGTGACGTTTCCTTTGCGGCGCTCCTCTACGAGCTCCACGAGCCCGTGCCGTTCCAAGGCCTTGAGGTGGTAGTTCACCTTCTGGCGCGGAAGGCCAACCCTGCCGGCGAGCTGCGTGGCTGACCAGGGTTCGGCCAGCTCATGCAGGATCCGGGTGCGGATGGGATCCAGCGAAGCCTCCGCGGCCGCGGGGTCCTCGATCACTTCGATGTCCAACATGCTTCCAGTCTGCCGACCGACGATTTTATTTGTCAAGAACTTTTTTACCGTCGGTGGCCGTTTCGACGGTTCCCTGCCGGTTCGACGTCGGGCATCGTCTTGCATGCAGGGAACCGTCGAAATGGCGGAGTCGGGGGCAAAGTAGAATGGACCGGTGATGCAATCCCCCCTTCCCGTGCGCGACGGCGTGAACGCCACCCGCCTGCGGCTGCCGAACGAGGGGCCCTGGACCACCGCGATGGACTACATGATGCACCGCTGGGGGCACATCGACCCGCAGGGCATCGAGGACCGGTTCGACGCCGGCGAGATCGTGGGCGAGGGCGGCATCCCCTTGGACCGGCGCACCAGGCTCGAGGACCACACCTTCATCTGGTACTACCGCACGCTCCCGCCGGAGACCCGCCTGCCCGTGGAACTGAACATCCTGCACCAGGACGATCACATCCTCGTGGTGGACAAGCCGCACTTCCTGCCCACCACACCCGGCGGAACGTACATCCAGGAATCCGCGCTCGTGCGGCTCCGGAACCAGCTCAACCTCCCGGATCTCATCCCGATGCACCGGCTGGACCGCATGACGGCCGGCATCCTGCTGCTCTCCACCAACCCCGAGACGCGCGGCAACTACCAGGTGCTGTTCGAGAAGCGCCAGGTGCAGAAGGAGTATGAGTGCGTGTCCGCCGCCCAACCGGCTGCCGGGCACGCCGCCGTCGACTTCCCTGTGGTGGTCCGGAACCGGATGACCAAGTCCCGCAGCTACCTGCTCGCCGAGGTGATCGACGGTGAGCCCAATGCGGAGACCCGCATCGACCTGATCAGGACGTTCGACGCCGGAACTTCCGACGGCGGTTCGCCCGCCTCCGGTTCGCGGGGGCTGTACCGCCTCGAGCCGCATTCCGGGAAGACGCACCAGCTGCGGGTGCACATGGCCTCGCTGGGCCTGGGCATCCTGCACGACGCGTTCTACCCGGACCTGTTGGACAAGGCCCCGGACGACTACACCAAGCCGCTCCAGCTGCTGGCCCGCGGCATCCGATTTGTCGACCCCATCACCAAGAAGCCCGTGGAGTACCGCAGCCGGCTTGAGCTCAGCGAAGTCCGCTAACTCCGGCCGTTAGGCCCGGGGCCGGACTAGCTCCGGCCGGCGCCGCCCGCCTCACCGGGATCAGCGGCGGAGGGATCAGCGGCGGAGGGACCGCCGGCATCGCTCCCAAGGACGTCGCGGAAAATCCCGGCCATCTCGGCGCTGAACAGGACGAACTCCACAAGGTCAACCCCGGGCTCCCTCGGGCGGCCCGCATACCCGCGGACGGCGTCGAGCGCCACCTGCGCAACCTGGCGGGCATCCCAGCCATAGACGCCGGCACCCACCGCGGGGAAGGCCAACGACCGCGCCCCGAGGCCCTCGGCGATCCGCAGGCTCTCGGTGAAACACGAGGCCAGCAGCGCGGGGTCCGTCTGGCCGACGTGACGGTTGGGCCCGACGGTGTGAATCACCCAGGTGGCCGGCAGCCGGAATCCCGGAGTGGCCACGGCCGCCCCGACCGCAAGCCCGTCCTGCAGCTCGCCGGAGCGCAGCCGCCGGCAGGCCTCGAGGAGCTCCGGCCCTGCCGCCCGGTGAATGGCGCCGTCCACGCCGCCTCCGCCCATGAGTGACGAATTTGCCGCGTTCACGATCGCGTCCACGTGCCGCCCGGTGATGTCGCCCTGGACAATCTCGATTCTCATGCTGCCAGTGTGGCACCGCAGGCCCGTCCCGTCGAAGGGCTGCGCAACGTGCTGGCTCCAAGTGCGGTACGTTGTGCGAATGGACTTCGGCAACGCGGACACCTGGGGAGCCGCGATCTACTTCTGGATCATTCCGGCGGTTCTCGGGGATGCCATTTTTCCGCCCATCCCGTCGGAAATGGTCCTCATCACCGGCGGGGCGCTATCCGCGGAGGGCCGGGCCAACCTGTTCCTGGTCGGCAGCCTGTCCGCCGCGGCCTCGTGGCTCGGCGACGTCATAGTGTTCCAGCTGTTCAAGCGCCGCCTCAGCCATGTCCTGGACCATTGGGCGTGGGGCCGAAAAGTCCACCGCGGCATCCACGAAGCCATCGCCAAGGCGGGCCGCTCCTCCACCTACGGCGCCATCATCGGGGCCCGGTTCATTCCCGGCGGCCGGCTCGCCACCTCCGCTGCGGCCGGCATCGCCGATGTTTCCACCCCCGGCTTCAGTCTTTGTGCGGGACTGGGCGGGGTGCTCTGGGCGACCTGGCTGGTGGGCCTCGGCTATTTCACCGGCTCCGCGACCCGCCTGCCGTTCTGGGCCAGCTCGCTGATCGGCCTGGGCGTGGGCCTGGTGATCGGGGCCCTGGTGGGCGTGATCGCCACGCGGCGGCGCGGCAGCCGGTCCCCCGTGGACGAGCCGGACGGCCCCGCCGAACCGCTCCCCTGAGCGGGACACCGGAACCCGCTCACGAAAAAAGTCAGACCGGCGCCCAGCGGCCGCGGTTGCGGCGGAGCACCGAAAGCGCGCCGGTCACCGCAACGCGTTCGACGGCGTCGCGCATCATCGCTGCCGACTCGCGGGCCTGGCTGTTCTCACCGCTGTACTCCGTGGCCTCGACGAGGAAGCGCAGATTCAGCTGCGGCACGCCTCCCGCGAGTTCCAGCTGGTTGGATTCCACGTGATGACGCGTGCCCAGGGCCTCCACCGCGGCCGCCATCACGGCTTCGGGAGGGTTGCCCGGCTTCAGCCCGGTGATCTTGAGTCTGGTCTGGAACGACGGCATGCTCCACCTTAACGTCTGCCCTAACGTCTGCGCGAACGGGCACTTAATGCCCTCAGATCATGCTCCCAAGGGCCTTAAGTGCCCGTTCGCGCGTGGTGCCGGGAGGGACGCTGGAGGGAAGATAGGCCCGCCTAGCGGAAGCATGTTCGCGGCCAAAACCCACACGCTCTCTCACTTCCTGCCGCTTAAACCCCAACGCTCTCTCACTTCCTGCCACTTAAGCCCCAACGCTCTCTCAGCAAGTGAGGGAGCGTCGGGGAAAAACCCGCGGGAAGTGAGAGAGCATCGGGGAAAAACCCGCGGGAAGTGAGAGAGCATCGGGGAAAAACCCGCGGGAGGTGAGAGAGCGTCGGGGCTTAACCGGTGTTGCGCAGGCCTGCCGCCACACCGTTGACCGTGATGAGCATGGCCCGCTGGAGGCGTTCGTCGATCTCGGCTCCGGAGATGGTGCCGTCCTTCGCGCCCTCACGCACGCGGCGCAGGAGCTCCACCTGGAGGTAGCTGATGGGGTCGAGGTACTGGTCGCGGATTTCCAGCGAACGCTTCAGGGTGGGCTGGGCATCCAGGAGCACGTGCTCGCCCGTGAGGTTCTGGATTTCGGAGACGGTGAGCTCATATTCTTCCCGGATCGCCCGGAAAAGGTGGTGCAGCTCCTTCGGAACCAGGGTGTCCACGTAGTAGCCGGCGATGTCCAGGTCGGTCTTGGCCAGGGTCATCTCCACGTTGGACAGCACCGAGCGGAAGAAGTGCCAGCCGTGCATCATCTCCACGAGCTGGGCCGAGTTGCCGGCCTCACGGGCAGCCTTCAGCCCCGAGCCCACGCCGAACCAGCCGGGCACGATCTGCCGGGACTGGGTCCAGCCGAACACCCACGGGATGGCCCGCAGGCCGCCGAGGCCGGCCCCGGAATCGGGGCGCTTGGACGGGCGTGACCCGATGTTCAGCGAACCCAGCTGCTCCACCGGGGTGGAGGCCAGGAAGTACGCGGGCAGGTCCGGATCGTCGATCAGGCTGCGGTAGCGGGCGAAGGCGGCGTCGGAGATGGTCTCCATGACGTGCCCGAACCGTTCGCGCTGGTCATCGGACGTGCGCGGGGTGCGGTGCAGGGCGGAACCCTGCATGACGGCGGCCAGCGACAGCTCCAGGTTCTCGCGGGCCAGTTCCGGCAGCGAGTACTTGTCCGAGATGACCTCGCCCTGTTCGGTGAACTTGATTTCACCTTCGAGGACG
The DNA here is from genome assembly GCF_001428005.1 of Arthrobacter sp. Soil736. GTDB lineage: Bacteria > Actinomycetota > Actinomycetes > Actinomycetales > Micrococcaceae > Arthrobacter. Next base: position 132,515 of record NZ_LMSB01000034.1, read on the forward strand.
CCGTTCGGCTGCGCCATGATGGCGTCGTAGGTGGGTCCGCCGCCGCGGCCCACCGAGCCGCCGCGGCCGTGGAACAGGCGGACCCGGACCCCGTGCTTGGCGGCGATGTCGCGGAGCTTGCGCTGGGTCTTGTGGATCTCCCACTGGCTGGTCATCACGCCGGACTCCTTGTTGGAGTCCGAGTAGCCGAGCATGACTTCCTGGACGTCGCCGCGGAGCCGGACCAGTTCGCGGTAGGAAGGATCGGACAGCAGCTGGTCCACGATCTCCGCGGAGGCACGCAGTTCCTCCACGGTTTCAAGCAGCGGCGCGAATCCGATCTTGGCGTACGGGGCGTCGCCGAAGAGGCTGACGAGGCCGGCTTCGCGGGCCAGGACGGCGGCGGCCAGGACGTCGTCGGCGCCGCGGGTCATGGAGATGATGTACGTTTCGATGACGTCGGGGCCGTAGGTGCGCAGGGCCCGGCGGATTTCACGGAAGACGTCGTACGTGCCGTCAGCAACGCCGTCGAGCTTGATCGGGTGGCCGGAGAGCGGCCGGCGGGACGCCAGTTCCGCGCTCAGCACCTCGAGGCGCTCGTCGCGGGTCAGTTCCGCGTACCGGATGCCGGGTCCGCCCAGGCGGTCCATGAGCTGCCCGACGGCGTCATGGTGGTGGTCGGCGTGCTCGCGGATGTCCAGCGTGGCCAGGTGCAGGCCGAAGGACGCGATGGCGCGCCGGACGCGGGCCAGGGCCCCATCCGCGGCGAGGGATGCCGAGTGGTTGCGCAGCGAGAGTTCCAGCAGTTCAAGCTCGGAGATGAGTTCCTCGGTGGAGGTGTAGTCCCGGCCCGGCTGGTGGACCGACCCTGCGGCCACGCGCTTGCCGGTGTTGATGAGCTTGGCCTTGATGCAGGTCAGCTTCAGCCGGTACGGCTCCTGGGCGTTGAGTTCCAGGATGCGCCGGTCCAGGCCGGGCAGCTTCGCGAGGTCGGCGTCGATCGAATCGAGCAGCGTCTCGTCGGCGCCCGCCAGGGCGGTGGAGTTGGACAGGATGGAGATGAGTTCGTCGATCATGGCGATGCTGAGCCGGACCGCGTGCTGGTTCTGCAGCTGGAGGATCTCGTGCGTGACTGCGGCAGTGACATTCGGGTTGCCGTCCCGGTCACCGCCGATCCACGAGCCGAACTTGATGGGGGCGTTCCGGGCCGGCAGCGTGACGCCGTGCTCGCCCAGGAGTTCGGAGAGGTCCGTGAGCATTTCCGGCAGGGCGTCGGTGAGGATGCTGCTCAGGTAGTAGATGGCGTTGCGGGCCTCATCCACGGGCGTGGGCCGGACCTGGCGGAGCTCGTCCGTCTGCCACATCTGGTCGATGATCTCGGACAGCTGGCGGTCCTGGCGGCGGCGGGCCGAGGTGCCGTCCTCGGTGGGCTCGGCCAGCACGTCGGAGAGCTTGCGGATCTTGTCCAGCACGGAGCGGCGTGATGCCTCGGTGGGGTGCGCGGTGAAGATGGGGCGCACGTCCAGTTCATTGACCACTTCCTGGAGCACGGCCGGGCCGGCCTGGCCGGCGATGTCCGCCACCGCCTTGGCCAGCCAGCCGTCCTTCTCCTGCCGCGTGCGCAGGCCGCGGACCCGGTGGACCTGTTCGGCGGCGTTGGCGAGGTGGAAGTAGAAGGCAAATGCCCGGACCAGGTCGGTTGCCTGCTCAAGCGGCAGGGAGGCGAGCAGCTCGCGGACCTGGGCGACGACGTCGTGCGCGCTCCACGGACCGGTGGCATCCGCACCGCCCCGGGCGGCCTCCTTCGACTCCTTGGTCAGCAGGCGCACCTGCTCCACCAGGTCCAGGAGCTCGGGGCCGTGCTGGCGGACCAGCGATTCGCCCAGCAGGGTGGAGACGCGGCGCACGTCCGCGCGGAGTTCGGCGGCGAGATCTGTTTCTGAATTCAATGCAGTGTCAGCCATGGAAACTATCTTTCGAGGGTTCGGACTTGGCTCGTACACTGCGCTGGATACTGTGAGCCGGGTTACTTGTTCCTATGGGATGTTACCCGCAGCCGGCTGGACGCCGGGAATATGTCTCAGATGCTGTCGTGCCCTTGAACTCCTCCGGCCCGGCGCGGTAAGGGTCCGCGGGCAACCTCATCGTGAGCGGGTAAAAGCCCAATTCCAAGGCTACGCCAGCCGCCCGCAGCCCGGCAGTCCCCAGAAGGCAGCAGCTGCGGAATGAAGTGCCGCCGCACCGGGTTGACCCCTAAGCTGGCCAGATTGACACCCACCTTGGAGGAACCATGAGCACCGCACCAGACGCGCAGCTGGAACGCTGGCGCCGCTTCCGCAGCAGCCGCAACACCGCCCTCGCTGCGGACTACGGCTGGCTGACGCTCACGTCGTTCCAGTGGCTGGAAAGCCAGCCGTCCGCCGTCGACCTCGCGCCCGGCTTGTGGTCAACGGACGGCACGACGGCGGCGCTCACCGCCGCGGCCTCGGACGGGCTCACACTGGTGGAAACGGGAGAGCCCGTGGACGGCACCGTCACGGCGCAGCTCGCCGACGAGGAATCCCTGATGTGGGTGCAGTTCGGCGGCGGGGACGGCAAGCAGGTGGTGGTGGAGCTGGCCATGCGGGCCGACAAATACGCCATCCGCACCCGTGACTCGAAATCGCCGGTGTTCACCGAGTTCGACGGCGTGCCCACCTTTGATTACCGCCCCGACCTGGTGGTTGAGGCACGGTTCGAGGCGTTTGCCGAGCCGGAGGACGTTCCGATCGCAACCGCGAACCCGCTGGTGGACGGCGTGCACCGGAGTGTCGGCGAGCTGGTGTTCCGGCTGCCCGGGAAGGACCACGAGTACCGGCTTCACGCCGAAGAAGAGAAGCTCGGAGCGCTGACCGTCACGTTCCACGACGAATCCAACGGCGACACCACGGACGAGTGGCGGAAGGTCTCCACGGCCCGGCCCAGGCCAGACGGGACCGTGATCCTGGACTTCAACCGCGCCATCAACTATCCCAGCGCCTTCACGCCGTACGGCACGTGCCCCATGCCGGTGAAGAACAACAGCCTGGACGCCCGGATCGAAGCCGGCGAAAAGCAGCCCGCCTTCTGAGCGCGAACGAACACTTAAGCCCCGCCCCCTCAGCGCGAACGGACACTTCAGCCCCACCCCCCGGCGCGAACGAACACTTCAGCCCCACCCCGGGGGCCTCAAGTGTTCGTTCGCGCTGGTGCCGGGCCGGAAACGAAAGCTCAGACGATCGCGGACACCCCGGTGACGGCGCGGCCCACGATGAGCGTGTTGATCTCGTAGGAGCCCTCGTACGTGTAGATGGCCTCGGCGTCGGCGAAGATCTTGGCCATCCGGTAGTCCGTGACGATCCCGTTGCCGCCCAGCAGGGACCGGCCCATGGCCACGGTTTCGCGCATCCGGGCCGAGGTGTAGGACTTGGCCAGGGCCACCTGCGCCATGTCCGCCGCGCCACGGTCCTGCAGCTGCGCGATCCGCACCATCATGCCCATGCTCGCCACGGCGTTGCCCAGCATGGTGACCAGCTGCTGCTGGATGAGCTGGAACTTCGCGAGCGGACGGCCGAACTGCTGGCGCTCGACGGCGTACTGCCGGGCGACGTCGAACGCGGCCAACTGCTGCCCCACCGCCTGCCACGCCACCATGATCCGGGACCCGCGGAGCAGGGCGTTGGTGTCCTCGAAGCCGTTGATTCCGGCAAACCGGTCGGCCTCAGGAACGCGGACGTCCTCGAACACGATGTCCGCGTTCTGCACCGTGCGCAGCGCAATCTTGTTCTCGATCCGGCGCCGGCTCACTCCCGGCAGGCCGGCATCCACAATAAAGCCGCGGATGGCGCCGTCGGCCTCGTCCCTCGCCCACACCAGCATGTAGTCGCAGAACGTCCCGTTACCTATCCAGCGTTTGGCGCCGTTGAGCACCCAGCAGTCGCCGCCGCCGTCGGCAGCTCCCGTCAGGCCCGACACCCGGCGTGCCCGGGTTTCCATACCGCCGGCGACGTCGGAGCCGTGCCCGGGCTCGGTCAGGGCGAAGGCGCCGGTGGTCCGCAGGTTCGAAGCGTCATCCAGCAGGCGGTTCCGCTGCTCCTCCGAGCCGAATTCGTAGAGGGACTCCACGAAGAGGTCGTGATGGACCAGGAAGAACGTGGCGATCGAGGTGTCCACGCGCGTCATTTCCGCGATCACCAGGCCGGCAAACAGGTGGCTGTAGCCGCGCTGGGCCGGCGTGCTCAGCTCCAGGGCCGCGAGCTTCGGCAGGATGTGCGCGGGGAACTCGGCCCTGTTCCACCACTCCCCCGCGTACGGTGCGATCTCCGCTGCCAGGAATTCCCGCAGCTCCTGGAGTTTCCGCTGCTCGCTGACGCTGAGCAGTGCCTCATAGTCGAAGAAGTCGGCCGTGGGAAGGGCCTCAACCCCGGTTGCCTGCGTCATTTCGGGCCCATTCGGATGGCGCCGTCAAGGCGGATGGTTTCGCCGTTGAGCATGGCGTTGTCCACGATGTGCGCGGCGAGGTTGGCGTACTCGGCCGGCCGGCCCAGGCGGGACGGATGCGGCACCTGCTTCCCCAGCGACTCCTGGGCTTCCTGCGGCAGGCCGGCCATCATGGGCGTCTCGAAGATGCCCGGCGCGATGGTCACCACGCGGATCAGCGAGCGGGCCAGTTCGCGGGCCAGCGGCAGCGTCATGGCCGCCACCGCACCCTTCGAAGCGGCATAGGCCGGCTGGCCGATCTGGCCGTCGAACGCGGCGACGGAGGCCGTGTTGATGATGACGCCCCGCTCCTCCCCGCCCAGTTCCGTGACTGCGGGTTCCGTTGCGGCCATCGCCGCGGCCGCCAGCCTGATGACGTTGAAGGTGCCCACCAGGTTGATCTGGATCACGCGGTTGAAGGTTTCAAGCGGCAGGACGCCGTCGCGCCCCAGGACCTTCCCCGGTGTGGCCACGCCGGCGCAGTTCACCACGATCCGCAGCGGACCCAATTCTGCCGCGGCGTCGACGGCGGCCTGCACCTGCTGCTCGTTCGTCACGTCGGCGGGAACAAAGACCGCCGTGTTGCCACCGGCCGTGCCGGCCTGCCCGCCTCTGCCGGCCTCCCCGCCGGCGCTGCTCGCGTTCAGTTCGTCGGCGTAGGCGGCTCCGGCCGAGGACCCCAGATCCGCGAGGACGACGGATGCGCCGGCGTCGAACAGCCGCCGGGCCGTGGCAGCGCCCAGGCCGGACGCCCCGCCCGTGATCAGCGCGACGGAACCCTTGATGTCCATACATCCTCCTTGATGTGGAACCGGCCACCGGCCGCGAACATTAGTTAGTGAATGTTAACTGAAAGTGCATCCGGGCGCACCCCTGCCCTGCAGTTGCGGCCATTCGCTAGGCTGGCCACATGACGCAGCCCGACGCGGAGCCCACCCGCCCAGCGACGGCGCACCAGGACCAGACTGGACCTGACGCCGCCGCTGACGCCGCCGCCGCGGCGGACTGGGCAGTTCGCGCCAACGAGGCCGCCCGCTCGGTCACCAGCCTGTTCGGCCAGCGGCTGCTCTTCCTGCCCGGGACCCACATCGCCGCCATCACCCGGCCCTCCGGCCGCCTGAAAAACCTCGCCCGCCCATGGCACTACTGGTGGCAGGCACACTATGTGGACTGCCTCGTGGACACCGGCCGCCGCGAACTCGGGACTACCGGGCAGCCGCCGGCGAAGTACGACGGCGAACACCGCCCCAGCGCGGGCCGGCTCGCTTCGCGGCTGGTCACCGGCATCCGGCTGCGCAACTTCCTGACGTACGTCAACAGCTACTACGACGACATGGCTTGGCTGGCGCTGGCCACTCTTCGGCTGGAGCAACTGGCGGAGGAGAGCCGCAGGCCAAGCCGCCGGCGCGATGGCCGCATCCGAAAGAGCCTGACGCTGCAGTTCGATTCGGCCTCCACGGACGACCTCGGCGGAGGCACGTTCTGGAGCACGAAGAGGGACTTCAAGAACACCCCCGCCACGGCACCGGTGGCGCTCTACTACGCACGCACGGGCAACCCGGCCAAGGCACAGGCCCTGCTGGACTGGCTCGACGCCAGGCTTTTCGATCCCGGCCGGGGCCTCTACCTGGACGGACTCCGGATCAACGCGGCGGGCGAGGCGGTCCTGGTGGACGCCATCTACACCTACAACCAGGGCCCGGTCCTCGGCGCCCTGCTGGAACTCGGCGGCACCGCCAACCTGGCGCGGGCGGCGGAAGTGGTGGACGCGGTGGCGCGGCACCTCACCGTCCCCGGGGCGGGCACATCAGACACCGGCGGAACAGAGTCCGGCACAACGGACACCGACACGTCCCGCTCCGCCGCCCTCCGCTGTGACGGAACGGGCGACGGCGGCCTGTTCACGGGGATTCTGGCGCGCTACCTGGCACTCGCCGCCCGCGACGGACGCCTGCCGGAGGCGACCCGCACCACCGCCGCGCAACTGGTCACGGAGACCGCCGAGGCGTTCTGGGCGGGGCGGCGAAGCATTTCCCCGGACGAGGCCCTGGCGAAACACGGCCGGCAGGACAGCCTGATCTTCTCGTCCGAGCCGGCACTGCCCGCGAGCTCGACCTATCCGCCGGGCACCGCCGTCGAACTTTCCACCCAGCTCCAGGCGTGGATGACGCTCGAAGCGGCGGCGGCGATCGCCGCCGGACCGCACTAGCCCCCGCCGGAACCAACCCGCCGGCACCAACCCGCCGGAGCCGCCCGAACGGCCGTCTGCCAGCCGGCCCACCCCCGGGGCCCAATTACGGCACGCAATAGTTACGTAATTGATGTGATCCTCGTCACTTAAGGGCCCTGCGGCTTGGATGCTTAGGTTTGGCTAACCTACAGTTTTCGAAGTGAGCTTCACCTAACTTCCCCAGCTCACCAGGACCCCGGTCCACCAGACTTTTGCAGAAAGAAGCCCCGATGAAGATCCGCAACAACGCGCTGGCCGGCATCGCGCTCGCAGCCACCGCGGCCCTCGGCCTATCGGCCTGCGGCGGCTCCCCCGCCCCCGCCGGCTCCGGCTCCGCAGCAGCCACCAACGGCGAGATCACGGTCTACAACGCCCAGCACGAAAGCCTCACCCAGGAATGGGTAGACGCGTTCACCAAGGAAACCGGCATCAAGGTCACCCTGCGCCAGGGCGACGACACCGAGATGTCCAACCAGATCGTCCAGGAAGGCCAGGCCTCCCCGGCGGACGTCTTCCTCACGGAGAACTCCCCCGCAATGGCGCAGGTGGAGAACGCCGGACTGTTCGCTGACGTGGACAAGGACACTGTCGCCCAGGTTCCCGAAGCGTTCCGTCCGAGCACCAACAAGTGGACCGGCATCGCCGCCCGCTCCACCGTCCTTGTCTACGACAAGACCAAGCTGACCGAAGACAAGCTGCCCAAGTCCATGCTGGACCTGGCCAAGCCGGAGTGGAAGGGCAAGTGGGCGGCCTCGCCGTCCGGCGCCGACTTCCAGGCGATCGTTGCCGCCCTTGTCGAGCTCAAGGGCGACGCTGCAGCCGACGAGTGGCTCAAGGCCATGAAGGACAACGCCAAGGTCTACAAGGGCAACAGCACGGCCATGAAGGCCGTCAACGCCGGCGAGGTCGACTCGGCCCTGATCTACCACTATTACTACTTCGGCGACCAGGCCAAGACCGGCGAGAACTCCAAGAACGTCAGCCAGTACTACTTCAAGAACCAGGACCCGGGCGCTTTCCTCTCGGTCTCCGGCGGCGGCGTGCTGAAGTCCTCCAAGAACGCTGACAAGGCCCAGGCCTTCCTGAAGTTCATCACGGGCAAGAAGGGCCAGGAGGTCCTGCAGAAGGGCACCTCCTTCGAGTACGCCATCGCCTCCGAGGTCCCGGCCAACGAGAAGCTGGTCCCCATCAAGGACCTCCAGGCCCCCACGGTGGACCCGGCCAAGCTGAACTCCCAGAAGGTCACCGAGCTGATGACCAAGGCAGGACTGCTGTAATTCAGTGACCACTGATCTATCGGCGCCGGAAATTTCCGGAAGCACGACGACGGCGGGCCGGGGCAAGCGCCCCCGCCCGCCTTTCGGCGTATCCGCCATAGCCGTCCTCGCAGTGCTGATCGCACTGTTCTCCCTTGTCCCGCTGGGATACGTCGCCTTCATGACGGCCGCAACCGGCTGGGACACGGCGGCGGCGCTGATCTTCCGGCCGCGCGTCGGCGAGCTGCTGCTGAACACGGTTCTGCTGATCGTGATCACCGTGCCGCTGTGCCTGGTCCTGGGCGTGGGCGGCGCCTGGCTCGTGGAGCGGACCACGCTTCGCGGCCACAAGATCTGGGCTGTGCTCCTCGCGGCTCCACTGGCCATTCCCGCCTTCGTGAACAGCTATGCGTGGGTGTCGGCCGTGCCGTCGCTCGAGGGCCTGTCCTCGGGCGTGCTGATCGCCACGCTGTCCTACTTCCCGCTCGTCTACATCCCGGCCGCAGCGACCCTCAGCCGGCTCGATCCCGCGGTGGAACAGTCCGCGGCATCGCTGGGGCTCGGCGCCTGGCGGGCCTTCTTCCGCGTGGTTCTGCCGCAGCTGCGGATCGCCATGACCGGCGGCGCCCTTCTCGTGTCCCTGCACCTGCTCGCCGAGTACGGCGCCTTCGCCATGATCCGGTTCGACACCTTCACGACAGCGATCATGGTGCAGTACCGGTCAACGTTCAACGGCACTGCCGGAAACATGCTGGCCAGCGTGCTCGTGTTCTTCTGCCTCATCCTGCTGCTGGCCGAGGTCCGGAGCCGGGGCAACGCGCGGTACGCCAGGGTGGGCTCGGGCGCCCAGGCCAAGGCGCTTACGCTTCCGCTGCATCTCTACCAGCTCCCAGCCCAGCTGTTCCTGCTTGCGCTCACCGCATTGGCGTTCGGGCTTCCGCTAGTCTTTGTGCTGCGCTGGATCATCGCGGGCGGGGCGGACATCTGGACCGCCGACGAATTCATCCCCGCCCTGCTGCAGACCCTCGGCTACGGCCTGGCCGGCGCCGTGGTCACCACCATTGTCGCGTTCCCCATGGCGTATCTCGCCGTGCGGCACGCCAGCTGGTTCAGCAAGGCGCTGGAGCTGTCCAACTACGTCACGAGCTCGATGCCCGGAATCGTGGTGGGCCTCGCCTTCGTCACCGTCAGCATCCGGCTGGTCCCCGGCGTGTACCAGACCTCCGGGGTCCTGATCGCGGCCTATGTGCTCCTGTTCCTGCCGCGGGCCCTGGTGAACATCCGTGCCGGGCTGGCGCAGGCACCGAAGGAGCTGGACGAGGCGGCGCAGGCCCTGGGCAGTCCGCCGCTGCTGGCCTTCCTCCGCGTCACGCTGCGGCTCACGGCCCCGGCCGCGGCGGGCGGCGCGGCGCTCGTCTTCCTTGCCATCGCCAACGAGCTCACCGCAACGCTGCTCCTCTCCCCCAACGGCACAAAAACGCTTGCCACGGAATTCTGGAGCAAGAGCAGCGAAATCGACTACGCCGGCGCCGCGCCCTATGCCCTGCTGATGATCGTGATCTCGGCACCCATGACCTATTTGCTCTTCCAGCAGTCCAAGAAAGTAGCGGGACAGTGACCGAACAATCCCCGTCCAGGCTCCCGGAACCACGGGTCTCAGCCTCCGTGGCGCCCAGCACCAACAGCCACCTGGAGATCGACTCGGTCACCAAGGACTTCGGTTCCCAGGCCGTCCTCAAGGGCGTCAACCTGTCCGTGGCCAAGGGCGGGACCACCGCCATCGTGGGTCCCTCCGGTTCCGGCAAGACCACGCTGCTGCGCCTGATCGCCGGCTTCGAGCACCCCGGCACCGGCACCATCCTGCTGAACGGCAACCCGGTGGCCGGCAACGGCGTGTGGAAGCCTGCGCACAAGCGCCACGTCGGATACGTGGCCCAGGACGGCGCCCTGTTCCCGCACCTGACCGTAGGCCAGAACATCGCCTTCGGGCTCAGCGCCGGAAAGCTCGACGGCGGCCGCCGCGCGGTCTTGGCCCGCGTCAACGAACTGCTGGAAATGGTCTCCCTGGACACCGCCATGGCCAAGCGGCGCCCGCACCAGCTGTCCGGCGGCCAGCAGCAGCGGGTGGCCCTGGCCCGTGCCCTGGCCCGTGAGCCCGAACTCATGCTCCTGGACGAGCCGTTTTCCGCCCTGGACGCCGGACTGAGGGTCGCCACCCGCCGGGCGGTGGCCAAGGTCCTCAACGAGGCCGGCGTGACCACCATCCTGGTGACCCACGACCAGGCGGAGGCCCTGTCCTTCGCCGACCAGGTCGCCGTCATGCGCGGCGGCAAGCTGGCGCAGATCGGCAACCCGTTCGTCGTCTACACGCGTCCGGCGGACCGTGCCACTGCCGAATTCCTGGGCGACGCCGTGATCCTCGACGCCTGGATGGAGGGCTCCCTGGCCACGTGCTCCCTCGGCGGCATCCCCGTCCGGCGCCCGCCGGCCCAGGGCCGCGTCCAGCTGATGCTCCGCCCCGAACAGATCCGCATCGCCGAGGACGGGCCCATCCGCGGCGTGGTGGTGGACACCGACTACTTCGGCCCCGAGACCACCGTGCGACTGAAGCTCGCCGTGCCGCCGAAACTCGCCGGAGTCATGAAGGACCACCGCTACCCCGGCGGCGGCGAAGTGATCACCATCCGGCACTGGAACGCGTCCATCGCCCAGCCCGGCACCGAACTGTGCCTGCGCGTGGTGGGCGAAGCGGTGGCGTTCCCGATCGACGCCGACTGAGCCGTCCGCTGACTGAGCCTGTCGAAATCCCGGCGACCGGCCCCGTTCCGCTGACTGAGCCTGTCGAAATCCCGGCCTCCCGGCGTCCCGCGTAGGCTGGGCGCATGAGTGTTCAGCCGGGTCTTCACCGTCAGTACTGTTCAGTTGCCGCTCCCACCCAGCTGTGGCTGGACGCCGACGGCCGGCTCTCCGGCGGCCCCACATTCACGGGACTCCTGCACGGCGACACACGCATGCTCTGCCGGGCGTCCGTCACCGTCAACGGCATGGAGCCGGAACAGGTTTCCGTGGACCCGGCCCCGGGCGGCGTCCTGCGGGTCCGGGGACTCATCAGGGGGATCGCCGGGCGCACGGCGGATCCCGCCGTCGAACTCCTGCAGACCTGGACCGTCACTCCGGGCGTCGTCCGGCACGGCCTGCGGATCAGCACCTCCCTCGAGGAGCTCGACGTCGAACTCGCCATCGGGCTCGCAGCCGACTTCACCGACATGGCCGGCATCCGGCTGAGCCGCTTCCGCGACCCGCAGGACCCCGTGGCGGATGACGCCGTGCTGCGCTGGCACGACGACGGCCGGAACCTTACGGTCTCGGCCCCCGGCAGCACCGGGCCGGGTCAGCAGCTGCTGTGGCGCGGCACCGCGGGCCGCGGGCGGCCCTACGAAGCCGAATGGCAGGCGGTGCTGGATGATCACGGCGGCGCCGTGGTGGCCGCCGCGCCTTCCTCGCTCACGTTTCCGGCCCACGCTGTGCCTTCCGGCCCGCTGCAGACGCTCCTCGAAAATTCGCTGGACGAGCTGGACGGCCTGCGCCTGGCCACGCGCCAGCTGCCCGACGCCCCCTTCATCGCCGCCGGCGCGCCGTGGTACTTCACCCTGTTCGGCCGGGACTCGCTGTGGGCCGCGCGCATGCTGCTGCCGCTCGACGCCGGGCTGGCCGTAGGCACGCTCCGCGTCCTGGCGGAATTCCAGGGCACCAAATCCGATCCGGACGCCGCGGAGGAGCCCGGCAAGATCCTGCACGAGCTGCGCTCCAAGGAGCTCGTGCTGGAAAGCGAGGGGCTCCGCCTCCCTCCCGTGTATTTCGGCGCGGTGGATTCCACGCTTCTTTGGCTGTGCCTGCTGTCCGAGCTGTGGCACACGGGCAAAGCCGACGACGCCGTCCGTGCCCTGCTGCCTAACGCCCGCCGCGCCGCGGCCTGGCTGCTCGCGTCCGCCAACCCCGACGGAACCGGAACGGCGGGAGGCTCCGGCTTCCTCACCTACCAGGACCCCACCGGCCACGGCCTGAGCAACCAGGGCTGGAAGGATTCGGCGGATGCCATGCAGTTCCGTGACGGACGGCTCGCCGACGGACCCATCGCCCTGGCGGAAGTCCAGGCGTACGCCTACCAGGCGGCCCTGGCCACGGCGGAACTCTTCGACGCCACCGACGCGGACGCGGGGGATGCCACCGCCGGTGAGCTGCGGGACTTCGCCGCCGCCCTCCAGCAACGGTTTCGCGAGCGCTTCTGGGTGGAGGACGCGGCCGGAGGCTTTCCGGCCATGGCGCTGGACGGCGGCGGCGTGCCGCTGGACATCCCGGGCTCCAACATGGGCCACCTCCTCGGCACGGGCATCCTGTCACCGGAGGAGACGCGCCTCGTCGCCATACGCCTGCTGAGCCCGGAGCTGTTCACGGGTTACGGCATCCACACGATGTCCAACCGGGCGGCCGGTTTCTGGCCCTACAGCTACCACTGCGGTTCGGTGTGGAGCCACGATACCGCCATCGCCATCCGCGGGCTCCTAGCCGACGGCTTCACCGCCGAGGCCCGCACGCTCGCGGACGGCCTGCTGACGGCGTCGGAGTCCTTCGGGAACCGCCTGCCGGAGCTGTTCGCCGGCGCCCCCGCGTCCCAGTCCGGCGATGCGGTGCCGTACCCGGCGTCGTGCCATCCGCAGGCGTGGTCCTCGGCCTCGGCCGTGGTGGTGGCCCAGGCCCTCGGCGCCCTGGCCTGACCGGACTGGCGCCGCCCTGTCCTGACTGCTCCAGACGAGTCCTGACGCGACGGGCCGTGCAGCGGGCCGCACCGCCCTACCGGGCGGTGGCCAGCGGCGTGTACTTGAAGGACTTCAGGGTGACGTTGCCGCCCGTGGTGGCGGCATTGACCCTGTGCTGCCCCTCCCGGGGGAACACCAGCGAGGTCAGGGTCTGCTCCCCGCCGTTGACGAACACCTCAACCGAGGAATAGTCCACGAAGACGGTCAGCTCCACGCTCCCCCGTCCGGGCGCGTCTGAGTTGCGGGGCTGGCTCAGGGCGGTTCTCCGGTCCGTGAAGACCGGGCCCAGCGCCTCCGCGCCGGGCACCACGGCCGCCCTGGACAGCGAGGCCGTGCCCTCCGCGAAGTTGTACCCGACGGTGGCGAAGTCCGCAGAACCGCTGCCCAGCTTCAGGAGAGCCTCCGCACCGTCGTCGGCCTGGGTCCGTTCCAGTGTGACGTCCAGCCGGTAGGCACCGCTGCCGGGGGCGGGAAGGTCCCCCGCGCCCGCGGGAGTGACGGGCCTGCTGTCCGCTGTCTTGGAAGCGCCTTCCAGAAGCGACATGGCGCCGGTGGGAGTCGAGACCAGGGAGGGCCTGCCCTGGACGGTCTTGAGGCGGATGTCCCGCACGATCGAGTCGGCGCCGCCCTGCCAGTCAGTGGTCGGCAGCTGGCGGGCGTACGTCCAGTTGTTCATCCAGCCGATGGCGTGCCGGGACGCGGTCCGTTCGTTGTCCGGAAGCCGGGGATCATCCCAGGTGACGGCCGCGTAGAAGTCTGATCCGGCGTCGAGCCACTGATGCTTCCCGTCAGCCGGGGTGAAGGTGGTCCCGTCCCAGGTTCCGGTCCAGTAGGCCACGCCCGTGGTCCGCCCCTCCCCGGAGCCGTTGGCGCTCGCGGCCAGGACCCAGGTGCGCTTGGCCGGATCGCCGTCGAGATCCAGCTCGAAGAGATCCGGGCATTCGAGGATGCCGAGGCCCTTGCGCTCAAAGCCGGAGACGTAGCGCCAGGCCTTCAGGTCGCGCGAGGTGTAGAGGCCGACTTTCTCGCCTTCGGCCAGGGCCATGACCCACTGGCCCCTGGCCTCGTCACGGATGATTTTCGGGTCGCGCCAGTGCTCCTTGCCCGGGTTGTCCATCACGGGATTCCGGTCATAGGCCTTGAACGTGTAGCCCTTGTCCGTGGAATAGAACAGGGACTGGCGCTGAATGCCCTTGTCCTGCTGCGTCATCACGGCGACCACGGCGTCTTTGCCGAATCCTGCCGTGTTGCCGTGGTCCACCACGGCGCTGCCCGTTTCGATGTCGCCCAGGCCATTCTTGAACTTCTCAATGGCCACGCCCTCGTCCTTCCAGTGCACCAGATCGGTGGTGGTGACGTGGTACCACTCGGTGCCGTTACCCTCCGGATGGTCCGCGTTGTAGAGGTAGTAGTAGTGCCACACCCCGTCCAGCATGAACGGCCGCTGAGGATCGTTCATCCATTCCTTCGCGGGCGTCAGGTGGTAGCCGGGGCGGAACTGGGAGGCTCCCTCAGGCCTGCTGAACGACTGCTGGGCGGGCGCGGCCGACGACGGGGTCGGGCCGGCGCTCCCCTGCCCCTGCCTGCCGGACCCGCCGGCCATGCCGACCGCAACGGTCACAGCCAGCACCACCGTGAGCGCCGCCGCCACCGCAATCCAGGTGGCACGCGGGCTGAGCTTGCGTAGGGAAAACCTCTGCATGTCCGCCGATCGTGTTGGGAGTGGCATCAATTTTAGCGCGGCGGAGCGTCCCTTCCTGTTCCGGTTCAGGCACCCGCCTGGCCCGCAGGGCGCTTCTTCTGCGGATACGGCGTCTCGCCCCGAGCCAGCATCTCCACGAATCCCGCAATTTTCCGCTCCCGGGTGGACGCCTGCTTCACCGAGTTGGTGCGGTAGATCAAGGCGTAGCGGTTGACGGACGTCAGGACGTCGAACATGGTCTGGGCCTCCGGGACGGCGGCAATCGCGGCCGCAAGATCGGCCGGGACGTCCGCCGACGCCTGCCCCGAATATGCGGCCTCCCAGCGGCCGTCGGCCTTGGCGGCGTCGACGGCGGTCCGGCCCGCCGCTGTCATCCTGCCGGCGGCTTCAAGCATCCCGATGCGGTCCACGTTCCGTGCGGACCAGACGCTCTTTGGCCCGCGGCGCGTCATCCGCTGGAAGGAACTGTCGTCGTCGCGCCGCCTGCCCTGACCGTCGATCCAGCCAAAGCACAGTGCCTCGCTCAGGGCAGCTTCGTAGTCCAGTTCCGTGGTGCGGCCGCCCTTCTTGTGCAGCACCAGCCACACGCCCGGGCTGGTGTCATGGTGCCGTTCCAGCCACGTGCGCCATTCAGCAGCGTCCTTGACCAGGAGTTCGTCGAGTTCAACAGCCATGCGCCTATTCTGCCCCCGGTGCCGGACGAATCAAGTCGTGGCATCATGGCCATGACGGCGCTTTCCGAATCCGAGGAGAACCCATGCTGCGTGCCCGCCCCGTTCATTTCACCTCCCGGATGGAACCGTGGGAGCGGCTCCTCACGGACCTGGGCATGGTCAAGACCCTGGACGACGACTCCTGGAAAGAGTTCGACGCCTGGTCCGGCCGGCTGGCGCTCCAGCACACCCCGGCCGGCACCGCGGACGACGGCATCACCTCCTTCGGCGTCGAAGTGGGCGATCCCGAGGAGTTCGCCCGGCGCACCAATCTGGCGGGAGCGGAAACGGGAACCACACCGGCCGAGCTGGTACCGCCGGACATCGGCGACTCCTGCCGGGTCACGGGCGCGGACGGCTTCAGCTTCATGGCGGACAAAGCAGCCCACGACGTCCAGTGCGCCGACGCCGATCCGGGGCTGAAGGTGGTGGCGGTCTGGTTCACCGAGGACGCGGCTGCGGCGGCCAGCACGCTGCGGAGCATCGGCGCCCGGTTCCGCCCCGTTCCCGACGCCGACGAAACGGCCGACTTCACCGCCAAGAACGGCGGCGTGCTGATGGTTCGCCCCGGTTCCGGTCCGGCGCGGTCCGGCTTCGGTTTCGAGTACGACGGCGATCTGGACGCCTTGCGTGATCGGCTCACCGCCGCCGGGCACCAGGTCAGCGTGACGGAAGAGGCCTTCGGACGCACACTGCACGTGGCCAACCCGGATGCGGCCGGAGGTGCCGCTCCGGGACCCCACGTGCCGCCCACGCTGTGGGTGTCCGCCAGGCGTCCGGCGTAGCCCCCGCGGTTCGAGGCGTTCGAGGCGTGGGATCCCGGCACTTAGG
This sequence comes from Arthrobacter sp. Soil736, assembly GCF_001428005.1. Taxonomy (GTDB): domain Bacteria; phylum Actinomycetota; class Actinomycetes; order Actinomycetales; family Micrococcaceae; genus Arthrobacter. The sequence continues at coordinate 148,540 of NZ_LMSB01000034.1, forward strand.
CCGCACCTAAGCCCTGAGATCTCACGCTTCGGTGGCGTACTGGCGGCCGCTAGTCTTCGAGCACGCCGTTGCAGAGCCGGTTGACCACTTCGGTGAGCATGGCCAGGCCCGCGACGATGTCCTCATCCGTGGTGTATTCGTGTTCGTTGTGCGAAATTCCGTCCACGCTGGGCACGAACAGCATCACGGTGGGGACGAGGTCCTTCATGTTCGTGGAGTCGTGCCCGGCGAGGGTCATGACTTGCTTGCTCGTCAGTCCCAGGTCGGCGGCGACCTTGGCGGCCAGTTCCACGCCCTCGGGCTGGTACGGCGTGACGGGCCAGGAGTGGGAGTGGTTGCGTTCCACCATGATGTTGGCCAGCCGCTCGATCTCCGCAATGCGCCGATGCAGGAGCGCGTCGGCCTCGGCAAGGACTGCCTCGTCCGCGCTCCGCAGATCCAGCAGCAGGTTGACCCGTGACGGCACCACAACGGGCGAGTTCGGATACACGTTCAGCTGGCCCACCGAGGTGTGCAGCACGCCGGGGAACTTGTCGGCCAGTTCCCGCGCCGCCACCACCAGCATGGAGGCGCCGAGCAGGGCGTCCTTCCGGTCCGCGATGACGGTGGACCCGGTGTGGGCCTGTTCTCCGTGGACCACGAATTCGTACTTGTTGGCGGCCCAGTTGGAGTGCACCAGGCCGATCGTGATGCCTTCGCGCTCCATGCTGCGGCCCTGCTCGATGTGGATTTCCGCGCAGTATGCGGCTTCAGGCCCTTCGTAGTCTCCGCGGCAGCCGATGGCGTCCAGCGCGTCGCGGACCGTGACGCCCACGGCGTCGGTGGTGGCTAGTGCCGTCTCCAGCTCCAGCTTGCCGGTGTACACCGAGGAGCCCATCATGGACGGCTTGAAGCGGGAGCCTTCCTCGTTGAACCAGTTGACGACGGCGATGTTGAACTTCGGCTGGCCGTCCGGGCCGGAGGCGCCCCATTTCTCCACCAGGCGGAAGGCCGCGTGCGCGGCGGCCAGCACGCCGTAGGCGCCGTCGTACCGGCCGGCGGTGGGCTGCGAGTCCATGTGCGAGCCCACCACTACGTAGGGTGCGCCAGGCACTGCTTCGAAGAGTCCCCACTCGTTGCCGGCGCGGTCGAACTTCACCGTGAAGCCCTTGGCCTCCAGCAGTTCCTTGAGCCACTGGCGCTGCTGGCCGTCGGGGATGGAGGCGGCCTGCCTGTCAACGCCGCCGTTCGCGGTGGCTCCGAATTCGCTCATGGTGTGGAAATCGCGGACGAAGGCGGTGTCGCGGGCGCTGAGGGTGGTTGTTGTGGTCACGGTGCTCTCCTATGAACAGTTGGTGGCTGTGCTGATGAATGTGATGCCGGAGGACGGGCCGACGGCCGTCCGGCCGGTACGGACAGGGCTCCGGAAGGAGGACTCCCGGTGGGTAAATGCGCCGCCGACGGCGGTGGCAAGGACCCGGAGGCCGGCAATGTCCGGGGCGGTCAGCGGCGAGCCGGACAGTACAGTGAAGTCCGCCAGCTTTCCGGGCGTCAGTGTGCCTTTGGCCTGCGCGGTGCCGGTGGCGGCGGCCGCCCCGGAGGTGTAGGCCGCCAGCGCCTGGCGGGGGCTCAGCCGCTCGTCCGGGTTGCCGAAAACGGCCCCGGAGACGGTGCGCCGGTCCACGAAGGCCTGCATTCCGCGGAGCACGTTGCCGTCCGCCACGGGGCGGTCCGAGCTACCGGCGAGAGTCACGCCTGCGGCCAGGAACGACGCCGCACGGTAGGCCCAGCCGATCCGCTCCGGCCCCAGCGAGGCGGTCATCGCGTCCCCGCCCTCGAAGAAGAAACTTGACTGCGGGGTGACGGCGATTCCGGCGTCCGCGAGCCGCTGCACCTGGTCGGGCCTGGTCACCGAGGCGTGTTCGATCCGGTTGGGCAGGGCGCGTGGCCCGTACTTTTCAGCGCAGTCCGTGAGGATGCCTATCGCGAGGTCCAGGGCGCGGTCACCGATGGCGTGCGCCGCGATGGACCAGCCAGCCGCGTAGGCGGCCTCGATGCTCCGCCGCAGCTGCTCCGGATCGGCCTGGAAGTAGCCGGTGTTGCCCGTGTTGTCCGTGTGGCCGTGGCTGCAGTAGTCCTCGCTGACGGCCGCGGTTTCGCCCAGCAGCGAGCCGTCCAGGAACACCTTCGCCGGGCCGAGGGATAGCACGTCGTTACCGAAACCGCTCGCCATGCCAAGATCCAGGCCTACGGCCTCCAAGCCGAACCCGTCGAGCGGGTGGAGCACGTCCAGGACCGGCATCAGCTGGGCTCGGGCGTGCAGCCTGCCGTTGGCCACGGCGCGCTGGTAGGCGGCCAGTTCCACGGGGCTGTGGCCGATCCAGCCGCCGCCGATCCCGGCTTCCGTGAAGCTGGTGATGCCTTCCGCGGCGTAGTGCCGGGTGGCCCGGTCCAGCGCCGCTTCGATGGCCTCGAGCGAATACGGCAGGATCAACTCCTGGACCAGCTGCTGCGCTGTTTCCTGGACCAGCCCCGTGGGCCGCCCGCCGGCGTCGCGGACTATCACGCCGCCGTCGGGATCGGGGAACGACGGCGATTCGGCGCCCGCCAGCCGCAGCGCGGCGGTGTTCACCACGGCCATGTGGCCGGAGTTGTGCCGGATGAACAGCGGCCGGTCCCCCGTGATCCGGTCCAGCACCGCAATGTCCGGGAACTCGCCGCCGTGGTGCGTCTGGCTGAAGCCCGTGGCCATGAGCCAGCCGGCCTGCTGGTCCGGCCCCGTGCCGTCAGCGGACGCAAGGTCACCGGACGTGCCGGCGCGGGACTTGCCGCCGGCCATGTCCGCTTCCAGCAGCGCGTACAGCTGGTCCAGGCCGCGGGCGCCGGAGACGTCCACTTCGCCCAGGCCTAGCCCGAACCACGTGGTGTGGCAGTGGGCGTCGATGAACCCGGGAGTCACGGTGGCGCCGTCCAGGTCCAGGACCTCGGCCGCGTCCAGGCCGTCCAGGTCCTCATCGAGGCCGACGATGCGGCCCTGCCAGATTCCCAGCGACGTGGCATGCGGGCGGCGGTCATCCATGGTGATGATGTCCGCGTTGCGCAGCAGCAGATCGAGTTTCATGGGATGCCTGGCGTTAGCGGTGGGAGGTGGTGACGGACTTGATGCGGGTGTAGTCCTCGAGTCCGAACACGGACAGGTCCTTGCCGGTTCCGGAGTGCTTGAAACCGCCGTGCGGCGCCTCGGCCGGGATCACCTGGTGGCAGTTGATCCACACGGAGCCGAAGTCGAGCTCGTTGGACACCCGGGTGACCACGCCGTGGTTGTCGGACCAGACGCTGGAGGCCAGCGCGTACTTGGTGCCGTTGGCCAGCTCGATGGCCTCCTCCTCCGTGGCGAACGGCTGCACCGTGACCACGGGACCGAAGATCTCGTCGCACACCACCTCGTCGCTCTGGAAGACGCCGTCGATCACCGTGGGCTCGAAGTAGTAGCCGGTGCCGGTGCGCTTGCCGCCGGAGAGGACGGTGGCGTTGGCCGGGAGCCGGGACATGAAGCCCTCCACCCGCTCAAGCTGTGCGGCACTGTTCAGCGGGCCGAGGTCCGCGTCGTCGCCGCCCACGGTGAGCGCGGCCGCCGCGGCTCCGAGCGCCGCGGCGAACTCGGCGTGGATGGACTGCTCCACCAGCACGCGGGTGACGGCGGTGCAGTCCTGGCCGGCGTTGAAGAAGGCGCTCAGCGCGATTTCCTGCGCGGTCCGGGCGATGTCCACATCGGCGAAGACGATCGCGGGCGCCTTGCCGCCGAGTTCCAGGTGGACGTCCTTGAGGGTCTTGGCCGCGGCAGACATGACCTGTGCACCGGCACGGGTGGAGCCGGTGATGGAAACCATTTCCGGGATCTCGTGGTCCACCATGGCGGCACCGGCATCACGGCCGCCGCAGACGACGTTCACGACGCCTGCCGGGAAAACCTCCTGGGCCAGTTCGCCCAGGAACACCGTGGACCACGGCGTGGTGTCCGCAGGTTTGAGGACCAGGGTGTTGCCGGCGGCCAGGGCCGGGCCGATCTTCCAGATGGCCATCATGAACGGGTAGTTCCACGGGGTGATCTGCGCGACCACGCCCAGCGGCTCGCGCCGGATGGTGGAGGTGAAGCCCTGGACGTACTCGGTGGAGGCCGTCCCCGACACCACCCGGCAGGCGCCGGCGAAGAACCGCAGCTGGTCCGCGCCGCGCAGGATCTCCAGTTCGCGGGTCGCGGCCCGGGGCTTGCCCGTGCACGCCACCTCGGCCTCCAGCAGGCGGTCCACGTTGGCTTCGATGAGGTCCGCGAGCTGCAGCAGCAGCGCCTGGCGTTCGCCCGGCGTCGTGCGCCTGTAGCCCTTGAACGCCTGCTGCGCGGCCTGGAAGGCGAGGTCGACGGCGGCTGCGTCGCTGTCCGGGGCGGTGCCGATCTGGAGTCCCGTGCTGGGGTCGAAGAAGGGCAGGCTGGCCGGGGCGTCAACAGCCTGGCCGTTGATGATGTTCTTGAGCGTGATCACGTGGGGCTCCAGTCAGTTGCTCTTGGGGGAACGGGTGGTGGGGTCCTGCGGCAGGTGCAGCACGGCCGGCAACCCTGACTCGACGGCGCGGCGAAACGCGGCGGCGAAGTCCTCGGCCTTCTCGATGCGCTCGCCGTAGCCGCCGTAGGAGCGGGCCAGGGCGGCGAAGTCGGGGTTGGTCATGTGCGTGCCGGAGGGGCGGCCCGGGTAGTGGGCTTCCTGGTGTTCGCGGATGGTGGCGAAGATGCCGTTGTCCACCACCAGCACGATGAACCGGGCCCCGTGTCCCATGGCGGTGGCGATTTCCTGGCCGTTCATCATGAAGCAGCCGTCGCCGGCCACCGAGATAACCTGCCGCCCGGGGTAGGCCAGGGAGGCGGCAACGGCGGCGGGGATGCCCATGCCCATGGCGCCGTTGCGCGGGGCGGCCAGGGAGTTGGCGCTGTTGTGCTGCAGGTAGCGGGCCGGCCACAGGGCGTGGTTGCCTGCACCGAAAGTGAGCACGGCGTCGTCGGCCACTTCCTGCTTGAGGATTTCCATTACGACACCGAGGTCCACGCCGGTCCCCCCGTCAGGCTGGGCGGAGGAGAACTTGAGGTAGTCGGCACGGGCGTCGGCGAACCAGCCGGCTGCTGGCCGCACGGCGGATTCCGTGCCGGCCAGGACCATGGAGAACGCGGTGACGTCGGCGGTGATGTGCTGGTCCATCCGCCCGAAGTGGCCCAGCAGGTCGGCGTCGGCGTTGACCACCACGGTGTCGGCGCCGAGGCCGCGGGTGTATCCGTCGGAGAGGACGTCGCCGCGGACGCAGCCGAGGAAAACGATCAGGTCCGCCGCGTCCAGCCGTTCGGCATTGGCGTCGCTGCGGCCGTAGCCGAGGAAGCCGGCGTAGGCGTCGGAGCGGTGCGGGACGGCGTCGTAGGCACGGAAATCCGCAACGACGGGGACGCCGTGGCGGCTGGCCCAGCCGGCCAGGGCCTCGCCGGATTCCTGCGTCCAGCCCTCGCCGCCCACCACGATGAGCGGTTTGTTGGCGGCGGCAAGCCGGGCTTCAAGCTCGGCCAGGTCCGGGGCGGAAGGTGCCGGGCGGGAGACCTTGCGCGGTTCCACGGTGCCGGCCTCGATCGCGTGGACCAGCACGTCTTCCGGCAGGCCGATCACCACGGGTCCGGGCCGGCCGCTCATTGCGGTGAAGATGGCGTCGTCCACCACGCGGGCGGCGGAAGCGGCGTCGTCGAGCGTCACCACTTTCTTGGCAGTGCTGCCGAACCAGGCGTTGATGTCGAATTCCTGGAAGGATTCGCGGCCGCGGTCCGCCACGGGGATGAGGCCCACGAAAAGGATCATGGGGGTGGCGTCCTGGTGGGCGGTGTGGATGGCGATGAAGGCGTTGGCCGCACCGGGGCCCCGGGTCACCATGGCCACACCGGGCAGTTCGGTGAGGCGGCCTTCGGCGAGTGCCATGAATCCGGCGCCGCCTTCGTGCCGGGTCACCACGGTTTCTATGGCGGAACCGTGCAGGCCATCCAGAACGTCCAGGAAGCTTTCGCCGGGGACGCCGTAGACGCGCTTGATTCCGGCACGTTCGAGCTGGGCGACGATCAGGTGCCCGGCGGTGGTTGTTGTACTCAATGCTTCATACCTTCTTCTTCGATACTGAGGGCGGGCAGGACAATCCCTGAGAGTGCGGTCAGAACGGACACGACCAGCAGGATGATGGCCCCGGGCCAGAATGAATTGCCACTGGCAGCCACGAGGGCTGTGGCGATAAGTGGGATAAAGCCGGAAATGACGCCGGCGCTATTGGAGGTGATGGCTACGCCGGTGTAGCGGACACGGGTGGCGAACAGTGCTGTGAGGGCCGTACCCGAGACAGCGTAGGGAATGGACAGGGTGGCCACGCCGATGACCATGGCGCCGATGACCAGCACCGGGTTCGCGGTGTCGATGGCCAGGAAGACCGGGACGGCCACAAGCGCGGAAGCCACGCCGCCCCAGAGGATCACCTTGCTGGCGCCGTACTTCTCGCCCATGCGTCCGGCCCAGATGAGGACGAAGATCTCGAAGACCGCGGCGAGGAGCGAGCCCAGCAGGAGGGTTTCGTACGGCATCTTCAGGACCTTGGTGCCGTAGAAGACCACAAAACTGGTGATGAGGTAGAAGCCGCCGATGCCCAGCAGCGCCGAGCACATGCCCACCAGGATCTGGCGCCAGCTCTTGGTCAGGACGCCGCGGATGGGGGCGTGCTCGGTCTCGCCTGACTCCATCAGGGCCTCGAACTCAGGCGATTCACTGAGCTTGCTGCGGATCCACATGGAGATGGCCAGCAGCGGGATGGCCGCCACGAACGGGATGCGCCAGCCCCAGGCGTCGAAGTTGGTCTGGCCCACCAGGTAGAGCATTCCGAAGAAACCGCCGGAGGACAGGATGGTGCCGATCGGCGAACCGATCTGCGGCAGCGCCGCGTAGCGTGCACGCTTGGCAACGGGGGCGTTTTCGACGGCGATAATCACCGCGCCGCTCCACTCGCCGCCCACTGCCAGGCCCTGCAGGATTCGCAGTGCCACCAGGATGACGGGGGCCGCGACGCCGATGGTCATGTAGTTCGGCAGGAGGCCGATCAGGCCGGTCACGACGCCGATGCCCACGATGGTGACCATCAGGATCTTCTTCCGGCCTATCTTGTCGCCCAGGGAGCCGAAGATGAAGCCGCCGATGGGGCGCGCCACGAAGCCGACAGCCAGGGTGGCGAAAGAGCTCATGGCGGCCACAAAGGGGTCCTCGGAAACGAAATACTGGGCATTGAACACCAGCGCCGCGGCAGTGGTGAACAGGAAGAAGTCGTACCACTCCAGGGCTGTGCCAACGAGGGCTGCCAGGGCCACCTTACGGGTGACACTCTCATCCACGATCCTTAGGGCCGGACGGTCCGCCCCCGTGACCGCCGTGCTGTCGTTGCTTGCCATGATCACTCCAAATAGATTCGGACCGGGTGCTGCGAACACGCGGCGCTTCTCGCCGCTTGCCGCGTGATGTGGCTCACCCGTGGGCCTCACTCCATTCTTCCAGTAGGTTCACCCAAAATAACTAGCAATACACCACGGGATTTTGGTCCTAGAATGTGAAAATGCACAACATTCAGGACAACGCCTCCCGCTGGGGAGAGCTGGTGGAGCGGCTGCACGGGCGCCTCGACGAACTCGTGGACCTCTTCATGGCCCGGGTTCAGGAGATCCCGGAGTATGCCAGCAACAGGGTTGGCCTCCCGGAGCTCCGGGATACTGCCCGCGAGACGTTCCGCCGCCTCGTGGACGGGCTGCGTGACAAGGAGCTGCAGCAGTCGGGCCGCAACGGAGACCGCGATTCGCTGATGCGGTTCTCTTCGGAACTTGGCACCAAGAGGGCGCGGGCCGGGATCTCCCCCGAGGCCCTGATCTCAGCCGTCCGGCTGGATTTCAGCATCCTATGGGATGACCTGCTGCAGATCTCCGATCCCGAAGACGCCATGCTGCTTACATCCAGGGTGGACAGGGTATGGCGCGTTGTGGATGAATTCGCCACCCATACGCATTCGAGCTACTCCGCGGAACGGGTGCGCATGGCACAGGAGGAATCAAATATCCGCCGTGAGTTCATTGCCCGGCTTTTCAGCAAGTCCGAACTCTCCGCAGACACCATCAGCCAGGCGGCCGCGGCCCTCGTTACCGATCCTGACGCACGGTTCTCCATAGTTGCGGCCAGCGGGGAAGCGGCGTCGAAACTTCGCGCCATTGCAGCTCAGGGCCCACAGTCCTCGCAGAGGCTCTTTGTGCACGAATTCGGCGGCAGTGCCTATGTTTTCTGGGCACTCGGCCGTGCTGCCCGCGGAGGGGCCGATCCGGAGGGATCCGCCTATCTCCCGGCCGGCATCGCCGGGATCCCCTGCGGCTACGTGGAAGGTTTTGCCGGCCTGCGCGCCCTCCCGTCGGCGGCGCGGACCGCCGAGCGGCTGGCCCTGCTCCTCCACCCCTCAGACAAGGGCCCCCTGACTGCCGCCGGCGCCTGGGCCAGGCTCGCGAAGCAGCAGCTCCAGGACGCCGGACTCGATCTGTGGGCGGACCTGGACTCGGCACTCTCGCCATGCCGCGGCGGGGAACGCGAACGCCTGGAGGAAACGGTGCGCCATTTCCTGTCCACAGGGAATATCACCACCACGGCGCAGGCCCTTTTCTGCCACCGGAACACCATCCTCAACCGGCTTCACCGTTTCCAGGACCTGACCGGGATCGACCTCGCTGTTCCTTCCCAAGCGGCCAGGCTGGTGGTGGCGTGGGCCTGAGCGGGGTCCGAGTGCGGGCTGCCCGAGCTTGCCTCAGCGTTGTGTGAACACACAATTTTGGCGGATTTTTGGTGGATTTTTTGCCATTGAACTGTGATGGCTGACACAGGATAGTTGGTAACTACCTGCACCGGACAATCGTCCCCGCACCCCATCTGGAGAACTGATGGCCAACATGGTAGATACCACCGCCGCCGCTGCTACGGCACGGCTGGACCTCGCAAAAATGCGCAAAATCGCTCTCGCCAGCGTGATCGGAACCACCGTCGAGTGGTACGACCTCTTCGTTTTCGGAACAGCTTCCGCGCTCGTTTTCAACAAGATCTTCTTCCCCAGTTTCGACCCCATCGTGGGCACCATGCTTGCCTTTGGCACCTTCGCTTCGGCCTATATCGCCCGCATGGTGGGGGCCATCATCTTTGGCCACTTCGGGGACAGGCTGGGACGCAAGTCCATGCTGCTGATCTCCCTGCTGACCATGGGCGCCGCCACGTTCGCCATCGGCCTGCTGCCGGACTACAACAGCATCGGCATCATGGCACCCCTGCTGCTGCTCTTCCTCCGCGTCATCCAGGGCCTGGCCCTCGGCGGCGAATGGGGCGGGGCCGTGCTGATGACGGTGGAACACGCGCCCTCTACCCAGCGCGGCTTCTACGGTTCGCTGGTCCAGGTGGGCGTACCCGCCGGAACCCTCATCGCCAACGTGGCCTTCCTGATCGTCGCCTCGAGCGTCAGCACCGAAGCCCTCCTCTCTTGGGGCTGGCGTATCCCGTTCATGGCCTCCGCGCTGCTTGTGGCGGTGGGCATCTACATCCGGCTCCACATCGAGGAGACCCCGTCCTTCCAGGCTGTGAAGGACGCCGGCGCCAAGGCCAAGCTGCCCTTCGCGGCCCTGATGGCCAAGTACTGGAAGCAGGTCATCCTGGGCGGCGTTGCCACGCTCTCCACCGGCAGCACGTTCACCCTGCTCGTTGCTTCCGGCGTCTCCTACGGCAAGAAGGAATTGGGCCACTCGGAGGCCCTCATGCTGTGGGTGGTGCTGGCCGCCTGCGCCCTGTGCTTCGTCCTGATCCCCTTCTTCGGCAGGCTCTCCGACAAGTACGGCCGCAAGCCGATCATCTACGCCGGCGTGGCCGCCGAGGCAGCCCTGGCGTTCCCCGTGTTCTGGCTGATGGACACCAAATCGGTGCCCCTGCTGTTCGTGGCCTACCTGGCCATGATGACCGCTTTTGCAGCCAACTACGGGCCCATCGCCACGTTCCTTGCCGAGCTGTTCGGCTCCAAGGTCCGCTACTCGGGGCTGTCGGTCGCCTACATGCTTTCGGGCCTTCTCGGCAGCGCCGCGACCCCCTTCATCACCACCTGGCTGCTCGGCGTGACGCACCAGAGCTCCTCGATCGCCTGGTACATCATGGCCGCCGCCCTGGTCTCGCTGGGGGCATTGTTTGTCCTGACGGAAACCAGGCACGGCAACATCGACGCCGTTGACGAGGCGCCTGCAGAGGCCGTGGCCGCCAAATGACGGCAACAGCTGAAGCAGCCGGAATCGTACGGATAGCCGAGGTAGCCGGACAGGCAGCCGCCGTCGGGCCGTTCTCCCCCGCGGTGGTGGCCAACGGATTCGTCTTCACCTCGGGTCAGATCCCGGCGATTACCGGGCTGGACCACCAGCCCGGGACCTTCGAGGGCCAGGTCCGCCAGACGATCCTGAACCTCAAGGCGGTCCTGGAGGCCGCAGGCTCGGGGCTGGAGCATGTCGTCAAGGTCAACACGTACCTCACGCACCCAGACCACCTGGAGGAATACAACCGCGTCTATTCCGAATATTTCGGCACGGCAAAACCCGCGCGGACTTCGGTGTGCGTCAGCCTCTGGGGAGTTTCGCTGGAGATCGAGTGCGTCGCCGTGGCCGCGGGCCCGGTTGCCGTCCTTCCCGGAACCGGCACCGGGGCTCCTGAATGACCGGGACCGCAGCCATGAGCAGGACAGCCGGCCTGGAACTACTGGACGGCCTGCGCGCAGTCAGCTACCCCACCCTCGGGCATTTCCTGGATGAGGGCTTCCTCGATCCCCGAATCCAGTCAGTGCTTGAGGGCGTCAGGATCGCCGGCCCTGCCGTCACGGTGCGGATCGCGGACAATGACGCCATCGCCATGAACCATGCACTCCTGGCCTTGTATCCCGGTGCCGTGCTGGTGGTGGACATGTCCGGCGACCACCGGCATGCCCCGGTCGGCGCCGTCACGGCCGCGGCGGCCCAAGCGCAGGGCGCCGCGGGCGTCGTCGTGGACGGCATGGCAACCGACGTGCAGGAGCTCCGGGAGACCGGATTGCCTGTCTTCGCCCGGGGCACCACCTGCCTGACCACCAAGCGCGTGTTCGGCGACGGGTCGGCCGTCAACGTCCCGGTGACCTGCGGAGGAGTCCGCGTCAGCCCGGGCGACTGGGTGCTCGGCGACGCAAACGGAGTGGTCGTCCTGTCCCCCGAAGCAGCGGCGGAGGTGCTGGAGAAGGCGCTCGCGTCCGATGCCGCTGAGCCCGCCCTGCTGGCGCGGATAGTGTCCGGCGAGCCGCTGGAGTCGGTGCTGGCCCTCTAGCCGCGCCCCGGCCGGCCCCGGCCGGCCCCTGTTCGATGCGTGGGATCCCGGCACTATGCGATCCGCTATGAGCTGAGATCTCACGCATCGGCGGCCGGACGGGTGCGGATGGGGTAGAACTTAACCATGAACGTGCGCACCCCCGACCCCAATCCCGGCTGGCTGTCCGACGAAGACCTGTTCGAGGCCCGCGGAAGGCTTCCCATGGTCTATGTGGAGGCCGTGCCGGTCCGGCTCGATCCCCTCGGGTTTGTGAATGAGGTGGGCACCCTCCTCCAGGCGGACGAGGACGGCACCATGGTCCGGTCCCTGGTCTCCGGGCGCGTGCTCTACCGCGAAACCATCCGCGCCGCCCTGCTGCGCCACATGGAGAAAGACCTCGGCCCGCTGGCCTTCCCGCAGCTGCCCGTCAGCCCCGTGCCGTTCACCGTGGCCGAATACTTTCCGGCGCCGTCGCACACCGGCTTCACCGACGACCGCCAGCACGCCGTTTCGCTGGCCTACATCATCCCCGTGACCGGCGAATGCGAGCCGCGCCAGGACGCCCTGGAACTGACGTGGATGACCCCGCAGGAAGTGCTCAGCGAAGGTGTCCAGATGGAATTCAGCGGCGGCCGCGGGGCCCTGGTTCGGCAGGCCCTGGCCTACGCCGGCGTCGGCAGCTGACGCCCGGGCGTCCGCGCCTCCCCGACTTCGCACTCGCTCCTTTGTAGACTGTTGGGCGGACCGCAAGAGAACTTAAGGACTCCCATGACCCACCCACCAGCTGCCCAGAACTTCCGCGAACAGCAGGCTGGATCTCTGCAGACGGGCGACCACCTTCTCCTGCCGGACGGCGAGCGGTCGGCGGAAATTCACTCCGTGGAAGTCGAAAATGACGACTTCGGCACTCCCGCGATCGTCCTTGCAACCCTCACCGGAGGCGGCATGCTGCGCATCGCGGCCGGGTCCTCGGTCCGGATCGCCGGGCGGCAGCCTGCCTTTGATCAGCCCGGCCCGGGCGGCTCCGCGCCCGCCGTCGCCGGTGAGAAGGGTGCCCCGGGGAACGTTGCCGGGGAGAACAGCTCCCCCAACGAGTCCGACGCCGGCACTCCGCTTCAGGTGGTTGAGAAGCCCGGCGGCGGGGCGGCTGTGCCCGCGGCGCCTGCCGCCGTCATCGTACCTCCCCTGCCTGCCACAACGCCCGCGGTGATCGGGCCCAGCGCCGAAGACCTGGCCCTGATCCCGGAGCCCGCCGGGACCCCCGAGTCCGTGGTGGAGGCCGTCGCCGAAGCGCATCCGGATTCCGTGGGCGTGCTGCTTCTGGCCGACAAGCTGGTGAAGGGCATCAACACGAAGTCCGGCAGCTGCCTCAAGGATCTCAGCGACCTGGCGCACGAACTGTTCATCATGCTCAAGGATCCCGATGCCGCGCTGTCCGTGGCCGACCTCCTCAACGTGCTGCCTTTCGATGGCAACCCCGGCCGCTGGGCATCGGTGGAGGCGTCGCTCGCGCTGTCCACCTACATCTGCCGCCAGACGGGGAAGAAGGACCGGGCGGCCGTCTACGAGAAGCTGCTCCGGGCCCCGGAAAACCAGGAAACGGATCCCTTCAAGGCCCGGATGCAGGCCAGGGTGCGCCAGCGGTCACTGAATGAGCCCAACCTGTACGACAAGGAAATTTTCCGGTCCATGGACAATGGAAACCATGAGGCCGAGCGCGAATGGCGTCAGCTGCGCCTCGAGTCGCTGCTGTTCCTGCGGGCCCACGGCGGGTCGCAGACCATCAGTGACGGGGAGCTGGAACGGCGGATCGCCAATGAACTGGAATCCGTCCGGGGATAGGCCCGTGCCTGTCCGGCGCGGGCTCCTGATGATTCCGTTTTTCCTCTAGCCCGGGCTGTGCCGAAGTTGTAGATTCAGGCCATGACGAACAATCTGAGCGTTGTGATCAACTCTGACGCGCCGCAGGTTTGGACAATGCTGCGTGAACCTTCCAAGGTCGCCCAGTGGCATGGCTGGGAGGCAGATGACCTCACGGCGGAAATCAACGAGATCTACTTCAACAGCACCGTGATCGAGGGCGCCGACCACACCACGCTGACCGTCGACGGCGGTGACATCTTCACGCTGAAACCGGTGCCCACCGGCACGGAGGTCAGCGTCACCCGCGCCGCGATGGACCACAACTCCGAATGGGCCGCCTGGGACGAGGACATCACCCAGGGCTGGCTCACGTTCCTCCACCAATTGCGGTTCGCGCTGGAGCGGCACCCGCACGGCAAGCGCCGGACCTGCTTCTTTTCGGTGCCCGGAACCGGAGGCTCGGCGATCGAGAAACTGGGCCTGAAAGACGTCCCCGCCCCGGGCGAGGACTATTCGCTCACTCTGGGCACCGGCGAGGAAATCTCCGGCAAGGTCTGGTACAGATCGAACCACCAGGTGGGGCTCACGGTGCACAGCTACGCTGAACACGGCGAGGGCCTGCTGATCGTGGCGGACCAGCCTGTCATCCCGGATGTCAGGCCCGACGGCGGTTCGATGGTGATCCTGTCGACCTACGATCTGGGGGCACACAGCCTGGAAACCATCCGCACGCTGTGGGACGACTGGCGCTCTGAGAACTACCCCACATCGGAACCCATCCACTGAGGATTCGCGCGGGTAAGCTGGCACACTTGAACCGTGCCAGCCAATCCTGAACCAGAGCCGCCAGGCCGCCAGTCGGAATACTCTTTCCGCGTGGGCAAGCGGCTCACCGAATCCTGCCGCCCGTCCGCCGAACAGGTGTCCGCCAACGGTGGCGAGTTCCGCGGCAGGACCGGCACCATCACCACGCCCCACGGCGAGATCCAGACGCCGGCCTTCATCGCCGTCGGAACCAAGGCGACCGTGAAGTCCGTGCTTCCCGAATCCATGGCGGAGCTCGGGGCGCAGGCGCTGCTGGCCAACGCCTACCATCTGTACCTCCAGCCGGGTCCGGAGGTTCTGGACGAGGCCGGCGGGCTGGGCGCCTTCATGAACTGGCCGGGCCCCACGTTCACCGATTCCGGCGGATTCCAGGTGATGAGCCTGGGCTCGGGCTTCAAGAAGGTCATCGACATGAAGTCCGTGGACCAGTCCGGGCCGGATGATGCCGTGGCCGCGGGCAAGGAGCGCCTGGCCCACGTGGACAATGACGGCGTGTGGTTCAAGAGCCACCTCAACGGGGACCGGCACCGCTTCTCCCCCGAGATCTCCATGCAGGTCCAGCACCAGATCGGCGCGGACATCATGTTCGCCTTCGACGAGCTCACCACGCTGCAGAACTCGCGCGGCTACCAGGAGGAGTCGCTGGAGCGCACCCGGCTGTGGGCCCTCCGCTGCCTCGACGAGCACTTCCGGCTCACCTCGGAGCGCGTGGGCAAGCCGTACCAGGCCCTGTTCGGCGTGATCCAGGGTGCGCAGTACGAGGACCTGCGGCGGAAGGCCTGCCGGGACCTCGGCGCCATGGCCTTTGACGGGTACGGGATCGGCGGGGCCCTGGAGAAGGAAAACCTCGGCACGATCGTGCGCTGGTGCAACGAGGAACTGCCGGAGAACAAGCCCCGGCATCTGCTGGGCATTTCCGAACCGGACGACATCTTCACCGCGGTCGAAAACGGCGCGGACACCTTCGACTGCGTTTCGCCCACCCGGGTGGCCCGGAATTCGGCGTTCTACACGCCCACCGGCCGGTACAACCTGTCCGGCGCGAAGTACAAGCGCGACTTCGGCCCGCTGCAGGAAGGCTGTGACTGCTACGCCTGCCTGAACTACTCCCGCGCCTACATCCACCACCTGTTCAAGGCCAAGGAGATGCTCTCCGCCACGCTGATCTCCATCCACAACGAGCGGTTCGTGGTCAAGATGGTGGACGACGCCCGGCTGGCCATCGAATCCGGGGACTTCTTTGAGTTCAAGGCGGATACCCTGGCCCGGTACTACGGGTAGGCCCGCCCCGCCGTCGGCCGGCGCCATTTCGACGGTTCCCTGCGCACTAGACGTATGGCCGCGCCGAGCCGGCAGGGAACCGTCGAACCGGGTTTCCACATAGCCAATCTGGGGTCTGGAACCCCTGCGTTGCGAAGCCGACGCTGGAACCATGACTCAGCCGAAACCTCAGCTTCCCGCCGGCACGATGTGGCGCACGCAGGAACTGCTCAGCGCGGGTGTTCAGGCCCGTGCCATCACCCGTTTGGTGCAGAGCGGTGACCTGGTGCGTCCCCGGCGCGGCTGCTACGTCCGCGGCAGCTGGTGGAACGGACTCAAGGCGGGCACGCGCAGCCGCTACCTGATCCACGCCCACGCACACGGCACGCTTACGACGTCGGCCGGCAGCTTTGTCTACAGTCACACCTCGAGTGCCCGCTTGCGCCGGCTTCGCCTGTGGAACGTTGATGGCCGGATCCACCTGACCCAGGCGACTTGCCCGTCCGGAATTTCCCATGGCACCGGCGTCGCTGCCCATACCCGTGCGCTGGGGCGAGGCGAGGTCAGCTTCGTGGATGGTCTCCCCTGCACGTCCCTCGAGCGGACGGTGGTGGACTGCTGCCTGATGTTCAACGTGCGGCAGTCCCTGATCCTGGTCGATCATGCCTGCCGCCTTGGCGCGGACCTGGAGGTTCTGCGGGCCTGCTGCGCCGAACTGGCCGGGCGCAACGGAGTCGTGGCGCTGCGCAGAGCCGTCGAACTGGCGGATCCGCGCTCCGAGTCGCCCGGGGAATCCCTGACCAGGGAACTGCTGCACAGGCTCAAAATCGAGCCGCCCGAGCCCCAGTACGTGGTGCACACTCCTCTCGGCGAGCACCGCCTGGACTTCGCCTGGCCCAAGAAGAAGGTGGCACTCGAATTCGACGGAAGGGCCAAGTATTTCGACTATCAGCCCGCCGGCGAAGTTCTGTTTGCCGAACGCCGGCGCGAAAAGGCACTCATGGAACAAGGCTGGGTCTTCGTGCGGATCGAGTGGAAGGACCTGTTCAACGAGGCGGAATTCAAGTACCGGGTGCTGCGGGCGCTCGGCCGGGGTCCGGGCAGCTGACTCCCACCGCCGTTTCGACGGTTCCCTGCCAGCTCGACGTCACGCAGCGTCGAGTGGCCATGGAACCATCGAAGTGGCGGATGGTGCGCCGCCGGCGGGCGCCGTGAACGTACGACGCCGCGTGGCCGGCTACGCTGCCTGGGTCACTGCCCCGTAGCTCGGCTCGCGCCTCTTGACCCAGCCGATCACCAGCGCCGTCACGGGCACGAAGAGGAACTCCACGAGGGTTTTGTAAAGGAAGCCCGCTACGACGTAGTTCACGAACATGCCGAAGTCAGCGATGCCGATGACGGACGCGGCAATGCTGCAGAAGATCAGCGTGTCCACGAACTCTCCGGCCACCGAGGAACTCATGATGCGAGCCCAGAGGGACTTCTCGCCGGTACGCGCCTTCATCCTGACCAGGATCCAGGAATTGATGGTCTGGCCGGCAAGGAACGCCAGCAGGGAGGCAAGCACGATCTGCGGCACCGGGCCGAGCGCACCCTCCAGGGCTGCCTGCTTGGACGCACCGAACTCATCGTCGAACCCCGGCAGCGCGATGATGATCCAGTAGCAGACGGAGGACAACACCGAGAGCGCGAACGTGCTGATGATGGCCTTGCGCGCCACTTTGAAGCCGTACACCTCGCTGATGACGTCACCCAGGATGTAGGCCAGCGGGAACAGGAAGAAGCCGCCGTCGGTGACGATCGGGCCCAGCGCCACGCCCTTGGAGGCGCCGATGTTGGAGAGGATCAGCACCACGGCCATGACGGCGAGCACGATGCCGAAATACGGCGAGCCGATCGAGGCAAACCTGGGCGGAGCTGCGGCAGGGAAAGTCTTGGCGGAAGTCATGGCTGTTCCATTCGTAGTGGTTCGCTCGATTGCCCGGGTCCGTCAAGAAGAACGCGCGGTCAGCCGGCTGTATTAGCACTGGACGGTCCGCTGCCGACAGGCCGCCGGAACCGCCCTCCATTCTCTCACCCGCGACGCCATAGCCGGCCGCCCGCCGTCGTACCCGCCCAATTCGATGGTTCCGTGCACACTCGACGCTACGTGGCGTCGTGTGGGCACGGAACCGTCGAAACGGCGCCCTGACCTAGCGGCGCGAGGCGTCGATGAGGTCCTCGTCGTCGTCCCTGCGGCCAGCGTCGGTGCGGCCAGCGTCGCTTCGGCCAGCGTCGGTGCGGCCAGCGTCGGCGCCGCCGTCCGCCGCAGCAGCAGCGGGCGACCAGGCGTCGCCCTGCTCGCGGTCCAGGTGCGTGGCCTTCTTGTTCTTCAGCGCGAAGACGTAGACCAACAGGGAGATCGCGATGGCCACGGTGACGTAGGTGAAGAACAGGTCCACGCGCTCGGCCTTCTGGAACGCGGCACCCAGCAGCGGGACCGTGCCGCCGAAAAGGGAGTTGGCGACGGCATAGCCGAGTCCGACGCCGAGCGCGCGGATGGAGGCCGGGAACAGCTCGGCCTTCACCAGGGCGTTGATGGAGGTGTAGCCGCCCACGATCAGCAGGCCGCCCATCATGAGCAGGAACGCGGTGAGCGGATCTTTGGTCCCGGCGAGTGCGGACAGCAGCGGCCAGGTGAAGAGCACACCGGTGATGCCGAACCACAGGAGGAGCGGCTTGCGGCCCACCTTGTCGGAGATGATCCCGTAGACCGGCTGGAGCAGCATGAAGATGAAGAGGGCCCAGAAGTTGATCACCGACGTGTCGGTCTTGGCGATCCCTGACGTATCGTTCATGAACTTCAGGATGAAGTTGGTGTACGTGTAGAACGCCACGGTGCCGCCGAGGGTGACGCCGATGCAGATCAGCAGCGGCTTCCAGTACTGGGTGAACAGGAGCTTCATGGTGCCCGGCTGCGCCTCGCCGGCCGCGGCAGGGGCCTTGGCGGCCTCGACCTGCTCCGCAGACACGGTTTCTTCCATCGAGCGCCTGAGCCACAGGACCACGAGTGCTGCCACACCGCCGATCGCGAATGGAATGCGCCAGCCCCACTCGGTCAGATCACCCTTGGGCATGGCGTTCTGCAGTACCACGAGGACAAGCAGGGCCAGCATCTGGCCGCCAATCAGTGTGACGTACTGGAAGCTGGAGAAGAACCCGCGGCGCTTGGAGGTGGCGGCCTCGGACATGTACGTGGCGCTGGTGCCGTATTCGCCGCCGACCGAGAAGCCCTGGATCAGGCGCACGAGGATGAGCAGGAGCAGCGCCCAGACGCCGATCTGCTGGGTGGTCGGCAGGATGGCGATGGCGAAGGATCCGGCGGACATGAGCGTCACGCTCAGCGTCAGCGCAGCCTTCCGTCCCTTGCGGTCGGCATAGCGGCCGAAGAACCAGGCGCCGATCGGGCGCATCAGGAACGACGTCGAGAAGACGGCCATCGCCTCGAGTCCGGCCTGCAGCTCGTCCTTGGAATTGAAGAAGTGCGACTGGAAATAGGCCGCGAAGACTGTGTAGACGTAGAGGTCGTACCACTCCACGAGGTTACCGGCGGAGCCTTTGAGAATGTTGCTCACCGCTCGCCGGGTCTGGGCTGCTTCGGACAGTTGAGTGCTCATCAGTGAACCTTCCTGGATTCAGCGCCGCAAGCAAGCAACGCCGTCCGCCACCCTAGTGCCCGTGATCGGGACCACGCGCTTTTTGGTCATACTGTTCATGAGCACAATGCAGGACCTTCGCGCCCGGTGGCAGGATGGGTCCATGACCACTGCTGAAGCTACTGCGACCCCTGACCGGACCACTCCCGCCGTCGTCCTGACGATTGCCGGCTCCGAGGCGACCGGCGGCGCCGGCGCGCAGGCGGACCTCAAGACGTTCCAGGAGCTGGGCGTCTTCGGCATCGCCAACCTGACCTGCATCGTGTCGTTCGATCCCTCGGACAGCTGGAACCACCGCTTCGTGCCGGTGGACCAGGAGGTCATCGCGCATCAGTTGGAGGCGACGACGGCGGCCTACGGTGCCGCTTCGGGCGCACCTTCCGTGCTGGACACCGTGAAGATCGGCATGCTGGGCAGTCCTGCCACGATCGAAACCGTCGCCTCGGCGCTGGCTGGCGGCGGGTTCACCAACGTAGTGCTGGATCCGGTGCTGATCTGCAAGGGCCAGGAGCCGGGGCACGCCTTGGACACCGATCAGGCCCTAAAGGCGCAGATCCTGCCGCTGGCCACGTTTGTCACGCCGAACCACTTCGAAGCCGAGTCCCTGTCCGGGCTGGAGATCACGGATGTCGAATCGCTCAAGGCCGCGGCCGTGCGCATCCATGAACTCAGCGGCGCCGCCGTGCTGGCCAAGGGCGGCGTGCGGCTGACCGGCCCCGACGCCGTCGACGTCTTTTACGACGGCAAGACCCTCGAAGTCCTCTCTGCGCCGAAGGTGGGCGAGGTGGCCGTCTCAGGCGCCGGCTGTTCGCTGGCCGCCGCAGTGACGGCAGAGCTCGCCAAGGGCGCCACTCCCCTGGAGGCGGCCCGGACGGCTAAGTCGTTTGTCACCGCCGGCATCAGCAACCGCGTGGCGTCAGGCGCTCCGTTCGATGCGCTGTGGCAGGGCGGGGCGCGGTAGGCCTCGCCTTGGGGCAACTCGCGTCTGGCGGTGGCGGGCAAACGCCTGCGGCACTCTGCGCTGGGCGCCGCCCGGCTTATGCCTGCGCCTGCAGGTCCTCCGCCAGCATGGTCACCGTCCGGACGATAAACGCGCGACGCCGGCCTGCACGGTCCGGTGAGGCGCCGGCCAGCAGGGCGTCCAGTTGGGCCAGGACCGTCCAGCCGTCGCACAGGGTTACGGCCGTGAGCAGCAGGTCAGCGGCGTCGGTGCGGTCGATGCCCGGGAGGACTTCCATCACCTGCTCCACCTTGACCGCGCAGTGCCTGGAACGGGCCTCCCTGTCCACCATCTGATCGCCACGTTCCAAACCCTCCCAAAAGAGCAGCCGGGCCAGGACGGGGTCCTTCCGGTGATGGTCAAAAAGCCGGCCCGCGTAGTCGCCCATGGCGACCGGTCCTTCGCCCTCGATGGGGACGTCCACGATCACGCGTCTCAACTCGACCGCCAGCACCGCGTCGAAGAGGCCGTCCTTCTTGCCGAAGTACTGATAGATGCGTTCCTTGTTCACCCCGGCTGCGGCGGCGATCCTGTCCACGCGAGCACCGGAAAAGCCCTTGTCGCTGAACTCACGCGTGGCAGCAGCAAGGAGGAGGTTCTTGGTGCGTTCGATATCCCAGGCCATGGTCGCATCCTACCGTTTCCAACCAGATAGTTGCTTTTTGGGCGTAATGCAGGATACTTTCGAACCAGCAAAAGCAACCAAACAGTTGGAGAATCCCCATGAACACCGGTGCGCTCAAGACGTCCGTTCCCGCTGCGGAACGGGAAGCAGACTCCCCAGGGGCTCCGGCCGGCCGGCTCGGGACTCCGCCCTCGGTTCACGTCCGCGTGGTGGTGACCTGGCTGGCCATCTTCCCGCTGGTGGCACTGGGCATGACGGCAATAGCACCGATTTCGGAGGGCTGGCATCCGGTGCTCCGGTCGCTGGTCCTCACGCTCGTGGTCGTGCCGCTGGCCGTCTACGTCGTTGTCCCGCGGCTGTTGGCCGGCTACGGCGCGCTCAGACGCCGCACCACAATGTCCAGCCGCTAGTCTCCGCTGGCCGGAGTCAGCGCGGGTCCGCAACGGTGCCCATGAACAGCGGCAGGCCGGTCTCGACATGGATGATCTGGTAGTGGAACGGCCTGTCGAACTCGATGGTCCGGTCCGGCTGCGGCGGTGCGCTGGTGACCATGCCGTTGATCTGGGTTACCGCGGCTGCCACTGTGCCCTTCTCCGCGACGGTGATGTTGGCGGCCTGCGCGGCCTGGGTGATCGTCATTCCCTCCTGGATGGAGTCGAAGTCGGTGGTGGTGCTGAGGGTCTCCTGCAGTCCCATTGCACCCAGGACTTTACGGAGGTCGAAGCTGCACTTGTGGTCCCACCGCGGCAGCTGGATCTGGACCGTTTCCTGCCGAGCGGAATCCATGGTTCGGGCGATCTCAGCCAAAGTTTCCGCGCTCAGCGCCGTGCCTGTGCCCTCGCCGGCGCCCTTGCTGGCCGCGGAGTCCGGCAGGACCAGCCGCATCACGAAGCCGTCGGCATAGGGAAGGTCCACGCCCCGCCAGCCCTGGCCTTCCGCGTACTTCATGGGCAGCAGGTTGTGCATGGCAGGAGCAGTGATCTCCTTGCCCTCGGCCGTGGTGAACGGGAGGTCAGACGTGTTGTTGGGATCGAACGGAACATTCCATGCGGCGGCGAAGTACAGCGCGTTGAGGAGGCTGAAGGTGTTTCTGCGGTCGTATTCCGCGGGAGCTTTTTTGATCCGGCCGCCGGTGTTCTTATCCACCCACGCGTCGATGGCAGGCTTGGTGGCCGCCTCGTCACTGAAGTCCACGGGATACACACCGGTGCCGTAGTGCCGTGCCAGCGTGTCAAGGTAGGCCGCACCGGTAGTGACACCCTTGTCCACAAACAGGCCGTTCGCCGGGTGCATTACCGGTTTCCGCGGCGGGCTCCCTTCATCCACAGAGCCGGGGTCGCCGTCGAACTTTTCCAGGGAAGCCAGCAGCGCGTTCATGGCTTCATCGCGGTGTTTGGCGGGAAGCTTCAGGACGTCATCCATCTCGCCAGCTGCCTCACCCGACGCACCGGCACGCAGCATGGCAAGGGCAATCAGCAGGCTGCCCGGCGACGCAACCACGTTGCCGCTGGCGCCGTCGCCGCCGTCGGCCAGCAGCGCCTCCCCGAGCGTCAGGGCCGAGTCGCGGAGGGACCGCAACTCAGCGTCGTAGCCGGCGAGTTGCACCGAAACCCGTTCGACGCCGTCGGCCTTCAGGAGCCCGGGCTGCGGCGCCGAGCACGCGGTCAACGCCACCACGGCCGTTGCCGCCACCAATTTAGCCACTCGAATCCTCTTCATTGCCGCCCCTCAGACAAACCGCGGAAGACCGCCTATCCACAGTCAACCAGCAGGGTCTGACAGTATCGATGCCTGTCCGGTCACGGTTTGTTGTCGTTTCGGTCTCACGCTCCGACCCTCTCTCACCATTCGCAACGTTTTCGCTAACGCTCGCTCACTTCCTGCACGTTCCGGATCAACGCTCTCTCTGGTGTTGAGCACCGGCGTATCCTCGAGACACCCCGGAAACGGAGCAAATCTGCTTCCAGCGGGACCCGGTTTCGGAAGGAGCGATGGATGGCACAGTTCCACGTCTCCGTCTACCCGGTTCCCCACGGAGATGAGGCGTTCGAGCAGGAGATCGCACCGTACCTGGCTGCCAAGGCACGCTGAAGTTTCCGTTGGGGAAGCCTGTTCCCGACGAACTAATCGGCAAGGTGGCGGCACTGCTGGCGGCCGAGCGCCGCCGGCAGTAGCGGCCGGCAGTCGCTGCCGTCGAAAGCGTACGACGGCGGGCGTACCGCCGTCGTCGTCCCGGGCATCTACCGCCGCGGGATATTTCGCAGGTTGCTCCGGGCCATACTGACGGCCTCGCCGGCGCCACGGTTCAGGACCACCTTGGACATCGCCGTGGCGAAGCCCAGGACCTGTGCCCCCTTGATCTTCGGCGGAATCGAGAGCGCCTTGGGGTCCGTGATGAGTTCCACCAGCGACGGTCCCGGATGGGCGAACGCCTCGCGGTAGGCCTGCTCGATCCGGGCCGGATCCGTGACGCGGACCGAATGGAAGCCGAGAGCCTGGGCAACGGCCGCGTAGTTGGCGTCCGGCACATCAACGCCGAAGTCAGGCAGTCCGTCCACCAGCATCTCAAGCTTGACCATGCCCAGGGTGGAGTTGTTGAACACCACCACGTTTACCGGCAGCCGGTAGGCGGCGACCGTGATGAGCTCGCCGAGCAGCATGGACAGTCCGCCGTCCCCCGAGACCGACACCACCTGGCGCCCGGGATAGGCCAGCTGCGCGCCGATCGCGTGCGGCAGGGCATTGGCCATGGAACCGTGCAGGAAGGATCCGATCAGCCGGCGGGTGCCCAGCGGGTTGATGTACCGCGCAGTCCAGACGTTGCACATCCCGGTGTCGGCGGTGAAGATGGCATCCTCCGCAGCCACCTGGTCCAGCAGGGAGGCGGCGTACTCCGGGTGGATCGGCTGCAACTTTTCCACTTTGCGGGTGTAGGCGCCCACGGCCTTGTTCATGAGCCGGTCATGCTTCTTGAGCATCTGGTCGAGGAAGCGGCGGCTCTTTTTCGGCTTGAGCAGGGGCATCAGGGCCGAGAGAGTGGGCAGCACGTCTCCATGGACGGCGATGTCGACGTCGGTCCGTCTCCCCAGCTTGTGGGCGGCGCGGTCCACCTGGGCCGTGGGGGTGCCGGGAAGGAACTGGTCATACGGAAAATCGGTGCCGAGCAGGATGAGCAGGTCCGCGTCCTCGATCCCCTCAGCGGCGGCACCGTAGCCCAACAGGCCCGTCATGCCGATGTCGTACGGGTTGTCGTACTGCATGAAGTCTTTGCCGCGCAGCGAGTGGCCGATCGGTGCGCGGATCAGTTCGGCCAGGGCGACCACTTCGTCATGGGCGCCCTGCACGCCGGCTCCCGCGAAGATGGCCACTTTCTCGGCCGCGTTGATGGCATCAGCCAACTTCTGGACGCTCTCCGACGCCGGCACAAGGGTTGCGGGCACGAACGCCGCAGGAAGAGGCGTCTCCGCTGTTGCGTCCAGCCCCGCGATATCGCCCGGAAGAGTGACGACGGCGACTCCTCCGAGTCCGACGGCGTGCTGGATCGCGCTGTGCATCACACGGGGTGCCTGTTCCGGGGTGCTGACCAGCTCCGAGTACACCGAGCATTCGTTAAAGAGCCGGTCCGGGTGGGTTTCCTGGAAGAAGCCGCTGCCGATCTGTTTGCTGGGAATGTGCGATGCAATGGCCAGCACGGGCGCCCCGGATCGGTTGGCGTCGTAGAGGCCGTTGATCAAGTGCAAGTTCCCCGGGCCGCACGAGCCGGCGCACACGGCGAGCCGGCCGGTCAGCTGGGCTTCAGCCGCGGCGGCAAAGGCTGCAGCCTCTTCATGCCGGACGTGAATCCAGTCGATTCCGCCCTGCTGGGAGCCGCCCGTCTTGCGGACGGCATCGACAATCGGGTTGAGGCTGTCCCCCACAATCCCGTAAATTCGCTGCACTCCGGCAGCCTGCAGTTGTTCGATGAGCTGGGTTGCAAGTTCCTTGGCCATGAGTGCACGCTCCCGCGATCGGATTGATGTGCTGACAGGGACAATATAGTCCGCCCACCTTCGGACGCTTCCCAGCCCGCCGGGCCCGCGCTGGCCAACCTGCAGGAAGTGAGAGAGCGTCGCGGGAAAACCCGCGGGAAGTGACAGAGCGTCGCGGGAAAACCCGCGGGAAGTGACAGAGCGTCGGGAGGAAACCTGCAGGCAGTGAGAGAGCGTCGATCAATCAGGGTCGGACCGGGCAGGGAGCCCCGTCAGCTCCCCGAGTGCGCCTGCAGGAACGTGTACACCTCGGTCTCGTCCACTCCCGGGAACGCTCCCGGCGGCATCGCGGCCAGCAGGTGCGAGTGCGCCCGGGCCGACGGCCAGGCGTTGCCCGCCCACTCCGAGGTCAGCGCGGCCGGCGGGCGGCGGCAGCAGTTCTCGTCCGGGCACGTTGACTTGGACCGCTCGGTGGTGTCGCGGCCGCGGAACCACTTCACCTGCGCGTACGGCACGCCGACAGACAGCGAAAACTCGCCGTTGGCCGACCGCTCCGTCCGGGCCGTGCACCAGTAGGTCCCCGCCGGCGTGTCCGTGTACTGGTTGTAGGCGCTGAACTTGTCCGGCACGTCGAACACCACCCGCGACGTCCAGTTCTTGCATGACGGCTGGCCTTCAATGGCGCCGGTGTGATCCTGGGGGAACGTCACGCCGTCGTTCTCGTAGGCCTTGTAGATGATGCCGCTCTTGTGCGTCTTCTGGAAGTGCGTGCGGATGTCCAGGTGCTGGGTGGCCAGGTTGGTGAAGCGGTGGGCCGCGGTTTCGTAGGACACGGCGAAAGCGTCCCGGATGTCCTCCACGGCAATTTCCTTGGCCTGCTTGGCCTTCTGCAGGAACTCCACGGTGGCCTGCTCCGGCAGCATCAGCGCGGCCGCGAAATAATTCGTGGCCACGCGCTGCATCAGGAAATCGCCGTAGTTCGACGGCGTCTGGTGGCCCAGAACGTAATGCCCCAGGGCCTGCAAGAGCACTGACCGGGGGTCGTGATCGGTGCGCTGGTTCTGCGTGAGATAAATTCGGTGATTCTTTAGGTCGGTCACCGAACGGGTTGAATGCGGCAGATCGCCCACATGGTGAAGGCTGAATCCGAGATGCGCCGCGATGTCCGCGATGACGTGGTGGGACAGCGGACCGCTGGTGTGTCCCACCGAGGCCAGGACCTTCTGGGCCTCCGCCTCGTACTCCGGGAAGTAGTTGTTCCGCTCCCGCATCATGGCCCGCAGTTCGGCGTTCGCGCGGCGGGCTTCTTCGGGCGTCGCCACCTGTTCGTTGAGCCTGCGCTCCAGCTCATGCTGCAGGCCCACCATGGACTCCAAAACGTCCATCGGCAGCCGCGAGCTAATGCGGATTTTCGGCAGGTTCAGGGATTCGTAGATGGGACTGCGCTGGTACCGTTCCAGCTCGATCTCGAGGGCCGCACGGCGGTTCGGCGGTTCGGCGCCGAGAAGCTGGTCGATGGTGACACTAAGGGCGGCGGCCAGCTGCTGCAGCATCCCCAGTTTGGGCTCGCGCTTTCCGTTCTCGATCAGGCTCAGCTGGCTCGGTGCGGTCCCGACGACGGCACCCAGGTCATCGAGTGTCATGCCCGCTGCTTTGCGCAGGTGCCGCACGCGGCGGCCCAGGCTGATGACGTCCACTTCGGGGGCGGAAGGGGACGACGGCGGGGTGGCGGCTTTGCGGTTCCAGCTCGTAGGCGACATTTATTGAGCATACGCGAAGAAACGCATTTCTTTCCATGGTTTTCATCTAGTAACCCCCTTGAAAGTGCAGAAAAGTAGGTGTCACGGAAAGAAACACCGCACCGGTCCAGCCGGCCGGAACTGCAAGGACGCAGGAAGGGCCGGTCCTGGGACACCCCCGGAGCACAAACAAGGAGACAAAGATGACTGCAGCATTTGAGCCCACCCAGCAGACGCCCGAACAGCAGGCCGCCGCACTGGAGCTCGAGTGGGCCGCCAACCCCCGCTGGGAAGGTGTGACCCGTGACTACAAGGCTTCGGACGTCGTCCGCCTCCGCGGCCGCGTCTCCGAAGAGCACACGCTGGCCCGCCGCGGCTCTGAGAAGCTGTGGAAGCAGCTCACCGAGGAGCACAAGGAAGGTAAGTACACCAACGCCCTGGGCGCCCTGACCGGCAACCAGGCCGTGCAGCAGGTCAAGGCCGGGCTCCGCGCCATCTACCTTTCCGGCTGGCAGGTGGCCGCGGACGCCAACAACTCCGGCCACACGTATCCGGACCAGTCGCTGTACCCGGCGAACTCGGTTCCCACGGTGGTCCGCCGCATCAACAACGCCCTGCTCCGCGCAGACCAGATCGAGTTCTCCGAGGGCATCCAGACCGTTGAGGACTGGCTGGTGCCGATCGTCGCCGACGCCGAGGCTGGCTTCGGCGGACCGCTGAACGCCTACGAGCTGATGAAGTCCATGATCCAGGCCGGCGCCTCGGGCGTTCACTGGGAGGACCAGCTCGCCTCGGAGAAGAAGTGCGGCCACCTCGGCGGCAAGGTCCTGATCCCCACGCAGCAGCACGTGCGGACCCTGAACGCGGCCCGCCTGGCCGCCGACGTCGCCGGCACCCCGTCGGTCGTCATCGCCCGCACCGACGCCGAGGCGGCAACCCTGATCACCTCCGACGTCGATGAGCGCGACCAGGAATTCATCCTCCGCGAAGGCGGACAGCCGGTTCGCACCCCGGAAGGCTTCTACAAGGTCCGCAACGGCATCGAACCCTGCATCGCCCGCGCCAAGGCCTACGCCCCGTACTCCGACCTCATCTGGATGGAAACGGGCACCCCGGACCTCGAGCTGGCCCGCAAGTTCGCCGAGTCCGTCAAGGCCGAGTTCCCGGACCAGATGCTCTCCTACAACTGCTCGCCGTCGTTCAACTGGCGCAAGCACCTGGACGACGCCACCATCGCCAAGTTCCAGCGTGAACTCGGCGCCATGGGCTTCACGTTCCAGTTCATCACCCTGGCCGGCTTCCACGCCCTGAACTACTCGATGTTCGATCTCGCCCACGGCTACGCCCGTGAAGGCATGAGCGCCTACGTCGAGCTGCAGGAGAAGGAATTCGCCTCCGAGTCCCGCGGCTACACCGCGACCAAGCACCAGCGCGAAGTCGGCACCGGCTACTTCGACGACATCGCCACTGCGCTCAACCCGAACGCATCCACCCTGGCCCTGGTGGGATCCACCGAAGAAGGCCAGTTCCACTAGCAACTTCCCCAACTAGATAGCAGTAGGTGTCGTTTTGGAGGCTCAAAACGACACCTACTGCGACTCAGTTGGGACCCTTTCAAGGAGAACTCCCATGAACAGCTTCACCGACAACTTCACTATCAACGGGATCACGTTGACCGCCCAGCCTATTTGCCGGCAGAGCGAGGTACTGACGCCGGATGCGCTGGCGTTTGTGGCCAAGCTGCACAATGCGACGGCCGGGCGGCGCGAGGAGCTGCTGCGGGCTCGCAGGGCACGGCGGGACCAAATCGCCGCCGGCCAGGATCCCCGGTTCCTCCCGGAGACGGCGGAAATCCGCAACGATCCGAACTGGCGGGTCGCTCCGCCGGCGCCGGGGCTGGAGGACCGCCGCGTGGAGATCACCGGGCCCGTGGACAAGAAGATGACCATCAACGCCCTGAACTCCGGCGCCAAGGTATGGCTCGCGGACATGGAAGATTCGTCCACGCCGTCCTGGCGCAACGTGATCCAGGGACAGCTCAACCTCACGGACGCGCTGGAACGCCGGATCGACTTCACGTCCCCGGAGGGCAAGGACTACAAGCTCCGCCCGGCCGAGGACCTGCCCACCATCGTGGTGCGTCCCCGCGGCTGGCACCTGCCCGAGAAGCACATGCTCATCAACGGCACACCGGTTGCCGGCGGCATCGTGGACTTCGGCCTGTACTTCTTCCACAACGCCCGCCGCCTGCTGGCCCAGGGCAAGGGCCCGTACTTCTACCTGCCGAAGATCGAGAACCACCTCGAGGCACGGCTCTGGAACGACATCTTCATCCTGGCCCAGGACCTGCTCGGCATCCCGCAGGGCACCATCCGCGCCACGGTGCTGATCGAAACCATCACGGCGTCCTTCGAGATGGAGGAGATCCTGTACGAACTGCGGGACCACGCCTCCGGGCTGAACGCCGGCCGCTGGGACTACATCTTCTCCCTGATCAAGAACTTCCGCACCCGCGGCCCCCGGTTCGTCCTGCCGGACCGCGGCCAGGTGACCATGACAGCCCCGTTCATGCGCGCCTACACCGAGCAGCTGGTGCGCGCCTGCCACAAGCGCGGCGCCATGGCGATCGGCGGAATGGCCGCAGCCGTTCCCAACCGCAAGGACGAGGCCGCCAACGCCAACGCCTTCGAAAAGGTCCGCGCGGACAAGACCCGTGAAGCCGCCGACGGCTTCGACGGCTCCTGGGTGGCCCACCCGGACCTCGTCCCGGTCTGCCGCGAGGTGTTCGACGCCGTGCTCGGCGACCGGCCCAACCAGCTGGACCGCCTCCGCGAGGACGTTGCACCTGATGACCGTGCACTGATCAATGTGGCCGCGACCCAGGGCACCATCACCGAGCAGGGCATCCGGAACAACATCGAAGTGGGCATCAGGTACATCGAATCCTGGCTCCGCGGCAACGGCGCCGTGGCCATCCACAACCTCATGGAAGACGCCGCCACCGCGGAGATCTCCCGCTCCCAGCTGTGGCAGTGGATCTACTCCCGCGCCATCACGGACCACGGCGAGATCATCAGCCGCGAATGGGTCGAGGACATGCTGGACGAGGAGTTCGCCGGGCTGGAACGCTTCGATGGCGACCGCTTCGAGGACGCCCGCGACATCTTCGAGGAAGTCACGCTCAGCGACAAGTTCCCCAGCTTCCTCACCGTTCCGGCCTACGCCCGCTACCTGCACGAAGCCCGCGAGGGCGCAGACGCCACGGCCGAGGCAATCGAGGACGAGCTCGTCGCCGCCTAGATTTCCGTCAGCCGGGCTGCCACGCCTTCGCAACAGCACCCCCGAAATCCGGGGAGGCAGCCCGGCAACGGAACCCACCTTTTCATAGCGCGAACGAACACTTGAGGCCCCTTTCCTTAGGAATTTAGGGGGCTCAAGTGTTCGTTCGCGCTGTTGCGCGGGGGCTTAAGTGTTCGTTCGCGCTGTTGCGCGGGAAGGACGTACGACGGCGGCGCTCGCCTTAGCGCTGTTTCGGCACCTTCCGGACGGACAGCGTGGTTCCGACGATGAACAGCAGCACGGAGCCCAGGATAATCAGGAGCGGCCCGTCCCAGGAACCTGAAGCACCCTGCACATAGCCCAGCAGCGTGGGCGCCACCGCGCCGAAGCAGTACCCCGTGCCCTGGACGATCGCCGACATCCGGCCCGCCGAGGCCTGGTCCCGGGCCAGCTTGATGATGGCGATGAAGATCAGTGTGATGCCGCCGCCCTGGGCGATGCCGCCGAAGGAGGACCACAGCCACCACAGCTCGGGCGCGAACAGCAGGCCAAGCGGCACGGTCAGCCACATGGCTCCCAAGGCGAGCGCCACCGCCGTCGTACTCGCAGACCTGGCCACCAGCGGAACGCCCATGCCGCCCGCGATGGCGAGGATCTGGAAGAGGGACGATCCCGCTCCGGCGGCAGCCGGAGCCATCCCCAGCTCATCCGACAGCAGGGTGGGAAGCCAGGCGGTGACTCCGTAGTAGGAGACGGCCTGCCCGGCGAAGCCAACGGTCAGCCCCACAGTGGTCCAGCGTGAGGCGGGCCGGCCTGCGGCAGGAGCGCCGCCCGAGCCGTCGTCCGGCGCCGGAATGAAGGCCCCGCGGCCCGCCGCGAGCATCCAGAAGCCTATGGCGGCGACGGCGAAGGCAGCGCTGGCCGCGAGGGCGGGACGCCAGCTGGCAACCTCGGCCAGGGGTGCCGTGACCACGGACGTGACGAACGAGCCGATATTCAGGGCGGCCGTATACATGCCCATCGCGGTGCCCTGGCGGCGCGGGGAAAAGTCCCGGCGGATGACCAGCGGCAGCGCGATGTTTCCGATCGTGATGGCCACGCCGAGAATCACCGTGCCGAGCATCACCAGCGCGCCGCCCCCGGCGGACCGGACCACAACGCCGGCTAGGACGCCCAGGAGGGTCAGGGTGATGGCCACTTCCGCTCCCAGCCGGCGGCCGGCCAGTGAGGCGAGGGGCGCAGCGAGAGAGAAGCAGAGCACGGGTATTCCCGTCAGCAGCCCCAGCTCCACGGGCGAAAAGCCCAGGTCCTGCTGCATGGCCCCGGCCACCGGGGCCACCGCCACGAACGGACCCCGCATGTTCAGTGCGATCAGGCCGATGCAGGCGAGCAGAATCCAGCTGCTGGGGACCTTGGAACCCGGGCGCGCTTTCATACGGCGGCGGGGGCGGCTTGCGGGTGCACGGTAAGGGGGCTCATCACTTTCATTGCTATCACGCCGCGGCCAAATCGATGGAAAAAGTCGGCGGACAGGAAGCGGGCAGGAGCACATCGCTGCACTCCTGCCCGCCGGAAACCCTATTCAGCTATGCGGCACCCTCAGGCCAGGTACCAGTCCCGCTGGGCGTTGGCCACGCCGGGCGCCTCCCGGAACTGCTTCGGCTGCGCCACCCAGCCGACTCCGTTGGCGATGACCTGCTGGATCTGGGGCTGGTGGTAGACGGGATACTCCTGGTCGCCCGGGCTGAAGTAGAAAATCCGGCCCTTGCCGCGGGAGAACGTGACACCCGAGCGGAAGACTTCGCCGCCTTCAAAGGAGCTGATGAAGATGAGGTCGTCGGGCTCGGGGATGTCGAAGAGCTCGCCGTACATCTCCTGCTTCGGGATCACGATGGGGCTTTCCACGCCCGCGGCAATCGGGTGCGAAGGCTTGACCGTCCACACAAGCTCGCGTTCGCCGTCGTTACGCCACTTGAGCGAGCACGTGGTCCCCAGGAGCCGGGTGAAGATCTTGGCAAAGTGCCCCGAGTGAAGGACGATCAGCCCCATGCCGCCCAGGACGTGGCGCTGAACGCGCTCGACCACTTCGTCGCTGACCTCGGCGTGGGCCACGTGGCCCCACCACAGCAGGACATCCGTCGCGGCCAGGGTTTCCTCCGACAGCCCGTGCTCCGGATCCGCCAGCGCAGCCGTGGTGATGCCGGAATCCGGATAGAAGCCTTTCAGCCCGTCGGCGATGGCCCCGTGAATTCCCTTGGGGTACATCTCCCCCATGGTCTCCGGTTGGTTGCGGGCCTCATGGACGCCTTCGTTCCACACCAGGATGTTGAGTTTGTCAGTCATGTCAGAGCCTCACTTCGCGCTGTTCGAGGGCGGACTTGTAGCAGGCATCGAGCACCAGTGCGCGGCTCAGTGCCAGGGCACCGTCGTGGGCGCCCCAGACAGACTCGCCGCCGCGGACGGCTTCCACAAAGTCTTCCACCACCGCCTCGTGCGCCCGGCCGGGTTCCGCCACCACGGTGTAGTCAGCGTTTTCGCCGTCCTCTTCCTTGAAGATCCGGAGGTCCGCAACGGGGGCGTTGGAGGCGCCGACGGCGCGCAGTTCGGCGCCGCCGTCGGTCCCGTAGACGGTGAAGTCCATCAGGTCGTCTTCGTCCCGGTAGGCCGCCCAGCCGGCCTCGAGGATCAGCGTGCCGCCGCCCTCAAGGCGGATGAACGCCGACGCGAAGTCTTCCACTTCGAACTTGTGGGTCGCGTTCATCGCGGTGTACCGGGCATTGCCGCCGAGGCCGCGGTGGCCCAGCTCGGAGTGGGTGGACGCCGAGACGGACACGACCTTGGGTTCGCCGAGGAGGTGCAGGGCGTAGTCCAGGACGTGCACGCCGATGTCCGCCAGCGGTCCGCCGCCGGCCAGCGCGGGGTTCGTGAACCAGCTTCCCAGCATGGGGATGCCCTGGCGGCGGAGCCAGGATGCCTTGGCGTAGTACGGGCGGCCGAGTTCGCCGTCGTCGATGATGCCCTTCAGTTTCTGGATGTCGCCCCGGCGGCGGTGGTTGAAGGCAACGTCCAGGACGCGGCCGGCCTTGCGCGCGGCCTCGACCATCTGCAGACCCTCTTCGCCGTTGCGGGCCAGCGGCTTTTCGCTCAGGACGTGCAGCCCGCGTTCCAGCGCCGCGATGGCGATCGGCGCGTGCAGGAACGTCGGCACCGCGACGCTGACGGCGTCGAGTCCTTCCAGCTCGATCAGGTCCTCCCAGCGGGCGAACGTGTGCGGAATGCTGTACTCGGCCTTGAGGCTGCTCAGGAGGTCCTCCTCCATGGCAGCCACGGCCACGAGTTCCACGCCCTCTATATTCTTGTAGGCCTTGATGTGCTGTTGACCGGCCCATCCGATGCCGACAACCCCGACCTTCAGGGGTGCGGGCTGTGCCTGCTGCATGCTCACTGGAATTTCCTTTTCTTTGTTTTTTGGGTTGTTGAGCTTGGTTGATGAGGGCGTGTCAGCCCTTGACGGCACCCGCGGTCATCCCGGCAACGATCCGCTTCTGGCAGACGAGCACCAGGATCACCAGCGGAATCGTGATCAGGACCGACGCCGCGCTGATGGCGCCGATCGGCTGATCGTATTCGCTGGTGCCGTTGAAGAAAGCGATCGCCACCGGCACTGGACGGGACTCGGGGGACGTCGTCAGCGTGACGGCCAGCAGGAATTCATTCCACACTGAAATGAACACCAGGATGGCCGTGGTGGCAAGACCCGGAACGGCCAGCGGGAGGATTACCTTCCGGAAGGCCAGGAACGGCGACGCTCCGTCGATGTACGCCGATTCCTCCAGCTCCTTGGGGATTTCCCGGAAGAAGGAGGTCAGCGTGTAGATCGCCAGGGGTAGGGCGAACGTGAGTTTGGGGATGATCAGGCCGATCAGGGTGTCGTAGAGGCCGATTTCCCGCCAGATGGAGAACATCGGCGCCGCGATGGCGATGGCCGGGAAGGTGGTGACCGAGAGGATCAGCGTCAGGAGCAGAGCCTTCCGCTTCATCTTCAGCCGGGCCAGGGCATAGGCGGCGAAGGAGGCGAAGACGAGCGCGACGGCGGTGGTCACCACGGCGATGATCACCGAGTTCCGCAGGGCCAGGAAAAAGTCCGGGTTGCGGAACACCACAAGGTAGTTGTCCAGCGTGGGCTGGCTGGGGAACAGTTCCCCGGCGCCCAGGCTCGCCCCTGCCTTGAGGGAGGTGTTGATGAGCCAGTAGAAAGGCACCAGCGAGAAGGCCATCACGGCCAGGACGAAGAACCAGGTTAGGGGGTGGAGCCTGGACTCCCCGCGGCGAAGCGGCTTCCTGGTGAGCCGCGGGCGGGGGCTCGCCTGGGCCGCGGCGCGGCGTTCATCGAGGACGGTACTCATTGCTTCTCCTGGGCAGCTGCGCGGATGTTCCCGCCGGCGAACCGGATGTAGATGACGGATACTGCCATGACGGTCAGGAAGGTGAGGATGGACAGCGCGGACCCCTCCCCGACCAGCCGGTTCTCCCGCAACTCGGTGTAGGCCAGCATGGACATCGATTCCGTTCCGTTGGCGCCGCGGGTCAGGACGAACGGCAGATCGAAGACCCTCAGGGCGTCCATGGTGCGGAAGATGGCGGCCAGCACGATCGCCGGCTTCAGCAGGGGCAGGGTGATGTTGACGAATGTGGTCCACTTGGTGGACCCGTCCAGCTCGGCTGCCTCGTAGACCTCGTCAGGGATCACCTGGAGGCCGGCGAGCACCAGCAGGGCGACGAACGGGGCGGTCTTCCACACATCCGCCAGCACTATCACTGCCATCGCGTAACCGGACTCGCCGAGCCAGACGATGTCGCCGCCGGGCAGGCCGAGTCCCCTGAGCACCGTGGTGACGAGGCCGAGGGTCGGCTCGAACATCGTCTGCCACGTGATGGCGCTGACCACGGTCAGGATCGCGTAGGGCAGCAGCACGAGGGTCCGCAGCAGCCCCCGTCCCCGGAACGTCATGTTCAGGAGCAGCGCCATGGCCGTTCCGAGGACGAGTTCCAACGAGACAGAAGCCGCGGTGAACGTGAACGTCTGCCCGAAGGCTGACCACCAGGCGCCGCTGCTGAGCGCGTCCAGGTAGTTGTCCAGCCCGACGAACCGTGACAACCCGGCCTGCCGCACACTGTATTGGTGAAGCGACAGCCAGATGGCGTAGCCGATGGGAACGGCTGCCACCAGGAACATGAGGATCAGCGACGGCGCCACCATCCGGACCGCCAGCCGGCGTTCCGCGCGGTCGTACACGAAAGTCCTCGGCCGTTCGGCCAGCTTCTGTGTCGATGTCATGGCTAGAAGCTGTCCTGTGCGGTCTTGATGTCCTCGGCCATCTTCTTGGCGGCCTCATCCGGCGAAGCCGATCCGGACAGGACCGAATGCACGTTCTTGTAGATCGCCTGGGAGATCTGCGGGTAGACCGGGGACTGCGGACGCGGCTTGGCGCCCTTGACGGATGCCAGCAGTTCCTTCGCGAACGGCATGGCCTTCAGGACCTCGGGGTCGGAGTAGGCCGCCTCGTTGACGGGTGCCTGCGAGCTGTCGATGGCCACGTGCTTCTGCCACTCCGGAGTGGTTGCGAAGTTGATGTACGCCAGTGCTGCTCCGCTGTTCTGGGAGAAGGCCGAGATCGCAAAGTTCCATCCGCCCAGTACGCCGCTTGCAGCGGACTTGCCGTCGAAGGACGGCAGCGGCGAAACGTCGAACTTGCCTGCCAGCTTGGTATTGTTCAGCAGCCGGTAGACGTGCGGCCAGTTGCGCTCGTACCCGAAGTTGCCGGATTCGTACGCCAGCCTTGCCTCGTCTTCCTTGTAGGTCATGACCGCGCGGTCGGCCGAGCCGTTCTTGATGCCGTCGGCCATGAACTGGAGGACTTCCCGGGTCTCAGGCGAATCGATCTTCACCTCGCCCTTGTCGTTCACCGCCTCGCCGCCTGCGCTGTACAGGAGTTCGAGGAAGTTGACGGTCAGGCCCTCATACTGCTGCGCCTGGTATACAAGGCCGTTGCCCGGCGCCTTTGCGGCCTCGGCGTAGAGCTCCTGCCACGTGGACGGCTTGGCCACCTTGCCCTTGGCGGAGTAGACGAGTCCTGCGTTGGTGTAGAACGGGGTGGCCCAGTACTTGCCGTCGTACAAGGCGGTCTGCGCTGTCGACGGGATCAGTCGATCCTTGATTTTCTCCATCACCGGGGTCTGGTCCAGCAGCCAGTTCTGCGCAGCGAACTCGGGGGCCCAGGTGACGTCCATCATGAAGATGTCGCATTCCGTGGACTTGCCTTCCAGGCGCTGCACTGTCTGGGTGCGCTGCTGGTCCGTGCTCGAACCGATCTCCACGTACTTGGCGTTGATGGTCGGGTTCGCCGTGTGGAAGGCGGCGGTGGTGTTCTTGTGGATGCCGCTGGCGTCCTTGCCGCCGCAGATGGTGATGTCGCCCTTGGCGCCCTCAGCGCTCTTGAGGTCGACGGCGGCAGCCGTAGACTCCGGCGAAGTCGCCGGGGTGCCGCCGCAGCCTGCGAGCAGGACGCCCATGGCCACGGTAGCCACAACACTCTTGGCCAGACGACGTCGTCCGGCTGGCATGGAAGCCTTCACGAGTTTCCTTTCGATATGCCTGCCCCGGTCCGCCAGCAGTCTTCGCTGGCGGGCCAGGGACGGCCGCGTTGATATGACGTGGTGAGGAAGATTTCAGTGCCAAGCTTTTGACTTTTTAATTACAAAAGCCTGCAATTTCTCGGCTGTAAGTAAAGCTTTCACGGGCCCTAGTGCGTGTCAATGAGCTAAGCGCATTGATTTTCGGCTTTTATCAACTCTTTCGAGACACGGTGCATGCGCGTGGGGGCGAACTTTGGATGAGGAGTGGCAAAAGGAACCGGACTTTCGCGCCTCAGGGCAGGAATGAACCACGGCAGCGGGGGCGCGGGCTGCCATGGGCAGCCCAGAGCGAAGTGGGCATGCCAAGGCGACGGAAGGCCGGCGGCGCGGCCCCGGGCCGGCTCCGGTACGGGCGGCTCCGCTACGGGAGCCGGTTCCGCTACGGGCGGGCCGCGGCCGCCACGGCGGATTCGACGACGGCCGGCGACAGCACGTACTCGATGACCATGCGGCTGGCGCCGAGGATGGCGGCGTCCGTCTTGGCGCGCGACTGCTCAATCCGCAGCCGGGCCGTCGCGAGCGGCAGGGACCGCCCGTAGACGGCTTCCCGGATCCCGGCCAGCAACTGGTCGCCGGCCCGGGACAGGCTTCCGCCCACTACAATCACGGACGGGTTGAGCATGTTGACGCAGATGGCCAGGACTTCGCCGACGTCGCGGCCGGCCTGCCGCAGGGCATGGATGGCATGCACGTTCCCCTGAGCAGCCAGGTCCACGACATCCGCCCCCGAACTGGCCTCGATCCCCTGGCTTTGCAGCTTCCGGGCCAGCGCGGGACCGGAGGCCAGCGCTTCCAGGCATCCCGTGTTTCCGCACCGGCACAGCACGCCCTCGCCGCCCGGCACGCGGACGTGGCCGAGGTCGCCGGACGTGCCGTCGGCGCCGCGCTGAAGTTCGCCACTGCTGATGATGCCCGCTCCCACGCCGGTGGCCAGCTTGATGAAGAGGACATCCTCATACTCGCTCCAATGGGCATGCCGTTCCCCCAGCGCCATGATGTTGACGTCGTTGTCCACGAGGACTTCAACATCGATGTCCTTGCGGATGTATCCCACGACGTCGAACCCGTCCCAGCCGGGCATGATCGGAGGCTTCACGGGCCGGCCGCTGCCGTGTTGCACGGGTCCGGGAAGGCCAATGCCGATGCCGGCGATGTCAGCCTCGGTACGTCCTATCTGCGCCAGCAGTTCCCGGCCGCTGTGGAGAACCCAGTCCAGCACCGCCTCGGGCCCCCGCGCCACGTCCAGCGGTTCGGAGTGCCGGGCCAGGACGCTGGAGTTGAGATCCGTCAGGGCGATCGCCGCGTGGCTGGCGCCGACGTCGGCGGCCAGGACCAGCCGGACCTTGGCGTTGAAGGCGAATTTCGACGGCGGCCTGCCGCCGGAGGAGGCGGCCTCGCCGGCAGGACCCACCAGGCCGAGGGCGGTCAGGGCATCGATTCGCGCGGCAACAGTGGTCCGCGCAAGGCCCGTCTGTTCGGACAGCTCGGCCCGGGTCCGGGGCCTGCCGTCGCGAAGCAGCTGAAAAAGATCGCCGGCGCGGGCCAGGAAGCCCGCGTCGATGGGCCGCTCCTGCCGCTCGATAGTCGTCTCCATGATTAAGGAATAGCACACGATCCCCGGAACTCACTGGCTTAACGCATCTATTTCCATAACTTTTGATTGACTATGGACAAAAGTGCCCGTAGGTTCGATTGAAACAGCAGCCGTCCCTGAGGAACCAACATGTCCACTCCAGAATCCGCGCTGCGGCAGGGCGATGACGCGCCTGCGGCGGCAGCGTCCGTCCGCCCGCTGGGCGTAGCGATGATCGGATACGCGTTCATGGGCAAGGCCCACTCCAACGCGTGGCGGAACGTCGCCAGCTTCTTCGACGTCCCGGTCTTCGAACAAAGGGTCCTGGTGGGCCGTGACGCCGAGAAGGTCGCCGCCGCCGCGGCAAAATACGGCTGGGCCGAGTCCGCCAACGACTGGCGGGCGGTGATCGCGCGCGACGATATCGACGTCGTGGACATCTGCGCCCCGGGCTGGATGCACGCGGAGATCGCCATCGCCGCACTCGAAGCCGGCAAGCACGTCCTCGTGGAAAAGCCGCTTGCCAACACGCTT
The DNA here is from genome assembly GCF_001428005.1 of Arthrobacter sp. Soil736. Classification (GTDB taxonomy): domain Bacteria; phylum Actinomycetota; class Actinomycetes; order Actinomycetales; family Micrococcaceae; genus Arthrobacter. The sequence continues at coordinate 187,014 of NZ_LMSB01000034.1, forward strand.
GCCGAGGCCGAGGCAATGACCATCGCCGCCCGTGGCGCCCGGGAGCGCGGGGTGCAGTCGATGATCGGGTTCAACTACCGCCGGGTCCCGGCCCTGGCACTGGCCAAAGAGCTGATCGCGGAAGGCCGGCTCGGAACGGTCCGCCACGTCCGCGCCGCCTACCTGCAGGACTGGCTCACCGACAACCAGGCCCCCATGACCTGGCGGCTGCGGAAGGAAACGGCCGGCTCCGGCGCCCTGGGCGACATCGCCTCCCACGCCATCGACCAAGTCCTGTTCCTCCTCGGCGACGCCGTCACCGAAGTGTCCGGGCGCCTGCGCACCTTCGTCACGAGCCGCCCGGGCACGGACGGACCGGAGGACGTGACGGTCGACGACGCCGCCTGGGCCACACTGTCCCTCGCCTCAGGGGCGGTCGCCTCGGTCGAGGTGTCGCGGGTGGCCACCGGGCAAAAGAATTCGCTCAGGCTTGAGATCTACGGCGACAAGGGCTCCCTGCTCTTCGACCTTGAGGCCCTGAACGAGCTCGGCTTCCTGGACGCAACCCTCCCGGTGCGGGAGCAGGGATTCCGCCGCATCCTGGTCAACGAACCCGGGCACCCGTACCTGGACGCTTGGTGGCCCCAGGGCCATATCATCGGCTGGGAGCACACCTTCACCCACGAGATCCGGGACTTCCTGACCGCCATCAGCAACGGAACCGCGCCGTCGCCGTCGTTCGATGACGGCCTGACCGTCCAGCGCATCCTGGCGGCCGTGGAGGAAAGCTCCGCAGCGAAAAGCTCCACCATCCAGATCGCCACTCCCCTGACCGATTCCCCAGCCGAAGGAGCCTGACATGCCCCGCCCTTACACCCTGTTCACCGGCCAGTGGGCCGATCTGCCCTTCGAGGAAGTCGCCAAACTCGCCTCGGGCTGGGGCTATGACGGACTGGAGATCGCCGTGTCCGGGGACCACCTGGACGCCTGGCGCTGGGACGAACCGGGCTACGTCGAGTCCAAGCTCGCGGTCCTGGAGAAGTACAACCTGAAGGTCTGGGCCATCTCCAACCATCTCAAGGGCCAGGCCGTGTGCGATGACCCCATCGACTTCCGCCACGAAGCGATCGTCGGCTCCAAGGTCTGGGGCGACGGCGACCCCGAAGGCGTCCGCACCCGCGCCGCCGAGGAAATGAAGCGCACTGCAAGGCTCGCCAAGGCCCTCGGCGTGGACACCGTCGTCGGGTTCACCGGCTCCTCCATCTGGCAGTACGTGGCCATGTTCCCGCCCGTCCCGGCAAAAGTCATCGACGCCGGCTACCAGGACTTCGCCGACCGCTGGAATCCGATCCTGGACGTCTTCGACGAATGCGGGGTCCGGTTCGCCCACGAAGTCCACCCGTCGGAGATCGCCTACGACTACTGGACCACAGTGCGCACCCTCGAAGCGATCGGCCACCGCGAGGCATTCGGACTGAACTGGGACCCGTCCCACTTCATGTGGCAGGGCATCGACCCCGTCTCCTTCATCTGGGACTTCAAGGACCGGATCTACCATGTGGACTGCAAGGACACCAAGCTCCGCCCCACCGGCCGGAACACCGTCATGGGCTCCCACCTGCCGTGGGGCGACCCCCGCCGCGGCTGGGACTTCGTCTCGGCCGGACGCGGCGACGTCCCCTGGGAATCGTCGTTCCGTGCCCTGACCGCCATCGGCTACACCGGCCCCATCAGCATCGAGTGGGAAGACGCCGGCATGGACCGCCTCCACGGCGCCCCGGAGGCGCTCGCAGCGCTGAAGAAGTTCGATTTCCCCGCCTCGCAATCGAGCTTCGACGCCGCCTTCAGCACCCAGGACTGAGGTGGGAAGTACCGGGCCCTGACGCGAATAGAATTGCCTGCGGAAAGGAGTCCCATGGCCAAGAAGCCCACCGTCTACGACGTCGCCGAGCGGGCCGGGGTCTCCATCGCCACCGTGTCCTTCACCTTCACGCAGCCGCATCGCGTCCGCGAATCCACCAGGGAAGCCGTTTTGGACGCGGCCCGGGCGCTGGGCTACCTGCCCAGCGCCAGCGCCCGCGGCCTGGCTCGAGGCAAGACGGGCGCGATCGGGCTGTTTTCGTTTGACTACTTTGGCCGTTCCAGCACCGAGGCCGCGCGCAATGCTGCCGTCCGGACGGCCAGGGGCCCCGGTCAAGCCAGCCATGACTGGGACTCGCTGTTCTCGGACGAGGCCAACAAGGACTTCCGCCTGTTCCCGCTGTACCACGACGAAGTGCAGCGGGGCGTGGAGATGGAGTGCAGGCGGCGCGGTTACGTGCTCATGATCGGCGAAGGCCACGGCGCCAGCACCGAGGCAGACATCGCCGAGATCGCCGGCCGCGTTGACGGACTGGCCGTCTTCCCGAACACGCTTCCCGGCGAGATCCTGCGCCGGATTTCCAAGCGGATCCCCGTGGTTGAACTGTCCAACCCCGCGGAGGACAACCGGCTACACCGTGTATCGGTGGAAAATGCCGGCGGCATGGCCCTGCTGACCGAACACCTGATCCAGCACCACGGCCTGCGCCACATCACCTTCGTGGGGCCCGAGGGTTCACCGGACCGGGAGCACCGGTTCCGTGGCTACGCGGAGGCGATGAGCGTTGCCGGGCTGGACATCCGCACCCTGCCCCGGTCCGGCCCCACGGACCCTGCAGCCGACGTCGACCGGACCATCCATAGGTTGCGGGCTTCCGGTCATCTTCCGCAGGCCTTCGTCTGCGCCGTCGACGCCGAGGCGCTGCTCTACATGGACGCCCTGGCCCGGGCCGGAATCAGTGTTCCCGGGCAGGTCGCAGTCACGGGCTTCGACGGCCTGGTGGCGGGCCTTGTCAGCCGTCCGACGCTCACCACCATCAGGCAGCCCATGGTGGAACTGGGTAGCACTGCAGCGTCAATCCTCATCGACGAAGTCACCAAGCCCAGCCCTGCGCCGGTGGTTAAGGAGCTCCCGGTGAAGCTCATGGTGCGCGAAAGCTGCGGCTGCGGGGTCTGAGCCCGGGCGGTAGCATCCCCCCGTTTGCGGACAACCCACGCTCTTTAGGACGTCGCAGGCTCTTTCGCGCCCCGCCCGACAAAAGTTGGTTGATATCTGCTAAAAGGTGTTGCCAAGCTTCCATCTATGCGCTTTGATTGAACCCGGCACCAGAATTCAAAGCGCATAGAAGTCCGCGCCTTTCGATCAAAGCGCATAGAAATCCCACCCTTTCCGTTCATTGATGACAGGGGAAACACATGTCCTATTCCGTTCAGCTCTACACCGTCCGGGAGGCCCTGGAACGGGACCTGCCCGGCACCATCCGCCGCCTGGCAGACATTGGCTTCACCATGGTTGAGCCCTACCGCTTCGTCGCCAAGGCAGCCGAACTCAAGGAGGCCCTGTCCGAGAACAACCTCCGGGCGCCGTCCGGGCACGCACCGCTCCTGAGCGAGGACCAGGACGAAATCTTCGCCGCAGCCCTCGAGCTCGGCATCGGCACCGTCATCGACCCCCATGTGCCCGCCGGTCGGTGGACCACGCTCGAAGACATCAAGGACACGGCGCAGCAACTCAATGCCGCGGCGGCTAAAGCCGCCGGCTATGGCCTCCGTGTGGGCTACCACAACCACTGGTGGGAAGTTGAGTCCGTCATTGACGGCAAGACTGCCCTCGAACACCTCGCGGACAACCTGGACCCCGCCGTCGTCCTGGAACTGGACACCTACTGGGCGGCAGTGGGCGGCCAGAACCCCACGGAGCTGCTGGCCAAGCTGGGCCACCGCGTCAAATTCATCCACATCAAGGACGGCCCGCTGACCCCGGACCCCGCAAACCAGGTTGCCGTGGGCGACGGCCGGATGGCCATCTGGGACGTCATCGGCGCGGCCACATCCCTGGAGGCCGGCGTGATCGAACTGGACGCCTTCCAGGGCGACATGTTCGAAGCGGTGCAGGACAGCTTCAACTACCTGGCCTCCGGCACGGTGTCCGCATGAGCGCAGCCACGGCCAGGACGGGTCCCGTTGGCATCGGCATCATCGGCGCCGGCGTCATCAGCAAGCAGTACCTCGACAACCTCAGCAGCTTTCCGGACATCACCGTGGCCGCAGTCGGCGACCTTTTCGAGGAAGCCGCCGCTGCCCGCGCAGCCGAGTACGGAGTCCCCGTCCACGGAGGCGTGGACGCCGTCCTGGGGAACCCGGAAGTTGAAATCGTCATCAACCTGACCATTCCGGCCGCGCACGTGGAAGTGGCCACCCAGGCGCTGGACGCCGGAAAGCACGTCTGGAGCGAAAAGCCGTTTTCGCTGGACCGCGAGAGCGGTTTGGGGCTGCTCAAGGCGGCAGACGCGGCCGGACTCAAGCTCGGATGCGCCCCGGACACCTTCCTGGGGGCAGGCCTCCAGACCGCCCGCCGAATGATTGAACGCGGTGACATCGGTGTCCCGCTCACCGCCCTGACCCTCATGCAGTCCCCCGGTCCGGAGTCCTGGCACCCGAACCCGGCCTTCCTCTTCCAGGACGGAGCCGGGCCGCTGTTCGACATCGGGCCGTACTACCTCACCACCCTCGTCCAGACGTTCGGCAGCATCCGAAGGGTTGCAGCGTTCGGCTCCAGGTCGCGCGAGACCCGGGTGATCGGTTCCGGCCCGAAGGCGGGCGAGGAATTCGCCGTCACCGTCCCGACCCACGTGAGCTCCATCCTGGAGTTCGACGGCGGCGAGTCGGCCCAGAGCATCTTCAGCTTTGATTCACCCCTCAAGCGCGCCGGGTTCGTGGAAATCACCGGTTCCGACGCCACCATCGCCTTCCCGGATCCGAACAACTTCGACGGCGATGTCAGGATCTGCGCCAAGGGCGCAGATGACTGGACCACCGTCCCGTCAACCGGCTCCACGGCAAGCCGCGGTGCCGGCGTGCTGGAAATGGCCCGGGCAATCCGGGCAGGACGGCCCCACCGGGCCCAAGGCGAACTGGCGTTCCATGTCCTGGACACGATGGCCTCCATCGCCGAGTCCATCGACACTAAGGCCTTTGTCGACGTCGAAAGCTCCACGGCTCCCGTCCCGGCCCTGCCGGAAGAGTGGGACCCCACGGAAGCAACGCTCGCCGGCTGAATCCCCCCGGGGGAACCCGGCATCAGCCCCGCCAGGCAAGAAGCACCAGCTCAACGACGAGAAACCGGAGCATCACATGAAGAATCCCCTGAAAGTACTGACTGCGCTGGCAGCCACCGCCACACTGGCCCTGGGCCTCACGGCGTGCGGTGGCACGAGCCAGGCAACCAGTGACACCATCACGTACTGGGCATCGGACCAGGGCAACAGCCTGGACGACACAGCAGCCAAGCTCAAGCCGTCCCTGGAGCGCTTCACCAAGGAAACGGGCGTCAAGGTCCAGCTCGAGGTCATCAGCTGGACGGATCTTTACAACCGCATCCTCACGGCGGTCACCAGCGGCGACGGTCCCGACGTCCTGAACATCGGCAACACCTGGGCCGTGACCCTTCAGGAAACAGGCGCCTTCGAACCGGTTGAGGGCGCCCTGCTCGAAGCCGTCGGCGGCAAGGACCGCTTCCTCCAGACCAGCTGGTCCACGGGCGGGGCCGAGGGTAAGACGCCCACCTCCGTCCCGCTGTACGGGCTGGCCTACAACATGTACTACAACACCAAGATGTTCAAGGCGGCCGGAATCGAAAAGCCCCCGGTGACGTGGGACGAGTTCGTGGCCGATGCCAAGAAACTGACCAAGGACACCAACGGCGACGGCAAGACGGACCAGTGGGGCTTCACCGCAGCCGGGGCATCGGTCTCCGCTAACTCCCACCAGGCCTTCGTGCGCGGCCTCCAGAACGGCGGCACCCTGTTCGACAAGGACGGCAAGCCAACATTTGACAGCGCGCCCCAGGTGGCCGGAGTCAAGCAGTTCATCGACCTGATGGCAACCGAGAAGGTGATGTCGCCGTCGGACGCGGAAATCTCCCAGGGCAGCCAGAAGATCGACAACCTCATCAACGGCAAGGCGGCCATGCTGTTTGACCAGAGCCCGCTGAAAAACTTCGACGCCCGCGGCTTCAAGGACTGGGGAGTGGCGCCCGTCCCGATGATGCAGGCCGGAGCCACCGGCGACGCCGGTACGCAAAGCCACGTAGCCGGCATCAACCTCAGCGTGTTCAAGAACAGCAAGAACAAGGACAACGCGATCAAGCTGGCGGGCTGGCTCACCAGCGACGCCGAACAGGTGGCACTGAACAAGGCTTTCCGCTCCCTGCCCGTGGTGACCGGGGCGTCCTCTGACGCCGCGTTCCAGACCGAAGAGGTCAAGTCCAAGCGTGACGCCCTGGCGAATCACGCCCTGCCCATGCCCCTCGTGGCCAAGGAGGGCCAGATGGAGACCCTGACGGGAACAGCCATCAAGAACCTCTTCGCCAAGGCTGCGACAGGAACTGTCTCCGAGGCAGACATCAAGGCAGCCCTCGAGGACGCCAACAACCAGATGGCTGCGGCCCAGTAACAACGTCCGCGGCGTGCGGGGGCCCGGCGAGCGCCGGCCCCCGCACCCTGGCTAAGGAGCTTCCATGTCCCACTCAGCCCTAGACAGCAGCCCTGCTGCTGCCGGCAGCCAAACCGTCCCCGAAACCGCGGGCCCGTTGCCGGAAAACGTGCCAGCGCCCAAGGCGAGGAAAGCCCGCCGGTCTTTCCTTCCCTACGGACTGATTCTTCCCGCAGCAGTTCTGGAAATCCTGATCCACATCGGCCCCATGCTGCTGGGCATCTGGATCGCCTTCATCTCCCTCACCCAGCTGAACCTCACCAACTGGCTCAATGCGCCGTTCGTGGGCCTGCAGAACTTCGTCAACGGGCTGAACCCCGAAAGCACCATCGGCCAGGCGTTCTTCAGCACCGTGGGCCGCACGCTCATCTATACGGTCACGGTGGTGGGCCTCTCATGGATCCTGGGCATGGCCGGTGCCGTTTTCCTGTCCTCCAACTTCAAGGGCCGTGCCCTCCTTCGCACCTTTTTCCTGGTCCCGTACGCCTTGCCGGCCTACGTGGGCACCATCGCCTGGGCCTTCATGTTCAACCAGCGCGACGGCGCCGTGAACCAGATCCTGGTGGACACCTTTCACCTTTTCGGCGAGGAGCGCCCCTTCTGGCTTCTGGGCAGCAACTCCTTCGGAGCCATGATCGTGGTGAACGTCTGGCAGCTGTGGCCCTTCGCATTCCTGATGCTCATGGCCGCCCTGCAGAACGTTCCCACTGACGTGTACGAAGCTGCGGCCATCGACGGCGCGTCGCTCTGGCAGCAGTTCCGCACCATCACTTTGCCCATGGTCCGCCCCGCCAACGGCGTGCTCCTTATGGTCATGTCCTTGTGGACCTTCAACCAGTTCAACATCCCGTTCGTTTTGTTCGGTGCGTCGTCGCCCAAGGACGCCACCCTGGTGTCGCCGCTGATTTACCAGAACTCGTTCGGCAGCTGGAATTTCGGCCTGGGCGGAGCCATGAGCGTCCTGCTCCTCATCGCCCTTTTCATCGCATCCGTCTTCTACATCCGCATGGTGCTGCCCAAGGGAGCCGACAATGATTGAGACCCGCAACTTCCGCATTCTGAGGAACGTGGTACTGACACTCCTGTCCCTTTGGGTGGCAGTACCCCTCTACGTCGTGGTCTCCACGTCCCTCAAGCCGCTCAAGGACGTCGCCGGACTGTTCCAGTGGATCCCCCGCGAAATCACGGCGTCGCCCTACTTCGAAATCTGGACTACTGTCCCGTTGGCGAAGTACTTCCAGAACAGCCTGGTCATCACCGTCTGCGCAACCATCTGCTCAGTCACTGTCGCCGTCCTCGCCGCGTACTCCATTGCGCGGCTGGAGTTCAAGGGCAAGCGGGCGTTCAGCCTGACCGTCCTGTCAACGCAGATGTTCCCGGGCATCCTGTTCCTGCTGCCCCTGTACCTGATCTTCACGCAGATCCGGAACCTGACGGGTGTACAGCTGCAGGGTTCCTACCTCGGGCTGATCATCACGTACATGACGTTCACGCTGCCGTTCGCCATCTGGATGCTGAGCGGGTACTTCGCCTCGATTCCCAAGGAGCTTGAGGAGGCTTCCATGATCGACGGCACGGGCCGGCTGGGCGCGCTCTTCAGGGTGATACTGCCCGTGGCCAAGCCTGGCATTATCGCCGTGGCGGTGTACTCGTTCATCTCGGCCTGGGGAGAGGTGCTGTTTGCCTCCGTCCTGACCAATGAGGCCACCAAGACGCTCTCCCTGGGGCTGAAGTCCTACGCGAGCGAGTCCGACGTCTTCTGGAACCAGCTCATGGCCGCCTCCGTGGTGGTCAGCCTGCCGGTGCTGATCGGCTTCATCCTGGTGCAGAAACACCTTGTTGCGGGCCTCTCAGCCGGCGCCGTCAAGTAGCCAACAGCACATGCCGCCGCCGGAATAGCGCGAACGGACACTTGAGGCCCAAGTCCCCGGGGCGCCAAGTGTCCGTTCGCGCCTGGCAGTGAGCAAGCCAACAGCGGAACCGGGAATGGCCGGCCGGACGCGCGGGTTGTGGCAGGCATGAAGATTGAAATCTGGTCAGACGTCGCGTGCCCGTGGTGCTACATCGGCAAGCGCCGGTTCGAGGCCGCCCTGGCGGAATTCCCGCACCGGGACAAGGTGGAGGTGCAATGGCGCAGCTACCAGCTGGATCCCTCCCTGCCGGAGCACTACGACGGCACCGAGCTGGACTATCTCAGCACGCGCAAGGGCCTTGCGCCGGAGCAGGTCGCGCAGATGTTTGACCATGTGGCAGCCCAGGCCAAAGGCGAGGGGCTCAACTACAGGTTCGACGCCGTCGTCGTCACCAACAGCTTCACAGCCCACCGCCTCATCCACCTCGCCGCCGCGCACGGCAAGCAGGACGCCGCTAAGGAACGGCTGCTCAGCGACCACTTCGAGCACGGCAAGGACATCGGCAGCCGGGAATACCTCACGTCCCTCGGCGGAGAGCTGGGCCTTGATGCGGTCGACGTCGCCGAACTCTTCAGCACCGACAAGTACGCCGACGACGTCCGGCACGACTTTGCCGAGGCGCGCGCCCTAGGCGTCAGCGGCGTGCCGTTCTTCGTGATCGACCGCAAGTTCGGACTCTCCGGGGCCCAGCCGGCCGCGACATTCACCATGGCTCTCGAACAGGCCTGGCAGGACTCTCATCCACTGGTCATGGTGGGCGCCGACGGCGCAGCCGCGGGAGACACAGAGGGAGACGCCTGCGGACCGGACGGCTGCTCCGTCTAAGACGGTGCGGCACCGCCTGGCAGGAGCAAGGTCCTAAGTGTTCCCGTAGAAGGCGTCGTTCACGTCGTTGCGGTCGCGCGCCGCGCCCCTGGCGAGCTGATCAAGGACGTCCAGATGGGTGTCGAGTCCCACCGGCTGTTCACCCGGCCGGCCGAGGAGGTACCCCTGACCGGCGATAACGGGCTGATGAGCTGCAGCAGCAAGACCGGGCCGCAAGAGCCTGGTGAGCATGCGGGGTTCTTCGATGCCCTCCGCCACGACCCACCCACCGGACTCCTGGATGAACGTAATGGCGGCCGAGACGGTGGCCATCGAGGACGGGTCCGTGTCGAGGCGGGCAATAACCTCCCCGTCGATTTTCAGGATGTCGAACCTGACGAGCCTGAGGGCATGCAGGCCGGCGTTGGTCTTGCCCATGTCGTCCAGGGCCAGGCGGAAGCCCCGGTCCTGGGCCTGCCTGAGCGTGCGGATCGGGTCCGCGTGGTTCAGCGAGGCCTGCTCCGGAACCTCCAGCACGACGTCTTCCGGTTCCAGGCCGGCCACGGCCAATTCGGCAATGAGGTTGTCGACGTCCAGGCCGGGCAGCGCATCCGGATGCACGTTCAGAAACAACAGCCCTTCCCACTCCCGGCTACACACCGCCAGCGCTGCAGACCGCGCACGGGCGTCCAGTGCCGGGGCGACTCCGAGGCGCTCGGCCAGTTCGAATGCCTCCTGCGGCCCGTTGATCCGGGAACCCCTCGGAAGACGCAACAGGGCCTCGTGGGCAAGTACCACTCCGCGGCGCAGGTCCCAGATCGGCTGGAAAGCTACATTGAGCGGCACGCTGCCTGTAGCCAAGGTTGTCAGCTCGATAATTTTTTCGGCACTGACCGTGTGGTCTTCCGCCATGGATTTGAAGGACACACTCTGTCGCCGCCCGAGCCGCTTGGCTTCGTAGAGGGCCGCGTCGCTGCGCTCCCAAAGTTCCTTCAGCTCAAGGGGCTCACCTTCGTCGCTGGAGGCGATGCCTGCGCTGAACGTCACTCCGGGGAAGCGTTTGGCGAGGGCCGTGCGGACCCGTTCGAGCGCTACGGCTGCCTGGTCTTCGTCGCTGCCGGGCAGGATGACGGCGAACTCGTCGCCTCCCAGGCGGAACGGCGTATCGGCTTGGGTGAGTTCATCCAGGGAGTCGGCGAGGGCCATCAGGACGCGGTCGCCGTGGCTGTGCCCTAGCCGGTCGTTGAGCTGTTTGAATCCGTCAAGGTCGAGGAGCGCCAGGGTGACCACCCGGTACCTTTTGTCCGTCAGCGTTGTCTCCAGTGACGGCTGGAACGGGCGGCGCCCCGAAAGCCCGGTCAGCGGGTCCGCGTCAGCCTGCCGCTGTACGTGCGCATGGCGGCGTTGCAGGGCCCGTCCCCCGAACATATAGGACAAGGGGGTCGTGACCAGTATCGCCGCCAGCAGTCCAAGGAGTTTGTTTGACCCCAGATCCCCGACCAGTCCGGTAATCATGTCGGCACGCTGGTCAATCTCCAGAATCAGGGTTCCTTCCGGCGCGGACACAGGCACCAGGAATTCGTACCGGGTCACGCCGGTGCCTCCGATTTCCGATTCGGTTTGGACGGTTGGTTCACCTGTCGAGAGCACCTCGGAAAAACGTGTTGCGTCAGCGTTGACTGACTCGCCCCCGCCGGCCTGGGCGTCGCCGCTTGCGATCAACGTCCCGGCAACGTCGAACAAACCCACATAGACAGCGCCCTGGCTGCGCTGCAGGTGGTGGATCTCAGCGGCAACCGCCTGCTCACGCTTGGCCGGGTCCAAATCCGCGGCCAGGACTCCCTCGAGTTCCATGGCCGCCGCCTCGTAGGTCCGCCGGTAATCTTCCAGCCCGCGGTCGAGGATCTGCTGCCGGGCCACGCCGTACTCGATCAGACCTGCAACGAGCATCGCGGCCGACACCGCGAACGCCCAGCGGACCATGAAGGACAGGCCCGGCGCAGTGAAACCGCTTCTGCCGTGGCGCGGCCGCCTGCGGGAGGACCCGCTTTCAGCTTCGCCGTCCGTCCAAATGTGATGCCCATGATGTTCCACAACGCCCCCCAGTCGCCGGAATAAGGCACACTCTACCGGCGCGACCTGCACCCGGCAGCGGAAATACCACATGGTTTACTGACAGATCGCGGTAAGGTGTGCGTATGCCACGGATTTCGGCCCCCAGCAATGCTGCGCAGCGCGCCGATACCCAGCGCCGCATCCTGAATGCGTTCGGCGAACTCCTTTTCACGCACGGGCTGCCTGGACTCACCATGACGGATGTGGCGCGGCACGCGGGTATCGGCCGCACTGCGGTGTACAACTACTACGCCGACATCGAAGAGCTGCTGATCGCCTACGCCCTGGTCGAGACCGAGCGGTTCCTTGCAGAGCTGCGGGAATCCCTGAACCGCCTGGACAACCCGGTGGAACGGCTCGCCCTGTATGTGCGGGCGCAGGTCGAGGACCTCAGCCGCCGCCACCTGCCGCCCGGTCCCGCCATGGGTGCTGTCCTCTCGCCCGCGTCCTTCGCCAAGCTGGCCGACCACGTGGGCGGCCTCAGCGACCTGCTCCAGGACATCCTGCGCGACGGCACGGAGCAGGGCTACTTGCCGGTGGCGGATGTCCGGCAGCAGGCGCAGCTGATCCACGGAACACTGTCCTCCAGCGCCGCCCGCGGCAGCGACGAGCCGGAGGACCTGGAAGAGCGCATCGCGCGGACTGTCCGGTTCATCCAGCTGGGGGCCGGCGCCAGGTTTGACGACGGCGGCCGTCCGGTGCGCCTTGGCCCTCCGCCCGCTGCGGCGGGCTAAGCCGCCCGAAGAACTTCAGGTCATGCTCCGGCTCGGGGGTTACGGGACGGGCTGAGGATCAGGGCTTGGCGCCCTGCGTCGGTATGACCGGAAACCGGGAGTCGTCGGCGATGCGCCGGCTTTCCCGCGGGCAGCTGAGCTGGCCGGGCGTTTGGTCGACGAGCGCGGGCTTGATCAGGCCGCGGTAGTCGCCGGCCAGGATCACGTCCACGCTGGCATCCGAGCGCCCGTCCTGGAAGTAATCCGAACCCGGCACGTTCCGCTGGACGCTGAAGGCGGCAGCTTGTCCGGCCGCCCCGGAGACGACAGCTGCCACGCCGCGGTAGCCGGTCTCGGTGTTCCCCACGGCGCCGATGACGAATTTCCGGGCACGGAACTCGTTGGCCGCGGACTTGGCCAGGCCCGCCCGGCTCGTCGAATTGTAGACGTTGACCTTGACCTTGGCGTTGGGCATGTAGTCGAACGTGGTGTCAGGGCAGAGCGACGCCCTCTGCTGGGTCTGGATCGCCGTCGGAAACTTGATCTGGCCGTTCATGACGCCCACGGCGCCAATGATGCCTGCGACAAGGAGGGCAAGGAGCAGGACGAGCACCACGCCGTGCAGGATGCGTCGTCGCAGCCGGCCCGGGTCATCCAGCGTGTCGTCCGGCTCCGCGAAGGTGGCCCGGAGCTCGGGGCCGGTGACGACGCGGTGCCCGTGCAGGACCATGGCATCCTTGGGTTTTCTAGCCATCGATCACCAGCACACGGGCGTGGATGGCAGTGCGCTGGTGAAGGGCCGTGCGGACCGCCCGGTGCAGGCCGTCCTCCAGGTAGAGCGTGCCTTTGTACTGCACAACATGCGGAAAGAGGTCGCCAAAGAATGTTGAATCCTCGGCCAGGAGGGCTTCAAGGTCGAGGGTCCGCTTGGTGGTCACGAGTTCATCCAGGCGCACGGGCCGCGGCGGAAGGGCGGCCCAGTCCTTGGGCGTGCTAAAACCATGGTCGGGGTAAGGGCGTCCCTCGCCCACAGCTTTGAATATCACCATGTAATGCTAAGCACCTTGCCGGTACAAGGGAATGTGGAACCCGCCCGGCCCGGAGGTTGTAGCCAAACAGTAACCATGTGTCACATCGGGGCCACTCGTGCCCGCCTCAGCCGGTCCGCCGGGGCCGGCTGTCAGAATGGAGGCATGACTGCACCCGCTGCGAATGCTGCCTCCGCCGCCTTTGGCGCCCACACGCCGTCGGCCCCTGCCCTTGCCCTGCTCCTGGACGTCGACGGTCCGGTCGCCAGCCCTGTCACGCGGGACGTGAAGCCGGAAATCATCTCCGACCTCGTGGCCCTGGCCGCCGCCGGCGTTCCCGTCATCTTCAACACGGGGCGCTCGGACGCATTCATCCGCGAGCAGGTCATGGAGCCGATGATCGCTGCGGGCATGCCTGCCGGGACCCTGATCCACGCCATCTGCGAAAAAGGCGCCGTGTGGTTCAGCTACACCGCGTCCGGTCCCGGACCAGTCCACGTGGACCACGAGCTCGCCGTCCCCGCCGCGTTCGGGGACGACGTCCGGCGCATGGTGGCCGAGGACTACGCCTCGCACATGTTCTTTGACGAGACCAAGCGCGCCATGGTGTCCGTGGAGCAGCACATCGGCGTGCCCAGCAGCGAGTACCTCGCCGAGCAGGAGCTGTTCGACGAAGAGGCGATGGGGCTGATGGAGCGCCACGGGCTGGGTGTGGTCAGGCTGGACCACCACGCGCCGAATTCCGATGACCAGATCGATTACCGCGTGGACCCGACCATCATCTCCACGGACATCGAGTCCGTCCGCCTCGGCAAGGACCTCGGCGCGAGCCGGGCGGTGGAACTGCTCGCGGCTCAGGGCATCACGCCGCAGGCCTGGCGGACAGTGGGCGATTCCCGAACGGACTACGCCATGGCAGACTGGCTGCACCACAATGATCACCTGGTCAAGCACGTGGACGTCCGTCCCGCAGACGGCGTGCCGGTCAAGCCCTACGACATCCTGACCGCCGCTGACCTGGGCCTGGACGCAACGGTCATTCACGACGACGCCGGAGGGGCCTTCCTTCACAGCTGGCGGGAAGCGCTGGCAGGCTGAGCCCGCTGCCGCGGCGCCAGTATTTTCCCTGCAGTTTTTCCGGCAGGACTATCATGCAAGTAAGACCCCACCCCCGAACAGCACGGAGAAACACCATTACAGACGTAACGGTTCAGGATGATATTTACTACGGCGGCCAGGCATCCGAGGACGTACCCGCGCATGCGGAAGTAACGTCGCCGGCTGCTGTTGCGCGCCTCAAGCACCGCCCCGACATCGTGCGCCGCTCGGGCCGGTATGCGCTGATCAACGAGAACCGGACGCCGTACCATGCGATGGTGGAGGATCTGCTGTTCCTGCGGAACGTGCTGGCCGCGGCCGGGCTGGATTACCTGCTGGTCCGGGGCAACAACGACCGCCCGGTGATCGCGCTGGACTGGAAGAACCGCAAGAAGCTGCGCGCCGCGCTCGTGGACGCCTGCCGGAATGAACCGTTCTACTCGATGACCGTGGACGCCAAGAAGAAAACGTCCGTGCTGGTGGCCGACGGTGAGCTCTCAACCAACCGGCAGGCACGGATCTTCCGGCTGTACCGTCCCCGCGTGGAGCCCACCGGCGGCTTCGAATTCGGTGCGTCGGCCGGCGTGCAGGTGGAGCTGTGGAGCTTCCAGGGCAACGAAGTGATCCTGCCGATCGAGAATTCGCTCACCCGACGCACCATGCTGGCCCACGACGCCGTCCGCGGAACCGTTGAGCGCTACGGCCATACCTGGCCCACCATCGAAAACATGTTTGCGGACCACGCGAGCGACATCAGCTTCGACATCGACCTGGTCTTCTCGTGGGTGGACGGAAGCTCCCCGGAATACATCGCGGCCCGGCGGGCGCGGATGGCCGGGGCCGTCGTGGGAGAAGGTGACGACCACGAGGCGCGCTACCGCCAGATCAACGAACTCAAGTATGCGCTCCGGTCCGTGTACATGTTCGCGCCCTGGATCCGCCGCATCTTCATTGCCACGGACTCCCCCGCGCCGGCCTGGCTGGCGGACCACCCGTCGGTGACGATTGTCCGGAGCGAGGAGTTCTTCGCGGACCCCTCCGTGCTGCCTACGCACAACTCCCAGGCCGTCGAATGCCAGCTGCACCATATCGACGGCCTGTCCGAGCACTTCCTATACTCCAATGACGACATGTTCTTCGGGCGGCCCGTCGGACCGGACATGTTCTTCACGCCGGGCGGGATCACCAAGTTCATCGAGGCTGAGACACGCATCGGCCTCGGTGACAACGACGCAGAGCGGAGCGGATTCGAAAACGCCGCCCGGGTGAACCGCAAACTGCTGTGGGACCGCTTTGGCCGGATCACCACCCGACACCTTGAGCACACGGCTGCGCCGCTGCGGCGCAGTGTTGTGGGCCAAATGGAGCAGGAGTTCCCGGCGGAGTTCGCCAAGACGGCGGCAAGCACGTTCCGTGCCGCGGACAACATCTCCGTGACCAATTCCTTCTACCACTACTACGCCCTGCTCACCGGGCGTGCAGTAACCCAGACGGCGGCGAGGGTCAGGTACGTGGACACCACCGCCCGCGCCGGCCTGAACTACCTCCCGAAGCTGCTGGCCAAGCGCAACATGGACTTCTTCTGCCTCAATGACGGCAGCTTCCCGGAGGTTCCGGCAGAGGAGCGGGCGGAGCTCGTCACCGACTTCCTGGAGAAGTACTACCCCATCAAGGCGCCCTGGGAAAAGTAGCCCGGAACGCAGCCGGCTGCCCCGGCTACCTGGTAGCAGGGGCAACCTGGTAGCCGGGGGCAGGGCCGCTATTTCGTGGTCAGGACAGGGCGCTTCACTTGCACGGGGATGCGGATTCCGGCAGTGGCGAGCCGCCGTTCCGTCTCTTCCGGGCTCACGTACTCCCCTACCGTCGGTGCGGCTCCCAGCGGAACCACCGAATGCACAATCGTGTGCTCGTAGACGTGCACGAGGTTGAAGGCCTGTCCGGCGTCTCGGCCGCGTGTGCCGCCCACCGGAACGTTCAGGTCCTGCGTGTAACACGTTGCTGAGGCCACCGACACCGGGATACCGGCGAACATGCCGGTGGTCGAATAGTGCAGGTGCCCGGCGAGGATGGTGCGCACGTCCGAGTTGCGGACAACTGCGGCCAGGGCCGCCTGGTCACGGAGCTCCACGAGCACGGAAAGGTCCAGGACAGAGGGCACCGGGGGATGGTGCAACGCGAGGATGGTGCCATCCGGGGCGGGGGTTTCCAGCTGGCCGGCAAGCCAGTCAAGCTGATCATCGCTGAGCTCACCGTGGTGGAACCCCGGCACGGAGGTGTCCATGGTGATGACCCGCAGGCCGTTTACGTAGTAGCTCTGGTCCACGGGATCGTCGTTGCCCGGCTGGTCCAACAGGCCGGCCCGGAAGTTGGCACGGTTGTCATGGTTGCCCATGGCCCAGATGACCTTGGCGCCAAGGTCCCTGCACGCCGGTTCAACGATCGCGCGGAGTTTGGCATAGGCCTCGGGGTCGCCTTTGTCTGCCAGGTCACCGGTGAAGATCACGGCTTCCGGGCGGGCGCCAGATGCCTGGACCTCGTCGAAAAGCTGGATCAGGCGGGCTTCGCTGTCTACGGCTCCATAAAGGGGGTCCGGACCTCCCAGCAGGTGGGGGTCACTCAGGTGGAGTAGAAAATGACGTGGCCGGGGGTGCTCGGCCTCGATGAGCTCCATTGCTGCCTTCGCGGTAGTGAGGAAGCGGGGCGCCTCCTGTGTCCGTCTCAGTACGCTCCATCCAACCAGATAAAAAGCGAACTTTGGGGAAACTGGAGTTGGCATGTTGAAAAATTACGGCTGCGCCGCCGCTTTCGGGCTACCTTCCTCGCTTTCGTTTCATGACGGCAGGCATCACGCGATGACCGCCTCGATGGCTTGCCGCAGCTCCGGCGACGCCGGATCCACGGCGGAGGCGAACCGCCCCACAACTTCACCGTCACGGTTGACCAGGAACTTCTCGAAGTTCCACGTGACCGTGCCCGGCAGAATGCTCTTCTTGAACTTGGTCAGCTCGCTGTACAGGGGGTGCCGCTCTTTGCCTCGGACATGAGCCTTGGCGGTCAGGGGAAATGTTACGCCGAAGTTTTTCTCGCAAAAGTCGGCGATCGCCGCATCGTCGCCGGGCTCCTGCCCGCCGAACTGGTTACAGGGGTCGCCCAGGATCTCGAGTCCCCTGCCGCGGTAGGCCATGTAGAGCTCTTCAAGGCCGGCGTACTGCCGCGTGAAGCCGCACTCGGAGGCCACGTTCACCACCAGCACTGCGTTCCCTTTAAAGCGTCCGAAATCGGTAGCGGTTCCGTCGTTGAGTGTCAGCGGAATCGTATGGAGGGAAGTCACATGGTGCTCTCCGACCGGGTGCATAGGTGTCATTAATGACAACGGTATTAGCTGCCGCTGCATTCCTTCGACCTCCTAACCCGGCTGGTGAACAGCCGGACGGCGGGCAGCCGCCCGCCGCACCTACGGCGCGGCGGCGGGCTCCACCGTCACTGCACTTTCTGGTACGGCCTCTGTGGTGGCAGCCACAGGAGCGTCAGTTGAAACAACCATCGACGACGACACGGGTGCCGGATCGGCCGTTGGGACCGGCTCAACCTGGGCGGGAGCCACGGCGTCCGTTGGCGTGGGAACCGGATCGGTCACCGGCACGGGCTCCGTTGGTACCGGCTCCGCTGTCACGGCAGGTTCCGTGGGAGGAACCGGGTCAACGGGCGCCGGTTCGGTGGTCACAGGCGGCGGCTCCACCGGCGCCGGTTCAACCGGAGGCGGAGTCGGCTCGACCGGAGGCGGCGTCGGCTCGGGCGTGGGCGTGGGAGTGGGGGTCGGCGTCGGGGTCGGCGTCGGGGTGGGGGTCGGCGTCGGCTTCGGCGTGGCCGTCGGCTTGGGAGATGTGGTGGTGGTCGGCGTCGAGGTCACCCGTGTCGACGACGAACTGGGCACCAGTGTGGTCCCGGAGGCGCCGGCCGCGAAACTGGTCCGCGGATTGGCGGCCAAAGCGGCAGCAACGGGAGTCAGACTGTCGTCGGTGTTCCCGGGCAGATAGGGGATGGCCCAGCCCGAGGTGATAGCGGTGCCGGGGTCGAAACTGGTCAGGACCGCCGGAGTCAGCCGGTCGATCTGCCGGATGGGCAGCATGGTCCAGTTCAGCGGGTTCTGGTGCTGTCCATCCTTAATTACTTCGAAATGCAGGTGGCACCCGGTTGAGGATCCGGTGTTGCCCACTTCTGCAATGACCTCACCAACCCGTACCTGGTCGCCCTTTTCAACGGCAATGCCCTGCAGGTGGTTGTACGTAGTGATCAGCCCGTTCCCGTGGTCGATCTCCACCCGGTTACCACCGCCCCAGGGGTGCCATCCGGCTGCCCGGACCACTCCGGAGTCGGCTGCGTAGACGCGGGTTCCGCAGGCCGCGGCGTAGTCCTGGCCCCAGTGGAATTCGCCTTCCTCGCCCGTAAGCGGGTTGTGCCGCAGTCCAAACGGGGAAGTTGGGATGAGCACTTCAAGCGGCGCCATCAGGAAGCCTTCGCCCGGCCGCTGTAATTCAGCGGACGCGACGCCGGGCGATCGCGGCTTGGTTCCGTTCTTGGCTGTAGATGCGTCCACGACCGTCCGGCCGTAGGGGACCTTAGCCAGGGCGTCTGCGGCCAGCTCGCCCAGCGCGTGCCCTTCGTGTGTGCTGTCCGGATCAAGCAGCGCCGGGCCCACAACTCCGGAAGGAGCTGCCAGGGGTACGGCGTCCCCGACAGGTTGCTGCACTGAACTGGCCGGTCCTTGGAACCCAAAGGCGAAGACGGAAAACCCGACGACGACGGCCGCGGAGAGACTCCGCAATGCGATTCGTCCAGGTCCGATTATCCTCGGCGCGTGTCCGTTTCCCCCATGAGTTGCCACTGAATTCTCCTGAATTAGGACCCGCCAAACTCCTATCTCGACGAGCGTGTTCTCCATTGTGGCCACACGGTCAGTCCGGGCGAAACCCCTAAAACTGGGGGGCTATACGGTGCTATTTATAGGCTTAAGGGGCAGTAAACCGTGTTCGCAGGTATGGAGCATGCGCGGAAACCCCCTGGAATTTCGCGGGCATTCGCTCTGTACCGGCTTAAGCCGTCGGCGTCCCTAGGCAAGAATGGAATCATGCGGAATTTCCTTAGGGAATGGCAGTCGGAGGTTAGGCGGACACTCACCGGAAGCCCGGATGTCCCGCCCGAATGGTCACTCACGTTTGCCCAGGGGGACGACCCCGGCTACTACCTCCCCGGGTCTGCAGTCTGGTCCGTCCACGGGGGCCTGCCGACGTTAATCGCAGGCATTCGGTCACTGCTCATGCAGTCGCTTCATCCCGGCGTCCTTGCAGGGGTCCACGACCACTCGAACTTCCGCGAGGACCCCGTGGGCCGGCTCGTCATGACAACCCGCTGGATTCACGCCGTCACGTACGGTTCCAAGGCCGACGCACTTGCCGCATGCAGGCGCGTGCAGCGGCTCCACGAGTCCGTGCGCGGTAAGTATATTGATGGACAGGGCGAGGTCCGGGACTACTCTGCCAACGATCCCGAGTTGCTCCGGTGGGTCCACGTCACCTTCACCGACTCGTTCCTCTGCGCCCACAAGGTGTGGGGCGGGCCCATCCCGGGCGGTCCCGACGCGTACGTCCGGGAATGGGCGCAGGCAGGCCGGCTGATGGGTGTGGACGCGCCTCCGCTGAGCGAGGCCGACCTGAGGCCGCAACTGGATGCCTGGTTCGCGTCGGGCCAGCTTCGGGCCGACGAGCGTGTTGCCGAAACTGTCGCCTTCATCCGCAATCCGCCCCTGCATCCGTTCCTGATGCCCGGCTACCGCGTTCTGTTCGCGGCCGCTGTGCTCAGCCTGGAGCCCCGGTACCGCGCCATGCTTGGCCTGCGGACCGCCCGGCTTGGTCCCTTGCCGCTGCCGGTGACCATCGCTGCCCGGGTGACTCTCGCCGTCGTGCGCCTTGCGCTGGATCGGACCGGGCCAAGTGAACACGCGGCGCGGGAGCGGCTCCGCCGGCTGGGCGTGGCGTAGGAAACAGAAAACCCGGTTCCGACAATGTCAGAACCGGGTTTTCCGATGGCGGAGAATGGGGGATTTGAACCCCCGAGGGCGTTAACCCAACACGCGTTCCAGGCGTGCGCCATAGGCCGCTAGGCGAATTCTCCAGTAGCTTCTGAATCAAAAGCAGATACTAGAATACCTGAACTTTTCGGCATCGCCCAATTGGGCCGATCGGGGGCTTCACACCGCCCGGGGACAGCCGGCACTGCGCCCGCCCTTCCGGCCTCAACGACCGGTGACGCGCGGGTGCCCGGCTGGCAGGATGGTGCCATGTCCCAGCTCCACGCCCTGGTTGCCTATGTCCCCGAATCCCACGCCGAGGAAGTTCTCGCCGCCATCGGGGATGCCGGCGCCGGCCGGCTGGGCAACTATTCGCACTGTGCTTTTACGACTCCGGGCACCGGGCGCTTCACGCCCCTCCCCGGCGCCGAGCCCTTTATCGGCACAAGAGGCGTGCCGGAGCAGGTGGCCGAGGTCCGGATCGAGTGCATCGTCGAGGAGGAAACGCTCGACGACGTCATCCGGGCCCTGCGGGCGGCCCACCCTTATGAGGAACCCGCCTTCATGAGCTGGCCCGTGAACAGGCATCGGTGAGGGGTCCGATATCGGGCCCGAGCGGCCGCTTCGGAGCCGATTCGGGGCACACCAAAACTTCGGGTAAACTGTCTGACGGCCCCTCATGTGGCGTCATCCTGTTGAACTCCCCCAGGACCGGAAGGTAGCAAGGGTAAGCGGGCTCTGGCGGGTGCATGAGGGGTCTTTTATGTCAGTCCCGATTGGTAGGGTTTTCTCTGTGACTGTTACTACTGCCCTTTACCGTAGATACCGCCCCGATTCGTTCGCGGACGTTATCGGGCAGGAACATGTCACGGAGCCGCTCATGACGGCCCTGCGGAAAAACCGGGTGAACCACGCCTACCTGTTCTCGGGTCCGCGCGGCTGCGGCAAGACCACGTCAGCCCGCATTCTGGCCCGCTGCCTCAACTGCGCCAAGGGCCCCACCGACACTCCCTGCGGCGTGTGCCCCAGCTGCGTGGAATTGGCCCGCGGCGGCTCCGGATCGCTCGACGTGATCGAGATCGACGCCGCCAGCCACGGCGGTGTGGATGACGCCCGTGACCTTCGTGAGCGCGCCACGTACGCTCCGGTGCGGGACCGCTACAAGATCTTCATTATCGACGAGGCCCACATGGTCACCTCGGCCGGCTTCAACGCCCTGCTGAAGATCGTTGAAGAACCCCCGGAACACATCAAGTTCATCTTTGCCACCACGGAACCGGACAAGGTCATCGGGACCATCCGGTCCCGCACGCACCACTACCCGTTCCGCCTGGTGCCGCCCGAGCCGCTCATGGCCTATCTGGAGCTTCTCTGCAAGCAGGAAAACGTGCCCGTAGCGCCCGGCGTGCTGTCGCTGGTCATCCGCGCCGGAGCCGGGTCCGTCCGCGATTCCCTCTCCGTCCTTGACCAGCTGATGGCAGGCGCGGGCCCCGATGGCCTGGACTACGAGCTCGCCGTCGCCCTCCTTGGCTACACGCATGCTTCGCTCCTGGACGACGTCGTGGAGGCAATCGCCGCCTCTGACGCCGCCACCGTCTTCCGGGCAGTGGACCGCGTCATCCAGACGGGACACGATCCCCGCCGCTTCGTGGAAGACCTCCTGGAGCGGTTCCGGGATCTCATCATCATCCAGGCAATGCCGGAGAGCGCCCAGTCCATCCTCCGCGGCATGCCCGCGGACCAGATTGCCCGGATGCAGAACCAGGCGCACAACCTCGGAGCGGCAGAGCTTTCCCGCGCGGCCGACGTCACCAATACCGCGCTGACGGAAATGACCGGTGCCACGTCCCCACGGCTGCACCTCGAACTGCTCTGCGCCCGCATCCTGCTGCCCAGCTCCGAACAGACCGAACGCGGCATCGCCGCCCGGATTGACCGCGTGGAGCGGAGACTGAACTACGCAGGGAACGACGTCGGCGCTCCCGCCGCCGTTTCTGCAGCCCCCGCAGCGGCTGCTTCTGCAGCACCAGCTCCTGCAGCTCCCGTTCCGCCGGCCGCGGCTTCCGCTGCTCCCGCAGCGGCCACAACTGCACCAGCCCCTTCCGCACCGGCCCCTTCTGCACCAGCCGTCCCGGCCGCCCAGCCTCCCGCTGGCCTGCAACCGGCAGCCTCCCCCGTCACCGCGCCAGCCGAGCGGGAGCCCCTCGCTGCACCCCGGATCAGTACCAACGACTGGCCGGTTGATGAGTCACCTGCGGGCGCCCGCCGGGTGACTTCGGAACCGCCGGCCGCGGCCAGCCGGGAAGCTGCTACGCAAAGGCCGCCCGCCCAGCCCGTGCCGGAGCCCCGGCCCGCTCCCGGAGAGCAGGCAGCACCGGCAATCCAGTCAGCGCCCGTCCAGCCGGCGCCCGTCAGCGGCTCACTGCCCGTCCCTGCCACGCCGCCTGCCCGGTATCCGGAGTCACGGCCGGAACCGGCCGCGGCACAGTCTGCTCCGCCGCAGCGTGCGGCATCCGCACCGGCCGGCGCAGGTGCCGACGTCGAAGTTCTTCGCCGCGCCTGGCCGGAGATCCTGCAGACCCTCACCAAGATCAAACGCAGCACGTGGGCCCTCGTGGAGCCGAACGCCCAGGTCGGCCAGTTCGACGGCCAGGTGCTTACCCTCGTCTTCACGACCTCCGGACTGGCCGGCGCCTTCGGCCGGGCGGATCACTCCGAAAATCTGCGGCAGGCCATCCATAAGACGATCGGCATCGACTGCCAGATCACTGCGGTGGCGGCCGGATCCAGCGGCCCAGCGAGCTCTGAGCCAAACCCAAAAGCGCCTACTAGCCGGGACGTCCCGGCTACCACGACGGATGCGGACTGGGGACTTGCCCCCGCCGCACCCGATTCCGCGCCGGCTTCAACGCCCGATTCCGCGCCGGCTTCACAGAGTCGCGCCGCTTCCGTTGCGGCTTCCTCCGCTGCGGGCCCTTCGGACGGAATTCCTTCGGACGGAGTTCCTTCCGGTGCGGGTCCGGTGCCTGCAGCGCGGCCGGCAGCTTCTGCCCCGGCCGTTTCCACCCCGGCTGCGTCCTCGTCGGCTGCGACTTCTTCGGCGGGTCCTTCGGCCGCATCGCGCTCGGCCAGCGTGGCCGGAACTGACGCCGGCCAGGCCGGCGCTTACTCCTACCCGGACGACGATTGGGGGCCGCCCCTCGACGAGGACGCGCCGCCCCTCGATGAAGAGCCGCCCATGGACTGGGAACCTTCACGCCACACTCCGGAACTCCCTGTCCCGGCTTCGCCCGACCGGCCCCGCACGGCTGCGGCTTCCGCGCCTCCGGCTTCCGTCGCCCCGGCCTCCGCCGCATCCGGTAACCGCACGCCCGCGCGGGACACGTCCGATGATCCGTGGTCGCGTGCCGTCGAGCAGGCTCCCGGTGTGTGGCTCCTCGGTTCAGAGACCCATGTCGGCAGGTCCCAGAGCGAGTCCGGTGACGCGTCGGAAACGATTCCCCCGGAGCCGGCCGCCCCGCACTACGAACCGGCAGCGGCGCAGATTCCCCGGACCGGAGGCCCGGGAGCACAGGTCCCTGACGGTGCACCGGCCCCGGCGACAGGCCCGGCTGAGCCGCTGGGCAACGGGGGCACTCCCCCGCCAGCCGGAACGCCCGAGTCGGACGTGCCCCAGTTCGCCCCCGCCTACGCCATGGCATCCGCCCAGGCGTCCGGCAGCCACGATTACGGCGTCCCGGCACAGGGCATTCAGGCGCCCGCCGTGCAGGCTGTCGGTGCACAAACAGCTGTCGGTGCAGCAACACAGGTGCGGGTGCCGGTCTTCGCACCGAGCGCTGCCCCGGCTACGCAGCCCGGCCCGGCAGCCGCCCCGGCCCACTCGGCAGGAGCGACTGCAGCTGCGCCTCCGGTGCCCGGCAACGGGAAGCTGAGCCTTTACCAGAGACTGTCCAACAGCCCCGAGGCCGAGGCTGGACGGGCCAAGGCACCGGCCCGGCAGGTCGAGTCTGCTGCCCCTTATGTGCAGGACATTCCCAGCGCGGACGACGAAACCATCGAGGAGTCGGGCGTCTTTGGCCGGGCCGCCGTCGAGCGTATTCTGGGCGGAAAGCTCATTGAGGAACGGTCGCTGGACGGGAGCCCGCTGCTGCCCCGCTACTAGGCCCAACCGATCACCGCCTGACAGCCGGGCATCCCTGCCCGGCCCCGCCGCGCCGGCCATGCCGGCCGGAGGCCTTCCAACCAAGTAATCGAGGACATTGTGTACGAGGGTGCAGTTCAAGAGCTGATCGATGAGCTCGGACGCCTCCCCGGCGTGGGGCCGAAGTCGGCCCAGCGGCTGGCCTTCCACATTCTGGAGGCCGACCCCCAGGACATGAAGCGCCTGGTGGAGGCCATCACCACGGTGAAGGAGCGCGTCAAGTTCTGCACAGCCTGCGGCAACGTAACGGAGCAGGAACTGTGCAACATCTGCCGGGACCCGCGCCGGGACCCGTCCGTCATCTGTGTTGTCGAGGAATCCAAGGACGTGCTCGCCGTGGAGCGCACCCGGTCATTCCGCGGCAGGTACCACGTGCTGGGCGGTGCGATCAATCCGATCGCGGGCATCGGCCCGGAGCAGCTGCGGATCCGCGAGCTCCTCACCCGGCTCAATGACGGCGCCATCCAGGAAATCATCATCGCCACCGACCCGAACCTGGAGGGGGAGGCGACGGCAACGTACCTGGCACGGATGCTCAAGTCGATCGGCATCACGGTCACCCGTCTCGCCTCCGGCCTGCCTGTCGGCGGCGACCTCGAATACGCCGATGAGGTCACTTTGGGCCGGGCTTTCGAGGGCCGCCGCAACGCCCTGAGCTGACCGTCCAGGGTCACAATTCAACGCGAGGCGGACGGCGGCGATAAACTGTTGGCATTAGTTACGCCGTCGCGCCGCAAGGCCGCCTGGCCTCCAAAACTCCGATTGATCCAGTGAGGGTGCACGCATGAGTATGCCCAGTACCGATGTGAAGACCGAACCTCAGCCGCAGGAGCTGGCCGTCAGTGACACCGTCACCACGCAGCTCATTGTGCAGAAGTTCGGCGGCTCCTCGGTGGCCGACGCTGAGGGCATCAAGCGGGTTGCGAAGCGTGTGGTCGATGCGCAGAAGGCCGGCAACGAAGTTGTTGTCGTCGTCTCCGCGATGGGCGACACTACCGACGAACTCCTGGACCTCGCCGCGCAGGTCACCGATTCCGCCCCGGCCCGGGAGATGGACATGCTCCTCTCCGCCGGTGAGCGCATCTCCATGGCACTGCTGGCCATGGCGATCAACAAGTTCGGCGCCTCCGCACAGTCCTTCACCGGTTCCCAGGCCGGCATGATCACCGACGGCATCCACGGCAAGGCCCGGATCATCGACGTCGACCCGCACCGCATCCGGACAGCCTTGGACAAGGGACACATCGCCATCGTTGCGGGCTTCCAGGGCATGAGCCGCACCACGAACGAGATCACCACCCTGGGCCGCGGAGGTTCGGACACGACGGCGGTCGCCCTCGCCGCCGCCCTCGAAGCCGACGTCTGCGAGATCTACACCGATGTGGACGGTATCTACACCGCCGATCCGCGCGTTGTGCCGTCCGCGCAGAAAATCGACCGCATCTCCAGCGAGGAAATGCTGGAACTGGCCGCCTCCGGCGCCAAGATTCTGCACCTGCGGTGCGTTGAATACGCCCGGCGGTTCGGCGTGCCGCTGCACGTCCGTTCCTCATTCAGCCAGCACGAAGGCACCTGGGTCCTGCCCGGCGCCGATGACAAGATCACGACTCAAGAGGGAGTTGCCTTGGAGCAGCCAATCATCTCCGGTGTTGCACACGACCGCTCGGAAGCGAAGGTCACCGTTGTGGGCGTACCGGACATTCCCGGCAAGGCCGCGGCGATTTTCCAGGTGATCGCTGACGCGCATTCGAACATCGACATGATCGTTCAGAACGTCTCCACGCACGGCACCGGCCGGACGGACATCTCCTTCACCCTTCCCATCGTCGAAGGGGCCGATGCCCTGGCGGCCCTCCGCGCGGCCCAGCAGGAAATCGGCTTCGAGAGCATCGAATACAACGAGCAGATCGGCAAGCTGTCCCTGATCGGCGCCGGCATGCGTTCGCACCCGGGTGTTTCGGCCACGTTCTTCAAGGCCCTGTCCGACGCCGGGATCAACATCAACATGATTTCGACGTCAGAAATCCGCATTTCAGTGGTGACGCACGCGGACCTGCTGGACGATGCAGTCCGGGCCATCCACAAGGCCTTCGACCTTGACAGCGAAGACGAAGCAACGGTCTACGGCGGCACCGGCCGCTAGTCACTGGCGGACGCGAAACATGGAGCGGGCGGACGCGAGGCATGGAGCGCCGGTCGCCGGCGCTCCATGCCTCTCCACGGCGTCTCTGCACGGCAGGCGGCATGCCCGCCTGGCTAGTCTCGTCCGCGCGCCCTACTTGAGGTCGCTCTTGCGGACTGCATAGTGGTGCCCCTCGGAGTCGGTCTCGACTTCAAACTGGGCCAGATCATCCTCTGAGGCGTGCTCATAATCGTCATGCATGTGAACCACCGGCAATGTCGGATCGCCTTGGGTGGCCGGGCCGAATATGAACCGGAGCCTGTCGGTCATATCCATGAAGCCAGCAAGCACATGTGCCACAAGTTCCACCCCCTTCCCTCATCGAAGGCGGAGAGAGCAACTGCTCTTCCGTACTGCCAGTGCCCTTATTTTACGCCGGGACCACGAAAAATGGCCCCCGACCGGGGTGACAGTCGGGGGCAGGAGAAGGGGCGTGGCGCTCTAGCGCAGGGACTTGTCGTCGGGGTTGCGCGGCACCACATAGGTGCTGCCGTCCGGCCGCCGGACGGTTTCCCACTGCCGGGTCTCGGCCTCGCGCTGGGCGAGCAACTTACGGTTCTCGTCAGTCATGTCATGCTCCAGGGAACTCCGGTTGGCCGGGCCGAAGATCGCCCTGAGCTTGCCGGTTGCGCGCATGAACCTCTGCGATGCGTTCTCTTTTGCCACGGTATCCACACTCCATTTCCAGGACCACTGCCGGAAACAACGATACACTAATCATTAGTGCACTAACTATCGAAGGGATGCCCATGACTGGCCGACCGGAAGACCCTGTCACCTCCCCAGCCGCCGGGCCAGCCGCAGGCCCCGCAGTAATGGAGGACGACCTCCTGCTGGAACGCCAGCTGTGCTTCGCACTGACAGTCGCCTCCCGCAGCGTTGTCGGCGCGTACAAGCCGGTGCTGGACAAGCTGGGGCTCACGCATCCCCAATATCTGGTCATGCTGTGCCTGTGGGAATCAAGCCCCCGCTCGGTCCGCGACATCAGCGACGCCCTGGCCCAGGAGCCCGCCACCATTTCACCCCTGCTCCGCCGCCTGGAAACGGCCGGACTTATCACCAGGCGGCGCGTGGAAGGAAACGAACGCGCCCTGGCGGTGGAGTTGACGCCCGCCGGAGCCGCCCTGCGCCGGCAGGCCACCGCGGTTCCCGGCATCATGATGGCCAAGCTGGGCCTCACCCGGGAACAGGTGGAAAGCCTGCACCGCGCCATGATGGACCTCATAGCCGCCACCGGTTCCGCCCGGATCTAGCGCTTCACCCGCGCTGGCGGTTCGGCGCAAGCGGCGAAATGCCACACGGACGACGCCGGCACTCACCACGCGTGGTGAGTGCCGGCGTCGTCCTTTGCTGCCCAGGCAACTTGCTGCCCCTGCCCGGGCGGCCGCCAGGCGCTATGGCGCGACGGGCCGCACCGCCACCGGAGAGCGGACGCTGTTCTCGGACGATGTCCATGTCAGCGAGCCCATGGAATAGGTGTCCAGCGCAGCTCTGGCGGTGGTGAACGTGACAGTGAAGGTCGCGCTTTCACCTTCAGCCAGGGTCACCTCGGCAGGGCTTACCGTCGCCGTGATGCCGGGAAGCGTGACGGCCGCCCGGTAGGTTCCCGCTGTCACCGCCGTGACGGTGCGGGTGACGGTCTGGCTGCCGGCCAGCGCACCAAGCGCTATTGACGGCACGTTGACATCCTTGGCGGCGATCGGCGCCACGCCCAATTGGAATCCCTGCCCCTGGAGGAAGCCCATCCAGTCCGCAATTCCGGCGTCATAGACCAGCCCCGGCGACGAGAACTTGGCCGGATCCACATGCCCGGCGCCCTGGGCGAAGACGTCATGCACGGCTGCACCATCAGCGTTGACCAGGTCATGGGCGGTGGTCATGATGGCGGACTTCACAGCCGCCGGCGACCACTGCGGGTTCTTGCCGAGCAGCAGGGCACCGGAGCCCGCAATGTGCGGCGCCGCCATGGAGGTGCCGGACAGGAATCCGAAGTCCTCGCCCTTGAAACCGATCGGCGAAACGGCCGCGAGCACTGCCACGCCGGGGGCCGTGACGTCCGGCTTCAGAAGGTCGCCGTCGGATGCAAGCGTCGGCCCGCGGGAGGAGAATTCCGCAATCTGCGGCACCGGCGGCAGTTTCGCGCCTGTGGTGTCAGTGGCCTTGAGGCTGGCCGTCAGCCCCGGATTCGCCGTGACCACATCCTTGATCTTGGGGTCGTCGACGTGGACCGTGGGAACACTGTGCAGGTCCGCGTCCAGGGAGCCGGGGGTCAGGTTGACCAGCACCATGCCCACGCCGCCGGCCCGCTTCACCTCTTCACTCTTGGCGACGCGAGGCACCACACCCCGGTCGCAGACCACGATCTTTCCGGCCGCCTTGGCCGGGTCCAGTGTGTCCGGAGCGCAGAGGGCCGCGTTGGCGTCCACGGCAGCGGCCGCCTTCACGGTAACTGCAAGGACGATGGGCTTCGAGTTCACCTCGGTGCTCATCACGCTGGCTCCTGCGAATTTCGCGCCGTTGGACAGCTCAGCGGTTCCGCGCAGGGAGTTGTCGAACGTGGAGGCCGCAACGCTGGTCAGCCAGGGACCCGCATGGTTCACCGTGCCTGCAAACGGACCGGAGTTGCCTGCCGACGTCGCCACAAACACCCCTGCCGCCGCAGCATTGAGGAAGGCCAGGGATACGGCGTCAACCGTTGAATTATTGTTGCCGGAGATGGAGTAGTTCAGTACGTCCACGCCGTCCAGGACGGCATCCTGGATGGCGTTGAGGATGTCGGATTCCAGGCACCCCGTCGCCTCAGGGACCGCGCCTTCCCAGCAGACCTTATATACGGCGATCTTCGCCGCCGGCGCAACGCCCGAGCTCTTACCGAAGTCCCGTCCGCCCGCCACCTGGGTCACGTCGCTGTTCCCGGCAGCAGTGCTGCCCGTGTGCGAACCGTGGCCGTTGACGTCCAGCGGGGAAAACTTTTCCAGCGGCGACCGCAGCTCAGGGGGCACCGCAGCCTTGTAGGCCTGGTCGTAGAACCGGGCACCGAGCACTTTGCTGTTGCACTCCGTGCCGTCGAAGCCGTCACCGCTCACGCAGGTACCCACAAACGTTCCGCCGTTGGCCTTTTGCATGCCAATGACGTTGTCCTGGAGACGGAAGGGCTCGCCCACCTTGGAGCGGCCCGAGAGTGACTTCACCTCGTCACCGGCGAAGAACGGATTGTCCGGCGAGTAGCCGGTGTCCAGCATTCCCACTACTACGCCCTTGCCGGCATCGCTTTCGCCGCCGAAGTGCTTTTCCCAAACGCCGTCGCCGCCGGGAAGGCCGAGGAAATCGCTGGTGGAGTAGTCGGGCTTGCGCAGGCTGTCAGGAACCACGGCCAGCACGTTGTTGTCGCTGGCCAGCCCCTTGATCTGTGCCGCCGAAAGTACGGCGCTGAAGGCGTTGACGGCCAGGGTGAAGCTCCTGGTGATCGTCACGCCCTTCGCAGCGGCCGCCTGCCTCTGCTTGGCCTTGAGGTGCGCGTCGTACTTACGCGAGTTGGGGCCGGAGGGGTCCAGTTTCTTGCCCTTCGGGACCGCCGTGCCGGGAATGCCGGGCACACCGCCTGAATATGTGGCCAGCGGCTTGTCCTTGAGCATGACGATGTAGCGGCCATCGTCCAACGGTGAGTCGCCGGAGCGGGCGGCCGCCTGTGCGGATGCCTGTCCGGACGACGGCCCCGGCGCGGCCGCCGTCGGCCCGGCGATGCCCTGGCTGATGACCATTGCAAGACCAACGGCCAATACTGCGGGTAGCCGTCTGCTCAATCCGGGGCGGGATGTTTCTGGATGGGGGGTCATGGGGAGATGCCTTCCTTTGTTCTTGGACCTGTAGACCTTCGGTCCCACGAACTGGACGCTCTGCCCCCCATGGGCGTCATCACTCTTTGGTTGTTGCCGCGCACCCGTCGATGTCAGAAAGATACCGCGGACGCCGCAAAGAATCGATACCCTTCCGTTAGCAAGCGCCGGATACCGTTACCGCCCCGTTCCGGCAGCCGGAAGCCGCCGACGGTAGAATAGGAAAAACTTGAGGAGACCCGGCATGCGCAAGCTACTGATTTCTGTGCTGCTCGCCCTCGGAGCGACGGGCGGCCTCGCCGCCTGCACCCCTGACACCGGAACCGGCCAGCCTTCGCCGACGCCCACAAGCGAATCCCCGGGCACCGGAACGCAGTCACCGGGCGCCACGCCCGGGCCGGGAACGTCTACGCCTGGCAGCCCGGCGCCGGGCACCATACCGCCCGACGCCGAGACCACCGTTCCCGCCCCGCCGCCGCCGGCCGCTTCGCCGCTGCCGTCGGGCCCCGGAGCCGGTGACGCCGAGCTCTCCATCACTGTGAAGACCTCCAAAGACGGGACGGCAGTCAACTACACGCTGGTGTGCAAGGGCGGCGCCCCCGTTGCCGAAAGCCAGCACCCCAAGGCCGCCGCGGCCTGCACGGCACTGAAGAACAATGCCGCCATCCTGAACCGCGCTGCGCCCAGCAAGGACGTCTCCTGCACCCAGCAATACGGGGGCCCGCAGGTTGCCACCGTCACGGGAGTGGTCGACGGCACGCCGGTCGAGACAACGTTCGAGTTGCGCGACGGCTGCGAGATCGGCGCGTGGAACGCCGCTCAGGACGTCCTGGGCTCCTCCAGTGGGTCTGTCTAGGACTGTGGGGCAGGCCAGGACATTGCCGGGCCCGGCCTCGACTCCGGCCGCCCGGCTGCACGCGCTTCTTCCAGGCGACTGGAGGGCGCGCGAAGCCGCCCATGCCGAGCGCGTTCGCCGTTACGCCGACCCCTACCTTGCGCGACGATCATCCGGCCGCAAGCATCCGGTGGAGGATTTCCTCTTCACCTACTACACGCAAAAGCCGGGCCAGCTCATGCGCTGGCATCCGGGGGACGGTACCGTGCTCTCTGGCGCGGAGGCAGCGGCGCGCACGGGCTGGAAGTACTACCGCACGCTCGGTACCGGCGAACTCGCTGCTGCAGGCCTGCCCGCCGGCAGCGTTGCCGTGACCCTGGACCGGGACTCGTTCCTCGCCGAACGCCGCGACGCGCTGCTCTTTGGCCAGGTCATCCTGGCAGGCACGGCCGCCCGCCCGGCCCAGTTCGGATGCTTCGGTCTGCATGAATGGGCCATGGTCTACCGCCAGGAAAAATTCGAACTCCGCCACGAGTACCTGACACTGCGGCTGGGCGCCGCCGGCACCGACAAGGTGGTCGAGGACAACAGGATCCGTTGCTCGCACTTTGACGCGTTCCGGTTCTACACGCCGGATGCCGTGCCGCTGAACGAACTCTCGCCAAGCAGGGAGAACCAGCGGACCATGGAGCAGCCAGGCTGCCTGCACGCGAACATGGATCTGTACAAATGGGCCTACAAGCTCTCACCCGCCCTGCCCAGCGAACTCGTGATGGACTGCTTCGAGCTGTCCTGGCGGGTACGGGCCATGGACATGCAGGCCTCCCCGTACGACCTCACGGACTGGGGCTACCCGCCGATTCCAATAGAGACGGCAGCGGGCAAGGCCGCATACGTGGAGCACCAGCGGGCTTTCTCCGCCGAGGCCCAGGTCTTGCGGAGCCGGCTGTTGGCGGAGTTGGCGCCCCTGTTCGACGCCCTCGGCCCGGAGGAACGGCAGTGAGCACCACGGCCCCGGCGCCCGACTTCGACCTGACCGTCACCCTGACCGAGGCGCCCGGAGCTCCTGCCCACGTCTTTACGCTGGTCTGCCGTTCCGGCCGGCTCGCCGAATCAACGCTGCCGGACCCGGCAGGGGCGGTTGCCGCCGTCGAACGCTTCGGCGAACGGATCTTCTTCCCCGAGCCCGGCCCGCCCAAACTCTGCACGCAGCAGTACGGCGGTCCTCAGGTGGCAGTGGTGACCGGCCACTTTGGCGGACGCACGGTACAGTCGCGGTTCTCCCTGACGGACGGCTGCGAGATTGCGCGCTGGCGTGCATTGTCCCCGCTCCTGGGCGGAATTGCCGGGTCTGCCGGTGCCATCTGAGCCTGGCACTGCCGCTTAACAGCAGTGGCCGGCGGGGCTAACCGCCGGCCATTGCTGTCAGGAATCCAAGGGAACCCGGATCCGGGACCTTCCTAGATGGAGTTATCCGGTGTCCGCGTCAGGTCGTCATTGACGACCTTCCCCGTTTCCTGCTTTTTCTTCGGATCGTCCGAAGCCGGCGGGACCCCTGCAGTGCCTCCCGGTGTCACCACAACGGTGACGAACGTCGGGGCACTGGCACCGTCGAATGTCACCCGGCCAATGTAGGAACCCGGGGCGAGGTCCTTCCACGCCAAGGCGAGCTGGCCGGCCTTGCCGTTGGCAAGCCGCACGGGGTCGGGGGTAACGGTTGCGTTGCCCTCGTTTGCGCCAAGGACCGCCGCGTCCACGGATGCCTTGGTGGCCTGGCCGTTGGGACTGTCGTACAGATTCACGAACATCCGGTACGTGCCCGGGGCCGGGTTAGGGATGGAAACCGATTCGCTGGCCGCGGCCGTGGCGACGACGATCCCCTGGCCGCTGGGCGTGATGACTACCATGTCGAAGTCGGCCCGTTCATCCGCGGAGAACACGGACAGCTTGGCCAGCGGGACGTTGGCCGGGACCTCCACGGTCTTGACGAAGTTCGAGGCATCGGCCGCGTACTTGAAAGGCCCGGGAACCAGTTCAATGGCGGAGGAGTCCGCTTTGGACAGTCCGTCCAGCGTCACGTTCGTGGGCGAGCTGGAACCCGAGACGATGCTGATGTTCCCGGCCCCGTTGCCTGCCGCGGACGTGAACGCGACGTTCTTGGGCGCCACGACCGACTGCGGACGGACCGCGATCGGCGATGCCACGTTCTTGTTCGCCCCCTGCCAGGTGAGCGAACCCGTGGCGAAGCTCCCCAGCTTTGCGCTCTGGTTTTCGAAGGACACCTTGAACGTGCGCTTCTCGCCGGCTGCGCCGAACTGCAGGATGGACGGGGTCACCGTGACCTTCACTCCCGGCACGCTGGCCTTGGCGCGGTAAACGCCAGGAGTCAGCGCGGTCACCGTGCGGGTGACCTCGATGCTGCCGGCAAGGTTGCCGAGGGAGAAGGACGGGACGTTCATGTCGCGGGGCTTGGTGACGCCCAGGCCGGGCATGCCCAGATCGACGCCGGTTCCCTGGATGAACCTGAGGTAGTCATCGCCGTCGGCGTCGTAGACCAGTCCCGGATCCAGTACACGGGCGGGATCCACCTGCCCCGCACCGGTGGCCAGCACGTCGGTGTTCTTCGTGCCGTCAGCGAGCTTGACGTCGCCCGCGGTGGTCATCATGGCCGATTTCACGGCTGCCGGAGACCACGCCGGGTTCTTGCCCAGGATGAGGGCGCCGAAACCGGCCACGTGGGGTGAGGCCATGGACGTGCCGGACATGAATCCGAACTTGTCGCCGCCGGCACCAATCGGCGAGACACCGGCGAGTACAGCAACGCCGGGCGCTGCGACGTCGGGCTTCAGCAGATCCGAGTCCGTGGCAATCAGCGGTCCGCGCGAGGAGAAGCCGGCGATCTGGGGCTGGGCCTCGGCGGGCAGTCCCGTGGTGTCCTTGTTGACGAGGGAAACGGTGATGGCCGGGTTAGCCGCGACCTTGGCCTTGATCGTCTCGGTGGCGGGCGGGTTCACGTGGACGGTGGGCACGGAGTGCTTGTCTGCGTCGAGCGACGATGCGGTCACGTTCACCAGGATCATCCCGACGCCGCCGCCGCGCGCCACCTCGGCGCTCTTGGCCACGCGGTCATACGTGCCGCGGTCACAGACCACGACTTTCCCGGCGATTTTCGCCGGGTCCAGCGAGCCCGGGCCACACAGCCGCGGAGCCGGATCCTGCCCGGAAGCTGCATCGGCGGCAAGCACAACGCCGGCGCCGGCAACCTCGCGGTTCATGATGCTGGCGCCCCGGAACTTGCTGCCGTCGGAGAACTCCACCGTGCCCTGCAACTCCTGGGAGAAGCTGCTGGCCGCGGCGGTGGTGACCCACGGCTCCCCGTGGTTCACCGTGCTGTCGTCGGGGCCGGAGTTACCGGCCGAGGCCGCCACAAAGATCCCGGCGGAGGCGGCCGACAGGAACGCCAGGGACACCGGATCCGTGGTGGTGGACGTGGTTCCGGAGATGGAGTAGTTCAGGACGTCAACGCCGTCCAGCACGGCCTGGTTGATGGCATCGATGGACGCGGAGGTGTAGCAGCCGCCCGTGGCGGGGTCATTGTCCTCCCAGCAGATCTTGTAGATCGAGAGTTTGGCGGCTGGGGCAACGCCGCTCGTGAGGCCGAAGCTGCGGCCGTCCACGAACGTTTCCACGTTGGCGTTGCCGGCGGCGGTGCTGGCGGTGTGGGTTCCGTGGCTGCCGACGTCCACGGGGGAGATGAGCTCTTCCGGTGCGCGGTCCTTCTTGGCCACCGTTGCCTCAAAGCCGTCGGAGAAGTAGCGCGCTCCCAGGACCTTGGAGTTGCAGGCGCTGCCGTTAAACCCTTCGCCCTTCTGGCATTCTCCTTCGAAGGTGCTGCCGTCGGACTTCAGCATGGCGATTTTGCCGTCG
This sequence comes from Arthrobacter sp. Soil736, assembly GCF_001428005.1. Lineage (GTDB taxonomy): Bacteria > Actinomycetota > Actinomycetes > Actinomycetales > Micrococcaceae > Arthrobacter. Next base: position 222,285 of record NZ_LMSB01000034.1, read on the forward strand.
CCGGTGCGGTACGGGACGCCGACCTGCGGATCGCCGGTGAGTGGCTTCACCTCGCTGCCGGCGAAGAACTCGCTGGAGGGCGTGTACCCGGAGTCGATGACGCCCACCACGACGCCCTTGCCCGCGCCGTCCTGGCCGCCGAACTGGGTGTTCCACGTGCCGTTGGCCCCGCTGAGCTTCAGGAAATCGGTGGTGGAGTAATCCGGTGCCCGCTGGGTGTCCGGTGCGACGGCGAGGACGCCGGGGTTCTTGGCGAGGTTCACGGCCTGGTCCGCGGTCAGCGTTGCGCTGAAGCCGTTTAGCGCCGCGGTGTAGCGGTGCCGGATCTGTACGTTTTCCTGCCGGGCCACCGCGGTCTGCTTCGCCTCAAGGTGGGCCTGGTACCGCTGCACCTCGGCCCGGTCCGCGTCCAGTTTCCGGCCCGATCGCGGTTTGGTGGCCTGCAGCCCCGGCGTGCCGCCGTCGTACGTGGCCGCGGGCTTTTCGGTCAGGACCACAATGTAGCGGCCCGCCTGGTAGTTGTTCGGATCGATGTTCTTTTGCTGGGCTGCCTGCGACGCGCCCTGGATCGGGGCGGCGGTCGCTGGCAAGGCTGCGAAGGATGAAAGGAGCAAAGGCAAACCGACACACAGTGCCGCCGCTTTCCGGGCCCCCCGGCTTCGGAAGAAGCTTATTCCTGCTGATTTCACGAGTGATTTGAACCTTTCATAAGGAACGGCCCCGGCCACGCCGCCGGGCGCAATGGTGTCGTGTCACGCTGGTTGACAGGTCTTGTCAGGCCATGCGAACGGCAGCCGATCCCACAGTACCTACCGGGAGGTAGTTATGACATAGGACACAAACACAAATTTTGCTGTTGTCACTCGGCAAGGGGGCCTTAAGAAGCAGCGGCGGGCGCCCGCGAGGGGCACCCGCCGTGGCGGCATGCGGTATTGGAGCTTTTTGGGCCGGCTACTGCCGGGGCGTGCGGACCACGTCACTGATCCACTGGCGCGTCTTCTCGTCCACCGGGCCTGCGACCCGGTTCTGCCTGGCAGCGCGGTTAGCCTTGATCTTCTGGAGAACCATCTTCCCCAGCCCCGCGAACACGGCGGCAGCAACCATCGGCAACAGTACGGATTTCGGTTTCTCACCCATTCCGCAATCCTACTGACGGCGGGGACGGCGGACCAGAGCCGCCGTCGTCCTGCATGCGCCCCGGTGCCGGCGGTCCCGAATACGGAGTGCGGCGCCGGGGCCGGTAGAATGGGGAAGCAAGCTCGCGGAGCGCTCGTCCATGTTGTGCCATTTGTACCACCCAGGCCACAGAGGAATGGCGTGAGACGGCACCACTCCGCTGCGCCCTTACCCAATGCTCACGCACAGGAGTTACCGGATGCCCCGGATCGTTGTTGACGTCATGCCCAAGCCCGAGATTCTGGACCCGCAGGGGAAGGCCATCGTGGGTGCACTCCCCCGCTTGGGCTTCACCAGCTTTAGCTCTGTCCGCCAGGGCAAGCGTTTCGAACTGACCGTCGACGGCGAGGTGACCGATGCAATCCTGGCCCAGGCCCGCGAGGCCGCGGAGACCCTGCTGTCCAACCCCGTGATCGAGGACGTCGTCAACGTCGAGGTCGTCGAGGCCTGAAATGACTGAACTCCCCCTGATCGGCGAGGCAATCGCCGTTGCCGCCGAGCCGCGGCTGGCCGGCGCCCGCATCGGCGTCGTCACCTTCCCCGGAACGCTTGATGACCGCGACGCCGCCCGCGCGGTCCGCCTCGCCGGCGGCACCCCCGTGCCGCTCTGGCACGCGGACAACGCCCTCGGTGACGTGGACGCCGTCGTCATTCCCGGCGGATTCTCCTACGGCGACTATCTCCGCGCCGGCGCCATCGCGCGCTTTGCTCCGCTGATGTCCAAGATCATTGACGCCGCTAACTCCGATGCCAGGCTGCCCGTGCTGGGCATCTGCAACGGCTTCCAGATCCTCACCGAGTCGCACCTGCTGCCCGGTTCCATGATCAAGAACGACCACCTGAAGTTCATGTGCCGCGACCAGGTGCTGCGGGTTGAAAACAACAGCACCGACTGGACCCTCGATTATGAGGCGGGCCAGGAGATCACGGTGCCGCTGAAGAACCAGGACGGCCAGTACATCGCGGACGAGAAAACCCTCGACGCCCTCGAGGCCGAAGGTCGCGTGGTGTTCCGCTACGTGGGCTTCAACCCGAACGGCTCCCGCCGCGACATCGCCGGCATCTCCAACGCCGCCGGCAACGTGGTGGGTCTCATGCCCCACCCGGAGCACGCGGTGGAGGTGGGCTACGGTCCCGAGTCCCTCGACGGAATCGGCGGATCGGACACCGACGGCCTCGCCTTCTTCACCTCTGTCCTGAACAAGATCGTGGGAGCAAACAAATGACGGAGACACCCTCAGTGGCGGCGCCCGTGGAGACCGCAGGGAAGTTCAACATCGACACGGTCGAGAACGCGGCCAAGACCCCGGACACCGAACTGCCCTGGGCCGAACTCGGCCTGAAGCAGAACGAGTTCGATGAGGTCGTGAAGGTCCTGGGCCGCCGCCCGACCGGCCCCGAGCTCGCCATGTACTCCGTGATGTGGAGCGAGCACTGCTCGTACAAGTCCTCCAAGAACCACCTGCGCCAGTTCGGCGAAAAGGTGACCGAGGAGATGAAGAAGGACATGCTGGTGGGCATCGGCGAAAATGCCGGTGTCACCAACCTGGGCGACGGCTGGGCCGTGACGTTCAAGATCGAGTCCCACAACTCGCCGTCGTTCGTGGAGCCCTACCAGGGTGCCGCAACCGGCATCGGCGGCATCGTCCGCGACATCATCTCCATGGGCGCCCGCCCGGTGGCCGTAATGGATCCGCTGCGTTTCGGCGCCATTGACCACCCGGACACCGCCCGCGTCATGCACGGTGCAGTGGCCGGCATCGGCGGCTACGGCAACTCGCTGGGCCTGCCGAACATCGGCGGTGAAATGGTCTTCGACTCTGTATACCAGGGCAACCCGCTGGTCAACGCGCTGGCTGTCGGCGTCATGCGCCACGAGGACATCCGCCTCGCCAACGCCTCCGGCAAGGGCAACAAGGTGGTGCTGTTCGGCGCCCGCACCGGCGGTGACGGAATCGGCGGCGCCTCCGTGCTGGCCTCGGAATCCTTCGACGACACCAAGCCCTCCAAGCGCCCCGCCGTCCAGGTGGGCGACCCCTTCGCCGAGAAGGTCCTGATCGAGTGCTGCCTGGAGCTGTTCAAGGGTTCCCTGGTTGAGGGTATCCAGGACCTGGGCGCCGCAGGTATCTCCTGCGCCACGTCCGAGCTCGCCTCCAACGGCGACGGCGGCATGGAGGTTGAACTGACCTCCGTCCTGCTCCGCGACCCCACTCTGACGCCGGGCGAAATCCTGATGTCCGAGTCGCAGGAACGCATGATGGCCGTGGTCACGCCCGAGAACATCGCCGCTTTTGAAGCCGTCATGGACAAGTGGGCCGTGGAGTACTCCTGGCTGGGCGAGGTGACTGATACCGGCCGCCTGATCATCACGTGGGAAGGCGAGGTCATCGTCGACGTCGACCCGCGCACCGTTGCCCACGACGGCCCGGTCTACGACCGCCCGTATGCCCGCCCGGAATGGCAGGACGCCGTCCAGGCCGATACCTTCACCGGGTCCGTGCAGGATGCCGGCCGCCCCTCCGCCCCTGCGGAACTGGCCGCCGCCGTCACCGAGCTGGTTGCCTCGCCCAACATGTGCGACAAGTCCTGGATCACCAACCAGTACGACCGCTACGTCGGCGGCAACACCTCGATGGCGTTCCCGGACGATGCCGGGGTGGTCCGCGTGGATCAGGAAACCGGGCTGGGCGTGGCCCTGGCCACCGACGCCAACGGCCGCTACACCTACCTCGACCCGTACCACGGCGCGCAGCTGGCGCTGGCCGAGGCATACCGCAACGTCGCCACCTCCGGCGCCGTGCCGATGGCCGTCAGCGACTGCCTGAACTTCGGCTCCCCCGAGGACCCGGACGTCATGTGGCAGCTTGCCGAGGCCATCCGCGGCCTCTCGGACGCCTGCATGGAACTCGGCATCCCGGTCACCGGCGGCAACGTTTCGCTGTACAACCAGACCGGCACCACGCCCATCCACCCCTCCCCTGTGGTGGCGGTGCTGGGCAAGCTGGACGACGTCGCCCGCCGCACGCCGTCGGGCTGGCGCGAGGACGGCCAGGCCATCTACCTGCTGGGCACGACGGCGGCAGAACTGGACGGCTCGGAATGGTCCAACATGCGCGGCCACCTCGGCGGGCTGCCGCCCAAGGTTGACCTCGCCGCCGAACGCGCGCTGGGTGAAATCCTGATCAACGCCTCCCGCGACGGCATGGTGGACTCCGCGCACGACCTCTCCGAAGGCGGCCTCGCGGCAGCCCTCGTAGAGTCCTCGCTGCGCTACGGCGTCGGTGCCCGGATCGCGCTCCAGGATGTCCTGGACCGCGACGGCGTTGACCTGTTCACGGCGCTGTTCTCCGAGTCCCAGGGCCGCGCGATCGTGGGCGTCCCGCGCTCCGAGGAGGTCCGCTTCACGGACATGTGCACCGCCCGCGGCTTTGCCCACACGCGCATCGGCGTGGTGGATGCAGCCAGCGGCCAGCTGGAGATCAACGGCGTGGATACGCTCCCGCTCGAGTCGCTCCGCGAAGCCCACGAGGCCACCCTGCCGAAGTACTTCGGCTAGTCCCCACCGCCGCCCAACCTCCATCGATTGCTCCGTAACTGCCCCTTTGATCGCTCAGAAGGGCAGTTACGGAGCAGTCGTTCGTTAACGGCCAGGCCGCCAGCCGGCCCGGACCAAGGCCGTCCGGACTTTGGCCACCGCGGCCTTGGCGTCGTTGACCATGTGGCGCTTGGAGATGCGGACCTCCGTCCAGCCCAAAGATTCGTATCTCTCGGAGCGGGCGATATCCCGGACAATCTGCCCTTCGTCGCCATGGTGCTCACCCTCGTATTCGATGCCGATCCTGTATTTTCGGTACGAGAGGTCCGGCCGATGGTGCCTGGTTCCGTCGTCGTCGATGATGGGCACGTTCAGTTCCGGCTCGGGTAGCCCGGCCCTTTTCATGGCCAGCCGCAGCACGGACTCCTGCGGGGAGTCGGAGCCTACGCGGATGAGCTTGATGGCTTCCTTGGCTTTGCGGATGCCGCGCTTTCCCTTATGCCGGTCGATCATCCGCTGGAGGTCATCCAGACTGCACAGCGGCATGTCCCTGCCCTCCAGTTCGGCACGCGGAACACGGACGCAGCTGTCACCGGCGACCACGAGTTCGTCAACACTTAGCATTTCGGCCAGGTCCAGCCATGTGCGCTCCGGAGTGGTTATTGGGATCCCGTCCAGCACGGTGACCTCGTCCTCATAGAGCTTCATGCGGTGGACGATCACATGGGGGCGGTTGAGATGGGCGGCGCCCTCCGGTCGGATCACGTGGTACATCTGCAGTGCCTCCTTCTGCCGGCGACGCGGCAGCGATGAGAGCTCCGCGGCGGTGAGGTGGGATGCGGCGCATCCGTCGTTGACCTCGATGAATGGCCGCACCCGGACGCTCAAAGGGAGCGCCGACGTCGGGCCCTTCGATCGGATGCCTCTTCCCAAAGCCGTCAGCGACCCGTGGCGCAACCGCTTCGGGGTGACGCCGGCTCGGCTGGCCTCGGCGACGGTGAACGGGCGTCCTTCTAACTCCTCGGGGAGCCGGCGTGCGGTTTTCATGGATTCATCAGAGCAGAACCCCGTGCGCGGTGCAGAAGTTATCCACACCCTCCATCGACTGCTGCGTAACGGCCCTTATGGACGGTCAAAAGGGCCGTTACGGAGCAACCGATGGTCAGCTTTAGTCCTCGCTGTGGAGTTCGCGCTGCCGCGCGCTGAGCAGCTCGATCTCCGGCCGCGCGGCCACAAAACGCTCGACGGCGGTGAGCACCTCCACGAGGTGCGCCCGGTCGGCGGCGACGAGGCCGGCCCCCACCTGCGTGCGCCGGTACTGCTCGTGGTCCCCTACCTCTGCAACGGAGACATCGAAGCGGCGTTTGACCTCCGCCAGCAGCGGCCTGACGAAGGCGCGCTTCTCCTTCAGGCTCTGGACGTCCCCGAGGAGGATGTCGAACTCAATCCATCCGATCCACATGGCTTAATCGTATCGACGGGGTCAGATGGTGAGTTCGCCCATCCGGTCCCAGCCCTCGCCGTCGAGCTGGCGGCTGATGATCCGGGGTGTCTCCGCGAGTGCCTGGGGCATGTCCGCCATGGCCTCCTTGAAGTGGACGCTGTTGACGTGGTCCCCGGCGGCGTTGTCCTTGAACGCTTCCACGAGCACAAACTCATGGGGATCGTCCACGCTGCGGGACCAGTCGAACCAGAGGTTGCCGGGCTCCTGCCGGGTGGCCTCGGTGAAGTCAGCCACGAGGTCGAGCCACTTTTCGGACCAGTCGGGCTTGACCTTGAATTTAACGACAATAAAGATCACGGGAGATCGCCTTCCAATCGTGGATTGTGCCGGGGTCAGCTCTTGCACCCCAAAGGGTCAATTCTTTCACCGGGCGTCGCGGCCCACGCGCTCAGCTCCCGCCTCAGCCGCCAGCCAGGGCCTGCTCGCATTCGTCGATCGCCTCGCGGGCGTACTGCTGCTGGGCCGGCGTTCCCACCCGTTCCGCCCATTGTTCGGCCAGCTGGAACTCCACCAGGGCTTCCGTCAGCCGGCCTGCGCCATGAAGCGTCCAGCCCAGGTTGTTGTGCAGCGCCACCATCCACCGCCTGGCGAAGGCGTCGTGGGCGGTGGAAGCGTACTCCAGCGCGCTCCGGGTCCAGGTTTCCGCATGGGCGGAGTCCGCCATCGCCAGCATGTGCAGTGCGTCCACGGCCAGGAACTCCTCGCCAAGATGGTCACCGAGTTCGGCCGCCTGTTCGAACAGCGGCACGGCCATCGCGGCATGGCCGCTCGAATTCAGCACCCGCCCGCGCTCCAGCAGGATCCGGACGCCGATGGTTGGCTCGTCCTCCCCGTCAATTGAATCCAGCAGTGCGTCCGCCTCTTCAAAGCGGCCCTGCAGTCCGATCGCCCGCCCCAGCTGGGTTGCGAGCTCGGCCTTTTCGTCGGCGTCGTACTTCTGGTCGGCCATCGCGTCCCGGAAACGCTGCTCGGACTGCTCCGGATCCTCGAAATTCCATAGGCGGTCAAGGGTCTTTTGGTCCAGCATGTACCTTCTCCTGATCAGCTTTCACCTGTGGCGAGTTGGCGTGCACCTTCAATGTATCGGGAAGTGATGAGGCTCTGCGCCCGCCTGGCCAGTGCGCCGCCCGCCGAGTAGAACCAGTTGGAGTGCCTGCTGAAGGCCGTGATCTTCAGAAAAACCCTGTCCTGGACATCGATCTCTACCTCGAACGCTTCCTCGCCCCGCTCGGGGTGACCCGGCAGCGTGCCGTACGCGAAGCCGGCACGCTGCGGCCCGCCGCCCGGCAAAGGATGGTGGACCCACACAACCTCGCACGGGGCGTTGATTCGGAAGGGACCGACGCCGAATCCGCTCACCACGCGCGCGCCCGGGACCACGACGTCGGACTCGGTGCGGACCCGCAGCCCGGACCGCCGCTGCAGTTCCCACGTCAGCATTCCCTGCGCCACCCGGCGGTAGAGCGCGAGGCCGTCGCCGAGGTAGGCCTGCGACACGAGGCACGGGTATCCCTCCGGGGGCTCGCCGTGCTCGGTGGATCCGATGCCGGGATAGTTGAGCTCGCCGCGTGCCAGGCGCTTTTCAGTCAACGCTGCGGTCCCGTGGCGGCGGCGTCGACGGAAGCGGAGGCGGGAGCGGAGGCGGGAGCGGAGCCGGCGGCGGAAGGGCCGTCGTCGGACGTCGCGCCACGGGCCCCGGCCAAACGCGCCCAGCCAAGCTGCTCCTGCTGCTTGCGGCTCAGCGACGCCACAACAAGGTCGTAGGAATCCTCCACCATGTCGCGGATCATGTCGTCCGGCAACGACCCGTCCAGCCGCACGCCGTTCCAGTGCGTCTTGTTCATGTGCCAGGCGCCGGTAATTTCGGGGTGTGCCGCGCGAAGCTGTTCCGCCAGCGCCGGTTCGCACTTGAGGCTCACGGACCAGTCCGCCGGATCCATCGCGGAGGCCGCGAACATCTTGGCTCCATGCCGCACGCCTCCGGCCACAGCCGCACGGACCTTGAAGACGGACGTCTCCGGGCCGAAGGGAAAGTCCTCGAAGGCTCCCGGGAAGCTGAGGCAGATTTCCCTGAGTTCGGCTGTGTCCATGCAGCGAGCCTACAAAGCCTTCCACGCCGGTGCTAGTCTGCGACTATGTCACAGGATCAGGAGACGATCCCTGTTCTGGATTTGGGCGCCGCGCGTCAGGCCGACGGGTCGTTCAGTCCGGACTTCATTGAACAGCTCCGCGATGCCGCGCACCGTGTCGGCTTCTTCCAACTCATCGGCTACGGGGCCGCGCCCGGTCAGGCAGAAGATCTCCTGGCAACCATCAAGCGCTTCTTTGATCTGCCCCTCGAGGAGCGGATGAAGCTGGACAACCGGCTCTCCCCGCATTTCCGTGGCTATACCCGGATGGGCACGGAGGTCACGCAGGGAAGGGCGGACGCGAGGGAGCAGATCGACTACTCTCCCGACCGTGAACCGGTACCGGATTATCCCCCCGAGCAGCCGTACTGGCTCCTCCAAGGCCACAACGTGTGGCCGGATGACTCGTTGCCGGAGCTGGAACAGGCCGCGATGGCCTGGGCAGGGCTCATGTCGAAGGTGGGAGCCGAACTTCTGCGTGCGATCGCAGTCTCCCTCCAGCTGCCGGAGGACTACTTTGACGAACCGTTCCGAGACTCACCGGCCTGGATGGGCAAGCTTGTCCACTACGTCGGCGGAGTTGTGGAAGCAGCCGGCGACCAGGGAGTGGGCTCGCACGCGGACTACGGCTTTGTCACCCTCCTCCTTCAGGACGCGGTAGGTGGCTTGGAGGTGCTCCCGCCGGGAGCCGGCGAGTGGACGTCCGTGGAGCCCATTCCTGGAGCGCTCGTGGTGAACCTTGGCGAGATGCTGGAAGTGGCAACCGAGGGCTATCTCGCCGCCACCATCCACCGCGTGCAGGCGCCGCCGCCCGGTGTGGACCGTTACTCCGTGCCGTTCTTCTGGTCACCACGGTTAGATGCGATGATCGAGCCGGTCCCCCTCCCGGCGGAGTTGAAGGCCCAGGCCCGCGGTATCTCGGATGACCCGTCCAACCCGATGCTCGCCTCCTTTGGCCTCAACATGCTCAAGGGCCGCATGCGCGCCCATCCGGATGTGACAGAACGTCACTACCCGCAGCTCATGAAGCCCTGATCAAAAACTGATGGGCCGGCTCAAAAACTGATGGGCGGCTCAAAGGCCGAAGTGCCAGCCTTCGCGGGCGGGGCACGAGTTCACCACAACGTCCAGACCTGCGGCCCTCGCGCGCGCCACCGCGGCGTCGTCGAAGACTCCCAGCTGCAGCCAGATTGCCTTGGCGCCCACCGCAATGGCCTGATCAATCACGGGGCCCACTTTCTGGGAATTCACAAAACACTCCACGACGTCGATGGGGTGCTTCTCCGCCGGGATCTCCGCCAGGGAGCGGTATCCCTTCTCCCCGTGGACGTCGTCCCCGGGGAGGTTCACCGGGATGATTTCCATGCCCATGCGGTCCCGGACATACAGCGCGACGTCGTACGCCGAGCGCCACTCGTTGGTGGTGAGGCCGACGATCGCCCACGTCCCCTTGGTTCGCATGAGGCGTTCAATGACTGCTCGATCGTTAACCTGGGCCATACATCAAGCTTACTCCTGCGGCGATTCGACACGATTGCCGAAGAAATGAATGAAATTTCGGCGAACCATTGCGCCGTGAACGAATATGACGCAGGAACAATGGGCGAATTTTGCGTAATTGGCCTACGTGAACTACTCGGGGCTCCCTCCCATCCGCACTACGGGCGCGCGCAGAGGTATTTGCCGCTGGGTCCCGGCTCGGTGTTCTCCTTCGGCGTGAAGGGCGGCCGCGCGGCCGGGCAGAAGTTCATCGAGTCGCTCCAGCTGGCCTCGCATCTGGCCAACGTGGGCGACTCCCGGACCCTGGTGATCCACCCCGGCTCCACGACCCACCAGCAGCTGAGCCCCCTGCAGCTCGAGTCGGCAGGTGTCCCGGAGGACCTGGTCCGCATCTCCGTGGGCCTGGAGGACATCGAGGACATCCTGTGGGACCTATACCAGGCCCTGGACGCGGCAGAGGAGGCCACGGCCGACGGTGTATCCGCGGAAGCGGCGCATCGCGCCGCCGAGGAACGAGGCGGTGTGTCTAAGCCGCGCGCGGATGCATTGTCGGCCGACACCTGCACGATTGGAGCACGTTCATGAGTACGGAAGACCGCACCTGGGAAGGCCCCTCAGCGCCGGATCGCCTGAACCTGCTCCGGCAGGCGAAGTCCATCGCCATTGTGGGCGCCTCGGACAAGCCTTCGCGGGCGAGCTACTTCGTGGCCACCTATCTGCAGTCCTCCACCCGCTACAAGGTGTATTTCGTGAACCCGGTGGTGAAGGAAATCCTGGGGCAACCCACGTATGCGTCGCTGGCCGACCTGCCCGAGAGCCCGGACATCGTGGACGTGTTCCGCAAGCACGATGACCTGCCCGGTGTCCTGGACGAGGCCATCGCTGCCGGAGCCAAGACGCTGTGGCTGCAGCTGGGCTCGTGGCATGAGGAGGTGGCAAAGGAAGCGGAAGCCGCCGGTCTCGACGTCGTAATGGACCGCTGCGTCAAGATTGAACATGCACGCTTCCACGGCGGCCTTCACCTGGCCGGCTTCGGCACCGGCGTCATCTCCTCGAGGCGGCAGGTGCTGGCCTAGGCGTACTGCCCACGCGGGCCTCGCAAGGTGGTGTGCCTCAACGGCAGCTGAAGCCGCCGGATGCGAAAAAGGGCCGGGCTGGAACCTGATGGGGGACACATTCCAGCCCGGCCTTTCACTTAGGTAATCGCCAGGGCCGCCCCGAAGGTTACGCCACTTCGAAAAAAACTTTTAAACTTTTTTCTGCCTGGTTTTCCCGGGCTCAGGGCTTCCCGGGAACAGGTCCCGGGACGGTGTGGAGCAACGGAAGCAGACCGGCAAAAGGCCTTGAGCTGGCGCCGGGCGGCGCCGGCACGGGGGTTGCCGGCACGGTCGTCGGCCTCAGCGGCACCGCCGGAGTTTTGGCCTGGCTTCCTCCGTGGTCGGCCGCGGCATTGCCCGGAGCCGGCGTAGCGGACGCGGGGGCCGGCCGGGCCGACTTTGACGCTGACGCAGACGGCGTCACGGCGGCCGGGGACGGCGCGGGAGGGACCGCCACGTCAGAGGGCGAAGGCGGCGGCGCATCGGTGTTCGACGCCGGGGTCTGGCTGATCGGCTCGAGTATCTTCACCACGGCATGGCTGACGCTGCGGCGGAAGTCCTCGCCGGAGGCAGCCACGGCGCCGGCGCCAAGGCCCATGGCCCCGATCACAGCGGCGCCGACCACGATGCCCATCCTGCGCTGCCGGTTGCGGCGGCGCAGGTCCAGGCTGGCGATGCCAGGTGCCAGCAGTGCCTGGAGATCAGCACGCGGTTCAGGGGGTCCGTCCAGGGCGAACGCGCGCAAGTCTTCCAGCGACCTGCGAAGGTCCGCGTCCTCTTCGAACCCGGAATCCTGGAGGATCGCCTGGATATCCCCTTCTTCCCGGCCTGTGGGCGAGACACTCATGATGGTGTGTGGTCCTTTTCCTTGACGAGTTCGCGCAGGGCAATTAGCCCGCGCCGCTGGAGCTGTTTGATGGCGCCCGGGGTCTTGTTCATGATGCCTGCCACCTGTTCGACGGAGAGGTCCGCGACGATCCGCAGTATCAGGACTTCACGCTGCTCGTCGTTGAGCATGGCAAGAGTGGACGACATGCCGCCCAGCGAGCCGAGGACCTCGTCTTCGGCGGAGTTTGAATACCGTTCGTCAGCCAGGGGGTCGTATTCGGTCAGCTGGGGTGTTCTGGCGTACCGGCGCCGGTAGTCGACGAGCCGGGCGTGGGCGACCGAGAAAATGAAGGTCCGCAGGCCCGAGTGACCGCCTTTGACGCCAACGAGTTTGGGCAGGACATCAACGAAGACGTCCTGCGTGAGGGCTTCGGCGTCGTCAACGCCACGGGCCCGGAAATAGCCAAGCACTGCGGGGGAAATAGTGCTGTAGACGGCGCTAAAACCGGAAGGATCGCCGGCTAACGCGGCTGACAATTCGTCGTCGGTCAGCTGAACTGCCAAGGAGCTGTCCTTCCCTTACGGCTGGTGTGCGGCGGTAGTAAGCCTAGCCGCCGCACGCCATATGGCCCTATTCGGGAAAGTCCGTGCCTACTTGCCGAGCTTGGGCAGGTCTGCGGACGGAACGGCCGGCACAGCCGGGACTGCCGCGCCGGGAACGGCCGGGGCTGCCGGAACAGCAGGCGTGGCAGGGACAGCAGGCGTGGCCGGAACGCCAGCGCCACCGGGAACAGCCGGCGTGGCCGGAACAGCGGGAGTGGCGGGAACGGCGGCGGTCGCGTCAACCTTGGCGGCGGCGGAGCCATGCTCGGTCGAAACCTTGGCCTTGCCGGAAACCTCGGCGCCCTTGACCGCAGGGGTCTTGACTGCAGGGGCCTTGACGGAGGGGGAGGCCGGAACTGCGGGTACAGCCGGGACCTCGGGGGTAGCGGGGACGGCGGGCGTAGCGGGGGTCACCTCTGCGTGCTGCGAGCCGGAGACCTGGGCCGCGTTGGCCAGTCCGATGCCGGAGAACCCTCCAACAGCGATGATGGCGGCTCCGACAGCAATCCTGGTGGTCTTGCTAACACTCTTCATAAGAAAAAAACATCCTTTGGTTGGTTGAAGGCCGGGCTGGAGGCTGATGGGGACAACCACCGACCCGGCGCTTACATAGAGGTAATCGAAGCGCCGGGGCCGCAGGTTACGCGCCGACCGGAATTCCTTTGGGGGGATGTGCCACGGCGGAAGGCCCACCTCAGTCAGGGGCCCGCGCCAAGTCAGAAGAGGGCAAGTCAGAAGAGTCGGAGCTGCCCGTTCGGAAATCCGTCAACGCCGGCCTCAGACAGCATCTGGCTCAGGGCATTAACACTGAGCACATCGCCCAGGTCCAGGAGGAGATCGTCGATGCAGGTCTGGCCGTCCAACACCGGAACCCCAGTCAGGCATTCAGTGTCATCGATGCTGAGATTTTCCACCTGAGTGAGCTTAGGGCAGACGGCCGGTGAGCGGAGACCGACACTCCGCCGGCTGCCGGCAAGGACAGCGGCGGGCCACCTCAGAGAGGTGACCCGCCGCCGTCGGAAATGCTGAGGATGTAGCCGGGAACGTCAGTCGTTGATCAGATCGTTGACAACGATGGTCTGGTCCCGGTCCGGGCCCACGCCGATCGCGGAGAAGCGCGTGCCGGAGAGCTTCTCAAGGGCCAGGACGTAGTTGCGGGCATTCTCGGGTAGATCGGCCAGCGTGCGTGCTCCGGTGATGTCCTCGGTCCAGCCCTCGAAGTACTCGAAGATGGGCTTGGCGTGGTGGAACTCGGTCTGGGTCATGGGCATTTCGTCGTGCCGGACGCCGTCGACGTCGTACGCGACGCACACCGGGATCTGCTCGATGCCGGTGAGGACGTCCAGCTTGGTGACGAAATAGTCCGTGAAGCCGTTGACGCGGGAAGCGTGGCGGGCCAGGACGGCGTCGTACCAGCCGCAGCGGCGCGGACGGCCGGTGTTGACTCCGAACTCACCGCCGGTCTTCTGCAGGTACATGCCCATCTCATCGAAGAGTTCGGTGGGGAACGGGCCGGCGCCGACACGCGTGGTGTACGCCTTGATGATGCCGATGGAGCGCGAAATGCGTGTGGGTCCGATGCCCGAGCCCACGGAGGCGCCGCCGGCGGTCGGGTTGGAGGACGTGACGAAGGGGTACGTGCCGTGGTCCACATCCAGGAACGTGGCCTGGCCGCCCTCCATGAGCACCACCTTGCCTTCGTCCAGGGCAGTGTTCAGCACGAGGGTGCTGTCGATGACCAGGGGGCGCAGGCGCTCCGCGAAGGAGAGGAAGTAGTCAACGATCTCGTCCACCACAACGCTGCGCCGGTTGTAGACCTTGACCAGGAGTTCGTTCTTCTGGCGAAGCGAGCCTTCAACTTTTTGGCGCAGGATGGATTCGTCGAAGACGTCCTGCACGCGGATGCCGAGGCGGGCCACCTTGTCCATGTAGGCCGGGCCGATGCCGCGGCCGGTGGTGCCGATGGCACGGCTGCCGAGGAAACGCTCGGTGACCTTGTCCAGCACCTGGTGGTAGGGCGCAACGAGATGGGCGTTCGCGGAGACGCGCAGCTTGGAGGTGTCCGCGCCGCGGGCTTCCAGGCCGTCGATCTCCTGGAACAGGGCCTCAAGGTTCACCACACAGCCGTTGCCGATGATCGGAACTGCGTTCGGGCTCAGGATGCCGGCAGGAAGGAGCTTAAGCTCATACTTCTCACCGCCCACGACGACGGTGTGCCCGGCGTTGTTTCCGCCGTTCGGCTTCACGACGTAGTCGACGCGGCCCCCGAGCAGGTCAGTGGCCTTACCTTTGCCTTCGTCGCCCCACTGGGCTCCGACGATCACGATTGCTGGCATGGGATCCTCCCCCATTCGTTCGGGCCGACTTCCGTTTCATTCACCGGGAGTTTCACCGCGGTGGCTGGCCGGAAGGCAGCGCCGTTCATGAGAATGCCCCGAATGTCAGCGACCGCACCCTCGGCGTTGGCCGATGGACAAAGTCGCAAGAGTTCCGGGGCTCTTACCACCCAAGTTTAGCCGATGGCCAGAGGATGTCTTGCTTTGGCCGTCCGCTGCGGTGCCTGTTGCGCCGGGAGGCGGGCGGTGCAGTGAGCGGTACATTTTGCGGGGCTTGCTAAACTGATAAGGATCGACCAGGAATCGATCCACACCACATTTTCAAACCGACCCGGACTTGGCGCGCCCGTTTCCGGTACGGCAGCGTGACCGATCCCCGCAGGAGACACAGCACTTACATGACAGCCTTGGCTACTGAATCTTTCCGTGAACAACTCCTGAGCCGCCGTTACGAACCCAATGTCGCCGCTGTTAATGAATTGTGCGACTCCCTGCAGAGCACCAAGCCGGGCACCCAGGTGCCTTATGTCGACCCCATGCACGACGTCGATGAATGCCGCATCATCAGCCTCTACTCCAACATCGGCGCCGCCTCGCCGTCGGGCTTCATCACCCCGGGCGACGACGACGCCGCCACCCGCATGCTCGGCGTGCAGTGGAAGCTCGGCCTCCGGCCGGAGTACATCATGCCCTGGAACGTGCACCCGTGGCACACCCCCGGCGAACCGAACGGCAAGTTCACCCCTGACCAGATCTCCGCCGGCCTGAAGCCGCTGCTGAAGTTCCTGGCCCTGGTGCCGCGTGCCTCGGTGATCGTCGCCCACGGCACGGAGGCCAACCGGCTGGCGGGCCTCCTGCTCAAGACCGAGGTCCCGCTGTTGTGGCGCCGCGGCCTGAAGACGTACAAGGTCCGCTCGCTCAGCGGCCGTGCCTTCGCCGGCACCCCGGCCCGCCAGCAGCAGTACCTCGACGAAATGCACGTTGTGTACCTGGACGCCATGGCGCGCACGGGCCTGGCCAAGGCCGCCAGCTAGCTTTTCCACGAATAACGACGTCGGCCCCTCACCTGCTGGTGAGGGGCCGACGTCGTTTGCAGGGGCCTCCGCCGCCGAGGGTTCCCTGGCTGAGCGGAGCGAAGCGAGGGAGGCGGCGGGGATTTACTTGGCTTCGATGGCGGCCTTGGCCGCCGGATCGGAGTCATTGAGGAACTTCTCAATGCGTTCCGGTTCCTCCGCCTCGCCGATGGCCGACGATGCGCGGCCAAGGGAGTACAGGGCACGCAGGAAGCCGCGGTTGGGCTCGTGTTCCCACGGGATGGGTCCCACTCCGCGCCAGCCGTTGCGCCGCAGCGAATCCAGGCCGCGGTGGTAGCCCACACGGGCGTATGCGTAGGAGTCGATGGTGCGGCCGTCAGCCCAGGCTTCCTCGGCCAGCACAGCCCACAGCAGTGAGGATGTGGGGTGCTTCTCCACCAGATCCAGGGCTTCCTGGCCCGCGTCCAGCTGCGCGTAGACCTCGGTCTCGGCAGGCAGGAGCGTGGGCTCGGGACCCATCAGGTTCTTGCGGAACTCGTCGGACATACTAGAAGGTCTTTCCGGCCGAGCCGAGCTGCTTGGTGGCTTCAACAACGCGGGCTGCCAGGCCGGCTTCGGCCGAGGCGCCCCAGACGCGGGGATCGTAGGTCTTCTTGTTGCCCACTTCGCCGTCGACCTTCAGCACGCCGTCGTAGTTCTTGAACATGTGGTCGGCCACGGGACGCGTGTAGGCGTACTGGGTGTCGGTGTCGATGTTCATCTTGATGGTGCCGTAGGAAACGGCGTCGGCGATTTCCTGGTCGGAGGAGCCGGAGCCGCCGTGGAACACGAGGTCGAACGGGTTTTCCTTGCCGATCTTGGCACCAACCTGGGCCTGGATGTCCTTGAGGATCTCCGGGCGCAGCTTCACCCCGCCCGGCTTGTACACGCCGTGCACGTTACCGAAGGTCAGCGCGGTGATGTAGCGGCCGTTCTCGCCGGCACCGAGGGCTTCGATGGTTGCCAGGGCGTCTTCCACCGTGGTGTAGAGCTTCTCGTTGATTTCGTGCTCCACGCCGTCTTCCTCGCCGCCGACCGTGCCGATCTCGACCTCGAGGATGATCTTGGCAGCAGCGGTGCGCGCCAGCAGTTCACGGGCGATGCGCAGGTTCTCCTGCAGGGTTTCGGCGGAACCGTCCCACATGTGGGAGTTGAAGAGCGGGTTGCGGCCGGCCTTGACCTCAGCCTCGGAGGCTGCCAGCAGCGGCAGGACGAAGCCGTCCAGCTTGTCCTTGGGGCAGTGGTCCGTGTGCAGCGCGATGTTGACGCCGTAGTTCTTGGCAACTTCGCGGGCGAAAGCGGCGAAGCCCAGGGAACCGGCAACCATGTCCTTGGTGGAGGCGCCGGACCAGTAGGCCGCACCGCCGGTGGAGACCTGGACGATGCCGTCGGACTCGGCCTCGGCGAAGCCGCGCAGGGCCGCGTTCAGCGTCTGCGAGGACGTGACGTTGACCGCCGGGAATGCGAAGCCGCCCGCCTTTGCGCGGTCGATCATCTCGGAGTAGATCTCTGGGGTTGCAATGGGCATGCTGACTCCTAAAGTGAATTTCGTCTGCGGGTTGTGTTGACCCGGGAGTGAACCTCGTCGGCTACGAACCATCCTAGCCAGTTCTGCGCGGGGGCAGTGTTTCGGGTCACTGGGCCGGGTAACACTTTGTTCCGGTCCGGCGGGCGGACAGCGGCTACACGTGCTGGCCGAAGACGTGGCGCCGCACCCACGCGTGCATGGCAATCGCCGCCGCCGAGCCTGCGTTGATGGAACGAGTGGAACCGAACTGTTCGATCGACAATGTGGCCTGGGCAGCTTCATGCACCTCCGGCGTCAGGCCCGGGCCTTCCTGGCCGAAGACCAGCACGCACTTCCGCGGCAGCTCATACGTCTCCAGCGGCACCGAGTCCGGGAAGATATCGATGCCTATGATGGCCAGCCCCTCCCCCTGCGCCCACGCGACGAAATCCGCCACGGTGGGGTGGTGGCGGACGTGCTGGTAGCGGTCGGTGACCATTGCGCCGCGGCGGTTCCACCGGCGTCGTCCGATGATGTGCACCTCTTTGGCGAGGAAGGCATTGGCGGTGCGCACCACGGTGCCGATGTTGAGGTCGTGCTGCCAGTTTTCGATGGCGATGTGGAATTCGTGGCGTTTGGAATCGAGGTCCGCCACGATCGCCTCGTGCTTCCAGTAGCGGTATTTGTCCACCACGTTGCGCCGGTCTCCGTCCGACAGGAGGTCCGGGTCCCAATGGTCGCCTTGCGGCCACTCGCCTTCCCAGGGCCCGACGCCGACTTCCGGCTTTGGCTCCGGCGTTTCCTCCGCGGCTGGTTGGGGTTCTGCTGGGGTCCCGGGCGTTTGAGTCACCCCTCAACACTAGACTGGGCTCCGGAAGCAACCATCACCGGCGGAGGTAATCGTGGCAGAAGCGGATCAGGTCAAGGGAAACGCTGCGGTGTACCGCAGCGGCCAGGAAATCGAGTGCTGGCTGACCGATATGGACGGCGTCCTGGTGCACGAAAACCAGGCGGTCCCGGGAGCGGCGGAGCTGATCCAGCGCTGGGTGGACACGTCCAAGCGGTTCCTGGTGCTGACCAACAACTCCATCTTCACTCCCCGGGACCTCGCCGCCAGGCTGAGTGCCTCCGGTCTGGAGATCCCGGAAGAGAACATCTGGACCTCGGCCCTGGCCACTGCGCAGTTCCTGAAGGACCAGGTGCAGGGCTCCGACTCCGGCAACCGCGCGTACACCATCGGCGAAGCAGGACTCACGACGGCGCTGCACGAGGCCGGCTTCATCCTTACCGACCAGAATCCCGACTTCGTGGTGCTGGGTGAGACGCGCACGTATTCCTTCGAGGCGATCACCATGGCGATCCGGCTGATCCTCGCGGGGGCGCGTTTCATTGCCACCAACCCCGACGCCACCGGCCCCTCCAAGGAGGGCCCCATGCCCGCCACCGGCGCCATCGCCGCCCTGATCTCCAAGGCGACCGGCCGCGAACCGTACATCGTGGGCAAGCCGAATCCCATGATGTTCCGCTCGGCCATGAACCAGATCGATGCCCACTCCGAAACCACCGCCATGATCGGCGACCGCATGGACACGGACATCATCGCCGGCATGGAAGCCGGGCTGCACACGGTGCTGGTGCTCACCGGCATCACCCAGCGCGAGGACATCGCGGCCTACCCGTTCCGCCCCAACCAGGTGCTGAACTCCGTGGCGGATCTCAAGAACCAGATCTGACCGGAACCCTTAGAACGGCGTCATTTTCCGGCCGCCCGACGGCAGCGGCAAAATCTCGTCCTGCAGTGCCGCCAGGATCGGCCGGTAGACGAACGGATTCCAGCCCGGGCTGGCGTGGGCGGGCAGCGCTCCGTCCGTCTGACGGTCCGAGGACACCATGTTGTCGGCGAACGTCCGGGCCCAGGACTGGCGGGCGGTCTGGTAATTGACGGTCTGGTCCCGGGGGTTTCCGATGTAGGCCATCCGGGTCTTGCCGATCCGGCCTGCGAACCGGGTGGCGTCGAAGTGGTAGATGTAGGCGGACTCGGACTGGATCAGCACGCTGGACGGGGCAATCGGGGACAGCTGCTCCAGCGTCTGGTCCAGGATCTGCCGCCAGGTGCGCTCGTCCTTATGCACCACGCGCTCGCCCAGCTCGTACCCTCCGCGCAGCACCGAAGGGATCCGGAACCCGCTTTCGTACAGGAACACCACGCCGTCGAACCAGCTCTGGTCAAGGACGTCGAACTTGCTGTAGGGACTGGAGTCGAGCACGATCAGCGCCACCTCGGCGCCGTGGAGTTCGAGCAGCCGGGCCGCCACCTGGGTCGCGACCATGCCGCCGAAGCTGTGCCCGTAGAAGTAGAGCCTGGTGAGGTTGTTGGCCCGGACGTGCTCGATCACGGCGATGACCAGCTGGTCGATGTCCAGACCGAGGTTGGAATAGCCGACGGCCGCCAGCTGCCCGCGCTGCCGCAGCGTTCCGCGCAGTGAGTTGAGGATCCACTGCGCTTCTTCCCAGCTGGTCTTGTAGCCCGGGAACAGGATCCAGCTGGCGTTCGGGAAGTAGCTCTTCGCAAAGTCGTCTTCCACGACCAGGATCTTGTTGACCTGGCGCTCCTCCTGGACCGTCCGGGTCAGCAGCATGTCCGCCGCGAGCACGGACGAAGCGCCCGCCCCGGCAAGGAATGTCCGCCGGGAGAACCGCTTCAGCTCCGCGGCATGCCGGAGAAGCCGGGCTGCTTCTGCCCCCGGCCGCTCCCCCTGACCCGCCTGACCAGCGGCTCCTTCGTATGGCACTGAACTACCCTAGGCACACTTCAAACCTTAGGCACAGTTCAGGCCCTAAGCACAGTTCAACCGGGCCCGGCAGGCTGTTGATCGTAAAGTTGAGGCCACCCGGTCCGGTCAGTTGCTTGAGGCGTGCTTCTCGGCGGACTCGGCCAGTTCCCGGCGGGCGATCTCCTCTCCGATTGCGTCGTACCGGGCCAGCAGTTCATGTCCGGAATGCCCGGCTGGATCGTCCAGCAGCCCGAAGACCGAGTCGCTCGCGGCGAGCAGCTCGTCGGAGGAATAGTCGGATAGCGGGCGGAGCCCTGCGGCCTCCAGCGCCTCGGACAGCTCTGACGGGTTCGTCAGCGCCGTGAAGTCAGGGCGTGATTCCGCCGCGGCGTGGTCGCGGGTGGCCATGACCTCAAGCAACACGCCTGGCGCGGCTCCGGAGGAGACCTGCCGTGTGCCGGCGTCGAGGGCGTTGAGGTCGATGCGCAGGCCGGCGAGGGCGGATGACTCCACGAAAGCGGCGTGCGAAAGATCCACAGTGATGGGCGAAGAGATGCCCGTCCGGCGGACGCGCTGGATTTCGTGCATCAGATCCGGGCGGGACGCCTGGGTGAGCCTCCCCCGGACATCGATCCGAGCGGTGCCGGCGGCGTCGTCGATCTTAATGAGGGGATTAAGCTGGTTGTCCATAGGTACTCCAAAAGGGGTGTCTATGGCCGACGGCTCAACCTCGGACAGCCTATCCCGGGCAGGCCGGCCGCACAAGCAGCAGGCGGCCGGGCTAGCCCGCCTGAATTTTCCCGGGCTCCTCGAAGTGCGTGCGGGCCTCCGCGCCTCCCACCGAATTCACCAGCGACGCAGCAATGTCGCGGAGTTTCACGTTGCTGTGGCTCGAGGCATCGGTGAGGATCCGGACGGCCGTCTCCTGGCTGCACCGGTTCTGCGCCATGACGATGCCGACGGCGATGTCGATGACGGTCCGCGATTCCAACGTCGCGCGGAGATTCGTTGCGCTGTCCGTGTGCAGCGAAAACCTGACCGCCAGGCGCAGGGCCTGGGAGATCTCCCGGGTGTACCCGCGGGCGCGGGCCGCGGAAATCTCATTGAACTTGTACGGCACGTCAGAGTAGAGGTTGAGCGCGGCCTTCGCGTCCCCCTGCAGATTAAAGGGAAGCGACAGCACCGAACGCAGCCCGTGCGAAGCCACCGCGTTGGCGTAATCAGGGCCCCAGCGGTCTTCTTCGAAGAGATCCGGAACGTGGACTTCCCGGTCTTCCTCCGCGGCGGTCAGGCACGGCCCCTGGGACAGCGAATACTGGATTTCGTCCACTTCGCGGGCGGAGTCGCTGCTCCAGCCGATCGTCGCCGCCTTGCGGTCCCGCAGGAGCGTGATTCCGCAGAGGGCGTCGTCACCGTCGCCCGCCACCTGGTGCGCCGAGTACCGCGCCAGCTCATTGAGGAAGTCCTCAAAGTCGGCGCTCTCCAGAATGAGGTTCTGGATTTGCTCAACACTGCTCAGGGCTTGATCCGACGGGCGCATGACGGGGTACTCCAAGTGAAGGGACTGATCCAGGGTACCGAAATACTAGGCCACCCGGGGTGTGCCGTCCACCAGGGCAGGCTGTCAGCTCAGGCCGAGTTCGTCCTTGCCGAAGGCGAACAGGTACGGCACGCCGGTTTCGGCTTCGATCTTTTCCTTGGCTCCGGTGTCGCGGTCGACAATCACGGCGACGGCCACCACGTTGCCGCCGGCCTTCCGGACGCCCTCGACGGCGGTCAGCGCCGAGCCCCCGGTGGTGGACGTATCCTCCAGGACCAGTACCTTGCGTCCTTCGACGGACGGCCCTTCGACCTGCCGGCCCATGCCGTAGGACTTCTGGGCCTTCCGGACCACGAACGCGTCCACGGTGCGGCCGGCGTCAGTGGCTGCGTGCATGACCGCCGTGCCGACCGGGTCAGCCCCCATCGTGAGGCCGCCTGCGCACTCAAAGTCGATGCCGGCGTCGTCAATCAGTGACAGCATGACCTGCCCCACGAGCCTGGAGGCCTCGTGGTGAAGGGTGATGCGGCGCAGGTCGATGTAGTAGTCGGCCTCAGCTCCGCTGGACAGGATGACCTTGCCGCGGACCACGGCGAGCTCCTTGATGAGTTCCAGCAGGCGGGCACGGGCAGCAATGTCGGATGCAGAGTCCGGAGTGGCAGTCATGGGTCCAAGTTTAGTGGGTGGCGGATTTGTGACGGACCGGCGGTACTGGCTGCCTGCGGGGAGCATGCCGGAGACACGCTAGGCCACGGCCCGCGGTTCCTGCCGCCGGGCAAACCCGGGAGCGTGCTCGGGCCGGGGCCCGAAGGCGATGAGGCGGGGCATGACCTTCCGGACCGCCGGAACCCGGCGGGCGATAAACGGCAGGAGTGCCGGCGGCCCGGCCCTCCTGCCGGTGAACAACGGAACAAACACCACGCGGTGCATGATCCGCTGGACAGTCTGGACCACCACCGTGGGCATCTGCCGCCGGCGCTGAACGGCTTCGAGCTCTTTGCGGCTCACGTGACCCCGCAGGAGGGCAGGGGCGAGCCGCGCCGCCGCTGCGACAGCATCCTGGATGGCGAGATTGATGCCCACTCCCCCGGCCGGCGACATCGCATGGGCCGCATCCCCGATGCAGAGCATCCCGTCCACGTACCAGCGCCGCAGCCGGTTGAGCCGCACGTCGAGCCAGTGGAGGTCATCCAGTGAACTGATGGCGTCCAGGCGGTCGGCCAGGTCGGGCCGCAGGGAGCCGACGCGTTCCCTGAACCGTTCCACGCCCTCGCTACGGATGCGGCCGTCCGAGCCTTTGGGCCCGAGATAGCCCATCTGGTAGTAGTCGTCGCGGAACAGCGCGATCATGGCCTCGTGGCCCTTGAACGAGGGCACGATCCCGGCCACTTCACCCTTCTCGGAGGGATACCGCGGCAGCTTGAACCACCAGGTGTCGAACGGCACCGGGAATTCCTTGGGCTTAAGGCCGGCGGCCTGGCGCAGCACGGAATGCCGGCCGTCCGTGGCCACCACCAGGTCCGCCCGGATCGCGCCCTCGGTTCCCGTCTTGGTCCGGTAGCGGACGCCGGTGACCCGGCCGCCGTCGGACATCAGCGACGTCGCGTTGTGTTCCATCTTCAGCGTGAACGTCGGCTCCTCCGCGGCGGCCCTGGCCAGGAAATTCAGGAAGTCCCACTGGGGCATCATGGCGATGTAGTTGTACGGCGGGCGCAGGGATGCGAAATCACCCAGCGTGACCAGCCCGACACCCGGCACGGGGAACGCGACGTTGCGCAGGCGGCTCTGCGGAAGCTCGCGGAATGCACCGCCCAGGCCGAGCTCGTCAATGAGGCGGATGGTTGACGCGTGCACGGTGTCTCCACGGAAGTCCCGGAGGAAGTCGCCGTGCTTTTCGAGGACCGTGACCTCCACGCCGGCCCGCGCCAGCAGGAGACCCAGCATCATGCCCGCCGGTCCGCCGCCGACCACCACGCAACCCGTTCTCTCCATGAGCCAACGCTACGCCTGTCCGCGCGGCGGGGCACGGGTGGATTTCGCTGCTGGATTTCGCTGCGAAAAGTGGCCGGCGCTGCGGAAACGGACCGCCGCTACGCGGATTCCCGTAGCGCCGGTCCGATTCGGTGTCGCCAGGCCGGAACCGCAGCGAAATTGTGGCTCGTGCGGCCTACGCTGCCAGGTGCTGCGGGCGCTGCCGGCGCTGCCGGTGCGCCGTTGCCCGTCACCAGTCGTGGACCGTTCCGTCGACGAGGCGGTTGTAGGGCAGGTAGGCCTGCTGGTAGGGGTACGTGGCGGCGGCCGCCTCGTTGAATTCGACGCCGATGCCGGGCTTGTCCCCCGGGTGCAGGTAGCCGTCCACGAACGTCATGGACTGCTCGAACACCGTGTTGGTGGCGTCGGAGTGCTGCATGTATTCCTGGATGCCGTAGTTGTGGATCGCCAGGCCCACGTGCAGCTGGGCCGCGAACCCCACCGGGGAGATGTCGGTCGGGCCGTGGAAGCCGGACTTGATCTGGTACTGCGCGGCAAAATCCATCACCTGGTCCGTTTGCCCCGAGACCACCTCCGGGGCCGCGGCCCCCGACGCCGCCGCCCACACGGGCGCCACGGCATGCATCGTCTTCAACGACCTCCTGGCCATCGGCATGCTTCAGCGCCTGCGGGAGCGGGGCGTTCGCGTGCCCGAGGACATGAGCATCGTCGGGTGCGATGACATCTTCGGCGCGGACTTCTGCAACCCCCCGCTCACCACCATCGCCTCCCCCATCGAACAGGCAGGACGCGTGGCCGTCTCCATGCTCCTGGCCCAACTCAATCCGCTGCAGGGCGGCCCCAGCCGGCGCCTTGCCGTCATGCCCACGCACCTCACCATCCGCGGCTCCACCGGCCCCGCCCGCGTTCCGTAGTTCATGCGCGACGCATTCCGCCCGGCGCGGCAACGTAGTTGAGTGTTCCCGACCACGCTGACTAGGCTGGGTCACATGCGCGAAATCCAGGCCAAGATCATTGAAGAAATGGGCGTTCAGCCCCGGATCGATCCTGCAGAGGAGGTGCGCAAGCGCGTCACCTTCCTGAAGGAGTACCTCAAGGCCACCGGCACCAAGGGCTTCGTCCTGGGCATTTCCGGAGGCCTGGATTCGTCGCTCGCCGGGCGGCTCGCCCAGCTGGCCGTCCAGGAGCTTGATTCTGAAGGCGTGGACGCCAATTTTGTCGCCGTGCGCCTTCCCTATGGCGTGCAGCATGACGAGGACGACGCGCAGGCCGCCCTGGACTTCATCCAGGCCAAGACCGACTGGACGTTCAACATCTCCGCGGCCGTGGACGGCTTCGAGGACGAGTTCGAGAAGACCGTGGGCAACGGGATCTCCGACTTCCACAAGGGCAACACCAAGGCCCGCACGCGCATGATCGCCCAGTACGCCCTCGCCGGCGAACACAACTACCTCGTGATCGGCACGGACCACGGCGCCGAGTCGGTGACAGGCTTCTTCACGAAGTTCGGCGACGGCGGCGCGGACATCCTTCCGCTGTTCGGCCTGAACAAGCGGCAGAACCGCGCCCTCCTGGCCCATCTCGGTGCCCCCGCGCGGATCTGGGAGAAGGTGCCCACGGCCGACCTCCTGGATGACAGGCCTGGCCGCACGGACGAAGACGAACTCGGCATCAGCTACGACCAGATCGACGACTACCTCGAGGGCCGCGACATCCCCGAATCCGCTGCCGCCCTGATCGAGGAAAAGTACCTGCGGACCCGGCACAAGCGGACCGTCCCTGTCACCATCTTCGACACCTGGTGGAAGCACGAGGGTCCGGAGGAGCCCAGGGTAGGACTCTGATTCGGGTAGAACCACGACGCCGGGAGCTGCTTGAGCGGTAAGCCGCCGGACGCCGTCGAACGCTTCACCTCAAAAGCAGCCTCGCCTGCTGCTGCCAGCCTATGGCAGCAGCACGATCTTGCCGCGGCCATGGCCGGCCCGGCTGATCTCCAGTGCCTCGGCCGCCTCGATCAGCGGCATCCGGTGGGCGATGGTGAAGGTGAGCTGGCCTTCGGCAGCGAGCGTTGCGGCTTCCACGATGCGGCCCTCCAGTTGCCGGACAGCCGCCAGCCCGGCCTCTGACGAACGCTTCCCGGGAACGGTGGTCACGGCCCGGTTGCTGCCCTGAAGCAGTTCCGCCGTGGCGGCCACTGAATCGTCGCCGCCAACGGTGTCCAGCACGGCCGTGACATTACCGGCCACATCAGCCAGCGACCGCACCCTGTCGGCCAGCCCGGGCCCATAAGTTACGGGTTCGGCCCCCAGCTCCCTGAGGTACTCCTGATTCGCCTCCGATGCCGTGCCGATCACCCGCGCGCCGAAGGCCTGGGCGATCTGCACCGCACCCGAACCCACACCGCCCGCGGCCCCGTGGATAAGGACGGTGTCGTCGGCGCCGATTTCCAGCTGCTTCAGGGCCGAGTACGCCGTCCCGCCGGCCACCGGAATGCACGCTGCCTGCTCGAAGTCGACTCCCGCCGGCAATGGAGTCAGCTGATCAGCGGGCACCACTGCCTCGGTCCGGTAGCCGCCGATGAAGCCGTTCCAAATCACTTCATCACCCACGGTGAATCCTTCAAATGCGGGCCCAACCGCAGCGACCACACCGGCCGCCTCGCAGCCGGGCACAGCCGGGAGGTCAACCGGGGCCCATTGTTTCAGGTGGCCGGCTACGAGTCTCCAGTCGATGGGATTGACGCTCACAGCACGGAACTCCACCAGGACCTGGCCTTCGCCGGGCTCTGGAAGCTCCTCGATGCCCACCTTGAGGACCTGCGGGCTGCCGTATTCCTCAAAGTAGATCCTTGTGCTCATGGCGCTGGCTCCTTCGATGGTGTCCAGGGCTCTGTTGCAGGGCCTGACTGCAAGCCTAGGCACGGCGATGCGGCTCCACAACAGTTCGGGCAGGGCGCTCAGGGGTCGCTTATGGCGGCCCTGAGTTGTGGCCTGAGTTTGCGTCCCCCGCTCCGGGCGCCGCCGTCAGTGCCGCCGCCGGTCCCGGCCCGGGGCGCTGAGTTGGACCGTGAACCGGTGGGCCTCCTCCAGCAGGAGCCGGCCGAGGAGGTCCTGCCGGTCTTCGCGGAAACGAGGTTCGATGCCGGTCAGCGACAGCGCCCACGCGGGCCGGCCCGCCTGGTCAAAGACCGCCGCCCCCATCCCCCAGCTTCCTTCGAGCACCAGCCCGGGGTTCACCGAATATCCGGTGCGGCGCGTCTGCCGGAGGTTGGCCCTGACCACGCTTTCGGTGTGCCCTGCGGCGAAATCCCCTGCGTGCGCGGCCCAGTCCGAGAGGATCTGTTCCTGCTCGTCGTCGGGCAGGAAGGCCAGGATCGCGGCGCCTGCCGACGCCACTCCCAGCGGAAACCGGACGCCCTCATGCAGCACAAACGACCGGACCGGGAAGCTGCCTTCCTCCCGCAGCAGGCACACGGTCTCGGCGCCGCGGCGGATGGAGAAGAAGGCGCTCTCGCCGGTTTCCTCGGCGAGCCGGCGGAGGCTCGGCCGGGCGATGTCCTCCAGCGGGAAGCGTGCGGAGGCCACCGCTCCCATGAGCAGGACCTCGGGTCCCAGGACCCAGTTTCCGCTTCGCGGGTCATGGTCAAGGAGTCCCTCCGAGGCCAGTGACGCGAGAAGGCGGTGGACGGTGGGCCGGGTGAGGCCGGATTCCCACACGAGCTCGACGAGCGAACTGCCCTCCGGCCGGCGTCCCACGATGCGCAGGAGCCCGGCAACGCGGCTGACCACCTGGGCGCCCTGGACTGGGGCTTGGTTCATGATTCTCCTCAAGTATCCATATTGTGGATACCCCACAGCCTACCGTCCACACTGTAATGGGCGGTGAATTGACGCAGAAAGTTGCCCTTGACAGGCCGACTCGAAGGTCCCTAGGCTCCAAGATCAGACGCTTCGTCCACAAAGTGGACAGCCCACCGTACGGCACAGCTCAACGAGGAGATGCGATGTCCAAACTGAATTCCGGCGCTGCCCAGGCGCTGAACGGGGTCCTGCGGGACGGGATGACGCTCGCCGTCGGCGGTTTTGGCCTCAGCGGGATCNAAGACCCTCGCAGAACAGCGGCCGGATGTAGGCCGGAACGAAACCGCCGGCAGGCCACCGCGGTTCCCGGCATCATGATGGCCAAGCTGGGCCTCACCCACAGCTCAACGAGGAGATGCGATGTCCAAACTGAATTCCGGCGCTGCCCAGGCGCTGAACGGGGTCCTGCGGGACGGGATGACGCTCGCCGTCGGCGGTTTTGGCCTCAGCGGGATCCCGGCGGACCTGATCGAGGCCGTGCGGGATTCCGGAGTCCGCGGCCTCACGGTGGTCTCCAACAACATGGGCGTCGACGGCAAGGGCCTCGGTGTCCTGATCGAGGCCGGCCAGGTGCGCAAAGTGATCGCGTCCTACGTGGGCGAGAACAAGCTGTTCGCCGAACAGTACCTGGCCGGGCTGCTCGAGGTGGAGTTCACCCCGCAGGGCACGCTGGCCGAGCGGCTGCGCGCCGGCGGCGCCGGCATCCCGGCGTTCTACACCAAGACCGGCGTGGGCACGCTCGTCGCCGAAGGCAAGCCGCTCGCGGAGTTCGACGGCGAAACCTACGTCCAGGAGCGGGCCATCCGGGCCGACCTCGCCCTGGTCCACGCGCACACCGCGGTCGCCGAAGGCAAGCCGCTCGCGGAGTTCGACGGCGAAACCTACGTCCAGGAGCGGGCCATCCGGGCCGACCTCGCCCTGGTCCACGCGCACACCGCSGACACCGACGGCAACCTGATCTACCGCYACACCGCACGGAACTTCAATCCGGTGGTGGCCACCGCGGGYGCCGTCACCATCGCCGAGGCMGAGGCCATAGTCGAGCCCGGCGCCCTGGACCCCAACCACATCGTCACGCCCGGCGTCTACGTCCAGCGCCTGGTCCAGGCCAGCAGCCGGGTCAAGGACATCGAGCAGCGCACGGTCCGCCCGAGGGTCGAGCCCGCCTCCGCAGCAGCCCCGGCCTGATTAGCCCCGCCAAMCCAGCGCGAACGAACACTTAAGCCCCCCCGCAACTTTGAGAACCCAAGGAGAACCCCATGGCCTGGACCAGGGATGAAATGGCTGCCATCGCGGCCGAAGAACTCAACGACGGCGACTACGTCAACCTCGGCATCGGCATCCCCACGCTCGTGGCCAACAACCTGCCCGAGAGCGTGCGCGTGGTCCTGCAGAGTGAGAACGGCCTGCTCGGCATGGGCCCGTTCCCCTACGACGGCGAGGAGGACGCCGACCTCATCAACGCCGGCAAACAGACCGTCACCGTCCTTCCCGGCGGCAGCATCTTCGACTCCGCCACCTCCTTCGGCATGATCCGCGGCGGCCACGTGAAGGTGGCCATCCTGGGCGCCATGCAGGTCTCCGGTAACGGCGACCTCGCCAACTGGACCATCCCCGGCAAGATGGTCAAGGGCATGGGCGGCGCCATGGANAAGGTGGCCATCCTGGGCGCCATGCAGGTCTCCGGTAACGGCGACCTCGCCAACTGGACCATCCCCGGCAAGATGGTCAAGGGCATGGGCGGCGCCATGGACCTCGTCGCCGGCACCCCGCGCGTCGTGGTCCTCACCGAACACAACGCCAAGGACGGCACCGCCAAGATCGTCAAGGAATGCACCCTGCCGCTCACCGGGCTGAGCTGCGTGGACCGGATCATCAGCGACCTCGCCGTCTTCGACCTCGTGACCAAAGCGGCGGCACAAAGCACCTANCAACGCCAAGGACGGCACCGCCAAGATCGTCAAGGAATGCACCCTGCCGCTCACCGGGCTGAGCTGCGTGGACCGGATCATCAGCGACCTCGCCGTCTTCGATCTGGAAAAGACGGACGACGGCGGCCGGCGCCTCACGCTGACCCGCCTCGCCCCGGGCGTCACCGTCGAGGAGATACGGGAGAAGACCGAGGCGGAATTCACGGTTGCTCTGGAGCGGCTGGCCGAACCGGCCCAGCTTTGACCAACTTAGTAGCCTGAGACGGGCGCCCAACAGGGGTCGGAGGTCCAAAGCCGGGCCAGTTCGGCTGCGCTGTCAGCCCCGTGCTCGGATCAGCGCGGCGATCTCGGCAAAGCCCAGCCGTTCCGCGTTCTCCAGGGCTGTCCGGCCCTGCGGATCCCGGATGTTGGGGTCGGCGCCGGCGGCAAGCAGCGGCCGGACCACTTCCTGCTGGTTCGGCCCGCCGTTGTTCAGCAGGATTGCTTCCTGCATGGCGGTCCAGCCGAGATTGTTCACGTGGTTGACGGGCACGCCGGCGGCGATGAGGATCCGCACGGTCTCCACGTGGCCGTGCTCGGAGGCGGGAATCAGCGCGGTTCCGCCGAAGCGGTTGGTGCTGGCAACGTCCGCGCCGTTGGCCAGGGCCAGCCGCAGGACATCGTTGAAGCCTTCAGCCCCTGCGTACAGGAAGGCCGAATCCTGGATGGCGTCCCTGGCGTTCACGTTCCCGCCGGCCTGGATCAGTTTCCTGACGAGGGCGGCGTCGTTGGCTTTGGCGGCCAGGATCAGCTGCTGGTCCAGCTGCCTCTGGGCCTCCGCCAACGCCGGCCGGGACTGTGCGGGGCTAGACACAACGGGCGCTGTGGCAGCAGGGCGGGTGGTGGCTGGCGCCGCAGCAGCCGTGCCGGACGACGGCGGAGCAGCGGCGCTGTTGCCGGACGCACTCCCCGACGCCGGTCCGCCGGCCGGCGGGGAACCGGGCTCGCATCCCGCCAGCAGCGTAGCCAGGCACGCCAGGCCCAGCAGCCTAAGCGCTACGGCTGAACGCCAGCCGCCGGAGCTGGACCTCACCCGCGATCTGCACCTCACCCGCGATCTGCACCTCACCCGCGATCTGCACCTTGCCATGAAGCGGAGCCTACTTCGCGGTTCCGGCAATCGCCTCGGCGCCGGCCACTGCACAGGCCTCGTCAAGCTTGCCGTCGGGGGCGCCGCCCACCCCGATCCCTGCCACGGAGGCGCCGTTCACCCTGAGCGGGACGCCGCCGGGCAGGTAAAGGGTGCCCGGAAGGTCGGCGATGCTGGGCCCGTTGCCGGTGATGCGCCTGGCCAGCTCACTCGTGGGCGCGCCAAAGGCGGCAGCGGTGTAGGCCTTCTGCTTGGCGGACTCGATGGTGTGCTCGGCCGCGTTGTCCCCGCGAAGGATGGCCTGCGCCGTGCCGAACCGGTCCACGAGGGCAACGGTCACGAACGGCAGCTTGTCCGCCTGGCACTTGGCCAGCGCTGCGCCGACGGCCTTAGCCGAGGCGCCCACGCTGATCCTGTTCTGGGACACGACGTTTTCGGGCACCGGCTGGACGTCCGCGGCCGGCACGGCTGCCGGCGCCGCAGACGCCGGGGCCGTACCGGCCGTGGCGGCCGCGGTTGCACCGGCGGTAAGCACGACCACCCCGGCTGCTGCGGCGGCAAAAATCTTCTGGGACTTCTTCACGATGGTTCTCCCTAACTAAGCCTGAAATTCGAACGGCCTGAACGGCTACATTTCCATCGTGCCGCCCGGCCGAACGGGACACATCGGGCCTTCAGGTGAACCCGTGTCCTCCTTCGGGCCAGCGGGATCAGCCAAAAGGCTGAGAGACCAGCAACGGCGCGGGCAATAGCATGGTGGTTAGCACTTCATCCACCGGAACCGGATCCACCATGCCTTCCTCAGCCCCAGCCGCATCCCCGGAAGTATTGCCCGACCGGCAGTCCGCAACATCGGGCAGCGGCCGGCTGGGCCGCATTGACGCCGCCGTCCACCTTGGTTTTGCGGTCCTGATGGTGGCGTCCGTGGTGCGCTACGTGATGCGGCACAGCCCGCAGGACAACCTCCTGATCCTGGGCATGGCTGCGGCCGCCTGTGGACTCTACGCCGTCATCGCGGTGCTGGCCCAGCGCCGGCGTCCCTGGGCGGTCTGGATGTTCGTCCTGGTGGCGGTCTGGGCAGTGCTGGTGATTTCCGCCCCCAGCTTCGCCTGGTGTTCGTTCGCGCTCTTCTTCCTCTGCCGCACGGCGTTCACGGGCGCCGTGGCCTATATTGCGGCCGGCGCGACGGCGGTAGCCACCGCCGTAGGGCTGTTCCGGCTGAGCGACGGCACCGATCTCGCCATGCTGCTGGGCCCGCTCGCCGTCGGCGTTCTGCTGACGCTCATCTACGACCGCATAGAGCACGACGCCGCCGAGCAGCGCCGCCTGCACGCCGAGGTGTCGCTCGCCCAGGGACAGCTGGCAGCCAGCGAGCGCCGTGCAGGCACCATCGCCGAGCGCGAGCGCGTCTCCCGCGAAATCCACGACACCGTGACGCAGGGCCTCGCCAGCAGCCTGCTCCTCCTCGAAGCGGCCAACCGCGCCTGGCCCGGCCCCACGTCCCGGCAGGACCTCCGCGAAGCCAGCGAATTGCTCCGGCGCAACCTTTCCGATACCCGCAGCCTGGTGCATGAACTGGCGTCCCCCGGGCTCGATGCCTCGCCGCTGCCGGACGCATTGCTGCAGGCCGCGTCCCAGTACGTGCCCGATGCCAGGCTGCTGGTCACCGGCGAACCGCGGCCCGTCCCCGCCGAGGTCCGCCATGCGCTCCTGAGGGTGGTGCAGAGCGCCGCAGCCAACATCAAACTCCATGCCTCCGCGGCGAACGCCACTATCACCCTGGGCTTCCTCCCGGAGGCCGTCACCCTGGACATTTACGACGACGGCGCCGGCTTCGATCCGGCGGCGGTAGCACCGTCGTCGGACGCCGGAGGGTACGGGCTGCGGGCCATGCGGCAACGCGTGGAGCAGCTCGGCGGCGCCTTCTCCGTGGAAAGCACGCCGGGCGAAGGAACGATAGTGGCCGCCCAATTGCCGGTGAGGGAAGAAGAATGAGCGCCATAACCGTGCTCCTGGTGGACGATCACCTTGTGGTCCGCAGCGGACTCAAGGCCCTGCTCGGCACCCAGCCGGATATCGAGGTGGTGGCCGAGGCTTCCTCCGGAGAGGAAGCGCTGACCGCTATGAAGGTGCACTCCCCCGCCGTCGTGGTGATGGACCTGGCCATGGGTCCCGGCATGGACGGGATCGAGGCCATCCGGAAGCTCCGCGAACGCAACCGCAGGCAGGCCGTGCTGGTGTTCACCACCTACGATTCGGATGCCGACATCGTCCGGGCCGTGGACGCCGGGGCCATGGGCTACCTGCTCAAGGACGCCGCGCCGGAGGAGATCTTCGCCGCCGTCCGCGGGGCTGTGCAGGGCAAGAGCGTGATGAGCGCGCCCGTGGCGTCCAGGCTGTTCCAGCAGCTGCGCAATCCGGACGAGGTGCTGACCCCGCGGGAGGCCGAGCTGTTGAGCCTGCTCACCGAGGGGCTGAGCAACCGGGAGCTCGGCCAGCGGCTGTTCATCTCCGAGGCCACGGTCAAGACCCACCTCGCCCACATCTACGCCAAGCTCGGCGTGGAGACCCGGGCCGCGGCTATTTCCACCGCCATCCGCCGCGAGGGGATGCGCTAGCCGGGTCCGGCTGAACCCGCACGGGCCAGTGCCGTCGTGACCAGCGCCGTTGTGACCTCGTTCGGCGGGCCGGCAGCGGTGACGCGCCGCGGCGGGTGCGTGTCGCGGCTGTTCCCGCGCGAAACAGGGTCAGGACGGCGACCGGCCCAGCTGCCCACCGACGTGGTGGTCAAGGTGACGGCGTCCTGTGTCTGCGGCTCGGACCTGTGGCCGGCGTGGCCGTGGCTCTTGTGTTGCCCCAGCACCGGGTCTACGGTGATCCGCATCAGCTTCCACCGCCGTCGTCGAGGAGCCGTCATGGCCAGGTTTGTGCAGATCATCGAATTCCAGACCTCCCGGATCGAGGAGATCGAAGAGCTGGGCCGGCCGTCTAGAACCGAGGGAACCACTGCCCCGACGTTCCGCCGCATCATCGCCACGGCGGACCGCGACCGGCCCGGGACCTACCTCACCATCGTGGAATTCGACTCCTATGAGTCAGCAATGGAGAACTCCAACCGGCCGGAAACGTCGGACTTCGCCGCCAAAATGGCCGCACTGTGTGACGGACCCCCTGTATTCCGCAATCTCGACGTGCAGTGGGAGGACACTGGCCAGGAGCCGGACACCACCGTGTAGCCCGGAAGCCAGACGAGCGAACCTGACCCAGAAACGAGGCACAGGACATGAGTCCTCCGGAGAGCGGCACGCCTGACCGGCTCGTGCTGGAACTCGGCCAGCTGGGCTCCGAACCGCTAACGCTCGTGGGCGGCAAAGCCTTGAATCTCGGCAGGCTCGCCGACGCCGGCTTCCCGGTCCCGGCGGGGTTTTGCCTGACCACGGCCGCCT
This sequence comes from Arthrobacter sp. Soil736, assembly GCF_001428005.1. Taxonomy (GTDB): domain Bacteria; phylum Actinomycetota; class Actinomycetes; order Actinomycetales; family Micrococcaceae; genus Arthrobacter. The sequence continues at coordinate 256,245 of NZ_LMSB01000034.1, forward strand.
ACAGGATGGCGGTTCCTCCCGAGCTGGACGCGCTGGCTGCCCGCCTTGACGGCCTGGCAGCCGGGGCAGCACACACCGGCGAGGTGCCGGCCACCGGCGGTCCAGACGGCAATGAGCCCGCCCAGCGTGAGGGTGCCCTGAGAGAAGATGCCCAGCGCGAAATTGCTATGCGTGCGAGGGAACTCGTGGGGACGTCACCCGTCCCACCCGAGGTGGAGGCAGCCGTTCGCAGGGCCTACGCCGCAATGGGCGACGTGTCCACGCCCGCCGGCAGCGCACCCGCCGGCAGCGAACCCGCCGGCAGCCCGCCCGCCGTGGCGGTGCGGTCCTCCGCCACGGCCGAGGACCTGCCCTTCGCGAGCTTCGCCGGGCAACAGGATTCCTTCCTCAATATCGTTGGGGCCGACGCCGTGATGCAGGCAGTCCGGCGCTGCTGGGCCTCCCTCTGGACGGACCGGGCTGTTGCGTACCGTTCGGCCAACGGGATCCGCCATAGCGACGTCGGCCTCGCCGTCGTCGTCCAGCATGTTGTGGACGCCACCACCGCCGGCGTGCTGTTCAGCGCAAACCCGGTCACCGGCACGCGTGGCGAGACGGTCATCGATGCGAGCGCCGGCCCCGGGGAGGCCGTGGTTTCCGGAGCGGTGACTCCCGACCACTTCGTGGTGGAGACGGCCACGGGACGGATCCGGCAGTCCAGCCCGCGACCCGTCGATGCCGGAACAGGCGACGGCGGCAGCCCGGGCCTGACCGACGCGCAGCTCCGTGAACTCACGTCGCTGGGACTATCAGCCCAGGAGCTTTTCGGGGAGCCGCAGGACGTGGAGTGGGTCATCGACGCCGAGGGCACAATCTGGCTGACCCAGTCGCGGCCGATCACCACCCTGTATCCCCTGCCGGATCCGTCGTCCGCCAAGCCTTTCGGGCTGGAATCGGCGCCGGACGGTGAAACCCGCGTGTATCTCTGTGGCACCCTGCTGCAGGGGCTGACGCGCCCCCTCACGCCAATGGGGCTCTCCGTAATGGGCATGATGGGAAACCGCAGCTCGCCGTGGGCCTATGTCAGCCCCGGGCTGAGGATGTATGCGGACCTGACACCATTTGTCCGCACCGCGTACGGCCGCCGGATGCTGCTGAAGTGGCTTCCGTTGGCAGACGGAAGATCGGCTTCTGTTCTGCCCGCGCTCCTCGACGACCCGAGGTTCGGCCTCACCAAAGGCCAGCCCCGCCCGTCCAAAGCTAGGGCGTCGGAAGCTCGCCGCAGGGACGGCACGGCGGGCCTCGCCATGGTGGTTTGGCTGGTCCCTGCCCTCATCCGGGCCGTCCTGCGGCCCAAGGCTGAGCTGCACCGGGCTTTGCGCTTCGGAAAGCGGCTCGAGGCGGACCTGGCCCTGCCTGAACCAGCGACAGCATTCAGGCGGCTTGACCACGCCCAGCATGCCCCGGCCCGCACGGTTGATGATCTGGTCCGGGCTACGCTGCCGGCACCGGCCGCCGGATACGCCATGCTGGGCCTGGCCCGCTGGCTTCTGCGCGGAGTGGCCGAACCCCGCGAGCTGGAGGCCGTCCTGCGCGGACTCCCCCACAACGTGACCACCGAAATGGACCTTGAATTGTGGCGTCTGGCTGTTTCCGTCCGAGACGACGCCGCCTCGCGTGAGGCATTCCTGGGCAGGCGTCCCGACGAACTGGCCGTGAGCTATGCCGCCGGGGAGCTGCCGCCCGTGGCCCAGGCCGGCCTGCGCCGCTTCCTGGAACGGTACGGCCACCGCGCCGTGGCTGAAATCGACCTTGGCATGCCGCGGTGGTCCGAGAAGCCGGACCACATTCTGGGAATGATCTCCAACTACCTAAAGGTGGAGAATCCTGAGTTGGCCCCGGACCGGCAGTTCGCACGGGCTGCTGACCATGCCGAGGCCAGAATCCGCAGCCTCGTGGCCCGGGCCGGGGCAGTGAGCCGGTGGCGGGGCCGCCTGGTGGCTCTGTGCCTGCGCCGGACGCGGCAGCTCGCCGGCCTGCGCGAACTGCCCAAGTTCTACGTTGTGACCGTCTTTGGCGAAGTCCACAGGCAACTCGCGGCCATCGGCGCCGAGCTGGCCAGGGCCGGCACCATTGTGGCTGCGGACGACGTCTTCTTCCTGACTTTCGACGAGGCCCGCGTGGGCCTTCGTGGCGGCGAGCTGAAGGGAATGGTTGCGGAGCGTCGTCGGATCTATGATGCGGAACTTCGGCGGAGGCACATACCGCGGCTCCTGCTCTCCGACGGCACGGACGTCGAGGCCGCGGTCGCAGGTGCGGCTGCAGCCTCCAGCCTCGTTGGGACGCCTGCGTCTGCCGGGAAGGCCGCGGGCAGGGTCAGGGTGATCCTGGACCCCGTGGGCGCGCATCTCGAACCTGGGGAAATCCTCGTGGCGCCGTCCACCGATCCCGGCTGGACTCCGCTTTTCATGACCGCAGGCGCGCTGGTGATGGAGATGGGCGGGGTCATCTCGCACGGAGCCGTGGTGGCCCGCGAATACGGCATCCCCGCCGTCGTCGGCGTGCCCCACGCCACCACCCGGCTGCGCACCGGCCAGACCGTCGTCGTGGACGGAGCCGCCGGGACCATCACCGAGGTTGAAACCGCAACCGACGTCGGGACCGTTACCGGCGTTGGGACCGTGACGTAATCCGGTCCTTCGAGGAGCAGATTGAGGGGCCCGCCGTAGCCCGGAATGCCCGAGGAATTCGTGCTTCCGGAGCCCGGATATCTTCAAATCCGCCCTGTCCGAGATCAGGAAAGCGCAGGTCCGGCTGGCCCCTGTGAACAGAATCTGCCGTTACAGGAGGGACAGTTGATGACGGCAGCTATTGCACGGCCAGCGAACGCACCCTAGGTTTGAGACAGCGGAAGACAGTCTCCGCATCTGCCTGCCGTCGGAGCAGGACCAGAAAAAGGGTTACAAAGGAAGTAGTAGTAATGGCAACAGGCACAGTTAAATGGTTCAACGCCGAAAAGGGTTTTGGCTTCATCGCTCCGGATGACGGATCAGCAGATGTTTTCGCCCACTACTCGGCAATTGCCAGCAGCGGCTACCGCTCCCTGGATGAAAACCAGAAAGTCGAATTCGATGTGACCCAGGGTCCCAAGGGCCCGCAGGCAGAGAACATTCGCCCGCTGTAAGGCTTAAAAACTCCCCTGTCCGTGCTGATCTGAGCACGGACAGGGGAGTTTTTTGTTCTCCTCGGCCTGGCTGCATTGCTGTTCCGGCGCAGTTCTGCACCTGTTTCCGCGGCTCCAAGTCCTATGCCGCCCGTCAGTTCGGGTTTGCGGGCCCGGGTGGCGGGACAAAGTGGTGCGGAACTGCTGGGGTGACAGCCCGGACCTGAGCTTCCTCGGTATAGTGCCCACTATGGATGACAAAGCGATTCTGCACCGCTACTTGAAGACGCGGCGGGCGCAGCTCCTCGCGAAGCTCGACGGGCTGGACGAATACGACGTCCGCCGTCCCATGACTCCCACCGGCACCAACCTCCTAGGCCTCGTGAAGCACGTTGCCAGCGTAGAGCTGGGCTACTTCGGCGAGGTGTTCGGACGCCCGAGCGAGCGGGATGTGCCGTGGCTCGACGACGATGCGGAGCCTGATGCGGATATGTGGGCGACGCCTGCCGAGACCCGCGCGGACATCATCGCCTTGCACCGATTCTCGGCGGACCACAGCGATGCCACCATTGAGGCCCTCGCGCTCGACGCGCCTGGCATGGTGCCGTGGTGGCCCGAGGAGCGCAAGCACGTGACCCTGCAGCAGATCCTGGTGCACATGTGCTCCGAGACGGCCCAGCACCTCGGGCACGCGGACATCCTCCGCGAACTCATCGACGGCGCCGCAGGTCAGGGCCCGAACGACCCCAACCTGCCGATGCGCAGCGACACGGAGAAGGCCGCGCACTTCGCCCGGCTTGAAGAAGCGGCCCGGGAGGCCGCGGCCCGCTAAGCGCTCACCTAATCAGACCGGGTCCAACTGCCGCCCGCCCCTCCTGACGTGCAGAAACAACCGGCCTTCAAGGTTTTCACAACCTCCTCCGGCGAAGCTTGGTGCACCGAACTCAAGGCGTGACAAGCGTTGGGAGGGGCGTTGTCAGGGTGCTCGCCAGGCTGGCCGCTGTGGTGCTTTGAATGTCCGAGCGGCGTCCGCTTCCGGAACCGTGAACGCCACCTGGTGCACGGACTGTGCCGGTGAACAGGGCCCACGGCAGGCATCGCAGGACCCCTGACCGCCGGACGCTGAGGCCAGGGCACCGGCACAGGCTGCCTGGCGGCGGCTCTGTTTCCCGTCTCGTCAGCCCCCTTGCGGCTACAGTGGCTGCCTCTGTGGCCGCCGCGGCGGTGGTGTACGCGTCCGCCCTCCCGCCTCCCTTTGGTACCTCGGGCACGCCGCGCGGGATGACGCCGTCGACGGTCGGCAGCCCTGCAAATCCGGCAAGGATCCCTATCCCCTTGTCCACGCCGCCCAGCCGAGCAACATCCGCAAGTCCCGCGGTCACGGCTACGGCCCCAGCGCCCGCAAAGCCAGCACCTGCAAAGCCAGCACCCGCAAAGAGTGCCAGCGCCATCCGTGCAACAGCATCGCCCTCTGCCGCCGTTCCGGACACACAGGGGTCAGCCATCGATCCAGTTCTTGAGGCGCAGGTCAGCGGCATCATCAGGGCAAACGCCCCCAGCCAAGTGGGCGTCGCCCTGATCGATATGGCGGACGGCATCGTTCACGAATACGGGGTGCGCGAGAAGTTCGTGGCGGCGAGTACCGGTAAGGTTCTCGCCGCGGCCACCTATTACCATCTTGCCGAATCGGGGCTGGTCTCGTTGGCGGCCCCCATGGGCGGTTCCACGGCGGAAGTCCACCTCCGGCGGATGATCCAGCAAAGTGACAACCAGTCCTGGGGGCTGATCCTTGGCGCCATCGGCTACCAAGGGATCCAGGACTACGCGGCATCGATCGGTATCACCTATGACCGCGTGTTGAATACCCTCACCGCGGCTGAGACAGCACGGATACTGGCGCTGCTGTTCGGCGGCCGCCTTCTCAGCGGTGCCAACACCGCCCAACTGCTCTCCTACATGCAGTACACGAACTACGAGTCGTTGATTCCGGCCGCTGTTCCGGCCGGAATCAACGTTTTCCACAAGTACGGTCTGCTCGACGGCAACCTGCATGATGCGGCCATCCTGGTGCAGGACACGCGCGCATACGTCCTGGTGGTGTACACCCTGGGACACGACGCTGCAGGCATGCCCGGGGGCGCCGGAATCATCCATCAGGTCACGCAGGCGGTTGCGGCGAAACTGTTCTAAGGCGGCGCCGGACCCAGGTTCCAAAGGAAACAGCCATGGGGGTTCCCTCTTCCGCCCGCACGCGAAGCGGGAAGACACCACATTTCTGCACCGTTTTGCCGCCACGACCCCGCGGCCAGTCCCGGCCAGGCCGCGGAATTCCAACCCTGAGGCCCCGGTCCCGGCAGGAAAGTGGTGCAAATTTGCCGCCGCGCCGCCGAACGGGTGCGGCCCGGCCCTACACGAAGGCCGATTTCCCCGTCACGGCACGGGCTACGATCAGCGAGTTGATCTCGTAGCTGCCCTCGTAGGTGTAAAGGATCTCGGCGTCGCCGAACAGTTTGCCCATCTCGAAGTCGCTGCTGATGCCGTTGCCGCCCAGCAGGGAACGTCCCATGGCCACCGAGGCGCGCGCGAGCCTGGTGGTGGTGGCCTTGGCCATGGCGGCCTGCGCCATTTCCAGCTTGCCGTCCTCCTGGATCCGGGCAAGCTGAACCATCAGCGCCAGCGACGCGGACGCATTGCCGAGGATCTCGGCCAGCTGCTGTTGGACAAGCTGGAAGCTGGCCAGTTCCTTGCCGAATTGCTTGCGCTGCAGTGAATAGGAACGGGCGACGTCGAACGCGGCCAGCTGGATCCCGGCACCTTGCCAGCCCACCCAGGCACGCGAATCCCGCAGGAGCTCGTTGGCCTTGGAGAAATCGGTGGCGCCAGGGAGCAGGTTTGCCTCCGGGATCCGGACGTCCTGGAGCACGATGTCCGCGTTCTGCATGATCCGCAGCCCGATCTTGTTGGCGATCTTCGTGGCCGCATAGCCCGGGCGGTCCGTTTCCACGATGAAGCCCTTGATCTGCTGGTCGGCCACATCCCGGGCCCACACCAGGGCAAAGTCGGCAATGGTGCCGGCGCCGATCCACCGTTTGGCCCCGCTGATCACCCATTCGCCATTCTCGAGCCGGGCCGTGGTGGCCAGGCCGCCGGCGATGTCCGAACCGTGCTCCGGCTCAGTGAGCGCAAAGGCCCCCAGCTGCGTGAAAGCCGTCAGGCCGGGCAACCAGCGGCGCTTTTGTTCGTCGGAGCCAAGCTCGTTGATCATGCCCACGATGAGCTCGTTGTGGATGCCCACCAAGGCGGACAGCGACACGTCGGCCCGGGCCACTTCCACGTACATGAGGCCCTTGAAGAGCTTGGATGTGCCGTCCGTCTGCAGCCCGCCGAGTCCGCGCTTTCCCAGCTCAGCCAGGAGCCCGAAGGGGAACTCCTCGCGGTTCCAGTAGTCGATGGACTGGGCGCGTACCCGGGACTGCAGGAACTCCCTGGTGTCGAGGTAGCGCTGCCGCTCGCCGGCAGGCAGCAGGTCCGCGATGTACATCAGGTCCGCGTCCGGAAAGGGCGGCGCGGCGGCGTCAGCACTAACCGCCGTCGTTTCGGTTGATTGTCCGCTGTCACGTCCTTGTGGCTGCACGGGCATAGGTCCCTTCGCTCTTCCAAACCCTTGGATGTCCTAGTATATTGCACAGTGATGTGGATCACTAGGACGTGGATTCCAAAGGCGAAAGGTGCCCCATGACAGTCACCGACGACTTCCGTGCAGCACGCGACCAACTGCTCGCCCTGCGCCATGACTACGGCCAGGCGAGGAGCACCTTCGAGTGGCCGCGGCTGGAGGAGTTCAACTTCGCGCTCGACTGGTTCGACGCCATTGCCGCCGATCCGGCTACAGGGAGCAATCCGGCGCTGGTGATCGTCGAGCAGGACGGCTCGGCGACGCGCCGCAGCTTCGCCGAGTTGTCGGCGCGTTCAAACCAGGTGGCCAACTGGCTCCGCGGCCAGGGGGTGAAACGCGGGGACCGCATGGTCATCATGCTGGGAAACCAGGTGGAGCTCTGGGAGCTCATGCTGGCCGGCATCAAGCTCGGCATCGTCCTCATCCCCACCACCACGCTCATGGGTCCGGCCGACCTGAAGGACCGCGTGGAGCGCGGCGAGGCAGGCTGGGCCGCCGTCGGAAGTTCCAACATCGGCAAGTTCGCAGACGTTCCCGGAGACTACAGGCTCATTGAAATCGGCGACGGCGGAGCTTCCGCCGCGGATGCGGCGCCAGGTGCCGCCCGGTACACGGAGTCCGCGGCGGCCCCGGCGGACTTCACCCCGGATGCCCCCACCAAGGCCGACGAAACGCTGCTGCTGTATTTCACCTCGGGCACCACTTCCAAGGCCAAGCTCGTGGAGCACACGCACACGTCCTATCCCGTGGGCCACCTGTCCACGATGTATTGGATCGGCCTGGAGCCCGGCGACGTGCACCTCAACGTGGCATCCCCGGGCTGGGCCAAGCACGCCTGGTCCAACGTGTTCACCCCGTGGATCGCGGAGGCCTGCGTGTTCGTCTACAACTACGAGCGCTTCGATGCCCGCGCCCTGATGGAACAGATGGACCGGGAGAAGGTCACCAGCTTCTGCGCCCCGCCGACGGTCTGGCGGATGCTCATCCAGGCTGATCTCGGCCTGCTGAAGAATCCGCCCACCAAGGTGGTGTCCGCCGGCGAGCCGCTCAACGCCGAGGTGATCGGGCAGGTGCAGCGCGCCTGGGGTCAGACCATCCGCGACGGCTTCGGCCAGACCGAGACCACGGTCCAGGTGGCCAACACCCCCGGCCAGCCGGTGAAAATCGGCGCCATGGGCCAGCCCCTCCCGGGCTATGACGTGGTGCTTGTTGACCCTGCCACCGGTGAGGAATCCGACGACGGCGAACTCTGCTTGCGCCTGGACCCGCGGCCCGCGGGCCTGATGAAGTCCTACTACGGCGATCCGGACAAGACGGCGGACGCCTTCCGCGGCGGCTACTATCACACGGGCGACATGGCCAGCCGGGACGAGCGGGGGATCATCACGTATGTGGGCCGCGACGACGACGTCTTCAAGTCCTCCGACTACCGGCTGTCCCCGTTCGAGCTGGAGAGCGTACTGATTGAGCATCCGGCCGTGGCGGAGGCCGCAGTGGTCCCGTCCCCTGACCCGCTCAAGCTGTCGGTGCCCAAGGCGTTCGTGGTCCTCGCGGCCGGTCATGAGCCCGGGCCGGAGCTGGCCGAGGAGATCCTGCGCTACTGCCGCGACCATCTGGCGCCGTTCAAGCGCATCCGCCGGATCGAATTCACAGAGCTGCCGAAGACCATTTCCGGCAAGATCCGGCGCGTTGAGCTGCGGCACAGCGAGGAGGTCCGGCACGGCGCGTCCGGCGCTACGGTTTCCGGCGCTGCGATTCAGGCCGGCCTCGGGAAGGAATATTCGGAAGCGGATTTCCCGGGCCTGAAAAAGCAGGGCTGAGCCATGAACGCACCGCTGCCCCGCGACCCCATTGCCGATGCACAGCGCAACTGGGAGCGCCACGGCTGGGGGGACGTCGCCGCGCCGATGGCCGCCGTCACCGCGATCATGCGCACGCAGCAGATACTCCTGGCCCGGATCGAGGGAGCGCTGAAACCCTTCGGCCTGACGTTTGCCCGCTACGAACTGCTGGCGCTGCTGAGTTTCGCCCGGAGCGGCGCGCTGCCCATGAACAAGGCGAGCGCCCTGCTCCAGGTCCATCCCACGTCGGTGACCAACGCCGTCGACCGCCTGGAAAAGGCCGGGCTGGTGGTCCGTTCACCGCACCCCACGGACGGACGCACCACGCTGATCGAGCTCACCGCGGAGGGGCGCACCCTTGCGAAGAGCGCGACGGCGGTGCTCAACACTGAAGTTTTCAGCCAGTCCGGCTTCGCGGACCGGGACGTTGACCAGCTCATCCGCATCCTGGGCGATTTCCGCCGGGGAGCCGGGGACTTTTCCGAGTGACAGCCCGCGGCTAGCGGCCGGGAACGGAGTCCCCTTCCGAACGGATTTCAGAGGGCCGGCGCAGCTCTTCGATGAATGTGTCGAGCAATGCGTGCTGGTGCGGATTGTTGGCCAGCTGCACGAGGTCGGAGGCCGTGCTGGCCACTTTGATGTTGGTGTGCTGGCTGTACGTGGCCAGCAGTTGGAACGCGGCGTCAGAACCCATGCGCAGGGCCCCCATCAGGATTCCCTTGGCCTGCTCTATGGTGCTCCGCGTGCCTAGGGCTCTTTCAACCGCTTCCCGGGACGCCCGCTCTGTTTCCCAGTGCAGGGTGCTTGTGAGGTCAATGATGAACCCGTCAACAGCCCGCAGGGTTCCGGCCTCCATCCGCGCCTCCCCCGCCGTCAGGACGCGGTGTTCGCGCAGGCGGGCGTCGATGAGGCGGTGGTAGCTGCAGAAGTATCCTCCCGAGGCGCAGGCCGCGGCGAAAATGTCCTGGCAGCGTTCCCTGTCGTCCGGATGCTTATGGGAAAGGAGCAGCTCGAGCGTCGGGACGATCTCCCCGCGGCTGTACCCATGAAGGGCGTAGAGCTCATCCGACCAGTCCAGCCGCCGGGTGGCTGCGTCATAGCGGAAGGTGCCGGCAACGCCGTCCGCCTCCCCCCCGAGGGCACTCGAGTAGGTCCGGACGGTCTTCGGGATGTTCATCGGGGCATCTTCTGCGCCACCTGCCCGCTCATCCTCGGGCACCGGCGGGATATCGGACGAAAGAGGCCGCGAGCGACAGGGCAGGGACGGATTCCTTGCAGGAAGGCCGCAGCTCAGGCCGGGCGGGCAGGCCCCGCCGGGCTGTTCCTCCCAGTGCCGCTGCAGGCTGATGCGCCGCACGGCGGTCTGGGGGCGCTTCTGCCAACTCGCGTACGTGGCCCATACCGGCGTATTCGCGTACGGCAGCGATACCTTCTACTGCGGCTGCCTTGCTAGGAAAAGACCGGGACACCGCCATCACGGTCCCGTCCGGTGCGGTGAGCTGAAATCTGAAAGAAGCGTCTGCGTCGATGAAAAGTTCGAACATGCCAGCCATAAAGTCCTCCTGGATCCAGGGATCACCCAGCCTCCGTCGACGCCGTCGTCACCGGAGGCAGCTGAAGTTTCCGCACCGTCACCCCGCAGATGTCCCGGGGTTCGAATTGATGAATTTATGAAATTGTGAACTAGCCGGGGCTCTCTTGGCAAGCCTTGTCCGCGCCGGAGCCGGGCAAAGAACGGCCATGCGTCGCCCGGTGATGACACATTGCGGAGCAAGGATTGGGTGGCATCTCGAGACAGACCGTTCTGTCTCTATACTTGGAGCTAGATCCAATTTTTCGGCGCCGGAATCAGGAATTCAGCGGAAGGAATCCCATGACGGATGACATGCCAGAGGGCGTGATCCGGACGGAGGTGAAGGCTGAGCTGTTCAAATCCATGGGTCACCCCGCGCGGATCCTCATATTAGAGATGATGGTTGACGGACCGGTCGCAGTGAGCCACCTGCGGGACGGGACGGGCCTTGAGGCGTCGAACCTTTCCCAGCACCTGGGCATCCTCCGGCGCCAGCGCCTGATCGTCCCGTCGCGGAAGGACGGCCGTCTGTTCTACGAGCTCTCCTGCAACGACGTCAGCGAGGTTCTCGCCGCGGCGCGGGGACTCCTTGGCACCGTCCTCCAGGCCAGCGGTTTTCCTCCGGCTAGCGGCATCCAGGCTGGCGGTGTGCCGTCAGTCGCCGGACTGGCGGCCGTCGGCGCCAGCAGCCGCCAGGCGGCGTCTCTCTAGCCGCTGCGCGCTGCCGTACGAGGCTGTGCCCCGCGCCAGCGCATCGGGAGAGCCAGCGTCAGCGCATCAGGCGGGATTGGCCACGGCGGCCGCGGCAGGCCTCCCGAAAAGCCACGCCGCGACGTCGCTCCTTAGGACCAGATGGGGACTCCCGGTCCCGCTGACGCTTCCTGCAGGCACGTAGTAGCCGCGCCCGGACCCCGGCCCGCCTGCCGCGCGATCAAGCGCCTCAACGATCCGGCGGGTGAGGTGGCCCTGGGGCCCCGCGGCGTGGATTTCCTCGAGTTCATCCGGGGTGAGTCGTCCCAGTACCGCGGCAATATTGTCCACGATCGTTTCCCTTCCCGCACAGTTGCCAGTTGCTTGAAGTGCAAGGCTAGAGCACCGCGCTTAACGGCGGGTGAAATCCCCGCGGCGAACAGAATACGGAATCGGGCGGGCGGTGGTAGCCGGATCCGGCACGCTCGATCAGCCGGTCCTCAGTACAGAAAAATGTCGATCCATGCGCGGTTGTGGGCATGGAGCAGCACCAGGAACAGCACCAAGTCGAAGAGCAGGTGGACGCTGACAATGTAGGACAGCGACTTGGTCACGGTGAAGAGGCGTGCCTGCAGGAGCGCGAAGGGGTAGATGAACAGCGGCGCCCAGGACCGGAATCCCAGTTCCCACAGAAATGATGTGAACAGGACGGCCTGCAGCAGGTTGGCCTGCCAGTCGGGCAGGTGCCTCCGGAGCAGTGCGAACGCCGTGCAGATGAAAAACAGTTCGTCCCAGATGCCCAGGGCGTTGGTGCCCACGAAGAGCCGGGTGATGCCTTCGGGGTCGTGCACGGCCGGCCAGTTCATGTAGACCCCGGTCCTGATCATGTAGACAGGCAGCAGGGCATAACCGATCACCACGACGGCCGGCAGGTACCACTTCTCGGCCCGGGTCCACTTCTGCCCGGTCCGGACCGGAAAAACCACCGCGTGCTCCTTGGTGACGAAGCGCGAAACGGTATAGGGGATCCCTACGGCGAGCACCATCGCGGATCCCATGACGAGCATGTGGGACGTGCTGACGTCCGTGGTGATCGGCACGGCGCTGATGATGGCGATTCCGGCCGCGATCAGGGCCAGGTCCCGGAACAGCCCAAGGTCCACCAAGGCGGCCAGGATCAGCGAACACGCCAGGAGGGCGTATCCGGGAGCGCTCTGGTCCAGCCCGAACAGGATGAAGCCGGACAGCGACAGCATCGCGGCCGGTACAACGCGCATGGATGTCCCCTTGACAGTGCGCTGCACGGCCAGGGGCATGCTCACCGGTGCCTGAACTCCGGCTGGCGCTTCTCCGCGAAAGCCGCCATGCCTTCCTTCTGGTCCTCGGTGGCGAAGAGCGAATGGAACAGGCGGCGCTCGAACAGCACGCCCTGCGCCAGCCCCGTCTCGAAGGCCGCGTTGACGGCTTCCTTGGCCAGCATGGCCGCCGGCTTGGACTTTGACGCGATCACCGCGGCGGCTTTCAGCGCCTCTTCCACGGTGTCCCCTGCCGGCACCACCCTGGCCACGAGCCCGGAGCGTTCCGCCTCGTCCGCGTCGATGAACCGGCCGGTGAGGATCATGTCCATGGCCTTGGCCTTGCCCACGGCGCGGGTGAGCCGCTGGGAGCCGCCCATCCCCGGAAGAACCCCCAGGTTGATTTCGGGCTGGCCGAACTTGGCGTTATCTCCGGCGATGATGAAATCGCACATCATGGCCAGTTCGCAGCCGCCGCCCAGGGCAAAGCCGGACACGGCGGCGATCAGCGGTATGCGAAGCCTGGTGAGGTCTTCCCATCCGCGGAACCAGTCGGCGTCGTACATCTCCATGTAGCCCTGGGAGGCCATTTCCTTGATGTCGGCGCCGGCGGCGAACGCCTTGCCCGACCCCGTGATCACGACGGCGCCCACGCCGGGATCCGTGTCCATCGCCGTGACCGCGGCAACGAGCTCATCCAGGGTCGCCATGTTCAGGGCGTTCAGCGCCTCGGGCCGGTTCAGGGTTACGAGCCCAACGCGCCCCCGGCGCTCCACCAGAATGTTCCCGTACTCGTGCGTCATGCATGCCCCTTCGGTGCTTGGTGATGAAAACTAAGACTACTTTCCGGACTTGTCCCGGATGTCGGTGATGATGCCGGAAAAGTCGCGCCCGGCGCCGCCTTCAGCGGCAAAGGCATCGTAAATTTCAGAGGCCAGCGGACCCATCCGGGCCGCGACGCCGGTGCTCTGGACGGCATTCAGGGCCAGCCTCAGGTCCTTCGCCATCAGCGCCCCGGCGAATCCGGGCTGATAATCCCGGTTGGCCGGACTGGTGGGCACGGGTCCCGGCACGGGGCAGTTGGTGGTGAGCGCCCAGCACTGGCCTGACGCCGCGGAAGCGACGTCGAACAGAGCCTGATTCGTCAGCCCCAGCTTCTCGCCCAGCACGAACGCCTCGCTCACCGCGATCATGGACACGCCCAGGATGAGGTTGTTGCAGATCTTCGCCGCCTGCCCTGCGCCGTGCTCCCCGCAGAGGACTGCGCGCTTGCCCATCACGTCCAGCATGGGCCGCACCGCCTCAAAGTCCTCCGGCAGCGCGCCCACCATGAACGTCAATGTGCCGGCCTCGGCGCCCACAACGCCACCGGAGACCGGCGCGTCCACGGAGCGGTGCCCGGCGTCCAGGGCCAGCCTGGCCGCTCCCCTGGCCTCGTCCACGTTGATGGTGGAGCAGTCCAGGAACATGGTGTCCGCCGCGGCGGCGGCGAGCAGCCCGGGCTGCCCCTCCGTGCCGAGGTACGCGTCCAGCACATGCTGCCCGCTCGGGAACATGGTGAGCACCACGTCAGCCCCGGCGACGGCTTCGGCGGCGCCGGCGGCGACCGGTACGCCATGCTCCCGCGCGGCTTCCACCGCCGCGGGCACGACGTCGAATCCGGTGACCGTATAGCCCGCCTTGACCAGGTTGACGGCCATGGGCCCGCCCATGTGGCCCAGCCCGAGGAAGGCGATGTGTTCCTTCCTGGCCGCGGAATCGCCCGCGGCTCCCGCTACATCCGGCGTTGCATCGTCAGGCACGGCCCGTCTCCTTCTCCAAAAGAACCAACTCCCTGTCCCCCAACGGCGCAAAGTACCTCTCGACGTCGTGCGCGCGCACTTCGCCGAGCGTGGCCGGCCGCCAGTTGGGGTTGCGGTCTTTGTCCACCACCTGCGCGCGGATTCCTTCCCGGAAGTCCGGGCCGGCCAGGCATCGCAGACCCACGCGGTACTCCTGGGCGAGCGCTTCGTCGAGGCTCAGCCCCCTGACCCTGCGCAGCGATGCCAGTGCCACCTTGACCGCCGTGGGCGACTTCGCCTCAATGGTGTCCGCTGCCTCCGCGGCCTCACCGCCGGCGGCACGCAGCCGCCGGACGATTTCCTCGGCGTCGTCGGCGGCGTAACAGGCGTCGATCCAGTCCCGCTGTTCCTCCAGCCCCGAGGCGGGGGCGTGGCCGGAAAAACGCCCGACGGCGGCTTCCGCGGCTTCGTTTTCCAGCGCCGCCGCGAGGTCGGCGAGCCTTTCGGACGGAACGAAGTGGTCCGCGAGGCCCAGGAACAGCGCATCGGCGCCGCTCAGGTGCGCCCCGGTCAGTGCCGAATGGGTGCCGGACTCCCCCGGCGAGCGCGAGAGCAGCAGTGTGCCGCCGACGTCGGGCACGAATCCGATGGTGGTCTCGGGCATGCCCGTCCGGGTCCGCTCGGTGACGATGCGCACGGAACCGTGGGCAGAGATGCCCACGCCGCCGCCCAGCACCAGCCCGTCCATGAACGCCACGTACGGCTTCGGGTAGCGCGCGACGAGCGAATTCAGCCGGTATTCGGCCTCCCAGAAACCGGCCGTTTCGTCACCTCCCGCGAGCATGTCCCGGTAAATCGCCACGATGTCGCCGCCGGCGCACAATCCGCGCTGACCGGAACCCTGCACCAGAACGGCCGCCACGCCGTCGTCGTCCGCCCAGGCGGTCAGCTGATCCAGCATCGCCGCCACCATCCCGGCGGTGAGCGCGTTGACCGCTTTGGGCCGGTTCAGCGTCACCACGCCGAGGCGGCCGCGCCGTTCGAACAGCACCTCTTCGGGCACTGCCTCCTCAGGCGCTGCTTCCTCGGGCATGGTGTTCGCGGGGCTGGCGTCAGGGGATGTTCCGGTCATCAGCTTCCTTCCGGCATGGTGAAGCTGGCGCCCTGACGGATGCCGGAAGGCCAGCGGGTGGTCACTGTCTTGGTCTTGGTGTAGAAGCGGAAGGCGTCCGCGCCGTGCTGGTTGAGGTCCCCGAAGCCGGAGGCCTTCCAGCCGCCGAAGGTGTAGTACGCGATGGGCACCGGAATGGGAACGTTGATGCCCACCATGCCCACCTGCACGCGGCTGGCGAAGTCCCGGGCTGCGTCGCCGTCGCGGGTGAAGATGGCCACGCCGTTGCCGAACTCGTGCTCGCTGCAGAGCCGCAGGGCCTCGTCGTAGTCGGCTGCGCGGAGGACGCTCAGCACGGGGCCGAAGATCTCCTCCTTGTAGATCTTCATGTCCTTGGTGACGTTGTCGAAGAGCGTGGGGCCAACCCAGAAGCCGCCTTCGTAGCCGTCCACGGTGATCCCGCGGCCGTCTGTCACCAGCGTGGCGCCGTCCTCCACGCCGGACTGGATATACCCCTCGATCCGCTCCTTCGCGGCGGCCGCCACCACGGGGCCGAAGTCGGAGTCCTTGTCCAGGCTGTGGCCCACCTTCAGCCCCTTGATCCGCTCCTGGAGCCGTGAGACGAGCCTGTCCGCGGTGTCCTCCCCCACGGGAACAGCCACCGAGATGGCCATGCAGCGTTCGCCTGCGGAACCGTACCCCGCCCCGATCAGGGCGTCCGCGGCCATGTCGAGGTCCGCGTCCGGCATGATCACCATGTGGTTTTTGGCGCCGCCGAAGCACTGCGCCCGCTTGCCGTGGGCGGCCGCCGTGGCATAGATGTACTGGGCAATCGGCGTGGACCCCACAAAGCCGATCGCCTTGACGCGGTCGTCCTCAAGCAGCGCGTCCACGGCTTCCTTGTCCCCGTTGACCACGTTGAACACGCCGTCCGGCACGCCCGCCTCGGTGAAGAGCTCGGCCAGGCGAAGTGGCACGGAGGGATCCCGTTCCGAGGGTTTAAGGATGAAGGCGTTGCCCGCCGCCAGTGCGGGACCGGACTTCCAGAGCGGGATCATGGCGGGGAAGTTGAACGGCGTAATGCCCGCCACCACGCCCAGCGGCTGACGCATGGAATGAACGTCAATGCCTGAACCGGCGTCGTCCGAAAACTCACCCTTGAGCAGATGCGGGGCGCCGGCGGCGAACTCCACCACCTCGATGCCGCGCTGGATGTCCCCCTTGGCATCCGGAACGGTCTTGCCATGCTCAGAGGAGAGGAGCCTGGCCAGCTCGTCCAGGTGCTCGTTCACCAGGTCCACAAACTTGAGCAGGATCCGCCCGCGGCGCTGCGGGTTCATGGCGCCCCACTCCAGCTGGGCCTTTTCGGCGCTGGAGATGATGTTCCGGACTTCCTCGGCGCTGGCCAGCGGAAGCTTTGACTGGACCTCGCCGGTGCAGGGGTCATAGACGTCGCTGAACCTTCCGGAGGTGCCCTCCACCCTCCGGCCGTCAACGTAGTGGGACAGTTCGCGCACCATGGTGGAATGCTCCTTTGCATGTGACCCGGGTCATCTTGGAGCTGAATATACTCGGACTTCCTACTAAATTCCAGAGTCCGGGGATGCGGACGGGCACTCCGGCACCCGGGCCGCCCACCATCCGCCCGGGGCCCAAGTTCGGTAAGTTAGGAACTGTGAAGATTGCTACCTGGAATGTGAACTCGCTCCGTGCCCGCGCCGACCGTGTGGAGGCCTGGCTGCAGCGCACTGACTGCGATGTCCTGGCCATCCAGGAAACGAAGTGCAAGGACGACAACTTTCCGTGGGAGCTGTTCGAACGGATGGGCTACGAGGTGGCGCACTACGGCGTCAGCCAGTGGAACGGCGTGGCCATTGCCTCCCGGGTGGGCCTCGAGGACGTCGAGCGCGCCTTCGTGGACCAGCCGGCGTTCGGCAAGGCGGGCAAGGACCCCATCCAGGAGGCCCGCGCCATGGCGGCCACCTGCGGCGGAGTCCGGGTCTGGAGCCTGTACGTCCCCAACGGCCGCTCCCTCGACGACGAGCACATGCCCTACAAGCTCGAGTGGCTTGCCGCCCTCAAGAACCACGCCGCCGGCTGGGTCTCCGAGAACCCCGAGGCGCAGATCGCCCTGATGGGCGACTGGAACATCGCGCCCACGGACGACGACGTCTGGGACATCGATCTGTTTCTTTCCCAGGGCCTCACCCACGTCAGCGAACCCGAGCGCGCCGCGTTCCGCGCCTTCGAGGCCGTCGGCTACTCCGACGTCGTGCGGCCGCACACGCCGGGTCCCGGCGTCTACACCTACTGGGACTACACGCAGCTGCGCTTCCCGAAGAAGGAAGGCATGCGGATCGACTTCGTCCTGGCCTCCCCTGCCCTTGCGGCCCGCGTCACCGGCGCCTCGATCGACCGCGAGGAACGCAAGGGCAAAGGCGCCTCTGACCACGCGCCGGTGATCGTGGAGCTGGCCGACTGATGGGGACTGAACGTCGATGACAGGCAGGCGCTCATGACGGGAAGCCTTTACCGGGGGCAGGCCGGGCTGCCGTTCTCGTCCACGCTCCGGGTCTACGAACCGCTGGAGGCCTTCCCCGAGGACCAGCGGGCCGCCCTCAAAGCCGCGGGCAAGCGGGCAGTTTCCCGCGCCGCAGTCGAAAACGCCGAGCTGCTGGCCTCGCTGGGACGGATCACGCGGCCCGGCGGAGATCCGTTCCCCACGGGACGGACCGACCTGGTGCGCGTCACCCGGGCGCCGGGTATTCCGGTCGGGGACGACGCCACGAAGGAGCCTGCCGGCGCGGACACGTCCGACGGCGCCGCCCTGCTGTACTGCCCCAGCCAGCTTGTGCTGCGGGCCGGACTGGCTGCCAACGCGCTCATGGAAGGAATCCACGGCCCTCTGGCCGAATTGCTGATACCGGAGGAGCAGCGGGACCGGCACCAGGAGCGGATCGACCAGGTCAACGCCCGCGATGGCATTGCCCGGGTGCACACCCGGGCCTCCACGTGGGGAATCCCCTTCAGCTGGTTCTCGCTGTTCCTGGAGTCCGACCCGCAGGACGTGGTGGAGTCCGGCGGCCGGATCCTGACCGTCCGGGTGTGGGCACGCATAGCCGAGGCGCTGGACAGGGTGCGCTACGCGGTGGCGAACCTGGCCCTGGCGGCGCCCGACCTGGACATGCTGGATGACCTGACCCAGCTCACTGAATGGCTGGAGCTGTTCCACGCGGATTCCATGGTGGAACTCGACTATGGTGCCGTGGCGGACAAGGTCTACCCGGACGACTCCCCCATGGACGTGCGCCTTGGGATCGAGTGTCTCGCCGAGGGAGACATGACCGGCGCGGCCGCCGCCTACCGCAGGCTCGCCTCGCGCTGGATCCCCATCCGCCAGCTGGCGCGCGCTTCCTGACCAGGCTTTCCGGTTCCCGGCCCGCTAAGCCCGCGGCGGCGCCGTCGTGCGTCTGACGATGAGTTTGTGGGGCGCGACGGCGGAATGCACGGAGCCGGCGATCCCCACCAGCTCGTCCAGCAGCATTTTGGTGGCCAGTTCGGCCTGTTCGTCAGGCCGCTGGCCCACAGTGGTAAGGCCTATGGCGTCGGAAAAATCGTGGTCGTCGATCCCAATCACGGACAGGTCCTCGGGAATCCGGACGCCCACACGGTTCGCTTCGAAGATGACCCCCATGGCCATTTCATCGGAGGCACAGAAGATGGCGGTCGGCTTGGATCCCGGCTGACCCCACAGCCGCCGGAACGCCTCCTGGCCGCTGCGGACGGTGAAGTCACCCCACTCATCCCACTCGGGACGGACCACAAGTCCCGCCGCAGTCATCACGTCCTGGAAGGCCAGGATGCGGACGCGCGGGACGTCGAAGTTAAGGTCGGTTTCGTCGTCCCCGTGGAGCAGGGCAATATCGCGGTGGCCGAGGTCGATCAGGTGCTTGACGGCAGTGGAGGCGGCAGCGTAGTCGTCGATGCCGATGTAGGCGCATTCCTCCACGTGTCCGCCCACCACCACCAGGGGGATTTCGATCTTCTGCAGGTGTTCGAGTTCCTCGTGGGTGAGCGCCATACACAGGACCAGCAGCGCGTCGATCTGCTTGTAGACCATGGTCTTGCTGAAGAGCCGCTCGCGGTGGCTGCCGTGGCCACCCAGGTTGAACAGCGACAGGTTGTACTGGCGCGCGTGGAGTTCGCGGTCTGCGCCCTCGATGGCTTTGGAAAAGAACCAGCGGCTCACAAACGGCGCCAGCACGCCGATGGTCTTGGTGCGGCCGGTGGCCAGGCCCGACGCCGACGACGACGCCACGTACCCCAGGGCACCGGCCACTTCGAGAATTTTTTCCCGAGTGGCCGGTGAAACCCTCGGCAGGCCGCGCACGGCGCGGGACACGGTTGCCGTGGACACTCCGGCTGCCGCCGCCACGTCCTCAATGCTGACTCCTGAGTGGCCGCCGCGCTGTGCCCTGTCAGTTGTGCGCGCCACGATGACCCCTCAAAGCCTCTATACAGATTTCCGCCATGACATTCTCCCAGCGGCAAGAAACCATTTTAGTCTGGCCGGCGCTCAGCTGCGGCGCTTGGCCGTGCGTGCGGGAAGGCGCCTGCGCAGCCTGATCATCCCGTACAGCGCCAAGAGCACACCCAGCAGGCCCAGCGCCCACCCGAGTGCCGGCTGGGCGGTGAACTCCATCCAGACCGTGGCGACGAGCAGCACCACTGCCCAGAAGCCGAGGAATCCGATGATGATGTCGAAGTCCTCGCCGGAGCGGACCCGCTTAGGCCCGACCCCGGCTGCCGGCTTCCCGCCCTTCGGTACTGCTCCGTGCGTCATTTGACTGCGCCGGCCGTCAGCCCGGCCACGATCTTGCGCTGGAACACCAGCACCAGAATGACGAGCGGAATGGTGACGATGGTGCCCGCCGCCATGATGGCCGTGTAGGGAATCTGGTTTGGCTGCGCCCCGGCGAAGTTGGCGATTGCCACCGTCACCGGCTGGGTCGCGTCGCTGGACAGCTGGCTGGCGATCAGGAATTCATTCCAGGAGGAGATGAACGCCAGGATCGCCGTGGTGAAGATGGCCGGCGCCGCCAGCGGCATAATCACCTTCCGGAACGCCTGGCCCTGCGTACAGCCGTCCACACGGGCCGATTCCTCCAGTTCCCACGGCATTTCGCGGAAAAACGAGGTCATGGTGTAGACCGTCAGCGGCAGGACAAACGAGATATTCGGGATGATCAGCGCCTGATAGGTGCCCATCCAGCCGATGTTGGTGAACAGCTGGAACAACGGGGTGATCAGGGCAACGCCCGGGAACATGGAAGCACCCAGGATGAAGCCCAGCACCATGTACTTGAACCTGAAGTTCAGCCGGGCCAGTGCGTAGGCGGCGAACACACCGATGACCAGCGACACCAGGGTGACGACTCCACCGATGAACACGCTGTTCAGCAGGGCCTGGCCGAACCTGTTGCCAAACGACGTGTCGAACGCGGTATTGAAATTGTCCAGGGTGACGTGAGTGGGCAGGATCGAGGTGTCGTAGGTGAAGCCCACGTCGCGGAACGCGGTCACCACCATCCAGTACGCCGGGGCGAGGCACCAGATCAGGACCACTGCCGCACTGATGTACGTGCGGCCCTGCGCCCATTTCTCCCGGTTCTGCGCGGCTTTCCTGCCCCTGTCCTGCTGCGCGCGCAGTTCGGTTGTCGCGGCGGTCATTTCTTCCCCTTACCGGTGGCGCCGCTTTGCTCCACAACATTCGCTCCGAGGAAGCGGACGAAAATGAAAGCGACAAGAAAGATGATGATGAACGTGATGGTCGACAACGCCGCGGCAGAGTTGAAGCCTTGCCTGATCTGGTTGATCACCAGGATCGACAGCGTTGTGGTGTTGTTGGCGCCGCCCGTGAGGATGTAGGGAAGGTCGAACATCCGGAGCGCATCAAGCGTGCGGAAGAGGACGGCGACCATGAGCGCCGGCTTAACCAGCGGGAGGGTGATCATCCGGAACCGCTGCCAGGCCGAGGCACCGTCCACCTTGGCCGCCTCGTAGACCTCGGCCGGAATCATCTGCAGGCCCGCCAGGATCAGCAGCGCCATGAATGGCGTTGTCTTCCAGACATCGGCGATGATCACTGCCCACTTCGCCGGCCACTCGCTGCCGGTCCACAGAATAGTGGTGTTGAACAGCTTGTTGGCGATTCCTTCGAAGGCGAAGATGAAGAACCAGAGCTTTGCGGTCACGGCGGTGGGGATGGCCCACGGCACCAGTACAGCCGCACGAACAAGGCTCCGGCCCTTGAAGGTCCTGGCCATGATCATGGCCATCCAAAAGCCCAGGGCGGTCTCAAGCGCAACGGTGACGACAGTGAAGAAGAACGTGGTGGCGGTGGCCGACCAGAACTGGGCGCCCAGGGTGCCCGGCGGGCAGGCGACGGTTCCGCCGGCCGGCGCTGCACACTGCTGCGCGATCCAGTTCACGTAGTTCTGGACGCCGGCAGGGCCGCCGGCGGTGAAGAGTCCCGTGGCCGGATCGAGCCCGGCGTCTTTTTGGAAGGACATCACGATGGCACTGATGATCGGGTAAACGATCACAATGGCCAACGCGATGATCGTGGGGGCAAGGAGCCATGCGGCCCACCTGCCCTGGCTCAGGATCTGGTTGTCCTCACCAACGCCCTTGGGCCCGTGATGAATCGGGGTGCCGCCCGACGCCGGTGCTTTGACCGGCGTCGGGCCTACTTCGGTTGCCATGGCAGACCTACGATCCTGCACCGGCGGATTCGATGGACTTCTGCATGTCTGACAGTGCAGTGTCCACGGGCTTCTCGCCCTTGATGGCTGAGTACGCGTTTTCCTGGATGGCCTTGGTTACCGCCGGGTAGAACGGGGTGACCGGGCGGGGAACGGCGTTCTCAATGGACGTCTTCAGGACCGGCAGGTACGGAAGCTTGGCCACAAGTTCCTTGTCGGTGTACAGCGACCCCAGCACGGGGGCCAGCGAACCCTGGGTTGCGTAGAACTTCTCGGATTCTTCCGAAGTCATGAACTTCAGGAAGTCCAGGGCAGTGGCCTTGTTCTTCGAGTAGACGCTGACAGCCAGGTTGTGGCCACCCAGCGAGGAGGCGCCGGGGCCGCTCGCGCCGGGGATCGGTGCGATGCCGAGCTTGTCCTTCACCGCAGACGAACCCTCGGTGGTAGCCAGGTTGTAGACGTAGGGCCAGTTGCGCAGGAACAGCAGCTTGCCGCTCTGGAACGCCTGCCGGCTCAGTTCCTCCTGGAAGGTGATGCCTTCCCTGGGGATGTTGCCGTCTGCGTATGCCTTGGCGAGGTTCTCCAGGCCGGCCTTGGCCTCGGGGGTGTTCAGGCTGGGCTTGCCGTCCTTGTCCAGGACCGATCCGCCGGCTGAGTTGATGGCCTCGGACGCGTTGACCGTCAGGCCCTCGTACTTGGTGAACTGGCCGGCGTAGCAGCCGATGTTGTTTTTCTTGGCGATGGAACACATGCTCATCATCTCGTCCCACGTCTTGGGCGGCGTGGGCACCAGGTCCTTGCGGTAGTACAGCAGAGCGCCGTCAGAGGTCTGAGGCGCGGCATACAGCGTGCCCTTGTACGTGCCACTGTCAACGGTTGGCTTCAGCATGGCGCTTGTGTCAATTGCCATCTTGTCCTTGAGCGGCTGCAGCCAGCCCTTGGCGGCGAACTCTGCTGTCCAAACGACGTCAACGTCAACAACGTCGTAACCGGCGTCCTTGGCCTGGAAGTGCTGCACGATGTCATCATGCTGCTGGTCGGCCTGGTCCGTCTGTTCCTTGAACGTGACCTTCTCGTTGGGGTGCGCGGCGTTCCACTTGGCGACCAGCGGCCGGACCACGTTGCTGTTGTCCTTGCCCTGCACGTACGTGATGGGACCGCGCCCGTCAAGGCCGGCCGCGGCGTCGCCGCCACCTGCCGGGGTACCGCCTCCGCCGCCGCCACAGGCGGAGAGCGTCAGGGCGAGAATGCCGGCAGTTGCTACCGGGAGTAAGAACTTCGGGGTTTTCATTGGCAGGAGACTCCTCGCTGAGTGACATGAAAAAAACACGGTGCGGTTGATGTGGTGACAGTCACACTAGTAACGTTGCCGTGAGGAATGCAAGCGTTTACACCTAATTGTTACCGGAGAGGCAACCATGACCCATCGCCCTACTTCAACGCCCGGTTCCGACATCACGGCGTGGTGGGCCAGCGCCGTCGTCTATCAGATCTATCCCCGCTCCTTCGCTGACGGCAACGGGGACGGCATGGGCGATCTCCCCGGTGTGACGGCGCGGTTGCCCTACCTTCAGAGGCTCGGCGTGGACGCGATCTGGCTGTCGCCGTTCTACAAATCTCCCCAGGCGGATGCCGGCTACGACGTTGCCGACTACCGACAGGTGGACCCCATGTTTGGCCGGCTGAAAGACTTCGACGGCATGTTGCGGAAAGCTCACAGCCTGGGCCTGAAGGTCATCGTTGACCTGGTACCGAACCACACTTCTGATGAACACGTCTGGTTCCAGGAGGCTCTGGCGGCCGCGCCGGGTTCGGCCGAGCGGGAGCGCTACATGTTCAGGCCCGGGAAGGACCAGGTGGCGGGTTCCGGCGACGGAAACCTGGCGCCGAACAACTGGAAATCCATTTTCGGCGGTCCGGCGTGGACGCGGACCACGAATCCGGACGGATCTGCCGGCGACTGGTACCTGCACCTTTTCGACACCAAGCAGCCCGACCTGAACTGGGAGAACCCGGAAGTCCAGGAGGAGATGCGCTCGGTGCTGCGGTTCTGGCTGGACCGCGGAGTGGACGGCTTCCGCGTGGACGTGGCGCATGGCATGGTCAAGGAGGCCGGGCTCCCGGACTGGGACGGCGTGGCCGCCATGGTGGAGGGTTCGTCCGAGGCCGGGCACCTGCCGGACGCCCCGGGCGCGCATTCTGAAGCGGTGGAGCCGCACACGGCCCACCATCATCATGACCGCGCCGCCGACGAGCGCTCCGGAGAGGACGCCGGGCACCAGCCAGTATCACCGTTGTACCCGCCGTCGCCCTTCTTTGACCAGGACGGCGTGCATGAGATCTACCGTGACTGGAACCGCGTGCTGGCCGGGTACGACGGTGACCGGATGCTGGTGGCCGAGGCCTGGGTGGAACCGGCGGAACGCCTGGCGCGGTACATCCGCAAGGACGAGATGCAGCAGGCCTTCAATTTCGATTTCCTCCTGGCCGGCTGGGACGCCCAGCGCATGGCGGTCGGCATCGAGGACTCCCTGGAGGCGGCCGCGTCGGTAGGGGCGCCGTCAACATGGGTCCTGAGCAACCACGACACCGTGCGCCACACCAGCCGCTTCGGACTGGCGGACCCCACCACGTTCCCGAAGGGCATTGCCGCGGAGGACGAGCAGCCCGATGCCGTGCTGGGCCTGGCCCGCGCCCGCGCTGCCACTTTGGTGTCCCTGGCGCTTCCGGGTTCGGCCTACGTGTACCAGGGCGAGGAGCTGGGCCTGCCGGAGCACACGACGCTGCCGGCCGAGGCCCGCCAGGACCCGACGTTCTTCCGCACCAACGGCATCGAGCGCGGACGCGACGGGTGCCGTGTCCCACTGCCATGGAAGTCCGGCGAGCCCGGCTACGGCTTCGCCGACGCCTACACCGGCGGGTCGTCCGACGGCGGATCGGGTCACCGCCCGCCGTCAGCCCCATGGCTGCCGCAACCCGAGTCGTTCCGCGACCTGGCCGCGGACCGGCAGGACGGCGTCGAGGGTTCAACGCTGGAGCTGTACCGCTCGGCGCTGTCGTTGCGCAAGAGCCACGGCCTGGGTTCGGGTTCGTTCTGCTGGGCCGACATGCACGATCCCGAGCTGGGCGTCCTGGCCTTCCAGAACCGTGACATCCTGGTGATCGCCAACATGGGCACTGAGCCGACTCCCGTGCCTGACGGTTACCGGGTGGCCCTTTCGAGTGCCAGTGCTGGCGCCGCCGAACCAGCCTTCGACGAACCGGCCGTTGTCGGGGCTGTTGCAGGACGGTCGGCGTTGGGCGCGGCCGCTGCGGCATCCGGAGTCCAGGCAGGTGGAACCGCGGATACCGCCGTCATTGCCCCCAACACGGCCGCGTACCTCGTGGCCGGTTAGCCCCGCGCTCCGCCTCATAACCGAAGAGCGCTGCGTTCCGAAAGGAACGCAGCGCTCTTCGGGGCTCCGGCGGGACGGTGCACGCCGGACGCTTCTACAGGGACGCGGCAGGTGAGCCCGCGGACCCGGTGGTCCCGCTAGTTGCCGCCCTTGAACAGGCCGGCGATCCTGGCACCGAGGCCCTTGACGTTCTCGGCAACGCCTCCCGCAATTTCCTTGGCATTCCCGGCAACGTCACTGGCAAGTTCCTTGGCGTTGTCCGCAACATCTCCGGAGAGGAATTCTTTGACATTTTCCGTGGCCTGGCCGGCGAATTCCTTGGCGTGGCCGGCTGCCTCACCAGCAAATTCCTTCACATTTCCGGTTGCCTCACCGGCAAATTCCTTGGCGTGGCCAACCGCGTTTTCGAGTCCGTCCTTGGCAGCCTGGTTTCCTGATACTTCATCGCTCACAGTGTTCTCCTTGTCGACGGGCTTGGCCGGGGTGATGGCCCGGCCAGGGCAGTGGCGGCACGGGGCAACCACCGGCCCTCGTGTTTCAACCTAGGGCCTTGATGATCCCCTGGCCAAACCGTCCGGCCATGACGCGTCATGAGGCAAAGAATGCTAGGTCAACGGACGCGCTCCGCACGGCTGAAGCGGGTGCGGGCACCCGCGGCGATGTGCACCAGCACCGGCGTCCGCTGGCCCACCACGGTTTCCAGTGCGGCCACCAGTGCCGAGGTGTCCGCGGCGAGAACCTGCGGTGGCACTCCCGGCCTGGGGTGCAGTCGGATCTTTAGGGCAGGCTGCCCGCGGACCTCGTACGTGGCAACCGTGGCACCCGCCACGTCGGGGCGTTCAGCCAGCGCATTCTTCAGCGCCTGTTCGGCCACGCCGCTTCCGATCCGTATGTCGCCAGGAACGCCGCCAGGGTCCTCGGCAGCCAGCAGGAGGTCGGTGCGGCCCTTTCCCTGCTGGGCGACCCAGGCCACCATGAGGCCGATCAGCACAACCAGGACCAGGGCCAGGACGATCCAAAGCCAGCTTTCCGTCCGGCCCGGGAACCGCGTGCCCTCAAACACCCGGTTGGCGCCGTCCCACACGCTCCGCGACCAGGACTGCCACCACGTCCCGACGGCGGGAACAGTGGCCAGCAGCATGAGCAGGATCCCCACCGACAGGAGCTTGAATCCCAGGATCCCGATGAGGATCCTGTTGAGGATCCTGGGCGTGCTGGTCATGCGCCGATCACCCCCGACATCGCGAGATTGATCCGTACCTGGGGCATGGGAACCGGTGCCATGGAACGCAGTTCGTCCTCGACCGCCTCACGGATTGCGTTCTCGCTGACCGGCACGCCGGACGTGGGGCGGACGTTCACTACGGCCTGCCGCTGGGACACCACCACCATGACCTGTTCCTGGGTGACGTTCGCCGCCAGCCGGGCCCGGCGCGCAAGGGCTGAAGCGATGATTTCGTCATCAACCACCACGGCTATGCGCGGGTCCTCAAGCAAGTGCCGGGCCCGGCGGCCCGGCAGGACGGCGCTGAGGAAGAAGAACAGACCCGCCGCTGCGGTCACGGCCCCCGTGACCCCCAAGAGGAGCGGAGGCATTCCGCCCGGCAGCGCGACGATCCGATCCGCCGCCGTGTGGGGATCGATAAGCCAGGGCGGCTGGCCGATGGCGCGCACCCCGGACTCAAGGAGTGCGTAAAGGCAGAGGAGAACCACCAGGGCCGCGGCGAGCCCGGCCGCTGCCGCACGGGAGGAATGCGTCTCCCGGCGCAGGACTCTCTTCATATCGAACGGGGCGGCATGCGCCGGGCCGGCCGCGCCCTCTCCGGGTACGTCCCCCGCCTCGCTCTGCTGTTCAATGACGGAACTCAACGAACCCGGCCCCTCTCCGTGACGTGCGCCCCGCTGATGCGGATGTCCACCCTGCTCAACCGTGCACCGCTGAGTTCGGTGACCTTGGTAAGGATGTCGGATTTGGCGGAGACGGCCCTCTGCCAGATTGACCCGCCGAACACTGAGACACGTTCCGGATCGCGGATAACGGCCGTCAGGCCGGGAATCTTGATAGGCGTGACGAGAGACAAAGCCAGCAGGCCGTCGTCGTCCGACCACTCTGCGCGCACGTCATGGGCCGGGACGCCCAGGGATTCGGCGGCGGCGGCCTTGGCCAGGCTGGTGAGGGCCTGGGTGCTGATCCGGTTGTGGCCGCTGTACAGCCGGCTCGGCGTGGCTGCTTCGGCTGCCTGGCTCATGATGAGGAGCGCCGGCCGCTAAGGGCGTCGATGACGCTGCGCAGGTCCAGTTTCCCTTCTGCGGCGCGGCCCAGGAGGGCACCGATGCCCATGAACAGCAGGGAGACCAGGAAGCCCCACAGACCGAACTGGAGGGACATGAACGCCACGAACGCACCGATTGCGATGCCTACGACCGTCAGGCTCACAGGACCGCCTCCCTTTCAGTCACAGCCGGCGCCCCCGCGGGCTTCGGCGGCGGCGCTATGTAAACGTCGTTGATTTCGACGTTCACTTCGATGACCTGCAGGCCAACGAGTTTTTCGACCGCCGAATAGACGGCCGCCCGGACCTGGTTGGCCAGGGAATGCAACGGCGTGCCGTATGCCGCCACCAGCGTAATGTCGACGGCAACCTGGGTCTCGCCGACCTCGGCGTGCACCCCGGCGGCATGGTCCGAGCTGCCCACGGCGTCGCGGATGGCGCCCAGCGCCCGTGAGGAGCCCGTTCCCAAGGAATACACTCCGGGCACGGCGCGGGCGGCAATTCCCGCGACCTTGGCCACTGCCGTCTCAGAGATGATGGTGCGGCCGCCGGCCGCGGGCCGGCTTAGGGCCGCCTCCGCGCGGACTCCGGCGGAGGGTTGTGGGTTCTGGTATTCCATCAGGCGCTCCCCTTCTGTTGAACACAACCCTATCCCTTAGGTCCGACAACGTCAGGGGCGCAGCGCGCCGGATTCGCCCGCAGTTCCAGAAGGTATCCGCCGGTGCTCTACGAGCAGTTGGCGGCCAGCCACTTGGTCACCGGCGCCATGGCGTTCTGGAACTGGCCGCTGGAATACACCGTCTGGTCTTTCAGGCCCGCCACGGCGACTTCGTCCAGCTTCGCGAAGTCGGCCTTCAGCGCATCCGGAACGCGCTCTGCCGTCTCATTGAGATCCGCCTTCTTCTGCTCAAGTTCCGCGGTCTTTCCCTGGGCAGCCGACATCGGCAGCAGCGAGGCTCCGGTGGCCTGCTCGGAGATGGCAGCGCACGCCTCCGCGGCTGAGGCGTAGCCTCCGAACGGGCCGGACGACGGACTGGCTGAAGCCGAAGGGCTGCCGCTTGACGAGGGGCTGCTGGAAGAGGCCGACGACGGCGCGCTGCCGGCTGTCGGGGCGGAGCATGCGGTGAGTGCCGCAACGGCGAAGAGGGCGGCGGCGGTCAGCGGGCGTGCAAGGTTTTTCACAGTTCACATTCCTGGATAGGTTGTGCCGCCAGTGTCGGCGGCCTGTCTGGCCAGGCGCGGGGCGCCCGGCCGTGTCCCCGGCGTGCGAGTCTAGCCCGGGCCGTAGCCCGCTTGCCAAGTTGACATTGCGCGCGGTCCTTGCAGCCCTCCCTTATATATAGGGAACGATCACGGCATTTAGGCGATATTCCGGAGACGGACAGGCCGGGCACGTAGCGCCGGTTAACGAGGAAGGCGCCCGGATGGGATCCGGGCGCCTCCGCAGGTTGCTGCTGTAGTACTGGGTTACTTGTAGAGTCCGGCTCCGCCAACGTTGACGTTGGTGGGCAGGTAGCCGAACGGGCCGAGGCCGTTCTGGCCGAAGCTCCGGTCAACCTTGGACACGCCGTCCCGGAAGTTGATCTTCACGGTGGGCGACAGGGAGCCGCCGCGGACGCCGTTGACGTTGTCGATGAAGGACTGGACCAGTCCACCAGGCTGCACGTAGTGCGAGTAGGCCTGGAACTGGCGGCCGTTCTGGAGCGGGTTGGGACCTTCCGGAGCGTTGGCCGGCATGTTCAGGTCCGTCGGCGAACCCAGGGCCAGGCCGCTGTTGTTCATCGGCTGGTAGTCCGAGCGCACACCGTCACCCACGAAACCGTAGACGCCGTCGGGGCCGCGCATGCCTGCCGCGTAGGTGAACTGGTGGCTGATGGTGAACAGGTAGTACTTGTTCTTGCCGCCCTCATTCTGGATGAAGATCTGCGGGCGCTCAGTCTGGTCGTTGACGCAGTTGGCGGACAGGAGCGGGGGCAGGAACTTCCACTTGGTCAGGTCCTTGTTCTCGGCCACTGCCAGGCCGACGTTTGCGGTCTGGTAGTAGGCACCCGTGCTGTTGACCTCGTTGAGCTTCTCGGCGTTGGCGTCGCCCTTGGCATAACCCAGGTCAGCGTCCTCGCAGCGGTAGTCGCCGCGCTTGCCGCCGGTGTTGCCTTCGAAGACCATGAAGGTCTTGCCGGGGTGGGCCGGGTCCGCGAACGTGTAGGGGTCGCGGAAGGCGAAGCCGGGGTTCTGCGCCTTGTTCTGGTACAGCTTTCCATCCGGCTCGAGGAGCTTGGTGTGCTGGAAACCGTCGAACGTGACGCCGTTCTTGTCGGCGTGGATGTTGCCCAGCGCCTTCGCGATGACGGCGTCGGGGGCGATGCCGCCGCCGCCGGCGTTGCGCTCTGCCCGGTCGTAGAAGGTGGTGGCCGTGTAGAACACGTTCACGTGGTCGCCCTGCATCAGGCGAGTGGAGCCGGACCACTCCGTGTTGCCGATGGAGGTGTTGTCCAGGAACAGGTGTCCGCCGTAGTTCCACTTGTCCTTGGCCGGATCGGCGTTGGTCTTGCGGAAGAAGTAGCCGATGCGGGCGTTCCAGTGGCGCTGGTCGAAGCCGTAGCCGGCGTGGCGGTCGGCGACCAGCGAGAAGATGACGTCGTAACCCTTGTAGCTGATCTGGTTGGCGTTCTCATCGGTCAGGGACCAGGTGTCCCAGACCCACACGTCGTCGTTCATGGCGGGGAAATCCTCAGGGATCTCCGGCATGGTGACGTCCGGGCTCATGGAGTTCTTGCCCGGAGCGACGGTGGAGTCGCTCTGAGCCATGATCTGCTTGGCATCCGCACGGGTCCACTTGGAAGTGTAGTCGGCCGCCGGATCATAAGCCTTCTGCGTGTGCTTGGTAGGCAGGGGGAAGCCCGGGGTGGGGGCGGGCATCTGCGTGTTCGACGGCGGATCCGACGGTTCGTTTGCCTGCGCCGAGGGCACGGCGAGGAACGTGGTGGCCGCGACCGCGGCCGCCAGAGCTGCGGCGGCGGGTCGCCACCGCAGCTTCAGGGGTGTGTTGGGGTGCTTGTGCATGTTTTGCTCTTCTCGCGGAGTTACATTTCGTGGAAGACGGGCATGTGCCCTTGTCCCCGCGCACTCCGGAGGTCCCGATGACACGGCAGGCGTCATCGAGGACGCCGTTGTGTCGAGGGGAAACGGGGCTTGGGTAGGGCCCCGGTAAGGCGGCTTAGGAGGTTGTGCACTTCCCCGGCCTGGACTCCACGGTAGACAACGTTGTCGACCGAGTTCAACCCGGTTTTCAGCGCCCCCGGAAGACCGGCGAGAATAAGTGCAAGCGCTTACATTTACGTTGGCGCGCGCGTGCCACATCGGGCCCGCCGATTCAACTGCAGCTTAATAAATCTGCTTTATATCCGTCATTCATCATTTGTTTACCCGTCCATTGCTCCACAACTGCCCTTTTCGGCCGCAAAAGGGCCGTTGTGGAGCACCCGATTACCCGGGAAAAGACTCCGGGGTGTGTCGAAGATCCCTTCCATCCCCCAGGCGTCCAGCTAGTCCAGCCGGTGCAGCTCCCGGGGCGGATCCGCCGGTTCTACCGGCGCGCGGATGCCTGCGCCCGCCGGTAGATGAAGTACTCGGCCACGGCGAGGTTGATCACCCACGCTGCCCCCAGGAGCGCCGCCCGGGTCAGCTCGCTGGGCGGGCCGGCCAGGAGAATCCAGGGGATGGATACCAGGGCCTGGGTCCCCGCGGCGATCCCGATGGCGTAGCCACGCGCCATCCAGGCACTATGCCTGACGAAGTCCCGGCGCCGAATCGCGAGAAGCCCCAGGGCAATGCTCACCACCATGCCCGAGCCGAAGATGAGCCGCAGGACGAGGAGTACGTCGCCGTCGCCTTCCGGGAGGTCGTAGAAGACCGCCATCCACAGGCCTGTGAGGCCTACGAGCAGGCCCGCCGGCACGAGAATGCGCCCGGCGACGCGATGCCAGCTGAGCCTGCCGCGACCGCCCCGGCGAAGTGACGGGACGAACTGGAACGCCCCCAGCAGGCTGTAGACGATGGCAGCGGGAATGTGGATCAGCACGGGTACGGGCGAGTCGAAGAACCTCGCGTTCTGCGGTGTCACCGCGGCACCGGCCGTCAGCTCGGTAAGACGCACCGCCCCGAAGACCACCGGTATGAGGCTGAGCAAAATCAAGGCGGCGGGCACGGGCCACTGGACCTGTGGACGGCGGACGGGCGCCGGGGCGCCGATGGTTTCCGTTGGCATGTCGAGTCCTCCGCTCAGTGAGTGTACGGCGTACACCTCATGTGTCCCGAGGGTAGGTGTACGCAGTACACTTGTCAAGGGAACGCTGCTAAGGGAGGCTGGTCCGGATGACCCAGCAGGTGGAAGCTACGCGCCGTGTCCCCTTGAGCCGGGACCGGGTACTGGACGCCGCCGTCGCGCTTGCCGATGAGGTGGGCATCGAGTCACTCAGCATGCGCAGGCTCGCCCAGGAGCTCGGCGTGGTCCCGATGGCGCTGTACAAGCACGTCGCAAACAAGGATGAACTTCTCGACGGCATGGTCGACGCAATCGTCCGGGAGATCGATCCGCCGGTCCGCGATGCCGGCTGGAAGTGCGTTGTCCGGCTGCGGGTTCTCTCGGCGAGGCGGGCCCTCCTGCGGCACCCTTGGGCCCGGCGGGTGCTCGAATCCCGCACGAACAGGACGCCCGCGGTTCTTGGGTACATGGACTCGTTCATCGGCATGTTCCTGGCCGGAGGGTTCTCCGTCGATCTCACCCACCATGTCATGCATGCCCTCGGCAGCCGGATGTGGGGGTTCACCCAGGAGTTGTTCGACGACCCGGCAAGCGGGAATCCTGCCGCTATGGCGCCGGAAGCGCAGGCCGCCGTGTTCCGTGAGATGGCGGAGCGGTATCCGAACATACTGAAGGTCGCCACGGCCGCCAGGCACGACGACGGATCGGTCGCCGGGCAGGGCTGCGACGACCAGTTTGAGTTCGAGTTTGCCCTCGACCTGCTGCTTGACGGCTTCGAGCGGCTTCATGAGCAGGGCTGGACGTCGCAGCGAGCGAACCTGGTCGGCGGCGCACCAGGGGATAGCGGAGGCCCGCCTAAACCTAGGCCCGAGTCCGTGTGACGGGGACAGGCCGTTCGCCTTCGGGCGGAATTTCTTCGGCCCGCCCGTGGCGTCTTTCGGGGGCAGGCAGCGTCAGAACGAAGAGGCTGCCCGCGACCAGCGCGGCACCAACCCATGCCAGCGCCGGCAGGCGCTCACCCACCACCACCACAGCCAGGACGGCGGCCACCACTGTCTCAGCGAGGGATATGGTGGTGGCCATGCTGGCGCGGACGCGGGCGAGGCCCCAGCCGAACAGAACGTAGCCCGCAAACATCGGGACAAGCGCCATATATGCGCCGACCAGCAAGTTCTGCCAGGAGGCGAGGAGTGGCGATCCCGTGATGGCCAGCACGGGCATGAGGAGCAGCCCGCCTATGCCGAAGACGGCCCCCATGACTGCCCTCGAGGGCACCCCCGTGTTAATCAGGCGGTGCGCAGCCCAGGAGTACAGCGCATACGTGAGTCCGGCAATGAGCCCCAGGCCGATGCCGGCGGACGCGGACCAGCCCGAATCAGTGGCCGACGCCGGATCAGCCTGCCCGGCTTCCGCGAAGCACAAGAGCACGGCACCAGCGAGACCGAGCAGCGCACCCGCCGCCCACCGGCCGGTAAACCTTCTCCGGTCCATGACCCGCTCAATGACGGCGGAGGCGAGCGGGGCCGACCCGATGGAGACAACCGTGCCAACCGCCACGCCGGCCAGGTGCATTGAAGAGTAAAAGGCGAGGGGGTACGTTGCGACGGCCAACGATCCCAAAGCCACCGTGGGCCACTGGCTGCGCAGGGATGCCGAGAACGCGATGATCGATCGGGCCGCGAACGCTGCCTGCAGCAGGCCGCCCAGGCCCATTGCTACCGCCCCGATCGCTAGCGGGCTCACGTCGGGGGCGAATGTGGCTGCGGTACCCGTTGTGCCCCACAACACCGAGGCGGCCAGCACAAACAACGCACCCCACGCGCTTCCCTTGAAACCCGTGCCCATCACAGGGCGCCGATCAGGGCGGCCGCGATCTGGCGGGCTTCCTGAATGCAGTGGTCATTGCCCTCAAGGCCCGCGCGGGCCATCGAACCTTCAAGCAGGAACGCCAGGTGCCGGGCAATTGAATGGGCCCGCTCAGGTGAGTGCGGGAGGAGTTCGGCCACATGCTGCGATATCAACGCCTCAACCTCCTCCTTGTGGCGCCGGACCGCCGTCCTTCCGGGGTCCCCGGCAGGCAGCTCGGCCGCAGCGTTGAGCAGGCCACAGCCCCGAAAGCCACGTTGATAGGCCAGATCGGCGTGGTCCGCATAGGCGTCGAAGACCGCAAGGACGCGTTCCCGGGGGCTGGTGGTCACCTCCATCCGCGTCCGGTACAGCCCCATCCACTCCTCGTGGCGGGCGGCCAGGTACGCCGCCACCAGGTCAGCCTTCGAGGAAAAATTGTTGTAGAGGCTCTTTTTGGCCACGCCCGCCTCGGCCGTAATGGTGTCAATACCCGTTCGGGCCAGGCCGTCGGCATAGAAGCGCCGCGAAGCCGCTTCGAGCAGGGCGTCGCGGGCACGCCTCTTGGGAAGGCCGCTTCCCGGTGTCATCGGTTTCTCGGTCATGTGTGGTCCTCGCCGGCCTCGCAGGTACAGTAGGTAGACCAGTCTACCTACTTCCGCTCTTGAAGGCAACGAAAAAACCCCGCAGCTCCCGTGTAAACACGAGGAACTGCGGGGTTTTAGCTGCCCAGCGTTGAGCTTGCCGAAAAGTGGCTCCGACCGGCGTCGATCCGGTGACCTTTCGATTTTCAGTCGAACGCTCTACCAACTGAGCTACAGAGCCTAGGTGACTTGTCACCATGACAGCCGGAATTTCTTCTGGCAATCAGAGCGACCCTGACGGGACTTGAACCCGCGACCTCCGCCGTGACAGGGCGGCGCGCTAACCAACTGCGCTACAGGGCCTTGCTTGTTTCTTGCTGTTCACAGTATCGCTACTGCAATTTTTCAAGGCCTTTAGCCTACCAGACTTTTTGGTCCGGTTTGACCACTTCCTTGCGTACCCCCAACGGGATTCGAACCCGTGCCGCCGCCGTGAAAGGGCGGTGTCCTAGGCCGCTAGACGATGGGGGCCTGAACTCAATCCGGCTCATTCAGGGCAAAAATAAAGGGCCGAAGCCTTTCGTTTTTGTCCCTCCGAGTTGCTCCGAACTGGACCTCTAAAACTATAGGGCCTACGCCGGGAAATTCCAAAATCGGCCCGGCAGCCTCCGCGGCGGCCCCCGCGCCGGGCGCGGCAGAATGGCAGTTTCTTGCCTAGAGGTGACCGATTTCCGCCAGCCCCGGGACGCTGAACAGGACTAGATTGTCACCATGGCAACCACCGCCGACACCAGCTCCCTGCACCCCGCCGATCCCCACGAAGGATCCGCCGCTGCAGCGCCCGCCCCATCCACCCGGCAGCCCAAGCGGCCCGTCAACAAACTGGGCGTCGCCGCCGTCGTTGTCACCGTGGTGCTCTGGGCCTCCGCTTTCGTCGGCATCCGCGCCGTCGGCCCCAGCTTCTCCCCCGGCTCCCTGACGCTCGGGCGGCTGGCGATTGCCGCCGTCGTGCTCGGCGCGGTGGTTCTGCCCACCATGCGCACGCTGCCCCGGGGACGCGAGTGGTGGCCCATCCTGGCCTACGGCGTCATGTGGTTCGGCGGGTACAACGTGGCCCTCAACGCCGCCGAACACCTGCTCGACGCCGGAACCAGCGCGCTGCTGATCAACGTGAACCCCATCCTCATCGCGGTGATGGCTGGCCTCATCCTCAAGGAGGGATTCCCGCGCTGGCTGATCATCGGAAGCCTCGTGGCGTTCGGCGGCGTTGCCGTGATCGCGCTCGGTTCGGGGCAACGGTCGACGGCGGACGTGGCCGGCGTGCTGCTGTGCCTCCTCGCCGCCGCACTTGCGGCCGTCAGCGTCATTGTCCAGAAGCCCGTGCTGCGGAAGTTTCCCGCCGGGCAGGCTACGTGGTTCGGGATCATGGTGGGCCTGGTGTGCTGCCTGCCGTTCGGCGGCCAGCTCGTGACGGAACTGCAGGCGGCGCCGCTGCCGGCAACCCTGGGCCTCGTGTATCTCGGCATCTTCCCCACCGCCATCGCGTTCACCACCTGGGCCTACGCACTGTCGCTGATCGACGCCGGGAAGCTGGCCGCCACTACCTACCTTGTTCCCGGCACGACCGTCCTGATCTCGTTGCTGGTGCTGAGCGAAATCCCGACCGTCTGGGGGCTCGTGGGCGGCGCAATCTGCCTGGTCGGCGTGGGGCTCACGCGGCGGAGATCCCGCTAAAGTTTGGGTATGCCTGCAAACCTGCCGCCCGGACTTCCCATCGTCCCGGACGGCGACGGCGAACCCTCAGGCTTCGACATGTCGGAAGCCGATTTCGAGGCGGCCGTCAGCGACGCCCTGAACAGGATACCGGCGGAGGTGGCGCGGGCCATGGACAACGTGGCGGTCTTCATTGACGATGACTACACGCCCCAGCCGGGTGAGGACCCGGACACGGTGCTGCTGGGACTGTACGAGGGCGTTCCGCTGACCGAGCGGGATTCGTGGTGGGGCGCGGGATCCCTGCCGGACCGGATCACCATTTTCCGCCAGCCCATCCTGGACATCTGTTCCTCCCGGGAGGACGTGGTGGAGGAAGTGGCCGTTACGGTGGTCCACGAGATCGCCCACCACTTCGGAATCGACGACCAGAGGCTTCACGAACTCGGTTGGGACTAGCCTTGTAGGCATGGGACACGACCACAACCACGCGCACGGTGTCACCGCGACCGGGAAGCACCGCAGCCGACTGGTTGCGGTCCTGTCCATCACCTTGGCCGTGGTCTTCATCCAGGTGATCGGCGCGGCGCTATCGGGGTCCCTGGCCCTGCTTGCCGACGCCGGACACATGCTCTCCGACGCCGCGGGCGTGTTCATCGCGCTCCTGGCCGCGTGGATCGCGGCCCGTCCGGCCAGCGACCTGCGCACCTACGGCTATCAGCGCGCCGAGGTGCTGGCCGCCCTCGCCAACGCGCTCATCCTCGTGGTGATCGCGGTGGTCATCTTCACCGAGGCGATCCGCCGGATCGGTTCCGCGCCGGAAGTGCAGACGGACATCATGCTCTACGCCGCCGCCCTGGGCGCGGCCGCCAACCTGGCGTCCCTGCTGATCCTGCGCCGGGCGCAGAAGGAAAGCCTCAACGTGCGCGGCGCCTACCTGGAAGTGCTGGGCGACCTCCTGGGCTCGTTCGCCGTCATTGTGGCGGCGCTGGTGATCAAGTTCACCGGCTTCCACGCAGCCGACACCATTGCATCGGCACTCATCGCCCTGATGATCCTGCCGCGCGCCTGGCACCTGCTCCGGGACGTGGTGGACGTCCTGCTGGAAGCCACACCCAAGGGGGTGGAGGTCCGGATGATCCGCGAGCACATCCTGTCCGTGGCCGGCGTCGTGGCCGTCCATGACATCCACATCTGGACCATCACGTCCGGTGTGCCCGTTTTTTCCGCCCATGTGGTGGTGGAGGATGCCGTCCTGAGCGCCCGGGGCGCGGACCAGGTCCTGGACAAGCTCACCACGTGCCTCGGCTCCCACTTCGACACGGAACACTGCACCTTTCAGCTGGAACCGGCCAGCCACTCCGAGCACGAGTCCCGCCAGCACGCCTGACCGCGCCGTAAGGGGCCGTTAGGGCGGCCCGCGGTCTTCTGCCGCTCCCGCCGCGGGTGACACGCCCACGGAAATTCCGCCGAATGACACTCTTGTGGTTTATGTTATTGATGTGACTCGTGTTGCCAAAGTGGCACATGGGCACGTAGCCTCGGTGCTGCTGGGTGATTTGCAGAGGGGCACTTTCGTGCCGCCTCCCTACTCGTTCGTCCCGGCCCCGAACGCAGCGAGGTTTGCGAATGAGTTTGACCGGAACAGGCTGCAAGGCCGCCGTGCTGTGCACCGCCGTCGTACTTTTCGGAACGCTCGCGGCGCCCGCGCACGCCTCGCTGGTGCCCCCGGCCACCGCGCCGGCGCTGGTGGTTCCGGCGGCGGAGATCCCCTCCCCCGGCGACATTGCCGCCGCCAAGTCCAGTGAAAGCGCGACGGCGGCGCAGGTCACCCGCATCGAACGCATCCTGGCGGATGCCGCCTCCGCACAGGAGCTGACCTTCGCGCGGACCCTCGAGGCAAACAACGCCTACAGCGACGCCCTCGTGGAGCTCCGGACCCGGACCGACGCCGCCGCCGTGGCGACCGCCCGGGCCGCGTCCGCTGACAAAGAGCAGGCAAAGAGCCGCAAGGAGATCGGCCAGCTGGCGGGGGACCTTTACCGCAACGGCGGGCTGAACCCCGCGCTGAGCAGCTTCGTCGCCGGCAAGGGTGACGTCCTGGAGCAGGCGGCAACGCTGCAAGCCCTCTCAGCCGGCCGCAGCCGTGCCTTCGAAACGGCCGAGACCACCGCTTCCGCGGCAGAATCACTTACCGCAGCCGCTGCAGACGCCCGGCGGGCGGCCGATGACGCCGCCAAGACCGCCGAATCGCTCAAGGCTGCGGCAGAGCAGGCCAACGCGGCCCAGCTGAAAGCCGTGTCCGAGGCCAAGGCGCAGCGGACCGTCCTGGTGGGGCAGCTCGCCTCGCTGAGACGCACCACGACAGCTCTTGAGTCGGCAAGAATCGACGGTCTGGAACGGCAGCGGCAGCAGGCCCGGCTCGCTGCCATCACGGCCGCCGCGGATCAGGCTGCAGCGGAACAGGCGGCCACGGTAAGCGGCGATCCGGCCTCCCCGCAGGCCCAAACTCCTGCCCGGGCGGCAGTTCCCGCACCGGCAGCCCTGGCGCCGACAGCCGCAGACCCGGCACCCGCACCGGCCCCGGAGCCTGCCCCCGCACCGGCACGGCCCGCTCCGGTCCAGTCGGCTCCCGTGGTTCCGGTTCCGGCTCCACAACCAGTCCAGCCCGCCCCCGCACCGTCACCGGGAGGCACCAACCAGACCGCCATTTCCGTGGCTTTGGGCAAGGCGGGAAAGCCCTATTTCTACCAGTTCGGCGGCACCGGAGCCTACGGTTTTGACTGCTCGGGTCTGGTTCAGAGCGCCTTCGCCGCAGCCGGAAAATACCTGCCGCGCACGGCCGCCGAGCAATTCGCCCAGGCACCCGTCCACGTTCCCCTGTCCCAGGCGCAGCCGGGTGACCTCCTGGTCTGGGGATCGGCTCCCGGTTTCTACCACGTGGCCATCTACCTGGGCGGCGGCAGGGTGGTGCAGGCCCTGAATCCGTCTGCCGGGATCACCGTGACGGACCTGAGCATGATGGCCGGCATGCAGCTCTATCCGGTGGCGGCGCGGTACTAGCCTCTAAGACAGCACCGCTAAGACAGCACGTCCTTGCTGACGAACCGGCCGTAGGCCAGGGCGCCGAACACGGCGATGTAGCCGGCCTGCAGCATGGCGTTGCTGGTGAAGGAATCCCACCCGATGGGCTGGCGCAGCAGGTCCGCAAATCCGAACCAGTAATGGCTGAACAGCCACGGGTGCAGCCACTCCAGCTGGGGCAGCTGGTCCAGCACCTGCGACGCGACGGACAGGACGATCGTGGCGGCCATGGCTCCCACCGGCACATCCGTCAGCGTGGACAGGAAGAGCCCGATCGCCGACAGTCCCAGCAGGGACACCGTCTGGTAGGCGGCGATCAGCAGCATCCTGTTCAACGCCTCGCCGGGCTGCACCACATCGCCGGACAACAGCGTCACCGGGCCCACGGGGAACAGCGCCGCCCCGATTCCGGCGCCGGCGAGCGCCACCGCCAGCGGAGCCGCAACGCAGAATGCAACCGCGCCTACATACTTCACGAGGAGCAGCCGCACGCGCCCGGCGGGAGCCACGAGCAGGTAGCGGAGGGTTCCATGGCCGGCCTCGCCGGCGATGGTGTCGCCAGCCACGACGCCGATGGTCAGCGGCAGGAACAGCGGCACCGCGACGATCAGGGCGGTCACTCCGACGAACAGCCCGTTCTGCGTGATGCGGTCCAGGAATGCCGGCCCCCGGCCCGGCGGGACCGCCGTGGAAAGGCGGACGACGACGGCGATCATCACCGGGATCGCGGCGAGCGCCAGCAGCAGGGCCTGGGTCCTCCCGCGGCGGAACAGCTGCTTGAGCTCCGAGGCGAGGAACGATCGGCTGGACGCCCGCTGCCGTGGCACGGAACCTTCCCGGCCGGACTCCTTTGCGGTCCTGGAGCCGTGTTCGGACACCTGGTCACTGCGCGACATCGAATCCCTCCCCCGTCAGCGCCACGAAGCGGTCCTCAAGGCTGCCCCGCTCCACGGCGAAGCCCCGAACCCTCACACCGTCCGCCACAAGCGCGGCCACGATTGCTTCCGGCGCCGCCTCAAGCGCCGCGGCCGCATCCCGTTCGCCGGTCCCGCCTGTTCCGCCAGCCCCGCCAGGGTTGCGCGAGCCGTTCGGGGACAGCGCCCCCGCGCTGCCGGGAAGGACGGATGTGATGACGGCGTCGGCGCCGTCCGGGTGCCCGATGACCGGAGTCATGCCGAACCGGACCAGCACGCCCGAGGCCGCGCCGGCGTCGGGCGTTATCAGGCGAAGCTGTGCGGTGCCCGCCTGGCGGAGCTCGGCCAGCGGACCCTGCGCCACCAGGCGCCCCACGCTCATGATGGCCGCATGGGTGCAAATTTGCTCCACTTCAGCCAGCAGATGGCTGGAGACGAAGACCGTGGCACCGTCTGCGGCGAGGGACCGGACCAGGCTGCGCACCTCGCGGGTGCCCTGGGGATCCAGCCCGTTCGTGGGTTCGTCCAGGATCAGCAGTTCCCTGCGGGAGAGCAGGGCATTGGCGATTCCCAGCCGCTGCTTCATGCCCAGCGAATAGGCGCGCACCTTCTTGCGCGCGGCGTGTGACAGCCCCACCCGGTCGAGCGCTTCCGCCACCCGGGCCCGCCGCGTGCCCGGCGAAGCGTGGCGGTCGGCGGCATCAAAGCGGTGCAGATTTGCGGCCCCGGAGAGGAACGGATAGAAAGCGGGCCCCTCGACGAGGGCGCCCACCTGCGGCAGTACCTCGTCCAGCTTGCCCGGCATGTCCTGACCGAGCAGCCGCACCGACCCTGCTGTCGCTGCGGCCAGGCCAAGCATCATGCGGATGGTGGTGGTCTTGCCGGAGCCGTTGGGACCCAGAAAGCCAAAGACGGAACCCTGCGGCACCGCCAGGTCGATGCTGTTCACCGCAAGCTGATGGCCGAAGCGCTTGCTCAGCCCCGTGGTCTCAATGGCGAGTCCGGCGCCCCGGTCAGCGGAAGTCACCTCGCGGCAGCAGCGGCCTGCAGCCGCTCCAGAGGCACCGAGCCAACGAACATCCGGCCGTCGTCCGTCAGCAGGACGTTCAGCAACGACGTGGAGATCGCCCGGCCGCCGGGCACGGCGACTGTTGCCTGGCGGAGAAGCGGATCGTTCAGCAGCGTGTCGACCGACGGCGCCCCGGCCGCCGCGGAGTTGGCGCGAGCCGGGAAACCGACCACCGTCTCCCAGCCGGTGCCGGTCACGGACGGAGCCCCACCGGCTGCAGCGGGCGCCTTCCGGTCATTTTCCAGCTTGCCCAGTTCGTCCTTGCCCAGGCCTGAGGTTTCCCTGCCCTGCTGGCCCAGGTCCCGCTTGGCGTAGCCGGACGACGGCAGCGCCAGTTCCTTGACCGAGGCGCCGGGCGGAGGCGTGAAGTTGAAGATGGCAGCATCCGGGGCCTCAAGCTTGAGGCTTGAGAATGCCGTCCGGAAGGCGGGCTCCTGCTGCCCGCGTGCCCGTACTTCCACGCTCAGCGGCAACCCGTTCTCGCCGTCGACGGCGACAGCCACGGATTCCACCAGCGTTCCCTGCGAGCGCGGAGTGAGCACCAGGTTGTAGGCTGCCCTGCCGGCCACTTCCACGTCCCCGCGCACGGCCACGTCCGTGGAAACGTCAACTTTTTCAAGCATCCGGGCGGCCAGTTCCTCGGGCGTTGCCACACTGCCCGGCATCCGGGAGCCACGGTCCTGCTTGCCGGACGCAATGCCCGGAAGCGTCAGGTGCGTGGCGGTATTGTCCTTGGAGTTGTACAGCCAAACCTCGTTGCCCTGCCGCACCGCGTCCCGCTCAGCCATTCGGTCCATGACCTGGATCCGCACCTTGGCGGGTCCGTCGACATAGACCCGGGCGCTATGCGGACCTGTCAGCAATTCCGCAAGGGAGCCTGCAGCGGGGCCGCTGCTCGGCCCTACCTGGGGAACGTCGGGCAGGCCGAGTTCGGACGTCTGCTCCACCGTTCCGGACAGGGCCTTGGTGGTGTGCTGCCCGATCATTGCCAGCACCTGCGCGGGAGTCTTGCCGGGCAACGG
The DNA here is from genome assembly GCF_001428005.1 of Arthrobacter sp. Soil736. Classification (GTDB taxonomy): domain Bacteria; phylum Actinomycetota; class Actinomycetes; order Actinomycetales; family Micrococcaceae; genus Arthrobacter. The sequence continues at coordinate 298,281 of NZ_LMSB01000034.1, forward strand.
ATCGCGGGCGCTGGCAGGGACGGACCCCGCCAGGACTCCGGCAGCGATTACAGCAGGTACGGCCACGGCGGGCATCCACCGCAGCCAGGTGGGCGTCATCTCAACTCCGATCCGTGGTCGCAGCTCATATCCTCAGGGTACGCCTCGGCCCAGCGCGTGGCAGCCCCCAATTCGCGCTGCCGCTTTCGCAGGACCACGCGGGGGGGAGTGGGGCGTCGGGCTGTTCACGCTCGCAGAAACGGTGTTCCCGCCGATCCCCAGCGAGGTCATTCTTCCTCTTGCGGGGTTCCTGACCCGGCAGGGATCCCTGAGCCTGCCCCTGGTCTTCGTGACCAGCACGCTCGGGGCATATGTGGGCGCCCTGGCGCCGAAGCGGGATCTGGAACGGGGCCCTGATCGGGCTGGGTGTCCTGCTAGGCCGGCAGTACTCAATGGTGGAGCAGTACTCCCGCTACCTCAACTATGCGGTCTATGCGGCGCTGGCAATCGTGGTGGTTTGGCTCGTGGTGCGGTACGTCCGGCGAAGGAAGACGGCGGACGAACCGAAGTAAGTGGCGGTCTTCAGACCCCGGCCACCCTGCTGCCGGCAGGCACCACCGTGCCGGCGGCGCCGTCGACCGTTACTTCCTGCCCCGTCCGCAGGACGGACGTAGCATCGGCGACGCCCACCACCGCGGGGATCCCGTACTCCCGGGCCACCACGGCGCCGTGCGAGTTGGGGCCGCCCATTTCCATCACGAGGCCGCCGGCCGTGAGGAACAGCGGGGTCCAGCCCGGATCGGTGGACGGGGCCACCAGGATCTCGCCCGGTTCCAGGTGCGCACCCACCGGGTCCAGGATCACCCGGGCCGGGGCCGTCACCGTTCCCGCCGACGCCGGGCTCCCCGCCAGGGCGCCCTCGACGGCAGTCCCCCTGGCAGAAGCCAGGGTTTCCGGCTCCGTCCCGTCGGACAGCAGCAGCCGCGGGATATGGCGCCGCTCCAGCTCCAGGTAGTAGGCCCCCTGGCGCCGCGCCACGAGCTCCTGCATATCCGCGCCGTCCAGCGCGGCCCCCGTTTCCGCAAAGTCCAGGAAGAAGACGTCGTCGGCGCGGGCGATCCGCCCTTCCGCGGCCAGCGCCTTGCCCACCTCGGCCAGCTGCCGCCTGACCTCCGCCAGGGCCACGACGATCTGGTACTTCGGAAGTTCGCGCAGGCCGACGAAAAGCCGGGCCCGCCGCAGCGCCGCCCGGACTACGATGCCACGGAGACGTCCCCTGGAACGCGCCTCCGCCACCAGCCGCGCCATCTGCGCCTCCGCTTCGGCTTCCGCCCGGCTGAACTGCCGGTCCGGAGAGAGCGCCGGGTCATCCAGCCGCAGGTAGTTGGCGAGGACACCCAGGATGTGGGTGGGGTCGTCCCGCCACCGCGGCATCCCGACGTCGATTTCCGCAACGGCCCGGTGCCCGAACCGCTCCAGAAATGCGGCCAGGCCGGACTGCGCCACGGCCGGCAGTTCGCCGGCACTGAAATGCTGAGCCAGCAGCGCGGGCGGCTGCCCGGTCAGCACCCGCGAGGATTCGTCGTCGGCACGGATTGCCGTGGCAAGCCGCCACAGCTCCAGGTCCATCTCCGTGGTGACGTTGTTGGGCAGTCCGCGGAGAACCGGCTGGAGCTCAGCCCACGTCTTCCGCCCGGCCTCCCGCTGTCCTTGCCCCTGCCGCCGGCCTCCCTTGAGCAGCTTTCCGGCGAGGCCCAGCATCGCAAAGCCGAGCGCGGGAAGCGGGATGATGGCCGGGACATTGGGAAACAGCCGGGAGAGCACCTGCTCCGCGTGGTCCAGCCGCTGCCGTGGCGAAGCGCCGCCGGGGAGTTCCAGCGACTTGTTGAAATCCTTGGTGAACCGGTCCACGCGCCGCAGCGCGGCTTCCGGCCGGAACAGCGCCCGAAAGAGGGTTTCAGGCACCCGGGCGCGCGCGGCCACAGGTGCCACGTGTTTGATCAGGCCCCAGGGCGTGCGGCGGGTGATCGAGAACCGGGGATCGGCGAACACATGGCGCAGGAGCACTGCGGAGCGCGCCTCCATGATGTCGAATACCCTGGGGACGATCCGGCGGCCCACCGTGCTCCGCGCCACGGTGGTCAGGTCGAAGAAGATGCGCTGGCCTGCTTCGGCATAGGGAGGGGGGCCGCTCCGCGCACTGGGAACATCGAAGCCTGCCTCGGCCGCCACGGCGGCCGTGATGCGGCGGAAGGCGGCGAGGCCCATGGGGGTGATGGGCCGGGTCAGCCCCTGGGCCAGGCTGAAGCACAGGTAGATCCGGGTGTCGTACTCCGACACCTCGCCACGCAGCACCTTGTCCGCCAGCGGGTACAGCGTGGTGATGGGACGGGACTGGGTCAGCCAGGCCTTGCCGGCGGCGTCGATCGCCCACTCCGTGTCCTGCGGCGCCCCGTAGTGGTCCTCGGCTTTGCCTCCCAGCGCGGCGAGCTCCCGGACCTGCGGGTCCGTCAGGCAGGGCTTGTCCCCCGCGGCCGGCTGGTCGATGCTCTCGGTGCCGCCCCCGGACAGCGGGCGGATGACCAGGCGTTTGTCTCCGACGCGGCGCTCCAGGATCCGGCCGGACGCGGTGTCCACCACAAAGTGGTCCGGGTTCACGGCCCCGGACACCACGGCCTCCCCCAGGCCCGGGCTGGCATCGATCACGGATTCCCGGCGTCGGCCCGTCACCGGGTTTGCCGTGAACATCACCCCCGCTGCCGCGGCGTCCACCATGCGCTGGACGACGACGGCGAGCTCCACCGTGGACGGGTCAATGTTGCGGCTGGCGCGGTAGGCGACGGCGCGGTCCGTCCACAGGGAAGCCCAGCAGTCCCGGACTGCCGCCAGCAGCGCATCCGCGCCCACGACGTTCAGGTAGGTGTCCTGCTGGCCGGCAAAACTGGCGAAGGGGAGATCCTCGGCCGTGGCTGACGACCTGACCGCGACCGGAACGCCCGGTCCCTGTCCGGAGCCCGGTCCCTGCCCGGAGTCCAGCGCCTGATAGGCGGACAGCACCTCGCTGGCGATCTCCGGCGGCAGTTCGGCCGCGGTGATCAGCCCGCGGGCCCGGGCGGCGAGCTCGGCGAGGGCGTCCAGGTGGTCCGCCGGGGTGGCCTGCAGGTCACGGTGCACTGCGCCGAGTCCCAAGGGCGCCATGGCTTCAGCGTAGGCGCCGGTGGTGAGGCAGAAGCCGTCCGGCACCGGTAAACCGGCGGAGAGAAGCTCGCCCAGGTTGGCGGCCTTCCCGCCCACCTGCGGCAACATGCGTGCGTTGAGGTCGCCGAGGCCGAGCACCCTCCCGCTCATGGCCTATGCGGCGCCGAGCATGGGACCGAAGCTGGCACGGTCGGCGAGCCGCGGGTCCTCCCTGTCCGGCACCACCATCACGGGGCTCTTGGCGTGGTGCAGGACGCCGTCGGAGGTGGAGCCCAGGAGCATGCCGGTGAAACCTCCGCGCCCGCGCGTGCCAACGACGATCAGCTCCACATGGCGGCTGGCCTCGACGAGCACGTCCACGGGCGAACCGTCCACGAGCCGGGTTTCGATGGTCAGCCGGGGGAAGTGGCTCTGCAGCCAGGCGACGCCGGCCTTCAGCTGGACCTGGATGTCCGCAAACAGGGCTTCCCTGTCCAAAGGCGCCGGGACCCATGCCAGGGATCCGCTGTACTGGGGCACGGCGCAGATCACCCGGAGCGGTGCTGCCAGCCGCTCGGCCTGGGCCGCGGCCTCGAGAACGGCGACGCGGGCCTGTTCAGAGCCGTCCACGCCCACCACCACGACGTTTTCCACGGGCCCGTACCCTGCCTTGGCCTGCTCGGCCCGGACATGCTTGTCCTGCGTGGTTTCACCCAGCCGGTTTGCGCAAATCAGGGGAACCGTGACGGTGGGGCACTTGGCATGGGCGGGCAGGGCGCTGCTGACGGAACCGAGAAGCCGCCCCACGAAGCCGCCCCGGCCGCGGGTCCCCACTACAAGGAGTTCCGCGGATTCCGAGATTTCCAGCAGCACACCGGAGGCGTCCCCGTTTTCCACCGAGGCGCTGACGTCGATGTTGTAGCCGGCCACTTTGTCCACCGCGTGCTGCAGGATGGCCTCCGCGCCCTCGCGGATCACCGAATCGTCCACGGTGGCATAGCCGCCGTCGAGCCCGGACGCCGCGAAAATGGGCACCGAGTAGGCGGTGACGATATGGAGGGGATGACGGCGGCGCTCGGCTTCGCGGGCTGCCCACACCAAGGCGCACTGCCCATGATCTGAACCGTCGACGCCGACTACGATCCCTTCGGGCCTGACGGCCCTTCGGTCGCCATTCCGTGCCGGGTCCGGATGCAACTCGTGTGCGTCCATTCGGTCCGCCTCCTCGCGATACTGCCCTGATGATGCGGCTATTCTGCCAGAAGCAGAGACTTTCGCCGTCACCGGCAGGCCTCCCGTTCCCGGTTGCGTCAGGCCTGCTTTCATGTCCAACTATTCTCGGTCGGCGACTTGTTAGCAAGCAGGCCGGGAGGCCGTTTCGGGCGGCCGCCTGCGCGGGCTCAACGGCTGCTTGAGGCCCTGGCGCGGGTCACTGTTTCAATGTTTCCGGCGGGCTATCCAGGGACTGAAAAATTCTGTAGTGTTCGAGGCACTATTGATCCGAGATCTGTGTTCCAGAACACAGCCGGGCCATATTTTGTGTCTGCTTGCTGGGGCAGCGGACCGTGCAGGGCGCAGACGCCCTGTGCTTCGAAAATTTCGAGGAGGAAGCTGTAGTGTCAAGCATGCCTGGTCTCAGCGGGGCTGAACGGACCACCACCGTGGTCATCGGCGCCGGCCTTCCCGGTCTGGCCATCGCCACGGAACTCCGCCGGCGGGGCGTGGACTCGATCACCGTCAGCGGGCTTGAAGCGCCCGGCGGGCAGGCGTCCCAGACAGCGCCCCTGCAGCGGTGCGACGCAGCGGGAGGATCCCCCCTTCAGGAGCGCAATGAAATCCTGCGCCAGCTGCGTAATTATGCCTCGAGCCACCAGCTGGACATCCGAAACGGCACCGCCGCCGTTCAGCTGGACAGGATGGACGCGGGGACGGCGGACGCTTCGCTCCACCGCTGGGCCGTCCACACCCCTGACGGCGTGCTGCTGGCCGACCACATCGTGCTGACGCGCTGCGCCCACAGCCAGCTGCGCCGCATGCTCACTGACCTCGGCATCTCCGTGGGGCAAAACCTTGTGGCGGCCATGCGGGCCATCGGCATGTACCTCGTGGGAGTAGGCGAGCTGGTCACGCCGACGCCCAGGGAAGTCCTGCGGCAGGCGAAAGTGGTGGGTCAGGCCATCTCGGCCAAGGTGTACCCGGACAGCGTCCCCTCAGTGTTGACGGGAAGCTTCGCGGCCCTCCAAGCCCCCGCCTGGCAGCCCGGCCCCGCCTAATAGCAAAGCCCCGCTGGCGGCCGGCCCTCGGGCAGTCGGCGACTAGACCCCCTGGCCGCCTGACCCGCCGGGGCGGGCACCGGCGTCGTTGTCCTCAGCATCGGGCGCTTCCCCGGCGTCCGGGTCCTCCGCGTCGTCGCTGACGCCAAGCCTCCGGCGGGCCAGCACACCAAGGGTCACGAGCAGCCCGAGCGCCACCGCGGCGAACACCACGACGCTCCACGGGAACGGCTCCGATGCGTCAGGCACCTTTTCCGGGGCCGGGGTGATGCCCGGCTGGGGCGTACCGGCCGTGGGCACCGGGACTGCCGCCGTCGATCCCGCGGCCCCGGACGTTGCCGTGAACGCGAACGTCCCCTCAATGGGATGCGAATCCGAGCTGACCACGCGCCAAGCCACCGTGTATTTGCCCGCCGGGGCGCCCTCCCGCAGCTTCTGCGAGGCCACGTTGTCGACGATCTCCACTTTGCCGTCCGCCCAGTCAGTTCCGGCGGAGTCGCTGACCTTGACCTGCGAGCCGAGCCCCAGCGGATTCTTGTTGAAGGTGATGGACACCTTGGCCGGCGGCGTGGCCACCGTGGCGCCGTCGGCCGGGCTGCTGGACTCGGCGGCATCGTGCGCGGCGGCCGGACCGGCGGTGAGAAGCAGGGCGGCGAAGGCAAGCGCGCCCAGGACGGCGCTCAGCAGCTGGCGGGTGGAACGCATGGACGGACTTCTCCCTTGTGTTGGCTTCCTTACAGACTAGGCGAAAATGCCGGGAAGGCCCCCTGCCGCCCAATAGGATGCAACCAACCCCAAAACCCCGGAGGACAAATGCTTAAGCAGGGCTCTGCAGTGGACCGGTATTTCAAGATTTCCGAACGGGGGTCAAACTTCTCCCGCGAGGTCCGCGGCGGTTTTGCCACGTTCTTCGCCATGAGCTACATCGTGGTGCTGAACCCCCTGATCCTGTCCGGCCCGGATTCCTCCGGCGCAACGCTGGGCTTCCCGGCCGTCGCTGCCGTCACCGCCTTCGTGGCAGGCATCCTGACCATCCTGATGGGTGCCTGGGCCAAGCACCCCTTCGCGCTGGCCACCGGCCTGGGCGTCAACGCCTTCGTGGCCGTCACGGTGGCCACCAACCCAGGGCTGACCTGGCCGGACATGATGGGGCTGGTGGTCCTCTCCGGCATCACCATGCTGATCCTGGTCCTCACCGGCTTCCGGACCGCCGTGTTCAAGGCGGTTCCGGACGGACTGAAGACGGCGATCGTCGTGGGCATCGGCCTCTTCATCGCCCTGATCGGACTGGTCAACGCCGGCTTCGTGCGCCGCATCCCGGACGCTGCCGGCACCACGGTGCCGGTGGGTCTGGGGTTCGACGGCAAGCTCCTGGGCTGGCCGACGCTGGTGTTCGTCTTTGGACTCATCCTCACCACCGGCCTGCTGGTCCGCAACGTCAAGGGCGCCATTCTGATCGGCATCGTCGCGTCCACCATCCTGTCCGTGATCCTTGAAGTCACGCTGCACATCGGCCCGAGCTTCGACGGCAAGAACGTCAACCCGCAGGGCTGGTCCCTGGTTGCCCCCAAGTTCACCGAGTGGGCCGCCCCGGACCTCTCGCTGATCGGCAAGGCCAACCCGATCGGCGCCTTCGAGCACCTGGGCGTCGTGGCCGCAACCCTGTTGGCGTTCGTGATCCTGCTCAGCACCTTCTTCGACGCCATGGGCACCATGGTTGGCCTGGCCAACGAGGCCGGAACCGTGGACAAAGAGGGCAACATCCCCAACGTTGACCGGGTGCTGCAGGTCGACGCCCTCGGTGCCATCGTGGGCGGCGGCGCGTCCGTATCCTCCAACCAGATCTACGTCGAGTCCGGCGCCGGCATCGGCGAAGGCGCGCGGACCGGCCTCGCCTCGATCGTGACCGGCCTGCTGTTCCTGGTGGCCATGTTCTTCACCCCGCTCATCAACCTGGTGCCGTTCGAAGCCGTGGCCCCCGCCCTGGTGGTGGTCGGCTTCATGATGGTGGCCCAGGTGGGCAAGATCGACTGGAAGGACTGGGGCATCGCCCTCCCGGCCTTCCTCACGTTCAGCCTGATGCCCTTCACCTACTCGATCGCCAACGGCCTGGGCGCGGGCTTCATCTCCTACGTCACCATCCGGACGTTCCAGGGCCGCGCGCGGGAGGTCCACCCGCTCATGTGGGCAGTGGCCGCGGCCTTCGTCGTGTTCTTCGGCATCGGGCCCATCGAGCAGGCCCTCGGAATGCTCTAGCGGTTCCGGGATTTCAGACAGTACGACGCCGGCGCTGCTGGCTTTGTCCGGCCCCGTGCGGTGAGCTTGAAGCATGGATATTCCCGCGCTCTCCGTCGACGCCCCGCCACCGTCATGGACCGGCCGTTTCGACGGCGACGGCGAAACACACCGCCGCTGGTGGCAGGCGGTGGCTCCGTACGCCGCCACCCGGCACCAGCGCAGTCCGCTCCGCGCTGATCCGCCCGTCAGGGTCACCCTGCCTGCCGAGGCAACTGCTCCGGGCGGCGCAACCACTCCGGGCAGGGCTGGCCGGCCGGCCGTACTTCTGGGTTTCTGCAGCGACGAGGGCGTCCGTCGCAACAAGGGGCGGACGGGCGCCGCGAAGGCGCCCGCCGCGATCCGCACTGCGCTGGGCCCGCTGGCCTTCCACCTGGACCGGCCCGTCCTCGACGCCGGTGACGTGACCGTCCGGGACGGTGAACTCGAAGCGGGCCAGGCCCGGGCCGGGGTGGCGGTCACAGCACTGCTCGACGCCGGGAACCTCACCGTGCTGCTCGGCGGCGGCCACGAGACCGCGTTCGCGAGCTACCTGGGCGTGGCCGGATCCCAGGCCGTCCGCGAAGGGCGGCGGCTGGGGGTGCTGAACCTCGACGCCCACTTCGATCTCCGCGACGAGGCCGTGCCCGGCTCCGGCACGCCGTTCCTCCAGATGGCCCGTGCGGAAGCCGCCGCGGGGCGCGAACTGAAGTACGCCGTCGTCGGGATTTCCGAACCGAACAACACGGGCGCGCTGTTCAGCACGGCCCAGGGGCTGGGCGTGAAATACCTCCTGGACGAGGACTGCACGCGGGACGCCGTGCATGCGTTCGTGGCGGATTTCCTGGCCGACGTCGACGTCCTGTACCTGACCATCGACCTTGACGTGCTGCCGGCGTCCGTGGCCCCGGGGGTGAGCGCCCCGGCGGCGTTCGGCGTCCCGCTGCCGGTGATCAGCGCCGTGTGCCGCCAGGTGTGCGCGAGCGGGAAGCTGCTGCACGCCGACGTGGCGGAGCTGAACCCCTCTTTTGACATTGACAACCGCACGGCCCGGGTGGCGGCGCGCCTGGTCAACACCCTGCTGGGCAGGACGGCCCTGGCAGGCCAGGACACGGCGCTGCCGTACTAATCGTTGGCGCGGGCGGGAGGGCTGGCGGACGCGGCAGGGCTGGCGGACCCCCGCGGGGACGGAACCGGCTTGGGGGTCGACCTTGGAGTCGGCTTGGGGGGCGGCTTTGGAACCGGCTTTGCGACGATCGCCGCCGGCGGCTTGGGGAACGCGGCGGCCGGATACAGCCGCGCCACCTCGATCATGTAATTCGCCCACTGCGGGCCGGCGATCATGTAGCCGTCAATCCGCGAGTAGAACTTGCCGTTGACGGTGAGGTTCCTGCCGGGCCGCTGCTGGCCTTCAAGGGCGTCCCCGAAGAAGGAGGCCGTGGCCAGGCCCGTCGTGTAGCCGAGCACCCACGTGGCACTGTTGCTGTTGTTGGTGCCGGTCTTGGCCGCCACCGGCACGCGGCTCTGGACCTTGGGATTGATATAGATCCCCGAGCCCTTGTTAAGCATGTCCTGCAGCGCCTTGTTCACGCCCCGGGCCACATTCGGGTCCACGGCGTCGCGGCATTCCTGAGCCTGGCCCGGAAGTTTCTGTCCGGCGACATCCGCCACGCGAAGGAGTGCGATCGGTGCGCAGTACCGGCCGTCGGCGGCGAAGGTGGCGAAGGCGTTGGCCATGGACATCGGGGACACGCCGGTGCCGCCCAGCAGGTTGCCAAGCTGGTGCATGTTGATGGGGGTGCCGTCCAGTCCGCTGTGCAGGCCCACCGCATTGACCATGTTCTGGATCCCGCAGAAGTCCAGCTGCGCCGCCTCGGCAAACGTGGCCGTGTTGATGGAGTTGTAGAGCCCGTAGTCGGCCGGCATCTTCCGGTAATAGCCGTCGGAGGCATTCTGCAGGTCATCGGCCGCTTCAAGGCCCGCTTTACGCTGCTTGGTGCTGTAGCCGCCGAGCACCTTCCCGCAGGAGGACCGCCAGCGGAACCCCAGCGGGTACTCCCGCCGTGAAGCATCCACGACTTCGGTCATGGCCCGTCCCTGATGCAGCCATTCGGCGAACGTGAACGGTTTCATGGTGGAACCGGGCTGGAATCCGCCGGCGCCGTTGAGGTCATTGCCGTCGGGGTCCTGGGAGTCCACATTGAAGTTCAGCTGGGTGTCGAACTTTCCGCGCTGCGGCAAAAAGACGGTGTTCTGCGCCATGGCGAGGATTTTGCCCGTACCCGGCTGGACCGTGACCAGCGCGGCGCCCCACTTGGCGGGGTTCGCCCCGGCAGTCGCGTCCACCTGCGCCTGCGCCTTTTCCTGCAGCCTGCTGTCCAGCGTGGTGGTGATGGTCAATCCGCCGCGGTAGAGCTTCTGCTCCCGCGCCTCCGTGTCCGCCCCGTACGCGGGGTTGTTGAGGATCAGGTGGGTGACGTAATCACAGAAGTAGGGCGCCATTGCGGCCGCGGCGCAGCCCTGCTTGGAGGGCACTACCTTCAGCCCCTCGCCCGTGGCCACCGCGGCGTCATGCTGCTTCTTGGTGATCTTGCCCTGGCTGAGCATTGCCGCCAGGACCTGGTTGCGCCGTGCGATGGAGTTCTTCGGGTTGGCCACGGGGTCGTAGAAGCTGGGGCTGTTCACCAGCCCCGCGAGCAGCGCCGCCTGGGGCAGGTTGAGCTTGCTGGCCGGCACGCTGTAGAAGTATTGGGCGGCGGCCTCGATGCCGTAAGCAATGCGGTTGAAGAAGACGATGTTGAGATAGCCCTCCAGGATCTGGTCCTTGGTGAATTTCTTCTCCAGAGCCATCGCCAGCCGCATTTCGCGGAGCTTGTCCCCCACGCTCTTCTGCCCGCTGAGCACCACCTGGTCCTCGCGGCCGGCTGAAATCAGGGCCTCGTTGGCCACGTTGGTGACGTACTGCTGGGTCAGGGTCGAGGCCCCCTGCCTCTCGCCGCGCGTCAGGTTGCTGGCCAGCGCCCGGAGGACGCCCTGCGTATCCACCCCGCTGTGCTCGTAGAAGCGGCTGTCCTCGATGGCCACTACAGCGTCGCGGATGAACGGGGACATCTGCTTCAGCGGGACCCGCACCCTGTTTTCCGCATAGAACGTGGCGATCAGCTTCCCGTCCGCCGTCACCATCCTGGTGGTCTGGGCCGGCGTCGGAACTGCGAGTTCGGTGGGGAGGCTCTTGAAATAGGAGATGGACTTGCTGACGGTGGTGCCCGCGAGCGCGGCCCCCGGAACCAGGAAGCTGGCTACCAAAACCCCGCACATGCCGCTGACGATGACGAACCCCAGCATCGCTGCCAGGGCCCGCGCCGTCCGGAATACAAACCTCTTGCCTGCCATGAAGCTCACCAAACGTCGGAAGTGAATTCAGAATACCCGCCGACCCATGCTGGACAAACCCGGTCATGGGCCCTGTCAAATGCCAGTCATCTTACGTTTGTTGCCTCAGGCCGGTAGGATGGGCTCCGGCCTCGGCACGAATCACAGAAAGTCAGTACATGAGCACAGCAACTATGGAGCGCCCAACCGCTCCTTCAAGCGCGGCAGGCTCCTCGGATTCCCGGTCCATCCACTTGGCCTTCACCAGTGCGGACCAGGTCCACGAGGGCCTGGAGAATGCGGTGGAAGCCCTGATCGAAACAGCGGCCCAGGACGGCGCCTGCGGCATCAGGGTCACGCGCCTCGAACCTGGCCACTACAAGGTGGCCCTCGACGAGTCGGTCCCCTTCGGCGAAACCCACGAGGACATCGCAGCCTAACACGGCCCAGCAAGCAAAAAGCCCCCGCCTCTGGTCTCATCCGTTGCCTTAATCGGCCGGATGATCCCAGGGTCGGGGGCTTTTGTTTGCCTGACTTACGCCCGGCGGACCTGCACGCCGTCGGACTTCATGAAGAGCTGCGTCTCGGAGATCCCGCTGCTGACGAGCCACAGAACGTTGCCGCTCCGTGAGACTTCCTCGACCTCGCCTGCGGCAATAACATGCGCGTGCTTGATGATTTCGACCCGCTCGCCCGCGTGCAACGATCCCCAGTCGGAAACCGTGGCCGTGTGTGCGATGCGTCTGGACAGGACTGCCCCGCGTGCTTTCATGTGAACTTCTACCCCTTTGTATATGTTCTCTGCCACAGCGTCGTTGATGTGACTTTCACTACACCCTCAGTTCTACTACACTCGGCGAGCCCGTGCCCGCCGCGTTGCAGAGTGTTTCGGCGCCGCCGGCAAATGTTTACCGGCGGCGCACACTATTCACCGTTAGGCAAGAATTCCGACGGCGGATTCGGCCGCCGCCCTTACCTCGCCGGAGGCGACCAGCAAGTCGGCTGCTTCCAGTTCCGGTGAGAGGAACCTGTCGGCTCCCGGACCCTCGACGACCCCGCGGAGCGCCGCGACAACCGCGGCGCCCGCCGGACCCGGAGTCAGCAGACCGCCGGAGAGCTGCGCGCGCATGTCGAGGGCGCGGGCGGACGTCACCAGTTCGATCGCCAGGACGCGGCGCAGGTTCTCGACGGCCTTCCGGAGTTTTCGGGCGGCGTGCCAGCCCATGGACACGTGGTCCTCCTGCATGGCTGAGCTCGGAATCGAGTCCACAGACGCCGGCACGGCGAGCCGCTTGTTGTCCGAGACCAGCCCGGCCTGGGTGTACTGCGCGATCATGAGCCCCGAATCCACGCCCGGATCCGCGGCGAGGAACGCCGGCAGCCCGTGCGAACGCGCCGGGTCCAGCATGCGGTCGGTGCGGCGCTCGGCGATGGAACTCAGATCCGCCACGGCAATCGCCAGGAAGTCGAGGACGTACGCCACGGGGGCACCGTGGAAGTTGCCGTTGGACGTCACCCGGCCGTCCGGGAGGACCACGGGGTTGTCGATGGCCGCCGCGAGTTCGCGGGAGGCCACCAGGTCCGCATGGTCCACGGTGTCGCGGACGGCGCCGGCAACCTGCGGTGCGCAGCGCAGCGAGTAGGCGTCCTGGACCCTGGAGTCGCCCACCCGGTGTGAGGCGACAATCGGGGAGTTGGACAGCACGCGCAGCATGTTGTCCGCGCTGGCGGCCTGGCCCGGGTGCGGCCGCAGGGCCGCGTGGAGCTCGGGCAGGAACACCTGGTCCGTGCCGAGCAGCGCCTCGACGCTGAGCGCGGCGGTGATGTCCGCCGTCGTCAGCAACTGGCGGAGATCCGCGATGGCCATGAGGAGCATGCCCAGCATGCCCTCGGTGCCGTTCACCAGCGCCAGGCCCTCCTTCTCCGCGAGCGTGACGGGTTCGATCCCGTGCTCGGCGAGGAGTTCGGACACGGGGCGGCAGTCCTTGCCGCCGTACAGTACGCCGTCGGGTCCGGTGGCTTCGCCCTCGCCCATCAGCACCAGGGCGCAGTGGGACAGCGGGGCGAGGTCGCCGGAGCAGCCCAGCGAGCCGAATTCGCGGACCACCGGGGTGATGCCGGCGTTGAGCACGTCCACCATCGTCTGCAGGACCACCGGGCGGACGCCGGTGCGGCCGGAGGCGAGGGTCTTGGCGCGGAGGAACATGATGCCGCGGACCACCTCGCGTTCGACGGCCGGGCCCATGCCGGCGGCGTGGCTGCGGATCAGCGACTTCTGCAGCTGGGTGCGCAGCTCGTTGGGGATATGCCGGTTGGCGAGCGCACCGAAGCCCGTGGAGATGCCGTACGCGGGCACCTCGCTGTGGGCCAGTTCGTCAATGTGTGCGCGCACCTTGGCAACGGTGTCCAGGGCTTCCGGGGAGATGGTCACCTTCGCGTTGTGGCGTGCGACGGCGACGACGTCCTCGGGGGTGACGCCGCTGGAACCGAGGGTGACGGTCAGCGGTTCGTGGGTTGTGAGGGTCATTGGAAGTTCCTTGCTCGGGGCCGGTGATCGAGCTTGTCGAGATCCAGGTTTCGACAAGCTCGACCACCGAAGTGGCTAGTGGGTTTCGGACGCAGTCTCTTGCATCGGGATGCGGACGCCGCGTTCCTTGGCGACCTCGACGGCGCGGTCGTAGCCGGCGTCGGCGTGGCGGATCACGCCCATGCCGGGGTCATTGGTGAGCAGCCGCTCGAGTTTCTGCGCGGCGAGCTCGGTGCCGTCGGCGACGGAGACCTGGCCGGCGTGGATGGACCGGCCGATGCCGACCCCGCCNTTGGTGAGCAGCCGCTCGAGTTTCTGCGCGGCGAGCTCGGTGCCGTCGGCGACGGAGACCTGGCCGGCGTGGATGGACCGGCCGATGCCGACCCCGCCGCCGTGGTGGATCGAGACCCAGGTGGCGCCGGAGGCGGTGTTGAGCAGGGCGTTCAGCAGCGGCCAGTCCGCGATCGCGTCGGAGCCGTCGGCCATGGCCTCGGTTTCCCGGTACGGGGAGGCGACGGAGCCGGAGTCCAGGTGGTCGCGGCCGATCACGATGGGCGCCTTGACCTTGCCCTCGGCGACGAGCCGGTTGAACAGCAGCCCGGCCTTGGCGCGTTCGCCGTAGCCCAGCCAGCAGATCCGCGCCGGCAGGCCTTCGAACTCGACGCGCTCCCCGGCGGCGTCGATCCAGCGGTGCAGGTGCTTGTTCTCCGGGAACAGTTCCTTGATGGCCGCATCGGTGACGGCGATGTCCTCGGGGTCCCCGGAGAGCGCCACCCAGCGGAACGGGCCAAGACCCTCGCAGAACAGCGGCCGGATGTAGGCCGGAACGAAACCGGGGAACTCGAACGCACGGTCATAGCCGCCCTTGCGGGCCTCGTCGCGGATGGAGTTGCCGTAGTCGAACACCTCGGCGCCGGCGTCCTGGAACTCCACCATGGCCTGGACGTGCCTKGCCATCGAGGCCTGGGCCTTCTTGGTGAAGCCTTCCGGGTCCGCCGCGGCCTCGGCCTGCCATTCGGCGACGGTGATGCCCTCGGGCAGGTAGGACAGCGGGTCGTGGGCGGAGGTCTGGTCCGTGACGATGTCCACGGTCAGCTCCCCGGCCCGGTGGCGGCGCAGGATCTCCGGGACCCAGGTTCGGAGCCAGTTCAAGATGTACATCGCGGNGCCTCGGCCTGCCATTCGGCGACGGTGATGCCCTCGGGCAGGTAGGACAGCGGGTCGTGGGCGGAGGTCTGGTCCGTGACGATGTCCACGGTCAGCTCCCCGGCCCGGTGGCGGCGCAGGATCTCCGGGAACACCTCGGCGGCGTTGCCGACGTAGCCCACGGACCAGCCGCGGCCCTCTTCCTTCGCCTTCAGGACCTTGGCGATGGCGGCGTCGAGGTCCGTCTCGACCTCGTCGAGGTAGCGCTTGCCGGCGCGGCGGCGCAGGCGGGTCTCGTCGACGTCGACAATCAGGCAGGCGCCGTCGTTCAGGGTGACGGCGAGCGGCTGGGCGCCGCCCATGCCGCCGCAGCCGCCGGTGAGGGTNCGGGTCTCGTCGACGTCGACAATCAGGCAGGCGCCGTCGTTCAGGGTGACGGCGAGCGGCTGGGCGCCGCCCATGCCGCCGCAGCCGCCGGTGAGGGTCAGSGTGCCGGCGAGCGTGCCGTCCTCGTCCCCGGTGAGCTTGCGGGCGATCGCGGCGAAGGTCTCGAAGGTGCCCTGCAGGATGCCCTGGGTGCCGATGTAGATCCAGGAACCGGCGGTCATCTGGCCGTACATCATCAGGCCCTCGGCCTCGAGCCGGCGGAACTCGGGCCAGTTCGCCCAGTCCCCCACGAGGTTGGAGTTCGCCAGCAGCACCCGCGGCGCCCACTCGTTGGTCCGGAACACACCCACCGGCTTGCCGGACTGGACCAGCAGCGTCTCGTCCTTCTCCATCGTCTCCAGNAGTTTAAGCGCGTTGCTCATTGTCGCGCCACCGCGGTGCCCTCGGGCGTCTGGATCGTGCTCTTCGCCACACTGGTGGGGGCTTCATGGTTAGTGGCCTGGCAGCCGATCCCCCACGAGGTTGGAGTTCGCCAGCAGCACCCGCGGCGCCCACTCGTTGGTCCGGAACACACCCACCGGCTTGCCGGACTGGACCAGCAGCGTCTCGTCCTTCTCCATCGTCTCCAGGGTGCGGGTAATCGCGTCGAACGCGGCCCAGGACCGGACAGCCCGCCCGGTGCCGCCGTAGACCACCAGGTCATCCGGGCGCTCGGCAACYTCCGGGTCCAGGTTGTTCATSAGCATGCGCAGCGGGGCTTCGGTCTGCCAGGACCTGGCGCTAAGCTCGGTGCCGCGGGCTGCTTTGACCGGGCGGGCACCGGTGGTGAAATCGGCGGGTGCCATGGTGGCTCCTTCGTGTGTTTGATGGTTCGTCCGGCGTTTGCCGGGTAATGGAAGTTCTGTATCCACTAAAGCCTGTCCGGACGGGCGGAAACAGGGGGTTTGGGCCGGTGCTGTCCGGGATTCCAGACGCGCCCACCCTTTCCCAACTAGGTAGCAGTTGATGCCGTTTTGGGGGCTCAAAACGACGCCTGCTGCTACCTAGTTGGGAAGGGCAGCTGGGTGGGCGGGGTCAGGCGGAGCGGCGGCCGTGGATGCGGACGGAGAGTTCGTCGGCGACCTTCTGCACGCGTGCGGCGAGCGCCGGCCACTGGTCCGCTGGCAGCCTGTCCTCGAGGAATGTGACGGCCACTGCCGCCGTCGGCCATCCCAGGTGGTCCGTGACGGCGGCGGCGATGGAACCGAAGCCGGGCGTCACCTCACCGTGTTCCGTGGCGTAGCCGCGCTGGCGGACCTGGTCCAGGTGCGAGGACAGCGACGAGTACTTCATGATGGCCCCGTCCATGTCGTGCCGCGCACTGAACGCGGCGGCGTTCGGATACAGCGCGCGGACCTGGGACTTGGGCAGCGCGGCAAGGATGGCCCGACCGCTGGCGGTGAGGTGGCTCGGCAGCCGTACGCCGACGTCGGTCACGAGCGACGGCCGGTTCTTGGCGCGTTCCTCCACGATGTACAGCACGTCGCGCCCATGCAGCACCGCGAGGTGCGCGCTTTCGCCGATCGCGTCCACGAGGGAGGCGAGCAACGGCCGCCCGAGCCGGGAGAGCGGCTCCTGCCGCGAGTAGGCGGAGCTGAGTTCGAAGGCGCTGATGCCGAGGCCATAGCGCTGTTCCTCGTGCAGGTGCAGGACAAACCCGTTGGCCTCCATCACGCCCAGAAGGTGGTAGACACTGGAACGCGGCAGTCCCAGCGCGGTGGCGATGTTCGACGCCGCCATCGGCCCGCGCCGTGAAGCCAGCAGTTTGAGGATCCTGAGGGTGTTTTCGGCCGCCGGGACTTTCGACGTCGCCTTCGCTGCCGCCTTCGGTGCCCTTACCGCCCCCTGCGGCGCCGGGGTGTCTGCCATTTTTTCCTCCGTCGTTCCGGTTCCGTTCCAGTCCCAGGCTGGGGTGGTGTCCGGGATACCGTACTTAAGCGTGCGCCTTCGCGAGTGACTTGCCGGGCGAAGCGACTCCCTACGTGTCCGGAATACCAGACAATTGCCGCATTGGCCAGAGTCCGCCGGCGGAGCCTCCGGAGGTAGCGTTAGGCATGGACTCACCGCTGGCCGGGAAGGTCGCCCTGGTTGCCGGTGCCACACGCGGGGCCGGTCGAGGCACCGCGGTGGCGCTGGGCGAGGCGGGCGCCGTCGTCTATTGCACGGGCCGCACCACCCGGGACCGCAGGTCCGCCTACAACCGTGCCGAAACCATCGAGGAGACGGCCGAGATGGTGACCTCGGCCGGCGGGACCGGCATCGCTGCCGCCGTCGACCACCTCAATGCCGCCGAGGTGGAACAACTGATCCGCCGGATTGACGCCGAGCGCGGACGGCTGGACGTCCTGGTCAACGATGTATGGGGCGGCGAGAACCTCATCGAGTGGAATACGCCGCTGTGGGAGCACAACCTCGATGCCGGGCTGAAAATGCTCCACGGCGCCGTGGACACGCATCTGGTCGCCAGCCATTTCGCACTCCCCCTCCTCATCCGGCGCCCTGGCGGGCTCGTGGTGGAGATGACGGACGGGACCCGGGAGTACAACACGGCGCACTACCGGCTCTCGGCGTTCTACGACCTCGCAAAGTCCGCCGTCCTCCGCCTCGCCTTCAGCCAGGCCGAGGAGCTTAAGCCGTTCGGATGCACAGCGCTGGCCCTGACCCCCGGCTGGATGCGCTCGGAAATGATGCTGGAACACTACGGTGTGACAGAAACGAACTGGCGCGACGGTGCAGCAATAAACCCGCACTTCGCCGCGATCTCGGAAAGCCCGCGCTTCGTGGGCCGCGCAGTCGCCGCGCTGGCAGCGGACCCGGACGTGCATCTCCGCAACGGCGGCTCGTTCTCCTCCGGCGGACTGGCCCGTGAGTACGGATTCACCGATGTTGACGGCTCGCAGCCCGACTGCTGGCGGTACCTGGCCGAGGTCCAGGATGCCGGTCTTCCCGCGGATCCCACCGGCTACCGCTGACGGCCTGCCGCCGCACAGTCTGAAATTGAAGACACCAAGGCCCCGTGAGGCTCATCACGTGCGTCCCGGAAATGGTCTGCTGGTAAACGATCCCCCTCCCAAAGACGAGAAGGTATTCGTATGCAGCAAGCACCAGACGCCCTAAAGACGGCACCCGCAGCCGCGATCCGCGCGGCAAGCACCACGGTGGAAACCGTCCTCAACCGCGGACTCAACGTCCGGCACATCCGCTTCATGGCGCTGGGCTCGGCCATCGGCACCGGGCTGTTCTACGGGTCCGCGTCCGCGATCCAGAAGGCCGGGCCCGCCGTGCTGTTCGCCTACATGATCGGCGGCGCCGCGGTGTTCATGGTGATGCGGGCACTGGGCGAAATGGCAGTCCGGCACCCGGTGTCAGGCTCCTTCGGACAGTACGCCAGCCGCTACCTCGGCCCGCTGGCGGGCTTCGTGACCGGCTGGACGTACGTCTTCGAAATGGCGATCGTCGCCATTGCCGACGTCACCGCGTTCAGCATCTACATGGGCTTCTGGTTCCCTGCCGTGGAACGCTGGATCTGGGTCCTGGCCATCATCTTCCTCCTCGCAGCCCTGAACCTGCTGAGCGTGAAGGTGTTCGGCGAACTTGAGTTCTGGTTCACCCTGGTCAAGGTCGTGGCCATCATCGCGATGATCGCGGGTGGCGCGGCAATCCTCGCCTTCGGGTTCCAGGCCGGCGGGTCCTCGCCAGCGCCGGGCCTTGGCAACCTCGTGGACCACGGCGGAATGTTCCCGCAGGGCTTCGAGGGGCTTCTGGCCTCGTTCGCCGTCGTAATGTTCGCCTTCGGCGGGATTGAAACCATCGGGATCACGGCCGGCGAAGCCGCCGACCCCAAGAACGTGATCCCCAAAGCCGTCAACACGGTGCCCGTCCGCGTGCTGCTGTTCTACGTGCTCACACTTGGCATCCTGATGGCCCTCTTCCCGTGGAATGAGATCGGCAGCAACGGCAGCCCGTTTGTGCAGATCTTCAGCGGCCTGGGCATTCCGGCCGCACCGCACATCCTCAACGCCGTCGTGATCACTGCCGCCCTCTCCGCGATCAACAGTGACATTTTCGGCGCCGGCCGCATCCTGTTCGGCCTGGCCAGACAGGGTCACGCTCCGCAGAGCTTCGGCCGGGTTTCGCGGCACGGCGTGCCCTGGATGACGGTGGTGATGATGGCCGGAATCCTCCTCGTAGGAGTTGTCCTGAACGCTGTCATCCCCGAGGACGTCTTCCTCCTGATCGCCTCAATTGCCACATTCGCCACCGTCTGGGTGTGGGTCATGATCCTGGCCTCCCATGTGGCGATGAAGCGCGAGATCGCCCGCGATGGCCTGCCGGCGTCGGAATTCCCGTCCCCCTGGTGGCCGGCTGCGTCCGTCCTGACCATCGGCTTCATGGCCGTGGTGATCGCCGTCCTCGGCATCTTCGAGGACACCCGCATAGCGCTCTACGTGGGCGCGGTCTGGCTGGGCCTGCTGGTCCTCGCCTACCGGCTTTGGGTCAAGGGGAACGGACGACGGCGGGCACACCTTGAGGACGAAACCTCACCGCTGCCGGTGGTCCGGGGCTGACCTCCAGCGGCCGCGGGGGCCGCCGGCGGCGTGGAATGCCCGCGCCCGAGTAGCCCCCGCGGAAGATAGGCGACGTCGTCGTGGGCGATGATCCCTTCAGCGGACGGCACGAAGGCACCGTGGTAGTCAAGGACGGCCACTGGATCGGGCTCCGGTCCTCGGGCCGGACCGCTTCGGCAAGTCCTACCTGGTCCCGGAATCGGCCGTCGAGGAGTACATCCGGCAGGCTGGCAGTCCGGCCACCGTTCCGGAGTCGCATCCGAACCGCCGGCGGGATCCCGGGTCAGGCTGATCCAGGGAGGCACGGCGGGTGGCTGCCCACGGGCCGCCGGAGTTACGATCAGGCATGGTGCCTTTGACCAATCTGGTGGCCTTTGCCCTGGTCTCCGCGTTGCTGATCGCCGTCCCCGGACCGAGTGTCCTGTTTGTCATCGGGCGGTCCCTTGCTTTGGGACGGCGGGGCGGCCTGCTCAGCGTTGCGGGCAATGCCGGGGGCGAACTGCTGCAGATCGCAGCAGTGGCGCTGGGCCTGGGCGTGGTGCTGGCGCAGTCGGTGCTGCTGTTCACCGTCGTGAAGTTGGCCGGAGCTGCCTATCTCATCTACCTGGGCATCCAGGCAGTCCGGCAACGCAAGGGGCATTCGGCGGCGCGGGACGTCTCACGTTCCGCCTCCACGCTGCGCATTCTCCGGGAGGGGTTCATTGTGGGAGCCACCAACCCGAAGTCCGTGGTGTTCTTCGTGGCCGTGCTCCCCCAGTTCGTAGACCACGCTGCCGGGGCCATTCCCCTGCAGCTCGCCGTACTGGGGGCCACTTTCCTGGTGATCGCCCTGGTCTCGGACAGTGTCTGGGCCCTCGCCGCCGGCACGGCCCGGCAATGGTTTGCCCGCTCGCCCCACCGGATCTCCGCGGTCAGCGCCACGGGCGGCGTGATGATGATCGGCCTTGGCGGCACCCTCGCCTTAACTGGCACCAAGAACTAGCGGGTTTCGACAGGCTCAGCCACCGGTTCTAGCGCGCCGACCAGCCGCCGTCCATGGTGTAACTGGCTCCGGTCACCATGCCGGCGTCGTTGGACGCCAGCCATGCCACGAGCGAGGCAACCTCCTCAGGCTCGACCAGCCGCTTGACCGCGGACTCGGTCAGCATGACCTTGGCCAGGACCTCCGACTCGGGGATGCCATGGAGCCGCGCCTGGTCCACGATCTGCTTTTCCACGAGAGGGGTCCGCACGTACCCGGGATTGATGCAGTTCGACGTGACTCCGTGCTCACCGCCCTCCAGCGCGGTGACCTTGCTCAGCCCTTCGAGTCCGTGCTTGGCGGAAACGTAGGCGCTCTTGAACGGGGAGGCACGGATCCCGTGCACGGACGAAACATTGATGACGCGGCCGAAACCGTTGGCGTACATGTGCGGCAGCGCCGCCCGGATCAGCAGGAACGGCGCCTCGAGCATGAGCGTGATAATCCTGCGGAAGGCCTCCGGTTCGAAATCCTCGATGGGGCTGACCCGCTGGATTCCCGCGTTGTTGACCAGGATGTCGCAGTCCAGGCTCAGCGCCGCCAGCGCGTCCACGTCCAGGAGGTCCACCGCCCAGGCCGTGCCGCCCACCTCGTCGGCGAGCGCCGCGGCGCCGGCTTCGTCCACGTCCGCCACCACCACTTTGGCCCCCCGGGCCGCGAGCTCGCGCACGCAGGCCGCGCCGATTCCGCTGGCACCGCCGGTCACCACTGCCTTGCGGCCGTTCAGTGTCTTCTCCATTCCGGGACCGCCTATCGAGTTGTGTGACGCCGGGCCGGAGGCGTCGACAGGTCTGCGGCCGGACACTGCCCCGCCAGCAAGGATGGATTCGCGTTCATGGTTTGGCTCCTCAAAGTGTCCACGCTGACACGTGCTGCGTGTTCCAGCACTTCCGATCCACCTGAGTATTGCTGCAGAAAGAACGCGGTTCAATAACTAATCCGGCACTTGATTCGTGCAAAATTGCAGATATGGATGCCAACCCGGATGATCTTCTGGTTCTGCTCGCCGTCTCGCGGTCGGCAAAATTCACGACGGCGGCGCAGGTTTTGGGACTGAACCACACCACGGTTTCGCGCAGGATTGCCGCCCTGGAGAAGGCCCTGGGCGGGCGGGTCCTCTCCCGGGCGGCCGGCGGCTGGGAGCTGACCGAGCTCGGCGCGCAGGCAGCGCTGGTTGCGGAGCAGGTCGAAACGGCGGTGCGCGCGCTGGGACCGTCAGGCCGCCCGCCGGACCCGATCACCGGCGTCGTCCGCATGACCGCAACTGACGGCTTCAGCGCCTACATTGCCGCGCCGGCGGTGGCCCGGCTGCGGCGTAACCATCCCGGGCTCAGCGTGGAGATCGTCACTGTCACCAGGCGGGCCCTGCAGCAGCGCTCCGGACTGGACATCGAAGTGGTGGTGGGTGAGCCGCAGGTGCACCGGGCCGAAGCGTTCCGGCTGGGCGAATATGTCCTCGGCATGTACGCATCCCGGGCGTATCTGGAGGAGAACGGCATGCCAGACTCCGTGGAATCCCTGAGCACGCATCCGCTGGTGTATTTCGTGGACTCCATGCTGCAGGTGGACGACCTCGACGCGCCACGGCGCCTGGTGCCGGCGATGCGGGACGGAGTGAGCTCCACCAATGTGTTTGTCCATGTGGAAGCAACGCGGGCCGGCGCCGGCATCGGGTTCCTGCCGTGTTTCATGGCCGACCGGCACGACGACCTGGTGCGCCTACTGCCCGGGGACATCGCCGAACGGCTGCCCTACTGGATGGTGCTGCGCCCCGACTCGATGCGCCGGCCGGCGGTCGCGGCCGTTGTGCAGGCCGTGCGGGAACAGACCGAGGCCCACCGGGAGTGGCTGCTGGGGCACGGCGGCAACTCATCTGCTGCTCCGTAACCGCCCTTCTGAGGCCTCAAAACGGCAGTTACGGAGCAGGCGACGTAGTCTGTGGGTCGTGACGCAAACGCGCGCCGGTGGCGAAGGCCCGGACCTTGGCATCGTTCCAAATGTGCGCGGGTACAGCCCCGCCCAGGAGCCGGCGCGCCAGCCCGGGATCGTCGTCGAAAGGCTCGTCGCTGCCGGCCATCACCATGTTGCCGTACCGGCGCCCCTTCAGCATGGCGGGATCCGCGATGATCACTGTGTGCTCAAAGGAAGCCGCGATGGTGGCGGCATCCTCGCGGGCATTCTTCAGGTCCGGGCCGTCCCCGGAATTCACCACGTAGATGCCGCCCGGCGCCAGCACGCGCCGCACGTGCGCATTGAACTCCCCCGTGGTCAGGGGACGCGGCGTCAGGGAACCGGCGAAGACATCGCGGATGATGAAGTCGCGGGTCTGCGGGGTCAGGGTCTCCGTCACGGCCCGGGCCTCGCCCACGCGCAGCCGCAGCAGCGGAGCCTTGGGGAGGTCGAACCAGCCGCGGACGTATTCGGCGAGTTTGCCGTCCAGTTCCACCACCACCTGCCGCGCCTCGGGATAGGCCGCGTGAAAATAGCGGGCAAGCGAACAGGCCCCGCCGCCAAGATGCAGCCCGCGCAGTTTTGGCCGGGACTCCGTGGGCCAGCGCGACTCAATCAGGGCCGCCATCCAGCGCATGTACTCGAACTCGAGGAACAGCGGATCGGCGAGGTCGATGTGCGAGCTCATGACACCGTTAATGCGCAGGAGCCAGCCCGTGGAATTGTCCTGGTCCGCGATGAGTTCACAGTCGCCGGTGTCGATGTAGTACACGCCTTCAACGGGACCGTCCGGGCGGGCGCCCCGGGCCAGCTCCACCACGCCGGGAGCTGCCTCGACCGTTTTTCTTCCCGACTTTCCGCGCCGTGCCATCAGTCCTCCGCCGCTTCCGTCATGCTTCAACCCTAGTTGACGGCGGGGGTTGCGGGGATCTCGACAAGCTCGATCAGCGGGGGCCTCGACAGGCTCGATCAGCCGGGGTCCGATCAGCCGTAGCTATGCCTGAGACGGATACTCCTTCGCCGTTGCGGATGCGCTGGACCATGGCCGTGGTGGAGCGCTCTGCCACGTAATCGAGGATGGACACCCGGCCGCCGTAGGCCTCCACCGCCTCGGTTTCCGCGAGCATCTCGGGCGTGTAGTCGCCGCCCTTGGCGTAGACCTCCGGGCGCAGCTGCTCAATCAGCGGAATGGGCGTCGGTGTATCAAAGACGGTGACGTAGTCCACGCAGCCGGGCGCTCCTCTGCGAGCCGTTGCGGAAGCCACGCGGCGAGACCCCGTTGCTCGGTCAGGTCCGGCAGACCGTTCGCGTTCTGGCGCGAGCCGCTCACGGATCAGTCTCTTCCGCCGGGGTGACCCCCGGTGCCGGGGCAGCCGGGCCTGGCAACGCCGAAGACCTCATTGACCTTGACGGTGCCGACCCGCAGGGCGGCGATGGCCTGCTGGGCGTGCGCGATGCTCCCGGTCAGGACGGTCGCGGCCAGCCCGTGGCGGCCCGACGCGGCGAGGCTAAGCCCCTGCTCGAAGTGTCCACCACCCGGACCGGAGCCACGGGCCCGAACGTTTCCTCGGCCATGACGTCCATGGTGTCGGTGCATTCAAGGAGCACTATGGTCGATCGCATGGGGCTCCTCGCTGTGGGTCGCCGGTTCCTGGATGCCGCCGTCTTCTGACGTCATCCGTACCCAGGCGACTGCGGATTTACACGCCGCCGCGTCAGGGAGTTTTCAACGCTGGCAAGGGGCGCCGGGGCGCCGTATGGTGGCACCAGGGACCGTGCCCGCAGGGCCCTGGTCCGCCCGGAGAGAGCCGAAAGGGCTGACGCCATGGGACACCTCAACGCCGACTTTGGCGGAGCACGCATGACCGGGTACGGAGTCGGACCCGTATTGGAGGAATTCACCGGGGTCTCGCGGATTGCCGTGCTTCGCGGCGGCGGGCTGGGCGATCTGATGTACGCCATCCCGGCGGTCACAGCGCTGAAAGCGGCTTATCCGACGTCCACCGTGACACTGCTGGGCACTCCTATTCACGCCGAACTTCTTGCCCAGGTTGAAAGTCCGGTGGATGAAACTGCCATCCTTCCGTTCGCGGAAGGCGTGCGTCCCGGGGCCGTGGATGAGGAGAATCTGGACAGGTTCATCGCCGGGATGCGCGCCCGAGATTTCGACCTCGCCGTCCAGCTGCACGGCGGCGGACGCTATTCCAACCCCTTCCTGCTCCGGCTTGGCGCGCGGCACACCGTGGGTGCCGGGACGCCGGATGCCGCCAGGCTTGAGCGCACCGTGCCCTACGCGTATTACCAGCACGAGCCGCTGCGGGCGCTCGAGGTGGCGGGTTACGCCGGTGCACCGCCGGTTGATCTGGAGGCCCGGCTGCGTCCCCGGCCGGAGTTTGAGAGGCAGCTGGCCGTTAGCCTCGC
Organism: Arthrobacter sp. Soil736; assembly: GCF_001428005.1. Taxonomy (GTDB): domain Bacteria; phylum Actinomycetota; class Actinomycetes; order Actinomycetales; family Micrococcaceae; genus Arthrobacter. The sequence continues at coordinate 323,415 of NZ_LMSB01000034.1, forward strand.
CGGCGACACCCGCACCGTGGTGGTGATCCACCCGGGCGCCACCGATCCCCGCCGGCGCTGGCCGGCCGAACGATTCGCCGCCGTGGCCAGACGGGCGGCCGACGACGGCTTCCGGGTTCTGGTGGTCGGTGACCAGAGCGAAAGGGAGCTGGCGGAAACGGTGGTGGAACTCGCCGTCGGCCCTGTCCCGGCCGGAGCGGGCGCCGCGAGGGGCAGCGATTCCGCCGACCACGCCGCTCCGCAGGTGGCCTCGCTCGCCGGGAAACTGAGCCTGGGCGAGCTCGCGGGCCTGCTTGCCGGCTGCAGCGTGGTGGTGGCCAACGACAGCGGCCCCCGGCACCTGGCCCAGGCCCTGGGGACGCCGACAGTGGGCATCTTCTGGGCGGGCAATGCCATCAACGCCGCGCCGCTGGGCCGCAGCATGCACCGGATCCACCTTGGCTGGGCCACCCACTGCCCCGAATGCGGGATCGACATCACCCAGGTGGGGTGGACTGCGCCGCGGTGCCGGCACGATGTGTCCACGGTGGAGGCCGTGGCAGCGGACGCCGTCTACGAGGACGTCCTCCAGCTCACGGCCATGACCCCTCGTCCTCGTGGCAGATGAGCATTTCGCGTATTTCGCACCCGGCGGGCTGGGACAGCACGAACAGGATGGCCTGGGCCACGTTGGCCGGATCGGCGGTGTCCAGCGAATCCGGATGCATGCTGCTGGCAGCCGCGTGCGCCTCCCGAACGTCCTCCGCGCTGACGCCGAGTTCGGCCGCCAGTTCCTGGGTTGAAGAAACGCGGCCCAGCGTCTGGGTAAGGTCCGGGACGGTGCGAAGCATTTGCGTCCGCACGTCGTGCACGCGCCGCGGAGGCCGCACGGTCCAGCAGGAACCGCTCAAGTTCCCCGCTGATGGTGGGAGCGGCGTATGCCGGAAAGCTTTCGCCTTTTTCCTTGTCAAAGCCCCTGGCAGCCATGACCAGCCCCAGGTACGCGACCTGGACGAGATCGGAACGCTCCCTGCCGCGCGTGGCAAAGCGCGACGCGAGGGACTCGGCAAGGTCGAGGTAGTTCAGCACCAGCTGGTTCTGGAGGCGTCATGGAGGCGTCATGGAGGCGGCCCGCCTGCGGGGCCGGGCGCCGGTCGCGACGCTCAGGGGGCCGGCGCCCGGCGCCGTCGTACTGGAGATCTTCGTTGCGGACCGGTGTCATGGTCACGGTTGTAGGGGAAGATTCTCTGGCATTGTCGGGGATTCCTTCGACCTGGATCGCTAGAAAGCCTGCGGCAAGACTTAGGAGAGGGGAATCATAAGTGTACTTATTAAACAATGACCCCTGGAGATAGGCTCGGCTCAAAGCACCCCGCGCCCCGGCATCCTCCGGAGGCGGCCGCCGCAGTGTCCCGGCGCAACAAGACGGAGGACCCGCCGGAGCCAGGTCCCGGCGGGTCGGATCACACGTGCGTCGCGTCCTATCGAAATCAGGGCGGGCCGCTACTCCTGCGGGTTGGTCCGCCTCGCGTCCGCATCGGTCCGCGGATCGCGGTCCACGTCAGCGTCACGCCGCGCGTCGCGCCGCGCGTCAGCGTCCGTGTCGGTTCGCGTATCCCGGTCCACGTCAGCGTCACTTCGCGTGTCCCGCCGCGCGTCAGCGTCAACGTCGCGCCCCGTGTCCGCGTCAGCGTCAGCCCGCCGGTCACGTTCCGTTTCCACGTCGGGGTCCAGGGCATCCGCCTTGTAGAGGTGCTTCTCGGAGTCGGCCCGGAAGTCCTGCGCCTCCGACTGCCGCCGCTCTGCCTCTTGCCGGAGCCGCGCCGCCTCAACCTGGGCCTTCTCAGCATCAGCTTTGGCCCGCATGGCCTTGGCTTCATTTTCACGGGCCTGAAGCTCCGACTCCTCAGCTTTACTCCGGATTTCGGCCGCCTGCTGACGGTTCTGTTCATCGCGCTTCTGCCGAAATGCTTCCCTGCGCTTGCGGCTCATGAGCAGAACAATCAGCGCGACGGCGATGATTACAACGACGATCCAAATCCAGGCAGTTGTCTCCACCGTGGATCCACCTCTCTCCCTATCCAGCACCGGCCGGTCTTTGCGCGCCCGGCGTACATCACCTGAGCGCGCGACCGATTGAACTAGCGGCAATCGTGGTACTTACAATCCAATAGTAATCATGCTTACTATTTTGGGGCCAGCAAACCTGGGTGGGTGATCAGTGACCCACTTCTTCGAGAGAGAGCGGCGATGAACGATAACCAGCGGCCTCACGACGAAAACCCTTCAAGCACGACGACGGATGCGGCTCCCAGCCCTCCGGCTCCAGTTGACAGCAGCCGGGCCGGCCCCCGAAGCGGGGGACGAACGGCCCGCGCGTGACCGAAAGGATGGTCCCATGGCCACGAAAGAAGCCCCGGAGACCAGCACGGCCAAAGCGGCCACCGCGCCCGCCCCGGATGACGAACGCAAACCCGACAGCCCGACGGACGTCAGCAAACCGTCCTGGAAATACATCGCCCGCAAGGCGCTCCGCGAATTTGCGTCCGACCAGTGCCCCGACCTCGCCGCTGGCCTCACCTACTACGCTGTCCTGTCGCTGTTCCCGGCCCTGCTCGCACTGGTTTCGCTGCTGGGGATCTTCGGCCAGCCGGAAAAAACGACGGCGGCCCTCCTCGACATTGTGCAGGGCATCGCACCCGGTTCCACCGTGGACATGATCCGCCAGCCCGTTGAGGAACTCACGAGGTCTCCCGCCGCCGGCTTCGCCCTGGTGATCGGCCTCGCGACGGCTCTTTGGTCCGCTTCGGGCTACGTGGGCGCGTTCGGCCGGGCCATGAACCGGATTTACGAAATCGATGAAGGCCGCGGGTTCGTCAAGCTCAGGGGGACCATGCTCGGAGTAACGCTGCTTGCCGTCGTCATCGTCGCGCTCCTTGCGGCCATGCTTGTGATCAGCGGCCCGGTCGCCGAAGCCGTTGGCGGCATCCTTGGACTCGGCGGCGTGTTCCTGACGGTCTGGAACGTTGCTAAGTGGCCGGTCATCGTCCTGCTGGTCATCGTGATCATTGCCGTCCTCTGTTACGCCACTCCAAACGTCAGGCAGCCCAAGATCCGCTGGATGAGCATTGGCTCCTTCATTGCCTTGATGGCTTTCGTGCTGGCCTCCCTCGGGTTCGGGTTCTACGTGGCCAACTTCAGCAGCTACGACAAGACGTACGGCGCCATCGGCGGCGTCATTGTGATGCTGCTGTGGCTCTGGATCCTCAACATGTCCCTCCTGTTTGGCGCAGAGTTCGACGCCGAGATGGAACGCGGCAGGCAACTGCAGGCGGGCATCGAGGCGGAGGAAACGATTCAGCTGCCGCCCCGTGACACCAAGAAGAGCGACAAACTCCAGGAGAAGGAGGAGGAAGACATCCGGCGCGGACGTGAGCTGCGCGAGAAGTACGGCGCGGAAGGCAACGCCGCAGCGGACGGCGGCAGCGGGGACGGCCGTGAAGGCACGGCCCGGGACCGCGGCGGCCGGTCAGCCAGGCGCGGCGGCCGGTCAGCCAGGCGCGGCGGCCGGTCAGCCAGGCGCGGCGGCCGGTCAGCCGGGCGCGGCGGCCGCTGACTCGGCCACGGCCTCCGCGCCCAGCGTCCTCAGGTAAGCTCCGAAACCGCGCGGCGCCCGCGCGGAGGTCCGTCCCGACGTCATCACCCGGGTGGTGTCGGTGGCCACCACCGCGAATCCGCGCCGCCGCAGCCCGCCCACCAGGGCCCTGTCCTCGGAGGAGGGTATTTCCGGAAAGCCTCCGGCCAGCCGGTACGCCGACGCCCTCACGCCCAGGTTGGCGCCGTACACATGCGGGTGCCGCTCTTCAGCGGGATGCCGGATACGCCACGTTCGGAGGACTTCCGGATCCATGCCGCGGGGATCGGGCTCGACGGAACCCAGCACCACGTCCCACCCGGCGTCGGCCAGTTCGAGCTGCCGCCAGAGCCAGTTCTCCGGAACCCGCGAATCCGCGTCCGTGCTGGCCAGCCAGACGCTTTCCAAGCTCGTCTGTTCCAGGCCCGGCCGAGTGCGGCCAAGAGCGGCCGCCACTCCGGCGGCCCTGCTGGCGCCCGCGTTGCGGAAGATCTGGTGGAGCACCGTGAACCGCCCGTCTGCTGCCGCGATGCGGGCAGCGATGTCAGCCGAACCGTCGGTGCAGTGATCCAGGACCACGGTGATCCCGACGGCGACTGATGGCCGCCGTTCGGCCAGCGCCCGCGCTGCCGCCTGGAGCGCATGCAGGGCGTGCTCGATGTGGCGTTCCTCGTCATGGGCCGGCATCACCACCTCAACCCTGCCGATCGGCGGCCGCACCGGCTTAGGCCCCATTCCGCTTCTCAGGCCTCATTCGACGGATCCGGCCTCAGGCTCCGGCGCAAGGAACGTCTCGAGCACAAAGTCGCGCTCCCGATACAGGCCTGCCGTGGGCCACCCGAGGCGGTCGCGGGCCAGGGTGTGGACCGCATCGCCATCCAGCTCCCATCCGGAAATCGGGTGCCTCCAGTGGCACAGCTGCAGGGTCCCGCCGTTAGCCAGCGATCCGGCGATCCGCGCGAACAGCCCGTCGAGCTCGGACGGCGCAAGGTAGTAGCCCACCTCGGACAGCACGATCAGGTCGAAGCCGCCGTCCGGCCAGTGCTGCGGAACCGTGAGCTGCCTGGCCTCGGCGCCGGCATAGGGTGCCAGCCGCTGAGCAGCACGGGCTACGGCCGTGCCGCTGGCGTCCACGGCGAGCAACCGTCCGCACCGCCCCGCCAACTCCGCGCTCAAGGTGCCGATCGAGCAACCGACTTCCAGCCCGGCGTCGTACTTTTGCTCGGGCAGGGCAGCGAGCGTCAGGGCGCGCTTGCGCTGCTCATACCAGCTGACGTCATACCCCCACGGGTCATCGGCCCTGCGGTGCAGGGCATCAAAGATGCCCTGGGCGTCGCGGGCGCCCAACGTTCCGGAGACCGGAGGACGCCAGGAGAAGACCTCGAAGGGGCGCCCAAAGTGCACCAGGAAATGGTCCGCGAGGAGCGCTTCATCTCCGGGCCGTTCGGACAGGGGCTCCAGCTGCGAGGCGTGGGCCCGCAGGGCACCCTGCTTCGCCCGCTGTTCCGCGGCGCCCAGCGGCAGCCGCACCCAGCGGCGCCATTCCGGGTGTTCCGGCGTTGCCCACAGCCAGTACCAGATGGGATATTCCAGCAGCCCGTGGCCGCCCGCCTGCGCGAGCTCGGCCGCGACAGCCCCCAGGGTGTCGTGGTCCGGGTGCCCGTCGGAGCGGTAGGGAGCAACAATCACCAGCCGCTCCGCAGGGCCGCGGTGCCGGCCGATGGCTTCCTGGACGTGCCGGACTACGTCCGCGCGGTGTTCGGCGAGCCGGCCGTCCCCAAGCCCGAGGAACTGCCAGCCGCCCGCCGGGCCGAGCACGGACATCGCGCGCCCGAACTCTTCGAGCCGGACTGCGGCAAGCTGCTCCGGCGTGGTGGTCGGAGAGTCCGGATGGGACGCCTCCCCCGCCGTGCACAACAACACCTCCGCGTCGGCGCCAGCGGCCTTCAGCCGTGCCAGCAGCCCGCCTGCCCCGAGCGTTTCGTCGTCCGGGTGGGCGGCAAGAAGGATAAATCTCGTTCCGGCCAGCTCGCCCGGATCCAGCGGCAATTCGCCCAGCGTGGCCAGCCCGGCCGCCTCCCACGCCGCTTCGTCCGTGCCGGCGTCAGTGTGTGAAAAGCTCACCACTCGTGCTCGCCCTTGAGCGTGAGGGCGCCGAGCTGCGCGTCGTCCCGCAGGGCATGGTGCTGCCGGACGTACAGCGACAGGTCCGCCATGCACTTGCCATACCGCTCGTCGAACGCCAGCGGCCCGGGTCCCAGGTTCTGGCTCACCAGGAGCTGGACGCGTTCGACGGCGGCAGCAACAGTCCCGCGGACACGGAGCGCCTCGCTCCACGCGCCTGAGTTCCGGCTGCCGCCCGGTTCTTCCGGCAGTTCCGCACGTCCCTGCACGCGGCCGTCGACCAGTTCAGCAGTCCGGGCAAGGTGCTGGATGGAGGACGTGAGGATCCGGTCCACTTCGCCGAGGCTCGCGAGCGCCACCTGGTCAGGTTCGCGCTGGGCCTGTGCTCCCCGAATCAGGGCTGCCTTGAAATGCCGGCCCAGCGCCACCGCGCCGCCCAGCCAGCACGCGGCGACCCCCATGCCGCCCCAGGCGAAGCCCGGGCGCTGGAAGTACCAGCCGTCTCCGCCCAGCGGCACAGCGGGAACGCGGTCAAAGTGAACGGTTCCGCTGGGTATTTCCCGCAGGCCCCGGCTTGTCCATTCCGGGTCGACGCAAGTCACTCCGGCGTCCCTGAGGTCTACCGCGAATGCGGCCCGGCCGCCTGATTGCGTGTGTGCCGTCACGACGGCGTGGTCCACGAACTGCGCCAGCGAGCACCACGGTTTGGACCCGCTGAGGCGCACCTCGCCACCGCGTTCACCGCCGCCTTGTTCGCCGCCGGGCTGTCCGCCGCCGCCCGGTTCACCGCCGCCCTGTCCGCCGCCGGACTGGGGCACGGCCGCGAGGCGTGTGCCCGGGGCTTCGGCGGCAAAGACGCCCCACGTTCCGGTGAAGGAGTCAGCGGCCCCTGCCTGGGACAGGATGGCCCCGGCGTCCAGATGGGGTTCCAGGATGCGGCCCGCCGCCACGTCAACCGCAGCAACGGAGGCCAACAGTTCCCACAGCCGGGCTGTTTGGCCTTCTCCCGGCTTGGGGGCGAACCGGCCTGCCTGGTGGGCTGCGGCCAGCAGTGCGGGTACGTCTCCCACAGCAGCGGCCATCGCCTCCAGGGTGACGTCCAGTTCCGCCAGCTGCTCCGGAGAGGAACTGATGCGAACCGCCTGCCAGGGGCGGCGCGGCGGGGTCATGCAATGCTCGCTGACATAGTGCGGGGCCTAATCTTCATTTTGCTCAGGCCTCCGCCGGTGCCGTCACCGACGCCGAGGCAGCCATGACTTCCGCGTTCACCATCCACGCCAGCTGCTCGAGCCGCGTGATGGCGGCGTGCAGCAGGTCAGCGCTGGTGGGGTCTTCTGCATCCACCTCGTCGTGGACATCGCGCAGGGTCTTGACCGTTTGCTCATCCAGCTGGAGGTGCAGATCGCGGAAGTTCGTTCCCACGAGGTTCCAGTGCGCCTGCTTCCCCTGGACGTGCAGCTCGATCAGGTCGGTGAGAACCCTTTGAAGGTTGCCGGCCAACGTCTGGGATGCTTTCATCTCTTCCTCCGCTGCAGTATGTCAGGGACCGGCCGCCTCGGCCGGGAACATCATTCCAAGCATACTTAGCTTCCGCGCCGCAGACCCCGCCCGCTGCTTGGTTTCCGTCCGGCTGCTCCTAGCGCCCGGCCGGCCACAGCACGGTGGCCTGAAGGTGTCCCAGCGGTACGCTGCCATAGGTCCGCGAGTCGATGGATCCCGCCCGGTTGTCGCCGAGGACGAAGACGTGGCCGGCAGGCACCGTGACGGGCCCAAAATACGTGCCGTCGATTCGGCTGTGGTCGATGCCCGGTTCGGGTTGCGGCACGCCGTCCACCACCAGCACTGAGTCCTCGATTGCCACCGTCTGGCCCTGGAAGGCAACGGCGCGCTTGATTGCCGGGTTCCCGTCGTCCGGGCTCGTGAAAACCACAAGATCGCCGGGCCTGAGTCCGCCCAGGGCCGGCCCGGGCTTGAACATCAGCACCGTGGTCCCCCGGGGCACTGCCGGCTCCATGCTTTCCGAGCTGACCGTGACCGGCTCCACCACCCACAGGCGCGCGGCCAGCAAGGCTGCCGCCAGCACGGCCGCCGTCGTGATTTTCTTTCCCCGGCGGGAATCGGTCACGACAGTGCTCCTTTCGTTCCGCTGCCAGGAGCATGACCGGCCCGTCTTGGAAAAAACCGGAGCCGCCAACGCCGCCACGGGGCCGATTTGGAACCACCCCTATTTTGGCCCCCTCAAATCGATGGCCTAACCCCGCAGGGCGGGAAGAACCCTCCCGACCCCCTGACTGGGCGGTGTAAGGGCCCGCGAAGCCCTCGGTTCCCGGGAAATTCCCAAGTCCTTGCGCGCACACTTGTCTTGTCCTGAACCGGACGGTGGCCGCGGCCGGTAACGGACCAGGACCGCCGGGTCCGGTGCCGTTTCCCCAGCGGCACCAGACCCGGCGTACGGCCTAAACGGCTTGCGGAGCCCAAATTCCGCCTCAGCGGCCTGCGCGCCGTCCCTTCCCCACCGGTTTTATCCGACGTTTATCCAAGGTCTTTAGTTCAACGTGAACTTGGTCGGTAATCGACTTTCCGGCCTGGCCTTGAGGGTACTGGGGGCCACAAATCGAGTGTCCATAAGGAGTCACCATGTTCTCGCAATCCGTGAAGCGGCCGAAGATGCCAGACGGAACAAGCCGCTCCCAACCCGCCCACCGGCGGTCCACGGCCACCGCCGCGGCACGTCTTGCCCCTGTTGCAGCGGGAGCCATGCTGGCCGCCGCACTGGCACCGCTGGGCGCCGCTCCGGCCGGCGCCGAAACGGCCGGCGCCGAAACGGCCGGAATGGGTCCCGTGGATTCGGCCAACGGCTTCCCCACCTGGTATTCGGACGGAACCGTCAAGCTGCAGCTGTGCTACATGGCCAACAGCGGGTGCCTCACCGAGCCGCCAGACCCGAACTCGCCGGCGTCCTACCCGGACAACTTCCCGGATGAGGCGTTCTGGTTCAATGCCGAGGCCAGCGGCGGGAACCTCGGTCTCTACGAGGCCGCCCTTGAGGCCGCCCACGTCAACGGGCCCGTGGTTGACGGCGACCAGATGGGATTCGGCCGGCTGCGGTTCCGGCTGAGCAATCTCGTGGCGGGAGCCTCATACACCATCACCCACCCCTACGGCGTCCACACGTTCACGGCAGAACCGGACCCCCAGGATCCGAGCCTTGGTGAGATCAATGTGACCCTCGACGAAGGCTGCACTCCCTCCGGAACGGCCGCCTGCGACTGGGACAGCGTCGGTGCTTCCTTCCTTGGCGACTTCGCCTCCGGCTCCACCGCCACCTTCCTCCGCCAGGTAAACGCCCCTGCCGGAACCCTGGGAGACATCAACACGGCGACGGCTGTCACGGGCGCCCCGTCCGGCACCAACGCCGTCATCGTGACCGGCCCTGATGCCGGCGGCCCCGGAATCGGCACCCTCACGGTCAACACGTTCACCGTCCAGGGGCTGATTGCCGAGGGTTCAGACGGCGCACCGTCAACTCCGGACCTGGTGGCAGCCAGCGACACCGGCCGTTCCTCGACGGACAACGTCACCCGGCTGACAACACCGACCGTTACAGGGACGCTTCCGGCAGGCGCCTCGGGGCCCGTCCAGCTGATCGTCGACGGCGGCGCACCCCGGGCCACGACGCTCGCCGGCTCAACCTACTCCGCCACGCTTGCGGCCCTGCCGCAGGGCGTTCACCGGGTGCAGTCCCGCATCACCAACCCCGCCTTCGCGGCCGATCCCACCCAGCCGCAGTTCCTGGCCTCCTCCACGCTGACGTTCACGGTGGACACCAGCGCGCCGGCCGTCGCCGTCACTGCGCCGTTCCCGTCAACGCCGAGCCTGGACAACACGCCCACGCTCAGCTTCTCGGGTGAGGCCGGAGCAAGGTTCGAATGCCAGCTGCAGCCCAGCAACCCCCTCTGGGATGCCACCTGCGCCTCGCCCAGGACCTGGGATGCCCAGGCGAACGGCACCTACGTCTTCAACGTCCGGGCCACGGATGCCGCAGGAAACGTCAGCGACCTCGCCAGCCGCACTGTGCAGATCGGGCAGAGCACGGCAGCCGCCGCCACCCCCAAGCTTCAGGACTTCAACAGCGACGGCCGGGCAGACATCGTGTCCAGGGATACCGCCGGAAGGCTCTGGCTCTACCGCGGCAACGGAACCGGCGGCTTCCTCGCCAAGCTTCAGATCGGGAACGGATGGGGCGGCATGACCGCCATCGTCAGCACCGGCGACTTCAACGGCGACCGCAAAGCGGACATCGTGGCCCGGGACTCCGCCGGCGCACTGTGGCTCTACGGCGGCAACGGCGCAAGTGGCTTCACCGGACGCGTCCAGATCGGCAACGGCTGGAACGGGCTGAACAACATCGTCGCCCCCGGCGACTTCAACGGCGACCGCAAGGCCGACCTGGCAGCACGTGATGCCGGCGGAAACCTGTACCTTTACCTCGGCAACGGAACCGGCGGCTTCATCGGAAGGACCCAGATCGGCAACGGCTGGAACAGCATGAACGCCATCGTGGCTACCGGCGACTTCAACAGCGACGGCAAGGCCGACCTCGCCGCCCGTGATACCGCCGGAAACCTCTGGCTTTACCGTGGCAACGGCTTCGGATCGTTCCTCGGCAGGGTCCAGATCGGATCCGGCTGGAACGGCCTGAGCATTGCCGGCACGGGCGACTTCAACGGCGACCGCCGGGCTGACCTGACGGCCCGCGACGCCGCCGGAAACCTCATTCTCTACCGTGGCAACGGAGCGACCGGCTTCCTCGGCAAGACCCAGATCGGCACGGGCTGGAACACCATGAACGCCATCATGTAGTCCCGATCCTCTGAGTTCCGACGCAGCACCGCCCGCGTACAGCCAGTACGCGGGCGGTGCTGCGTCGTGGCGGGGCTGCCGGCGTCCGCCGGTCGTAGTCCGGCCGGCCGCGGGTGCCGCTAGCGGACCACGGCCAGCGCGAAGCCGTCCCACCCCTTGGAGCCCACCGTCTGGATAACCGTGGCGTCGAGCCTGGCGTCCTCCCCCATCAGCTTCAGCGCGCTGAGGATTCCCGGGGCGTTGACCTCGTCCATGGAGGGATCAAGCACCGCCCCCTCCCACACCACGTTGTCCATGACAATGCTGGTTCCGGGCCGGCCAAGCCGCACAGCCCAGTCCAGGTACTTCGGGTTGTTCTCCTTGTCCGCGTCGATGAAGACAAAGTCGAACGGTGCGGCTCCTTCGGCCTCCAGCGCCGCGAGCGTGTCCAGCGCCGCGCCTATCCGGATGTCCACTTTGTGACCCAGCCCGGCAGCGTCCACATTCGCGCGGGCTACGTCCGCGTGTTTGGTGAGATATTCGCACGTGACCAGCTGGCCGTCGTCGGGAAGTCCCTGGGCCATCCAGATGGTGCTGAAACCGGCCAGGGTGCCGATCTCCAGAACCCGGCGCGCGCCGGACGACCGGACCAGGAGCTTCAGCAGTTTTCCCGCGTTGGGGGTCACCTCGATGGGCGGCATGCCGGCGTCGACGGCGGACTGCACCGCGCGCTGAAGCGCACCGTCCGGATGGACGACGACGTCGGACAGGAACTCTTCTACGGCCACCCACTCGGGCCGCGGCTCGTGCTCAAACATGGCCCCAGTCTCGCAGCAACGGCACTTGGGGGCTAGGGCGTCCGGCGGACCGCCGAACCCGCGGCCGGAGCGGTCAGGAACCCTCAGCTATGGCGCTTTCCAAGCGATCGACCTTTGCGGTGAGCTCACCCGAGAAGCCAGGCCGGATATCCGCCTTGATCACCAGGGACACCCTGCTGCCGAACTTCCCCACCGCCTCGGTGGCGCGTTTGACCACCGCGAACACCTCGTCCCATTCTCCCTCGATGGTGGTGAACATGGAATCGGTCTTGTTGGGCAGCCCGGACTCCCGGACGATCCTGACGGCGGCGGCTACTGCGTCGTGCACGGACGCGTCCGCTGCGCCGCCGGCCCCGGCGTAGGCCGGATCGGCAGGAATTCCGGACGGGGCGACTGAAAATGCAAGCAACATGGGTCCAGTCTGACACGGTTCACAAGACTCCCAAGGGCGTGTGCTGCGTCATATTTGGCGCTACCAATGGGTAACGAAGTCCGGGAGACACAGCGTTGCTAACCTTTATTCATGAACCTCGCAGTAGAGCGCAAACCACTCCGTGCCGACGCTGCCCGCAACGTGGACAAGATCATCAATGCGGCCCGCGAGTGCTTCCGCGAACACGGCCCGGACGTTCCGCTGCAGACCATCGCCGCCACGGCCGGAGTGGGACCGGCAACGCTCTTCCGCAATTTTTCGGACAAGGAACAACTGGTCCTGGCGGCGCTGAACCGCCAGCTCCGGCTCCACGTCGACCCCGTCATTGATGTTGCGCTGGCGGGCCCGGACGCAGCCGAAGGCCTCTTCCACGTCATCGACGCCGTCATGACCGCCGCGAGCGAGAACGCCAACCTGTTGGGCGCCGTCGCCGGGCGGCGGGACCTGCTGACTGGCATCACCGGCAGCCTGATCGAATCCGTAGGCGTGCTCCTTGGCCGGGGACAGGGCCAGGGCACGCTCCGCATCGACATCTCACTGACGGACATGGTGAGGCTGCTGGCCATGCTGATCGGCGTGGTTGACACCATGGAACCGGGCTCCGACGCCTGGCGCCGCCCAGCGGCGCTCATCGAAGACGCTATCCGCTCGGTACGGCCCGGCCGGCCGCTTCCGCCGCAGGTGCCGCTCCCTGGCACCCAGTTCGAGTAGACGGCATTTCCAGCAGGCTGCGGCTCTTCGCCGGCAAGCCCCGTCCCGTCCCAGCTCCATCCCGTCCCAGCTCCTTCGCCGGGGCCGTATCTATTCCGTCCGACCGGCTTGCACAGTAAGCTAGGCGCACCAGTGGTTAGGCAGCCAGCCTCGGGATTTCCATAACGGAGCAAACAATGTCATCCTCCACCCGTGAACATTTCACACCGGCTGCGTCATCATGAACCGCTCTCAGCTCGCACATTTCCTGAAGCTTTCCGCGGACCCCGAAGCCACGCTGACGGCGGCCTCCACCGATGAGCTCGGAATCATCGTGGACGCGCTCTACCGCAACCTGGACACGCCCAAACCGGTTTTCGGGGCCCAGGACTGGTACGACCTCGCCACCGAAGAACTGGCCCGGCGCACGTCGCCCGGTTCTCCGGAGTTGTACAGGGCAGCCTCTTCTCCGGACGCCTACGGAGCAGCGTAGTCCAACACGCGCAGTCCAGCCCAGGGCATCCCGTCCCTTGACGGGGTGCCGCCTGGGTTCCTAGGAATCCTTCGCCGTGGACTCGGGCGCCGGGGATTCCGTCGTCGCGGATTGAGGGCCCGCGTCCTTTGCGGGCGCGTGTCCCTTCCCGTGAGCGTGATGCTCCGCTTCGTGGGCATGCTCCTTCGCCTCGAGCAGATGCTGCTGCAGCTTCTCCTCCGCTTCCCGGCGCCGGCGGGACGTGTCGCGGAGCTCCCGTGTGGATTGGGAGCCGCTTACCTCGATGTACGGGGCGCCCGTCCTCTCATGCGCGTCCTTGTGGGACTCCGGCTCACCCGGGGCTGATGATTTTTCGTTCATGGTCAGTTCGTCCTCTCTGAAGCCAACAAAACCCTGCGCCGCTCCACCAACTGCGTCGCTCCACCATCTACTCAGTCACACCCGGCCTGACACGTCAATGCCGGCCCCCGGGTCAAACGCCGCCCGGGAAGGCCTCCGGCCGTGTGGTGTGAGTGCGCAATGCGGAGCTGACGCACTCACTCATGGCCTGGAGCGCAATCAGCTGCGCTTCCCGGACCTGGGGCGTGAGAGCGTTAATGCAGATGGCCTCATCTGCCGCCTGCGCCAGCGGATTGGGCGCCCGGCCCGTCACTGCCCACACAATGGCATCCGCCGCCTTGGCCGCCGCCGTCGCCTCCAGCAAGGCGTGGCGGTGCCCGCTGGCCGACACGACCATCAAAACGTCGTCGGCGCGAATATGGGCCGCTACCAGGGTGGCCGCCTCTTCCGCATTGCCCTGCGCAATTTCGATGACGCTCGCCGTTCCCGCTCCGGCCGCCGGCGGGGCTCCCCGGAGGGCGATGACGGAGAAGGGCCGGCGCTCACCGGAGTGGCGCCCCAGCAGTTCGGCGGTAAACTGCTGCACCTCAGCCGCCGAACCGGCGCTGCCGGCGGTCACCAGCCGGTTCCCGGCGAGGAGCCGCCGGGCCAGTTCCTCCCCCCACCCCGCCAGGCGCGAGGATTCATTCCGGAGCGAGGCGACGGCGGGACCCACCTGACGCAGGTGCTCCAGAACGATGTCCACCGGCGCTTTCTCGGCGAACGGGGCCTCGGCGACGCGCGTGCGCGACAACCGGCTGACGGCTTTCATTTTTCCAACTCCTCTTCACTTTGAGCAGTTGCTGCGCATCCCTTGGCTCACTCTGCGCGTAACTGCACACCGGTTGGCGCGCCCCTTCGTTGCGGGGCGCGCCAGGCCTCAGTCGTCGTTGGCGGCGGCCGCGGCACGTGCCAGGAGCTCACGGTTAACCGCCGCCAGGGCCGCCAGCCTTGCGGGGTTTCCGGACAGCTCAAGCTCGCGCCCGAGACCACGGCAGAGGGCGGCCAGTTCGGCTTCGGGAACGTCGGCAAGTGACCTGAAGTGGGTGAAGAAACGTTTCTCGGGTAAGCCCGCGACGGCATGCCTGCGGATGCCAGAAGCTCCGGGAGGCAGCCGATTGTCCATGGTTCACCACTTGTACGGTTATGGCGGCTGACTGCTTAGCCTCTTCGAGCATACAACGCATGTGATGCACGCCACTAGGCAACACGCGCGGCGCCGGGTCCGGTCAGTTCCAGCCCGCCAGGCGGAGGAGTGCGGCAGCGCCGGCGCCTGCCACCACGACCGCCAGGAAGGGCGCCCGGAAGAACAGGGCAACGCCAGCCGCGGCCAGGGCGCCCAGCCGGGCGTCCAGGACCAGCGCCTGGCCCGATGCCACGGTGTTGACGATTGTCAACGACGCCAGCAGCCCGATGGTCATGGTGCCCGCCACCCTGGACATCCGGGGGTTGCGCAGCAGGCTGGCCGGCACAAGGTACCCCATCAGCTTCCAGGCGTAGGCGAACAGGCAGGCAAGCAACAGCCACATCCAGAGGCTCATGCGGCGCCGCCCGGGAGGGTTCCAGAGCCCGGGCGCGGCCGGTGATGGTGCTCGGTGTAGGGATCGATGTCCGGTTCCAGCCCTTCATCGCGGCGGCCGTGGCTGAACCAGCCGAAGGCCGCCGCCACCACTGCCGCGATCAGAATGGGCACCCCCGCGGGAACGAACGGCACGGCCAGCACGGTGGCGAGGGCGCACACGACGGCGATGGCCACAGGTTCACGGCCCTTTAGCCGCGGCCAGAGCAGGCCAAGGAACGCCGCGACAGCCGCGCCGTCGAGACCCCATTGTTTGGGGTCGCCGAGCGCACCGCCGGCCAGCGCCCCGACAGCCGTGAAGACGTTCCAGAGCACAAAGATCCCTATTCCGGCGGTCCAGAAGCCGCGCTGTTGCTCGGTGGGGTCCGTCTGGCCGGTGCTCGTGGCCGTGGACTCGTCGATGGTCAGCTGTGCGGCAGCGTACCGGCGCCACCCCTTGGGCTGGAGCAGCACGTTGAGCTGCATGCCGTAAATGCCGTTGCGCATCCCCAGCAGCGTGGCGGCACCCATCGCGGCGAGGCCGGAACCCCCGCCGGCAACCACGCCGATGAACGCGAACTGGGAGCCGCCGCTGAACAGCAGCAGGCTCAAGGCCATGGTCTGCCAGAAATCGAGTCCGGACGTCACGGAAAGGGCGCCGAATGAGACACCGTACAGCCCGGTGGCGATGCTGATGGACAGGCCTACGCGCACCGCCGGGGACTGCAGGAGCCGTGAAGGCCAGGTGATGGGCATGGCACCACTCAACCACAGCGGCGGGAAGGGAGCTAAGCGGCTAGAGCTGGGCCAGCACCTGGGCTGGTTTGTTGGTGGTGATCTCGTGAATGCCGAGCCCCTGGCACAGGGCCACGTCGTTCTCGGCGTCCACCGTCCACACACGGAACCTGCGGCCCGAGGCGAGCCAGCGCTGAACGGTGCGGGCATGCTGGCGCACGTAGTCGATCCCTGGTCCGGCCATGCCCACCTCGCAGTCGTTGAGGATCCGCTCACCCTCCAGCTGGGCGGCCTTCATCATGTTGGCCACGGCCCCGCCCGTGAACGGCCCAAGGCCCAGCTCTTCCCGGACTTCGGCGACGTTGATGTCATCCAGCAGCTGGCAGATGAACTCCCCGGGTACGGTCTTGCGAAGATGCCGCACCGAGTCCGGGCTGAAACTCATGAATGTGACCCGGATGTTGTCCAGCCGGGACGTCAGGGGGTCCCAGCCTTCCCTGCTCAGAACCTCCAGCACCCGGTCCTCCAGCTTCAGCTGGTACGGGCTGGGATGTTTCAGCTCAATGGCCAGCCCGATGTCCCGCCCGGCGTCCCGGAGAAGGTCGAGCAAGTCAGGCAGCGTCAGGAACTGCTCGGACCGGGCGCCGTACGCTTCGGGAATGTGGACGCCCTTCCACGACGAGAAATCCAGCAGCCGCAGCTCGTCGATGGTCCGTTCGGCCACCGGACCGGTGCCGTCGGAAGTGCGGTCGAGGTTGGCGTCGTGCAGGAGAACCACGTGCTGGTCGCGGGTCAGGTGCACATCACATTCCACGCCGTCGGCTCCGTCGGCCAGGGCCCGGAGATAGGCTGCGCGCGTGTGCTCCGCAAAGTCCGCGCTGGCACCCCGGTGGGCATAGACCAGGGGACGGGCTGGGGCTGAGTCCTCGATCGTCATGCTGACACGTTAGCGGACAGCCGCTACGGAAGCGGGGCTAGGCTGGGCACATGCAGGTGAACTCTGAGCCAACCACCCAGCCCGCAGCGCCTCCCGCGGGACCGCAGGCGCCCTACCGCCCGGCGCAGGTGCGTGCCGCCGTCGCGCATCGGCAGCTCAGCGCCGGCGACGCCGAAAAGGCGGCCGCCCTCCGGAAAATGAAGCTCCTGGCGCTTTGCCTGCTCATCGCCATGGCCGTGGTGTTCGTCGTCGCCTTCGCCCTGCAGAAGCAGTACCCCTGGCTGGAATACGTCCGGGCCGCGGCCGAAGGCGGGATGGTGGGCGCCCTGGCCGACTGGTTCGCGGTGACGGCGCTGTTCAAGTACCCCATGGGCCTGAAAATCCCGCACACCGCCATCATTCCGCGCCGCAAGGACCAGATCGGGGCGTCGCTGGGAGATTTCGTGGAGACCAACTTCCTCTCGGAGCAGGTGGTCCAGGAGAAGCTGGCCAGCCTGAACATTTCCGGCCGGGCGGGCCAGTGGCTCTCCGGTCCGGGCGGCGCCCAGCGGGTGGCCAAGGAAGGTGCCGCCGTCATCCGCGGCGCGTTCAAAGTGCTGAACGACGACGACGTCCAGGCAGTGATCGAGGGCATGGTCCGGAAGCATCTGCTCACGCCGCCGTGGGGGCCGCCGGTGGGCAGGATGGCAGAGCGGATCTTCGCCGAAGGGCACCACCACCAGCTCGTTGACCTGCTGGTGGACCGCGCTGCCGACTGGGTGGCTGCCAACCATGAAACCGTCAACCGGCTGGTAACGGACCGCTCGCCGCAGTGGGTTCCCAGCTTCGTGGACGGCCTGGTGGGAGACAAGGTCTACGTCGAGCTGCTGAAGTTCACGCGCGCGGTCCAGACTGACCCGCAGCACCAGGTCCGGCTGTCCATCGACAAATACCTCACCGACCTGGCCCAGGACCTGCAGCACGATCCGGCCATGATCGCCCGCGCGGAAAGCATCAAGGCCCAGGTCCTCGGCGACCCGGAGGTCCGCGAACTGGCCTCCCGGACCTGGGCCACCATCAAGAACGCGCTGCTCACCGCCGTCGACGATCCGGACAGCGAGCTGACCGTGAAGTTCAAGGCCGCCGTCCGCGACTTCGGCGCCCGGCTGGTCAACGACGACGAACTGGCCGGCAAGGTCAACGCGTGGATCGGTGATGCCGCGGGCTACCTGGTGCGCACCTACCGTTCCGACATCGCCGGGGTGATCACCGACACCGTGGCGCGCTGGGATGCCGAGGAGACGTCGCAGAAGATCGAACTCCAGGTGGGCAAGGACCTGCAGTTCATCCGGATCAACGGCACGGTGGTGGGGTCCCTGGCCGGGCTCGCGATCTTCACGGTTGCGCACCTGACCTTCGGCTGACCCCTCAGCCGGAAGACCCTTGACAGGCCGGACCGCCGGGGCCACGTTGGTGTCTACAACGCCACCTGGTCTCCTGCCGGGCCGTCGCGGGCTGGCGCGATCCGGCACCGCGGCGTTGGTTCCGCAGCGTCCGGAATGAGGTGCCATGAGCCGCGATCCTTGTCCCTCCCCTGTCGGACCAACGTTGTTGCGGCGCGCCCGGCGGAGATCGCCAGCCCGGAACACAGGCCGGCTGTTGTGCCTCCTGCTGCTGACCGCGGCGCTTTCTGCACAGTTCCTCCCGGCCGCCGGCGCCGGCTCCGATCCCGACGGCGGCTACCGGCCCGGCAGTCCCGGCCTCGGCGATCCGTACTATCCGCTGGACGGCAACGGCGGTTACGACGTCGGCCACTACCTGCTTGACCTCAGCTACGACCCCGCGACCAACGGCCTGGCCGGTTCCGCCACGATCAGCGCCCAGGCAACGCAGAACCTTTCGGCGTTCAACCTGGATCTGGACGGCCTCACGGTCCGCTCCGTCAAGGTTGACGGCGAGGCGGCCGCGTTCAGCCGCAGCGGCACGGAACTCACGGTGACACCGCGCCATGGCCTCAAGGACGGACGGGAGTTCGAGACCGTCGTGGCGTATGACGGCGTGCCAAAGACCCTGACCGCCCAGTTCGGCACCTCCGGGTTCATCCACACCGACGACGGCGCCCTCGTGATCGGGCAGCCCCATGTGGCCGCAACGTGGTTCCCCGCCAACGACCACCCGTCGGACAAGGCCTCCTTCACGTTCCGGATCACGGTTCCGCAGGGGCTGCAGGCGGTGGCAAACGGTGTCCTCCGCGAACAGGAGACGGAATCTGCGCAGGGCCGGGGACAGGGCCGGACAACCTGGGTCTGGAACGCGGACGAGCCGATGGCCACCTACCTTGCGACGGCGAGCGTCGGCCAGTTCCGGCTCAATGCCTACCGGGACGGCCGGATCAGCTACGTGGATGCCATCGATCCCGACCTCTTCACCCCGGTGGTGACGCCGCGGACCGGCGCGAACTTCGCGTGGTCGCACGCCGGCACGGGTTCATACACGCGCCTAACCAGGACCATCCGCGTTCCGCAGGCCGGCACCCGGCTCTCGTTCTGGCTCACGCGGAACATCGAAGCGGGGCGGGACTTCACCTTTGTGGAGGCGCGCACGCCGGGGGCCGCGGACTGGACCACGCTGCCGGATACGAACGGCCACACGTCCGCTGACACGGGCCGGTCCTGCACCAGCCTGCTGGCGCTCCACCCGTTCCTGAAGCACTACCAGACGCCCGGCAGCAAGGGACTGTGCGCGCCCACAGGCAGTTCGGGTAAGTGGTGGGCGGCCACCGGGCAGGGCACGGGCTGGGAGCCGTGGTCCATCAACCTTGCCGGCTTCGCCGGGAAAAGCGTGGAAGTCTCGCTCACCTATGTCAGCGATGACGCCATCCCCTTCGACGGCGTGTCCCTGGATGACATCACCGGCCCGGCCGGGGAAGGCTCCACGTCCTTCGAGACGGACGGCAACACCATGGACGGCTGGACCGCCACGGGCCCTCCTTCCGGCAGTCCCCCCAGCGCAGGCCGCTGGACCGCCGGGACGCAGGGGCCGCCGTCGCTCGGCGACAAAGTCCAGGCGTCCTTCAAGAGGCAGCCGGAGATCATCAGGTTCCTGGCCGGGTTCCTGGGTCCGTACCCGTTCAAGGCCGCCGGAGGAATCGTGGATGACGTGAGGAACCTCGGTTTTGCGCTGGAGAACCAGACCAGGCCCATCTATTCCCGGCTCTTCTTCGCCACGCCGAAGGGCGGCGACTCGGTGGTGGTCCACGAGCTGGCACACCAGTGGGTGGGCGATGACCTGTCGGTGAAGGAGTGGCGGGACATCTGGCTCAATGAAGGATTCGCCACCTACGCGGAGTGGCTGTGGAGCGAGAAGGAAGGACGGGAAACTCCGCAGCAGCTGTTCGATTTCTATGCCGCCGCGATACCCGCGAAAGCACCGTTCTGGTCGGTCAGGATCGGCGATCCCGGAACGGCCGCCCTCCTCGACTTTGCCGTCTATGCGCGCGGCGCCATGACGCTGCACGCGCTTCGAACGCGCGTGGGTGATGAGGTGTTCTTCGACATCCTGAAGGAGTGGACGGATTCCCACGCCGGCGGCAACGTCTCCAGCGCGGACTTCATGGAACTGGCACAGGAGCGTTCCGGCCAGGATCTGGCCGGCTTCTTCAACACCTGGCTTTTCACGCCGTCCAAGCCGGCAGGGCTGGACGCCGCTGCACGCAAGTCCGCATCCCTCGCCGTCAGCCCGCCGGAGACTGCACGGTTCCTGGAGCAGCGGGTCCAGGCCGGAGTCAGGCCCCGATAGCGCCGAGGAAACGGATCCGCTGGCCGGGCCGTGCCTGGCCGAGGAGATCCAGGTCAGCCCGCCGCACGACGGCGATCACGGGGTAGCCGCCCGTCACCGGGTGGTCTGCCAGGAACACGGTGGGAAGGCCCGACGGCGGCACCTGCAGCGCGCCGAGCACGGCACCTTCGCTGGGCAGCTCTTCCGTCCGGTTCTGGCGGAGGGGCCTGCCCAGCAGCCGCGCCCCGATCCGGTTGGATTCCGGCGACATCGTCCAGAACTGGCCGGTGAGCCGGCGGAGGGACGCGTCGTCGAACCAGTCGGCTCTGGGGCCCCGGTCCACCCGCAGGGCGATGGGACTGTCAGGGTCCGGCGCGCGGCGGAAAACACGGCGGAAGACCTCGGGCGCCGGGATCTGCGCCGTTGGAGTGGCCGCCGCGCCTGGACCGTTCACGGCGCCTGGACTACCCGCGGTGCCGTTGCCGCGCGCCAGGGCGAGGGTGTCCCCCGCCTTCAAGGGCGGCGGCCCCTCGCCGGAGAGCAGGTCGGCACTGCACGAACCCAGAAGCTCCGGGGCGGCGATGCCGCCGGACACCGCCAGGTAGTAGCGGATCCCGAACGCCGGTGGGGCGAATGCCATGACCGCTCCCGGCGGAACCCGGACGGCCTGGTATGGGTCAATGTCAGTGCCGTTGACAGTGACTCTTCCCTCGGCCCCCGTCACGGCCACGCTGGCTCCGGTGACGAACCGCAGGCGGAGTCCGCCCAGCAGCACCTCAAGTCCCGCCGCTCCGGGCGCGTTGCCCAGCAGGGCATTGGCCAGCATCAGTGATTTTCTGTCCAGCGCACCCGAGGGGCTCAGTCCCAGGTGGGCCGACCCGCGCCGGCCCAGGTCCTCGATGAGCGTCAGCGGGCCCGGGGCCATCACCACGATGCCCATCAGGCCTCCCTGAACCGCACGGTGTCACCCGGCCGGATCAGCGCGGGTTCCGGCCGGGCCGAGTCCCAAAGCACCGCCGTCGTGGTTCCGATCAGCTGCCAGCCACCCGGGGAGGAGCGCGGATACACACCGCTGAACTCGCCGGCGAGCCCCACGGCCCCGGCCGGCACTGCGGTCCGCGGCGTGCTGCGGCGGGGCACGGTCAGCTGGTCGCCGTCCGTGACGAGGTAGACGAAGCCGGGCGCGAACCCCGCGAACGCCGCCGTCCAGTGCGCGCCGGTATGGCGCCTCACGACGTCGGCCTCGGTGATCCGGAGAAGTCGCGCCACCTCGGCCAGGTCCTGGCCGCCGTACGCGACCGGGATTTCCACGGTCCGCCCGGACTCAGCGGCGCCGTGGTCCGGCTCAGCCGCGGAAAGCCAGGCCAGGACGTCCGACGGCGCCAGCGCGTCGGGGTCGAAGGTCACCAGCACGGTCCGCGCAGCCGGCACGACGTCCACGACGCCCTGCGGACGGCCCGCACTTCCGGCGCCGATGAGACCGCGGTAGAACGCGATGACGGCCGCCAGGTCCGGCAGCTCCACGAGGAAGGCGCTGTCGCCATAGGGCACCACGGCGGGCAGCTCAGGCGAAGGGCTCAAGCTCCACACCAGCTTCTTGGAGGCCCGCCCGAACGGCGGCCGCCATGCCCACGGCGCCCGGCGTATCGCCATGGATGCACAGCGAATCAGGGTCCACGCGCACCACCGAACCGTCCACGGCCACCACCTCGCCCTTCAACGCGAGGCGGACGGCCCGCTCCACGATCGGTCCGACGTCGTGCAGCACGGCGCCGGCCTGCGAGCGCGGCACCAGGGTGCCGTCGGGCAGGTAGGCGCGGTCCACGAAAGCCTCGCGGAACACAGGGTGGCCCGCTTCCTCGGCGTGCTTCAGCAGCTCCGAACCCGGCAGGCCCAGGACCGGCAGGCCCGGATCGTACGCGTGAATGGCGGCCACGATTGCCGAGGCCTGCTCGGCGTCGTGGAACGCCCGGTTGTACAGGGCGCCGTGCGGCTTGACGTAGTCCACGGATGCGCCCACAGCATGTGCCACTCCGTCGAGCGCACCCAGCTGATACAGGACATCGCCGAACAGCTCGTCAAAGGACATGTCCAGGGAACGCCGTCCGAATCCCGCGAGGTCATGGTAGCCGACGTGCGCCCCGACCGTGACATCGAGCTCGAAGGCGGCACGGCAGCTGTCCAGCATGGTGACCGGATCCCCGGCATGGAAACCGCACGCCACGTTGGCGCTGGTGACGATCTGGAACATCGCGGCGTCATCGCCCATAGTCCACGAGCCGAAGGACTCCCCCAGATCAGCGTTCAGATCCACCGTTGCCGCCTTCCGGCGCACGGTTCAGCGTCGCGCCTGCTGTTGATTCTGCTGTTTCCGCCGTTGCCTTCAGTTCCCCGGGAATGGTGTCCGGCAGCGGGCCGAACGCCTCCTTGGCATTGGCCACGACCGCACGGCCCATCATGAGGTTGCCGGCACCGCCCACCACAGCGCCGATGCCGAACGGCAGCGCCCGCCCGAACAGTGCCGTGCCCTGCCGCCTCAGCAGGCTCCGAAGGAAGACTTTCTGGACGTGCTCGCGAATGGAGCCGAACCCCGATGACGGCATCTTGCGGGCCAGGACATTTCCCCAGGCCTGAGTGGCGCCCTTCCCCTGCCCCAGGGCCTGGCCGCTCAGCGACCCGAGCAGCGCGGTCCCTTCCTCACCCAGCATCACTGCCATGACCATGGTGCTGGCTTTGTCCGGATCCGTCATCCGGATGCCGTGCAGCTCGGCCAGCGCCGTCGCATAGACCGCCGTCGCCTCGAGGAAGGCCACGGTGGCTGCGGCGGAGAGGCCGAGCGAGGCGATGGTTCCTACCCCCGGGACCACGGCCGTGGCGCCCACCAAGGCGCCTCCGCCGGTGACCGCGGCGAGGTAGTCGCGTTCCATTCTCGTCGCCAGCTGGGCGGCGGAAGCGTGCGGGAAGCGGCGCTGGAGGCGGCGGATGTACGACAGTACGAGCGGGCGCTGGATATCTACCGCGCGAAGCAGCAGATTGTGGACCCCTGGTTTGGGGTTGCCGTGGGCATCGAACACTGCATTGTGTGCTGTTTCCTGCGCGATTCTCACCGCCGGATTGCGTCGCCTGGCCATCGTCACCCCTGCCTCGATACAGCCAACAGCCGGTTGCTGTCGTCTAGCCTTAACACTAGGCCACGGCCCCTGACGCCATGGCCCGGGAGCATGCCACCAGGCAGCAGCTAGATCGCCCAGGACTCGGCCACGGCCATGTACGCGGAGGAGGACGGCCCGCGCGGCCCCGGATACACCGTGGGCGCCCCCGGCCATTCCACCCCGAATTCGGTCAGCCTGCCCGTGCCGCATGGCAGGTAGACATTGCTCAGCGCGGCGCTGGCAGGCCCGAGCTGGAAGCCCGGCGCGGCAAACTGCCGCCGGTCCAGCACCCCGGAGAGCTCGAGCGACGCGCGGCGCCCCGTGGCAGTGAATCCGCGCTCAAGGTCCAGTTTGACGTCGAAGGCGTCGTCGGTATGGCTGATCGCGCCCAGCGGAAAGCGCGCGGCCTCCGGGAAGAAGCGGGTCAGTTCGGAGGCAAGGGTTGCGGCGAAGAACTCGCTGGATCCGTAGCTGCGCCAGCCCTGGAGTGTGGCCACGAGCAGTGCGGTCCCTGTCCCCCACTTGGACCAGTCGGCCATCCAGAACGATGCGAAGCAGCTGGCGGGCTCGCCGGGAACGTGGGTGCCTTTCCGGTCCACGGGGTGCAGGGCAAGGCCGCAATTGGCACCGATGAGCGCCACGCTGCGCCGCCGCGGTCCGGCGGGTATGTTCCCCATGCCAAGAGCCTATCCCGGCCCGCACGTTCCCCCGGGCACTGGCTCGGTTTAAGATTGCCCTGTGCCACTCCCCCGAGCCCTGCGTCCGTTTGCCCACCGCGAATACCGGGTGCTGATCGGTGCGCTTGCCGTGTCCATCTTCGGTTCGGGCATGTGGGCCGTGGCCATGGTTTACCAGGTCATCCACATCGGCGGCGGCCCGCTTGAACTGTCCCTCGTGGCCACGGCCGGAAGCGTCGGGCTGGTGGCGTTTGTCCTTGCCGGCGGGATCGCGGCGGACCGTGTTCCGCAGCGCCTGCTGATCATCGCTGTGGAGGGCACCAATCTCGCTGTCATCGCCGGCATCAGCGGGCTGGCGATGGCGGGCTGGCTGCAACTCTGGCACCTGGCGGCCGGCGCGTTCGTGCTGGGCGTGGGCGCGGCGTTCTTCTTCCCGGCGTACTCCGCGATCCTGCCCAGGATCCTGCCTGCGGAGGATCTGCTGGCGGCCAACGGCATGGAGGGGAGCATGCGGCCCATCCTGCAGCAGGCGGCGGGACCGGCGGTGGCAGGCATCGTCGTGGCCGCGCTGTCGCCGTCCCACGCCGTGACAGGCGTGGCCATGTGCCACCTGCTGGCCTTCATCATCCTGAATTTCCTCGGCCAGCACGCGCTGGATGCCCCGGCCAACGGCGCCGACCATGGATCACCCGCCGGGCCCGCAGACAGCCACACCGCAGAACCGCCAGCCAGGAAATCGTTCTTCCACGACCTTCGCGAGGGAGTCAGCTACACGCTCCGCACGCCGTGGTTGCTCTGGACGCTGCTGTGGGCCTGCATCTCCGTGTTGTTCCTGATCGGGCCAATCGAGGTGCTCCTGCCCTTCGTGGTCCGCGACCAGCTGGGCGGGGACGCCAGGATGTTCGGCTTCCTGCTCGCCGTGATGGGAATCGGCAGTGCCGCAGCCTCGCTCGTCACCGCTTCCTTCAGGCTCCCCCGGCGGTACCTGACCGTGATGATGGTGTCCTGGGGCGCCGGCAGCCTGCCGCTGGCAGCCGTGGGGATCATTGACAGTTTCTGGATGTTGGCCCTGGCGCTTTTCATTTTCGGCGCCACGGGCAGCGTGGGCATGGTCATCTGGGGGACGCTGCTGCAGCGGCGAGTGCCCGCGCACCTGCTGGGACGCGTCTCAAGCCTGGACTTCTTTGTGTCGCTGGCCCTCATGCCGGTGTCGATGGCCCTGGCGGGCCCCGCGGCGGCAGTGCTCCCCATCTCGCTCATCTTCCTGGTGGCCGGAGGCGTCTGCCCCGTCATGGCGGTCGTGGCGATGGCCGTGGCCGGGATGCCCTCGGACGAAATCGCCCATCCGCTGGACCGCCGTCCCAGCCTCTCCGCGGACGCCGAAGCCAGCCGGTAGCTCATCCGCCTCAGCACAAACTGATGGCCGGTTACCCAGACGGGTAACCGGCCATCAGCGGCGTTACGTGAACGGCTAGGCGCGGGCGCGCACCACGGGGAGGCTCGCCGTCGGCGGCCCGCTCGGGAAGATCGACGGTTCAGGAACCTCAACGGGGTCCAACGCCACCCGGACGGGATCGGCGCCGACGGACCAGACTTCGCCCCGAACGTCGACCTCCAGCATTTCGCCGTCGAGGACGCTCAGCGTGATGGCGGCCGGATCCAGGTCCACGAGGAGCAGCCGCCCCTGGAGCTTCAGGTGGAAGGATAGGCTGTCCCATTCCTCGGGAAGCCGCGGGTCGAAGTAGGGCACAGCACCCTGGTCCCGGAGCCCGGCGAAGCCGCAGACCAGCGAGCTCCACACGCCGCCGGTCGAAGCGATGTGCACGCCGTCGATCGTGTTGCCGTGGGAGTCGTCCAGGTCGATGAACACGGCGTTCGTGAAGTGTTCCAGGGCCGCCTTGCGGTATCCCACTTCGGCGGCCATGATCCCCTGGACGCACGCGGACAGCGTTGAGTCGCCGGTGGTGATGGGATCGTAGAAATCGAAGGCGCGGCGCTTCTCCTCGGCGGTGAATTCCTGCCACTGCAGGAACATGGCCAGCACCGTGTCGGCCTGCTTGAGCACCTGGTGCCGGTAGATCACCAGCGGGTGGAAGTTCAGCAGCAGCGGGTACTTGGAGCGGGGCGTTGTCCAGTCCCACGGCTCCAGGGTCATGAAGTCGTTATCCTGCGAGTACACCTGGAAGCGCTCATCGAACGGCAGCTGGATCCGGGCCGCGGCGGCTTCCCACAGCTGCCGCTCGGCGTCGTCGATTTCCGGGTGGTCCAGCGCGGCCGCGGCCCGCAGGTTAAACCGGGCCATGACGTTGGTGTAGAGGTTGTCGTTCACCACGGCCGTGTACTCATCCGGTCCGGTCACGCCGTGGATGTGGAAGAGTCCGTCCTTGCCGAAGAATCCGAGGGACACCCACATCCGGGCGGTCTCGATGAGCAGGTCCGCGCCCATGCCGCCGCGGAACTCGGAGTCGCCGCTCGCCCAGACATACCGGTTGGCGGCGAAGGCGATGGCCGCGGCAATGTGGAACTGCGCCGTGCCGGCTGCGTAGTAGGCACTGGCCTCCAGCCCGTTGATGGTCCGCCAGGGGAACAGCGCGCCGTCCACGCTGAGTTCCTTGGCCCGAATCTTGGCGTCCGGCAGCATCTCGTGGCGGAATTCCAGGACCTGGCGGGCGCCGGCGGGGTTGGTGTAGGTCAGGTACGGCAGGAGGTAGACCTCCTGGTCCCAGAAGTAGTGCCCTTCGTAGCCCGAGCCGCTCACGCCCTTGGCGGGGATGCCCGCAACTCCGGCGCGGGCCGTGGCCTGTGCCAGCTGGAAGAGGTTCCAGCGGATGGCCTGCTGCAGCTCGGGCTGGCCGCCCATCTGGATGTCCGCGGTGGACCAGTAGTCGCGGTAATGGGCTTCGCTTTCGGCAAAGACCTCGCGCACCGGCTTCAGGCCCGCCTCGGCCGCCTCGGCAGGGTCCAGCCCGGCCTGGGCGTCGGCAGCTCCCGGCACGCCGGCGAGCGCACCCCGGGCCACGGCGTAGCTGACGCTCTTCTCGAGCCGGAACGGCTCATCCGCGCCAACGGCCAGCACATAGCGGACGCTGCTGTCGTCCTGGTCCACGATCGTGTCGAAGGGCTGGTGCCCCGCGGACGTCCAGTGGTCCACGGCAACCCCCACGCGCTGCTTGGATTCCGCCGCCTCCCAGGACAGCCGGAGCGAGCCGTCGCCGCCGTCGATCCTGAGGGGAAGCAGGACGCGGCCGGCGTGCCGGCCTGCCCGGCGGGGATCATGCGCGGAGTGGTCGTCCACGGGCTGGTCCTGCCGGTTGATCACGGACGAGGTCACGTCCGCGGAGACGGCGCGGTCCGTGGAAAGCTCCAGGGAAATGCCGAGGCTGCCGCGCGACTCGAACCCTACGGCGCGGCGTTCCACCGTGGTGACCGTGGCACCTGACCGGCACTGCCACACGATGCGGCACTCGTAGATTCCGGTGGCGAAATCCGTGGACCGGCGGTAGTCCAGCACGTTCGATTCAGCGAGAGTGAGCGTTTCGCCGTCGACGATCACCGTGAAGTTGTTGGCGTCCGGGATGTAGAGGATCCGCTGCCCGGTGCGGGCGAAGCCGAAGGCATTTTCCGCGTGCTTGATGTCCCAGATCTCGTGGAATCCGTTGATGAAGCTGCCCGGAAGCTCAGCATCTGCGGCTGCCCAATGGGAGCCTCTGATGCCGAGATGTCCGTTGCCAAGGGCAAAGAGCGTTTCGAGCGTGCCGGCGTTGCCGGGGGCGTGGCTGGTCTCCACGAGCTTCCAGGGATCGTTGGGGAAGCGGACGCGGTCAGCAGTAATGAGTGCCATGAGTGGCGTTCCTTAGGCGGTCGGAGGTGCGGCCAGGGTTGGGGACCTGGCGGGCGGTTCTGCGCTGCTTGGCTAGGACAGTGGGGCTAGAGGAGTTCGTCAAGATCGTTGACCACGAGCGTGGCGCCGGCATCCAGCAGCGTCTGGCGTCCTGCGCCCCGGTCCACGCCGATCACCGAATGGAAGCTGCCGGCGTTTCCTGCCTGCACGCCGGAAACGGCATCCTCGACGACGACGCACTCTTCGCTGGGCAGGTCCAGGAGCCGGGCGGCATAGTCGTAGGTCGCCGGGCTGGGCTTGCCGGGAAGGCCTTCGGCAGCGGCCACGACGCCGTCAACAACCACCGCGAAGTGGACGTCCAGCCCGGCTGCGCGCAGCACCGACGGGGCGTTGCGCGAGGAGGACACGACGGCGACCTTCAGTCCGCGCGCCAGCGCGGCTTCGAGGAAGCGCACCGATCCCGTGTACGGCTCCACGCCGGCACTGACGATGTCGTTGAAGATCTTGTTTTTCCGGTTGCCGAGGCCCTGAACGGTGGCGTGGTCCGGATTGTCGTCGGTGGGACCCTCGGGAAGCGTGATGCCGCGCGATGTCAGGAAGTCCCGGACGCCGTCGAACCTCGGCTTGCCGTCAATGTGGTCGAAGTAGTCGCTCTCGCGGTAGCCGGCCTTGCCGGGCTGGGACTCGAGGTAGCCGTCGAAGAGCTCCTGCCAGGCACGCTCATGGACCACCGCGGTGGGTGTGAGCACGCCGTCAAGGTCGAAGAGGACGGCGGAAGCACCCGTCCAGCTGTTCGGTGTGCTGACGGGACTGGGGTTGGGAAGATCGGTCATGCCTGGTGCGGTGTCCTTTCGGATTGCGGACAGCAGTGGTTGGGGACCATGCGGAAAGGGTTGGTCGCCGGTGACCGTGGGAGCTGATTCTGCGGCTCTTGCCGCTAGTGGCGCGGTGCCTCGACCGTTCGCCGGCTCCGATGGGCCAGCCCGGCTTCAGTGACGGGCTTTGTGGCGTTCAGGTGGCATACACGCGCGGACGCTCTGAGAAACGTCTCATTCCATAATGACGGGACTGAAGCGTCAGGGCAACATAGGGGGCATTCCTTAAAACAGGCATCGCGCAGCCCGGCCCTTTCAAACGCTCTCGTCGTGGGCCGGCGTTCCCGGCCGAAGACGAGTGTAAGCGCTTGCAATTTACCCGGCAACTGTTTTTACCGCCCCGCGTTTCGCCATTTGGCTCAGTTCAGGACGTAGTGGCGGAGGAACGCGCCGACGTCCACCATCTCCGCCTTCGACATCGCATGGCCCATGCCGGGATATGTCCGCGCGGTCAGCCGGGTATGGGCATCCAGCCACTCCGCGGTGTAGGCGGTGGCGTCCTCGTTGATGACCAGATCGGCCTTGTCCCTGCCCCAGAAAAACGGCGGCGGGACGTCAAAGGATTCGCTGAGCGCCAGCAGATCGTTGTCCAGGACAAAACCGGAAAGCCCGACGACGGCGGGAAAGCCCCGCGGCCGCAGCCGCAGCAGCGTGCTCGCCATCGCCATGCCCTGCGAATACCCCAGCAGGCTCACGCTGCTGTGCGCCCCTTTGACCGAATCGATCCAGGAAAAGACCGAGTTGGCGGCCGCGATGACGTCGGCAAAATCGTTCGCCAGGAAGTAGTCCAGCAGGAACCACCCGTAGCCGTCAGCGACCGGCATGGGCGCGCGCAGCGCGGCGCACGTGAATTCGGACGGGAGGTGGCCGAACAGATTCACCATCCGGGACTCGTCCGTACCGTAGCCGTGCATCATGACCAGCAGCGGCGTGCCGGCGCGCTCATTTTCCGGCTTTGACCAAACGACTGTCTCCATCGGAACAGCCTAGCGAGTCAGCACGGATCGATCCCGGGCTGACCTGCGCAGATGATTGAAACAGGGGTTACCGCGATGTAGCCTGACGCTTGACAGCATGCTTAGCAATTGACGCATGACAGGCCGTACTTACCAAGTTGCGGGAAGTCCGCGAACGCAAGGAGCAAGCCATGAGAATCGGTTCAGCCATCTTCCTGATCGCCATCGGCGCCATCCTGGCCTGGGCCATCACCCCGGGGCTCATCCCGAATGTCGACCAGACGCTGATCGGCTACATCCTCATGGCGGTGGGCGTGATCGGGCTGATCGCCTCCCTCATCCTGGCGTCCCCCGGACGGAGCCGCCGCATCAGCGAAACGCGCTCGGTAGTGGACCCCAACCCCGGCGAGCGGATCACCCGCAACGAAAGCCGTGACGGCGGACTCTGACGGCGGACTCCAGGGTCGCGCAGGAGGAACACCGCGCCGCGGAACGGCCGACCGGCCGGCCGTGGACCCCCAGATCAACACCGGACTGCCGGGCCAGACCTCCGGGTCCGGCCCGGCATTTTGGTTTCATGTTGTTTTTCATTGACAAACCAACATGAACGAAGATAAAGTCAAGTAATTGCAGATCATGTGACCACAGTCACGGATCAGGCAATCTCTGACCGGCAATCACTGCCCAGGCAGTGACGGATCGGTTTGCAGTAGTTACGCAGTGCAGGACTTACGCAATGGAGGGTATGTGTTCGCTGAGGAGCGTCAGCAGCAGATCGCCGGGCTCGTGGCAGCCAGCGGCCGCGCCAGCGTCACCGATCTCGCCGAGCGCTTCCGGATCACCACCGAAACCGTCCGCCGCGACCTTGCCGCCCTCGAATCCGCAGGCACGCTGCGCCGCGTGCATGGCGGGGCGGTCTCCGCTGACCGCTTCAGCACCACCGAGGAAAGCATCCTCGAGCGGACCATCCAGCGACAGGCCCAGAAACTCCGCATCGCCGAGGCCGCCCTCAAGTTCCTTCCGCAGGGCCCGTCCGGCAGCATCCTCCTGGACGCCGGCTCCACCACCGAGGTCCTGGCGGACCTCCTCGCCCGCCGCAGTGCCGGCGGAACCGGCTCCCAGGGTGCGGACGGCGAAAGGGAACTGGTGGTCATCACGCACGCCATTCCCATCGCCGCGAAACTTGCCAGCACACCCGGAATAGCCCTGGAGGTCCTCGGCGGCCGGGTGCGGGGACTCACCCAGGCGGCCGTCGGGCAGGCGACCGTGGACGCAGCGCACAAGCTCCGGCCGGACATCGCCTTCGTGGGAACCAACGGCATCCACGCGAGCTTCGGCCTCAGCACTCCCGATCCTGAAGAAGCCGCCGTCAAGGCTGCCTTCGTCCACTCGGCCCGCCGCATCGTGGTGCTGGCCGACTCGTCCAAGCTGGACGCGGAAACGCTCGTCCAGTTCGCCTCCTTGAAAGATCTGGACACCGTGATCACTGACCGCAAACCCAGTTCCGAACTAGCGGCCGCCCTCGCCGAGGCCGGCGTCGAGGTGGTGATCGCATGATTGTCACCCTCACCGCAAATCCCAGCCTTGACCGGACGGTGGCGCTGCCTGGCCCCCTTGAACGCGGCGAGGTGCAGCGCGCAGTCTCCGTCCGCCAGGAACCCGGCGGCAAAGGCGTCAATGTCTCCCGCGCCCTCGTGGCGTCCGGGCTGGAGACCCTGGCTGTACTTCCGGGCGGAGAGTCAGATCCCGTCCTTGCGGGCCTGCGGGATGCCAAGGTGCCTTTCGCGGCGCTGCCCATCCATGAGCCGCTGCGCACCAATGTGGCGCTCACCGAGCCCGGGGGCGTCACCACCAAGATCAACGAGCCTGGACCGGTCCTCAGCGAAGAGGCGCAGGAGGCTCTCATCGACCTCCTCCTGGAGCGCTCGCAAGGCGCCAGCTGGGTGGTCCTCGCAGGTTCCCTGCCGCCCGGGGTTCCGGCCGATTTCTACGCCACCGTCACGCGGAGGCTCCGCTCCCCCGGCTCCGGCACCAGCGTTCCGCAAATCGCCGTCGATTCCTCCGGGGCCCCGCTCGCCGCGGCGATCGCGGGCGAAGCGTCAGGAACAGTGTCCGGGAAACCGGATCTGCTCAAACCCAATGCCGAGGAGCTTGCGGAACTCGCCGCCGCAGCAGGTTTCGCCTCGGTGAGCACGGCTGAGGAACTCGAAGCGGATCCGGAGGCCGCCGCGGCGGCCGCTGCCGCCGTCGTGCGTTCCGGTGTGGGGGCCGTGTTGGCAACGCTCGGTTCGAAGGGCGCTGTCCTTGTAACGGCCGACGGCGCGTGGCTGGCCACGCATCCGCCGGTCACCGCGGTCAGCACGGTCGGCGCGGGCGATTCGTCGCTGGCCGGATATCTGCTCGCCGCCAGCCAGGGCGCCGCCCCGGCTGACTGCCTCCGTCAAGCTGTGGCCCATGGTGCCGCAGCCGCTTCCCTGCCGGGCTCCACAGTCCCGGCAGTCCACCAAACCACCCCCGAAGCCGTTACCATCACGGCCCTCCGGAAGGATTGACAGTGACTCAGCTCATCACCACCGACCTGGTCGAGCTCGACCAGAACCTGGGCAATTCGCCCGAGGACGTGATCCGGCATCTGGCAGGCAGGGTTGCCGCCACCGGACGCGCGAGCGAAGTCGAAGGCCTCTTCACCGATGCCTTCGCCCGTGAGCAGAAGACCGCCACCGGCGTGCCCGGCGGCATCGCCATCCCGCACTGCCGCTCGGAAGCGGTGACCGAACCGACCCTCGCCATGGCACGGCTGTCCCAGCCGGTCGATTTCGGCGCGAAGGACGGTCCCGCCGACCTCATCTTCTTCATCGCAGCGCCGTCGGGTGCGGACCAGGAGCACCTCAAGCTGCTGTCCAAGCTGGCCCGCTCCCTGATCAAGAAGGACTTCACCGGGGCCCTGCGCGCCGCCACGTCCAGGGAAGAAATCGTCGAACTCGTGGAAGACGCCCTCGCGGACAAGCCGGCACCCGCAGTAGCGGCCGCCCCCGCGGAAAGCACCGGAGCCGGCGCAGCCGCCGGCGCCACCGCGGCAAAGGGCGGCCCCAAGCGGCTGGTTGCCGTCACGGCCTGCCCCACCGGCATCGCACACACCTACATGGCGGCCGACTCCCTCGTGGCCGCCGCCAAGGAAGTGGGCGTGGACCTGCAGGTCGAGACCCAGGGGTCCTCCGGCGCCAAGCCTCTCGACCCGGCCGTGATCGCCGCTGCCGACGCCGTAATTTTCGCGGTGGACGTGGACGTGCGCGGCAAGGAGCGGTTCGCCGGCAAACCCGTTATCAACGCCCCCGTCAAGCGCGGCATCGATGAACCCGCCAAGATGGTCCAGGAAGCACTGGCGGCGGCAGACAACCCGCACGCCCGCCGTGTTCCGCACTTCGGCGCAGAGGAGCAGGCCGAGGCAGAAGCCGCCGAAAAGGGCGAGCACATCGGCCAGAAACTGAAGAAGGCGCTCCTCACTGGCGTCAGCTACATGATTCCGTTCGTGGCCGGCGGCGGTCTGCTGATCGCCCTTGGCTTCCTGATGGGCGGGTACCTGATCACGCAGTTCGCCGACAAGATCGTCGTGGAGAACAGCATCTTCAACCTGCCCACGCAATTCCCGGACCAGGCGTGGGGTCCGCTGGGCGCATACCTCGGCGCCGTCCTCTTCAAGATCGGCGCGCTCTCACTGGGCTTCCTCGTTCCCGCCCTCGCAGGCTACATTGCCTACGCGATCGCTGACCGCCCGGGCATCGCGCCCGGCTTCGTCGCCGGCGCGGTCGCCGGATTCATGGGCGCAGGCTTCCTCGGCGGAATCGTCGGCGGCCTGCTGGCCGGTTATGTCGCCCACTCCATCGGCAGGATAAACGTGGCACGCTGGCTGCGCGGCCTGATGCCGGTAGTGATCATCCCGCTGCTCGCTTCAATCGTTGCCTCCGGCCTGATGTTCCTCATTCTGGGTGGTCCGATCGTGGGCATCACCAAGGGCCTGAACGCCTGGCTGTCCGGCTTGACCGGTGCCAGCGCAATCGTCCTCGGCATCATCCTGGGCCTCATGATGTGCTTCGACCTCGGTGGCCCCGTCAACAAGGTTGCGTACTCCTTTGCCGTCGCCGGCCTCGGGGCCGCCTCGCTGAACAACCAGGCTCCCTGGCAAATCATGGCGGCGGTCATGGCAGCAGGCATGGTGCCCCCGCTGGCCATGGCGTTGGCGTCCACAGTCCTCGACAAGAAGCGCTTCAGCCTCGCCGAACGCGAAAACGGCAAGGCAGCCTGGCTGCTCGGAGCGTCGTTCATCTCGGAAGGCGCCATTCCCTTCGCCGCCGCGGATCCGCTGCGCGTCATCCCGGCCAGCATGCTGGGCGGCGCAGTAACCGGCGCCATCTCGATGGCTTCCGGAGTGGGCTCAAAGGCCCCGCACGGCGGCATCTTCGTCTTCTTCGCCATCGACAACTTCATCATGTTCGTCGTCTCCATCCTCGTGGGCACCGTGGTTACCGCGCTGGCGGTAATTGCCCTCAAGCGCTGGGCTGCCAGGAAGGCCGTTGATACGGTGGAGAGCGTGCCCGTAACAGTCTGACCACCCCGCTGATCACCAGCACCACAATCCCCCACACTGCAATTGCAAGGAGCAGAAATGTCCGAACGTACCGCAACCGTCGCCAGCCGAGTAGGCCTGCACGCCCGCCCGGCAGCCATCTTCGCCGAGGCAGCCGGCGAGTTTGACCTCGACATCACCATCGCCCGCGAAGGGGAGCCTGCCGACGAAGCCATGGACGCCGCCAGCATCCTGTCCCTCATGAGCCTTGGCGCATCGCACGGCGACGTTGTGGTGCTCCGGGCCGACGGTGAAGGCGCCGACGCCGCCCTCGAACGCCTGGTCCAGATCCTGGAAACGGACCACGACGCCGAATAGGCCCAGCCAGTTCACGGCCGGTTTCCTCCGCAGCACCCGTCAGGGAGCTGCGGAGGCAACCGGCCATTGCTGTTTAAGTAAGCAAACTTAGTAGTTTCTTGTGTTTGGTCCGGGGCACCACTAGCTTGGATTTGGATGGTTGGATTTGTGGCCCCGCCGTTCGATACCGCCCCGGAGACCCGGGCTGAAGGAGGATGACAGAGTGGCAATTTTGCAGGAAAGCATCGCAGTCGAAGTTCCCGTCAGCACGGCCTACAACCAGTGGACGCAGTTCGAATCGTTCCCGCAGTTCATGAAGGGCGTCGAATCCGTCGAGCAGATCGACGAGACCTCGCTCCATTTCCGCATCAGAGTGGCGGGCATCAAACGCGAATTCGACGCCCAGGTCCTCGAGCAATCGCCTGACCAGTGCATTGCATGGGTGAGCAAGGACAAACCCCGCCATGCCGGCAGGGTCACGTTCGAAAACCTGGGCCGGGACCTTTGCCGGGTAAACGTGGAACTCAAATGGGAGCCGGAGGGGCTGGTGGAGAGGACCGGCGCCGCCGCACATGTGGACGAACAGCAGGTCTCCTCCGACCTGCTGCGCTTCAAGGAATTCATCGAGTCGCGCGGCATCGAAACGGGCGCCTGGCGCTCTGCCGTGCACCACGGTGAGGTCGACGCCCCTGACGCCCACTAACCCAATCAGAAGCCGGAGGTAGCCATGCCTGAGAAAAAGAACCCCAGCTTGAAAGATCCCGAACTGTACGAAGAGCTCCGTGAGGACGGGGCCTCGAAGCAGAAGGCAGCGCGCATCTCCAACGCGGCAGCCAAGAAGGGCCGGTCCGAAGTTGGCCGCAAGGGCGGCAAGTCCGGTGACTACGACGACTGGTCCGTGGCCCGGCTGAAGGCCAGGGCCAAGGAAATCGGCCTCAAAGGCTACTCGGACAAGAGGAAGAGCGAACTCATCTCAGCGCTCAGAAATTCCTGAGCGGAGTTCCCATGAGAACGCGTGGCAGGGTGCCCGCCTCCTCAGGCGCCCTTCCGCGCTGTCTTCGCGGCCGTAGTCTTGCTGGCGGCAGCCGTCTTCGCGGCGCTTCCGGCCTTCGCCGTACCGGTCTTAGCGGGAGTCTTGGCCGCGCTTCCTTCCTTGGCTGCGTCTGCCTTGGCTGCGTCGGTTTTCGCGGCACCGCTCCTGCCGGCCGCACTCCTGCTTGCCGTCTTTGCCGCGGGCTTGGCCTGCCCGTCGGAGTCCCCTCCACCGGCCGCTCCCCGTTTCCGGTCCAGGCTGCGCTTGAGGGCCTCCATGAGGTCGATCACCTCGCCGTTGCCGGACTCGGCGGCCGCCGCCCCGAACGTCTCTTCGGTGTCCAGGGAATCGCCCTTTTCCAGTTTGGCCTCGATGAGCTGGCGGAGCTGGGCCTGGTAATCGTCCGTGAACTGCTCCGGCTCGAAGTCGGAAGCCATGGACTCCACCAGCGCGGCGGACATTTCACGTTCCTGGGCGGAGATGCGGACCGAGGTTTCCAGGGCGGGAAAACCTGCCTCACGCACCTCGTCCGCCCACAGCAAGGCCTGCAGCATCAGGACGTCGTCGCGGATCCGCAGCGCCCCCAGGCGGGTCTTGTCCCGCAGCGCAAACTGCACGATCGCCACGCGTTCCGTGTCCTCGAGCGCCCGGCGCAGCAGCATGTAGGCCTTGGGCGACTTCGAATCCGGCTCCAGGTAGTAGCTCTTCTCGAACATGATGGGATCGAGCTGTTCCGCCGGCACGAACTGCACCACTTCGATCTCGTGGCTGTTCTCCGCCGGAATGGACTTGAGCTCCTCGCGGGAAAGGACCACCGTCCGGCCGTCGTCCTCGTAGGCCTTGTCGATGTCCGCATAGTCCACAATCGTGCTGCAGACCTCGCAGCGGCGCTGGTAGCGGATCCGGCCGCCGTCGGCGTTGTGGACCTGGTGGAGGCTGATGTCGTGGTCCTCGGTGGCGCTGTAGACCTTTACCGGGACGTTGACCAGCCCGAACGCAATGGCGCCTTTCCAGATGGCTCTCATGAGACAAGTGAACATCACACTGCGCCGGAGGTGAAGACCCGTGGCCGGCGGTAGGGAGCGCGTCCGGGTGGGCAGCCGGGAACTGACACTGACCAATCTGGACAAGGTGCTCTACCCTGCCACGGGCACCACCAAGGCGGATGTCCTCGCCTACTACGCTGCCGTGGCGCCGGTGCTGATTCCGGCGGCCGCCAACCGGCCGGCGACGCGCAAGCGGTGGGTCCATGGCGTGGGGACGGCCGAAGAGCCGGGCCAGGTGTTCTTCCAAAAGAACCTGGACAATTCCACCCCGGGCTGGGTTCCCCGTGCCGCGATCACCCACAAGACCAGCACCAACTACTATCCGCTGGTCAATGACCCCGCCACGCTGACCTGGCTGGCGCAGATCGCCTCGCTGGAGATCCATGTCCCGCAGTGGCGCGTGGACTCGCACGGCAATGCCCTGCCGCCGGACCGGATCGTCCTGGACCTGGATCCCGGCGAGGGCGCCGGCCTCCCGGAATGCGCGGAGGTGGCCAGGCTGGCGCGGGCCATCCTGAAGGACGTGGGACTGGATCCGGTTCCGGTCACGAGCGGCAGCAAGGGCATCCACCTGTACGCCGGTCTGGAGGGCACGCAGACCTCGGACCAGATTTCCGATTTCGCGCACGAACTGGCCCGGGCCCTTGAGGCCGACCACCCTGGCCTTGCCGTCAGCGACATGAAGAAGACGCTGAGAACGGGCAAGGTGCTGGTGGACTGGAGCCAGAACAACGCCGCCAAGACCACCATCGTCCCGTATTCGCTCCGCGGCCGGCTGACCCCCACCGTGGCCGCGCCGCGGACCTGGCGGGAGCTGAGCTCTGCATCCCTCCGGCAACTGGATTACGAGGAGGTCATGCGCCGCGTCGCGGCAGGCAAGGACCCCTTCGCCGTCGTTGACGAGAGCAGCGGACACGCAGGCGCCGCCCCGCACGGCCCGGCAGGCAGCGGCGGAAGCCACGCTTCCGTCCAACTCAGTGCCGGAACCTCCGCGGCCGGTAGCCACGGCGAAGAGTCCGACGGCGGCGCCCGCCGGAGCGGCGGCCACGAGGATCCGCGGCTCGACAGGTACCGGTCCCTGCGCGACCAGGGCGAGACGCCGGAGCCGTTTACGGCCGAGAAGCACCGTGGCGCCAGGTCCCGTGGCGAAGACGGGGACAGTTCCCGCGAGGACAGGGCCGACCAGCAGGCCGGCGCCGGGGAGACGGACGTGAAGGAGGTCTTCGTGATCCAGGAGCATCATGCCAGCCGCCTCCACTTCGACTTCCGGCTCGAGCACGAGGGCGTCCTGGTGTCCTGGGCCCTGCCCAAAGGCGTGCCGGAGACGGGATCCAAGAACCACCTGGCGGTCCAGACCGAGGACCACCCCATGGACTACGCCGAGTTCGAGGGCACCATCCCCAAGGGCCAGTACGGGGCCGGCACCGTGAGCGTCTGGGACAAAGGCACCTACGAACTGGAAAAGTGGGTCAACGGCAGGGAAGTCATTGCCACGCTGACGGGCCGGGAAGGCGGCGGGCTGGGCGGGACCAGGAAGTTCGCCCTGATCCATACCGGGCAGGGCCAGGGCGAGCAGTCTCAGTGGCTCATCCACCTGATGGACAAGCCTCACGGAGTCCGAGGCAAGCGCAGCGCCCCGCCGTCGGCGGCTCAGGATGACGAGCCGCATGACGGGGGGCCGCATGACGAAGCTACCCAGGACCATGCACCCCACGCCGCGTCCGCCGGCAGCGGCGGAAGTACCGTCATCGAGGACCCCGTCCCGATGCTGGCAACGGCCGGGACGCCGGCGGATCTCCACGGCAGCGACTGGCTGTTCGAACTAAAGTGGGACGGGATCAGGGCCCTGGTGGTGGCGGACAGCGGGAAAGTCCGGCTGCTCAGCCGCAACGGGAACGACATGTCCGCCAGTTACCCCGAACTGACCGACAGGAGCTGCTGGCCGCCGCAGGACTTCATCGCCGACGGTGAGATCATCGCCGTCGGGCCCGCCGGCAGGCCCGACTTCGGCGTCCTGCAGGGAAGGATGAAACTGACCAAGCCGGGCGACGTGCGGAGGGCCCGCGCAGCCATCCCCGTGCGGCTCATGCTCTTCGACCTGCTGGCCGACGCCGGACGTGACTTGCGCAGGCTCCCCCTCAAGGAACGGCGGGAACTCCTCGCCGATTTTTATAGCCCCTCGGACTGCCCCGTGGAACTGTCCGAAACGCTGGACGACCGTGTGGAACACATCCTGGACAGCGCGCGTGAACTTGGCCTTGAGGGCGTGATGGCCAAGCGCACGGACAGCCGCTACGTCAGCGGCCAGCGGAGCCGGTCCTGGATCAAGCTCAAGATCGAGCAGACCCAGGAGGTGGTGGTGGGCGGCTGGCGCCCCGGAAAGGGCGAACGGGCCGACACCGTGGGCTCGCTGCTGCTGGGCATACCGGACGGCAAGACACTGCGGTATGTGGGGCGCGTGGGCAGCGGTTTCAGCATGCGCGAACTCAAGGAACTGCGGCAAACGATGGACGGGCTGGCGCGCAAGACCTCACCGTTCGATGACGTGCCGGCCGCCGACGCAGCCGATGCCCATTGGGTCAGTCCCGCACTGGTGGGCGAGGTGACCTTCGGCGAGTGGACCGGCAGCGGAAAACTCAGGCATCCCGTGTGGCGCGGCTGGCGGCTGGACAAAGAGCCGGAGGACGTCGTCGCCGAATCCCAGCGCTGAGCCCCGTGACGCGCATATGGCCTGGGGACTCCCGAATTCGGTTGTCCCCAGGCCATATGAGCATCCTCAGGCCGGACTACGACGAGTGCGGCATCTGCGGGCGGCCGGTCCGGTGGACTGCAGTCACGGCTGCCTCCTGGCCCGCGCGGCCGTGGCTTGAGCCGCGGTCCTTGGGGTGGCGGCGCTTACCGTTGCCGTCCGGCCACTGCCGGCTTCCGCCCATGGCAGCGGTGACGGCCATGGTTTCCGGGGTGGGCAGCGGCGGCCTGTCCATGGATTCCGCCAGGTGTGCTGCCACGTCCGGCTTGATGGTGCTTCCCTTATTCTTGTCAGCCATTTGTTCTTCCTTTCCGCGATGAAATGAAGTGTTCACCCAATATAGGGTTGTAATTCCGGCCTGTCTGCTGGAATCAGAAGCGATCTGGCGCCCGTTCTCAGGCTGCTTCAACTGGCCGGCATCTGCGTCCAGCAACACGGGGCAACGCGGAGGCACAGCCTCAACGGGACGCGGCATTTGTGGTCGAATGCGGAAGGCGGGGCACGGCCTGCCTCGGCGGGAACCGATGGCTGCCATGCCGGCCCATTACTCAAAGATCAGTGTTCCCATGGCTCCACCATAGGCAGAAACAGGCCAACCGGGAACCCTCCTTCGGCCACTCAATCTTCGGCGCTGCTGCGGAAGGATCCCTCCCAGACAGCCCTGGATCCCGACTCCCCGATCTGCACCACGGTGAACACCGTTCCGCCGCACAGTACAAGGACCAGGACGACGGCGATCGCGCCCACTACGCGGGAACCGGCGGTTCCGAGCCTTCTCCGCAGCCCGTCCGCCTGCGTTGCGCCGTACCGGAACCACAGCCACTGCACCAGGGCCACGATGAATACGCCCACAACCCAGGACAACAGCGTCCCGCCCAGCTGCATGTGCGCCGTGATCCGGGGCGTTGAATCGACGCGCTCCAGCAGCCAGGCGCCCGCCGCAACGGTCA
Source organism: Arthrobacter sp. Soil736 (assembly GCF_001428005.1). Taxonomy (GTDB): domain Bacteria; phylum Actinomycetota; class Actinomycetes; order Actinomycetales; family Micrococcaceae; genus Arthrobacter. The sequence goes on from NZ_LMSB01000034.1 coordinate 363,992, forward strand.
CCGGCACCAGGACAAGCGCCAGGAGCGCCACCAGTGGCGTGACGATCCCCAGTCGCCGCCTGGCGGCGGGCCAGACGACGCTGAGCACCACGCAAAAGGCCGCCAGCGGGACAAAGACCACGGTGGCGTGGACGAGCAACACGTGCATTGGCAGGCCGGTGACCTCATAGTCCATGCCGAACACCCCTGTCTGGAATTATCGATCCCTGAAATCTTTGTCCCGCGGTACCGGATTACCGGGCATACCCACTCAGACGAGCGCCGGCGTCGAACGGTTCAATCGAGCGGTTCAATCGAGGCTTCAATCGCGGGCCCAGACGGCGTCCGCCAAGGGGCTGTCAGCAGGCGGCGAACACGACGTTTACCCCGAAAAACAGGCCTGAAACGGCCTCTTCCAGAAAAAGGTTTGGTAACGATCCCCTCCGCCCCTGCTTTCCGCAGGATTACGCGGTCAGATCGGTCAAAATAAATATGATTTATTGCCCGGCTGGGGCGCTGAACGGGTGATCATACGGCACGAAACTCTCGATTTCCATGGAAATCGCGTAAAATCGAAGGCCTGCCCGGAGCGGGGCAGCTACAAGTCGCAAGCAAATGACCTCCACAGGAGTCGCCCAAATGCCCACAGACCGAAGCACGACCGACTCTTCAGCAGGCGTTATGAACGCCAGCGGAACCAACAATATTGCACCCCCGGGTGTGAAAAAACCGAAGCTACTCGCACGTCGCCGGCTCAAGGAGTCCGACGTCAACGTCGTAGACCAGCCAATGCTTAAAAAGGCGCTCGGCGGCACGATCGTCGGCAACACCATGGAGTGGTACGACGTCGGCGTGTTCGGCTACCTGATCACCACCATGGGACCGGTGTTCCTGCCTGAGGCCGATAAGTCCGTGCAGACCCTGTTCCTCCTCGGAACCTTCGCCGCCACCTTTATCGCCCGACCCCTGGGCGGAGTCATCTTCGGCTGGCTCGGCGACAAGATCGGCCGCCAGAAGGTCCTCGCCGCCACGCTGATGCTGATGGCCGCGAGTACTTTCGCCGTCGGCCTACTGCCCGGCTATGCGCAGATCGGAATGTGGGCAGCGGCCCTGCTGGTGCTGCTCAAGCTGGTCCAGGGTTTCTCCACCGGCGGCGAGTACGCCGGTGCCACCACCTTTGTGAGCGAATACGCCCCGGACAAGCGCCGCGGCTTCTTCGCCAGCTTCCTGGACATGGGCAGCTACCTCGGCTTCGCCCTCGGCGCCGCCCTCGTCTCCGTGCTGCAGCTGACCCTGGGTCAGGGCGCCATGGAGGAGTGGGGCTGGAGGATCCCGTTCCTGGTTGCCGGACCGCTCGGCCTGATCGCGGTCTACTTCCGTAGCAAGATTGAGGAATCCCCGCAGTTCCAGGCCACACTGGATGCCCAGGAAGACCTCGCCAAGGACGCCACTGCCTCAGATGCCGCCGCGTCCAAGGGCCCGGTGGGCATTGTGAAGGCCTACTGGCGTTCGCTCATCGTAGCCATGATCCTGGTTGCCGCCGCGAACACCGCCGGCTACGCCCTGACGTCCTACATGCCGACGTACCTCACTGAGTCCAAGGGCTACGATCCGGTTCACGGCACGCTGCTGACCATCCCCGTGCTGGTCATCATGAGCCTGTGCATTCCGCTGACCGGAAAGCTCTCCGACCGCATCGGCCGCCGCCCGGTCCTGTGGATCGGTGCAGTGAGCACCGTCGTGCTGGCTACCCCTGCGTTCCTGCTGATCGGCATCGGCGGCGTCTGGTCGACACTGGCCGGACTGGCCCTCGTTGCCTTTCCCGTCACGTTCTACGTGGCGAACCTGGCCTCGGCCCTGCCGGCACAGTTCCCGACTGCCAGCCGTTACGGTGCCATGGGCATCGCCTACAACTTCTCGGTGGCAATCTTCGGCGGAACCACGCCGTTCATCGTGGCAGCACTGATCACGGCGACGGGCAACGACATGATGCCTGCGTACTACCTCATGGCCACTTCGGCCATCGGCGCCGTGGCCATCTACTTCCTGAAGGAATCGGCCAACCGTCCCCTGCCGGGTTCCATGCCCAGCGTGGACACCCAGGCGGAAGCCCGGGAGCTCGTAGCCACGCAGGATGAGAACCCGCTGATTGATCTCGACGAACTGCCGTTCGAGGACCTGGACCTGGACGCCGAACTGGACGCCGAACTCGAAAAGGTCCCTGCCAGGGCCTAATGCGATAACAGCCCCGCGTCCGCACTGACGAAGGCCTGCCCGGCGTGCCCTCCCGCGGGGGAAGCACGCCGGGCAGGCCTTCGCTCTGCCCGGCGTTGTGTTGCCCTCTGTTGTGCTGCCCTGTGCTGTGCTGCCCGGCGCTGTGCTATTTTTCCCATGGCGGTTCTCCCCGAGAGCGGCCGGCTGAGTGATAGGTGGTTTTTCCGTGCGGTCCGTTCTGCGCCATGTCAGGATCCTGCACAGCCTGGGACCGGCCAACAACGACCATCTCTCCGCCATTCGCGTGGCCATCAGCGTGGCGGTTCCGTCCCTCCTCCTGCTTCTGAGCGGGAGGCCCGAGCTGATCATCTACGCCGTATTCGGCGCACTGACCGGCATGTACGGGCGGTCCGAGCCGCACCAGCTGCGGCTGAGGCACCAGCTGCAGGCCGCGCTGGTCCTGCTGTCCGGCGTGGGGGTAGGCGTATTCCTCTCCGTCAATCAGCTCCATTCCTGGTGGCTCGTGGGCATAGAGGCATTACTGGCCGGCGCGGGCTCGATCTACTCCGACAAGGTGCGGCTCAAACCCAACGGCCCCTTCTTCGGCATCCTTGCCCTCGGTGCCTGCGCCTCCGTCCCCACGGTTGTTCCGTGGTACGTTGCGCTGCTCATTAGCGCTGGATCTGCGGGCTTTTCCCTTCTTGTGGGCTTTGGCGGCTGGGTGCGGCGCCGCGCCTGGAACACCGGGGCGGTGCGGGAAACTGTCCGGCTGCGTGGACGGCTCCGGCGCCAGGCCATCATCCACGCCGCTCGCTACACGGTGGCGGTGGGCGCCGCCGGGACCATCGGCGTCATCACAGGCAGCGGCCACTCGCACTGGGCAATGGCCGCCGCCGCGGTTCCCCTTGCAGGCGCCGACCTGCCCAGCAGCGTCCACCGCGGCATTCACCGCATCACGGGGACGCTGCTCGGACTGGTGGTCGTCGCCGTCGTGCTCCTGCCGGGCCCGTCGGCCCCCTTGCAATTTTTCCCGGGAGCCGAGGCCGCCGTCCTTGCCGTTCTGGTGATGGTCTTCCAATTCACCACCGAGCTGTTCATGGCCCGGCACTATGGGCTGGCGATGATCTCCTTCACGCCCGTCATTCTCCTGATGACGCAGCTGGCTGCGCCGGCCGACCCCCACGTGCTCATTGCCGAACGCGGCATTGAAACAGTTGTGGGTGCGGTGACCGGCATCCTCGTGGTGGTGTTCATCCGTTCGCGCCGGAGTCCTGTTCCTTCGGCCTCCGCGGCGGGCCGGCCATGAACCGGTCCGGCAGGATCCGGGCGGCCGCGGCAAGCACCTTGTAGCGCTTGGTGGGAATCGAGACCGCCTTCCCCCGCGCGTTGTCCGCCAGCCCTTCCCGGACCACGCGGCCCGGACGCAGCCAGGTCCAGCGCGGGACGACCGATATGTCCATCCCCATCCGGTCGTGGAACTCCGTGTGGACAAAACCGGGGCAGACCGCTGTGACCTTGACGCCCCGGTCCGCGTAAGCGAGGTTGGCCCACCGGCTGAAGCTGAGCAGCCACGCCTTGGCCGCGGAGTACGAGCCGCGGGGAAGGAACGCCGCCACGCTGGCCACATTGATGATCCGGCCGGAGCCGCGTTTCAGCATCCCCTGCAGGGCAGCGTGGCTGAGCACCATGGCGGTTTCCACGTGCAGTTTCAGGTGCTTCTTCTCGTCCTCGATGCTGTTTTCGTCAAAGTTGAGCAACAGCCCGATCCCGGCATTGTTCACCAGCACGTCCACCGGACGCGATGCGTCGGACAGGCGCGCGACGACGGCGAACACACCGGCGTCGTCCGTCAGGTCCGCGGACAGCACCTCGGCCGTGGCTCCGTACCGCCGCTGGAGTTCCTCTGCAGTTGCCTGAAGGCGTGCCTCGTCGCGTGCCACCAGCACGAGGTTGTGGCCCTGTTCGGCGAGCTGGCGGGCGAATTCAGCCCCGAGGCCGGCGGTGGCACCGGTGACAAGGGCTGTGGGGTGGGTGGTGTTCGGTGTCATGCCAACAGCCTAGCTTCGCGGCCGCGCCGGAGGCAGGGCTCTTGGCAGTACGCAGGGCATGACTGTTGGCATGACGCCGAACAGGACCGGAGATCATGCCGAGATCAGGCGAACCTGGCCAGCGGATTCTTGAGCCGTCCGGCCTTCTGCAGGCCGCCCGACGGGTCCGTGAGGTCCAGCATCTGCTGGTTGTTGCGCAGCTGCAGCCGGTTGAGGCAGGACAGTTCGAAGTCCGGGGCGAACAGGTCGTGGCGGGCAAACTGGTCCTCGAGCTCGGGATGCCGCAGCTGGTAATCCCGGATTGCCGCAGCGGCCGGCCCCCAGAAGTCGTCCCCGCTGAGCTTCCCGTCCTCCACCAGCAGCGCGTTGAGGAAACGGAAAATGCAGTCGAACACGTCGGTGAAAATCGCGAGGACCTTGTCGCCATCGGGGATGTCGGCCCGGATCCGTGCCACGGCATCCGGCAGGTCCAGGCGGTCCCCCATCACCACGATTTCCTCGGCGATGTCTTTCATGATGGCCCGGACCGGAACGCCGTCTTCGAGCACCAGGATCACGTTCTCGCCGTGCGGCATGAAGGCGAGCTCATACCGGTAGACACAGTGCACCAGGGGAACGAGGTAGGCGTCGAAGTAGCGGCGCAGCCACTCGGCGGGCGCCAGCCCCGACTGCTCCATGAGGGCAGAGACCATCGGCTTGCCAAGGGCGTCCACGTGCAGCAGCGACGCCATGGTGGCCAGTTGCTGGCCGTCCCTGAGCAGCGGCAGGGGACTCTCCCGCCACAGGGCCGACAGCATTTTCCGGTAGGGCGAGTCCTTGGCGGATCCTGCCTCGTAGCGGCCGTTGTGGTAGCCGATGGCCGCCGTCTCACTGATCATGGCGAACCCGCTGCGCTGGAGGGTGCTGTCCCGGGCGATGAGCCCGCTCAGCCAGTCGTTGATGGCCGGCGTGGCCTTCATGTACTGCGGGGATAGCCCCCGCATGAAACCCATGTTGAGGACGGACAGGGCGGTCTTGACGTAGCTCTTTCGTGGATCGTCTGTGTTAAAAAACGTCCTGATGGACTGCTGCGCCTGGTAGGTATCCGCTCCCGTGCCCAAGTGCACGATGTGCTTCCGGGCTATCTCGGCAGCGAAGGTCACGGTGATCTTGTTTTCCCACTGCCAGGGGTGGACCGGCATGAGGAAGTACTGCGCCGGGTCAAGCCCCTTCGCCCGGATCCCGGCCTCGAAGTTCGCGAGTCCGGCCTCCCCCAGTTCGGCCTCCAGGTGGCTCTGGTAGTCCAGCCCCTCGCCGGAGCTGAACACAGCCCTGCTGCGGTGCACGGCAATCCATTCCAGCTGCACGGGCGCGCCTGACTCCGGTGCGAACGCCTGGTAATCGGTGATGCCAAAGCCGAGACGGCCGTTATTTGCCACGAAGCACGGGTGGCCTTCGGTCATGCTCCGCTCGATCGCCTGGAAGTCGGCTGCAGGATCCGCCCCTCCCGTGACGCCGGCCGCGAGTTGCCTGGCAGTCGCCTGCCCCTTCCATTGCTTGAAGGCGTGGCTGGACAGCGTGCTGCTGATTTCCTCGAGGTACACGGGAAGCATCTCTTCCCGGATTCCCAGCATGTTCCGGAACTCACTGATGAAACTGAGCGCATCAGGGGCGGACTCCGCTCCGTTCCGGATGCAGCGGATGGAGGCGGCGTCGATGGACCAGTGGTCCAGGTCCAGCACCCGCGCGGCGAAGGAGTACTCCACGCTGCCGTCGTCGCTCAGGACCCGGTAGGCCGTGAGCGCCGGCGCCGCAGATGCCGTGATCATCTCAGGTGCCAGGATCCGCTCGTGGGAGAACTCGGCGAGCGCCTTGCGGACCAGGTGCCGGTTGGCCCGGTCCCACAGTTCGGGCTGGAGATGGGCGATGAATTGTCCACGCGATAGTTCAGATTCGAGTTCGATGATGGTCACAGTGAGGCTTCCTGTCCGGTGGTGGAGTGGTCGGTGGTGGAGTGGTCAGTGGTGGAGTGGTCTGTGGTGGAGTCACAAGTGCCCGGCTGGTGTGAGTTCGGCCCGTGGCTGGTCGGCCTGTGGAGGGAAGGGCCGCGGCGGGCAGTCCGTGCGGATTGGAAGTCGCCCTGGGTGCAGAAGCTGAGCAGCGCCTGCTTGTCCGGCAGGGTCACTACTCCCGCAGGCCTGAATCCGAGCCGTGAATTCAGCGCCTGGATCCTGGCGTTACGCGCATCGGGCTCCACCACCACACGGTCCACGCCGGGCTTCAGGAAGAGGCGCTCCAGGACCGCCTCCATGACATCGGCGGTGAAGCCGTGCCGCGGCTTTTCCGGAGGCGCCACGAGCAGGTGCATTCCGATGTCCCCGGGCTGCACGGCATAGGCCTGGTCCAGGGGCGAGTGCGCCGGCAGGTATTCCTCCATCAGGAAGGCGGGGACGCCGTCGTCGAGCCCGAGCAGCGCGTGGTGATGCCCGCTGGACTGGATTTTGGAGTATTCCTCCGCGACGTCCTCGACCGTCGCGGAGAGCATTCCCCAGAAGGAGGCATAGGGCCGGGTCACCCAGCCGTGGATGAGTGGCGCGTCGGCCGCCGCATCGAGGCAGCGGAACGTGAAGCTCATGCCGGCACCTCGGCGTGGGCCTGCACGCCGCCTGCCTGCGGTGTCTCCGGCTCAGCCGGCCTCACGCCTTCCGGCCCGGCGGTGCCCGGCGCGCCGAATTCCTGGAAGGCGATGCTCCGCTCCACCGGGTAAACCTCGCGTCCCGTGATTTCCCGCAGGATGCAGGAGTTCCGGTAGGCCGCCATGCCAAGGTCCGGCGTGACGAAGCCGTGGGTGTGGAGTTCGGCGTTCTGGACAAAGATTTCGCCGGGTTCGACGCCGGTGCTGTAGTTCCGCTGCACCGCAAACCTGCCGCTGCTGTCGCGCGAAATTCGGCCCTGCACGCCGGCGAGGAACGCCGGCTCACGGTAGGCGTACCCGGTGGCCAGCACCACCGCCTCGGTGTCGAGCCCGTAGCCGACGCCCTGCTCCCCGTGCCGCAGCTCCAGCCGGTGCGAATCCGTGGACGCGTCCCACGAAGCTCCGGTGAGCGCCGAGTGCGTCAGCAACCGGGTGTCCACCATGCCGGAAAGGCTCTTGGTGTAGAGGAGATCGTAGATGGCGTCTATGAGCTCGGAGTTGATGCCCTTGTAGAGGTTCTTCTGGCTCCGGACCAGCCCGTCCCGCTGTTCCTGCGGCAGGGAGTGGAAGTAGTCCACGTAGTCGGGAGACGTCATCTCCAGGGTGAGTTTGGTGTATTCCAGCGGGAAGAAGCGGCCGGACCGGGTGACCCAGTTGAGCTGGTACCCGTGGACGTCGATGTCCTGCAGCAGCTCGTAGTAGATCTCGGCCGCGCTCTGGCCGCTGCCCACGATAGTGATGCTGCGCCGTTGCTGGAGCTCACTCTTCCTCGCCAGGTAGTCGGCATTGTGGAGGACAAGACCGCCGGCCTTGGCTATCCCGGCACAGGCGCCGGGAATGTAGGGCGACGTGCCGGTGCCGAGCACAAGCCTCCGCGCGCGAAGCACCTCCCGCCCGTCCAGGCCGTTCACCGCAATCCGGTACACGCCGTCGTCGTAAGTGACCTCCGTGACCTCCGTGCCGAACCGGACCGAGTCCAGCTGGCCCGCCACCCACTGGCAGTACTGGTTGTACTCCGCCCGCAGCGGGTAGAAATTTTCCCGGATGTAGAAGCGGTAGAGCCTCCCGGTCTGTTTGAGGAAGTTCAGGAAGGAGTAGGGTGACGCCGGATCCGCCAGCGTCACCAGGTCGGCCAGGAAGGGGACCTGCAGGTGGGCCGGCTCGAGCATCATGCCGGGGTGCCAGTCGAAGGACTCCCGGCGCTCCAGGAACACGCCGTCCAGGCCGTCGACCGGTTCGCTCAAGGCGGCCAGTCCCAGGTTGAAGGGCCCGACGCCGATTCCGGCGAAGTCGTAAATGCGGCCTGCGCCGGAGGGGCTCAATGAAGGGGAGCTCAATGCCGACGTGCTCATGCGCGTGCCTCCCGGGCTGCAGCGGCGGATTCGCCCGCAGGCGCCGTGCCGGTCAGGCTCTCCCCTGCCCGCCGGACGAGCTCGATGATCTCCCGGATGTCCTCCAGCGTGGCCTCGGCGTTGAGCAGCGTGAACTTCAGGAAGTGCCGGCCCGCGACCTTGGTCCCGGCCACCACCGCTTGGCCCGAGGCAAAGACCGCGGCGCGGATGGCCGGGTTCAGGCTGTCCGCGAGGTCCTCGGACAGCCGCGTCCCGTCCGCGAGCACCGGCCGGTAGCGGAAGACCAGGGTGCTCAGTTGCGGCTCGGCCGCCAGTTCGAAGTCGGCATCCGCCGAGAGCACCGTTCCCACGCGGGCGGCGAGGTCGATCGCCTCGTCGAGGAGCGCACCGATGGCATCCGCCCCCATGATGCGGAGCGTGAGCCAAAGCTTGAGGGCGTCGAACCGGCGCGTGGTCTGGATGCTCTTGTCCACCTGGTTGGGGATCTCGGCCCTTGCGGCGGCTTCCGGGTTCAGGTAGTCGGCGTAATACGTCACGTGCCGGAGCATGGCGCCGTCCCGGACCAGGAGGGCGCTGGAGCTGACCGGCTGGAAGAACGTCTTGTGGAAGTCAACGGTGACGGAGTCGGCCAGCCGGATTCCGTCCAGGAGGTGCCGGTACCTGTTGGACACCATGAGCCCGCCGCCATATGCGGCATCCACGTGGAACCAGGCACCGTAGCCGCGGGCCAGGGCGGCGAGCTCGGCGAGCGGGTCCACGGCACCGAAGTCGGTGGTCCCCGCCGTGGCCACAACCGCCATCGGCACCAGGCCGGCGCTGCGCGCTGCCGCGATGGCCCCGGCCAGTTCGGAAGGATCCATCCGGTGGTCGGCGGCGCAGCCGACGGAGACGACGGCGTCGAAGCCCAGCCCGAGCATGGACGCCGACTTCCGGATGCTGAAGTGGCTGTCCGCCGACGTGAAGATCCGCAGCTTTTCCAGCAGTGCCGGGAGCCGGAGCCCGGCGTTCGCCGGATCGAGCCGCAGCTCCGCCACGGCGTGGTTCCGCGCGATCAGCAGCGCCTGGAAGTTGGACTGGCTGCCGCCGGAGGTGAACACGCCGTCCGCCCCGCTTCCCAGCTGCAGGCGGCCCGCCGTCCAGTCGATGAGGCGCCGCTCGATCATCGTGGCGCCCGCGCTCTGGTCCCATGTGTCCATGGACGAGTTCACGGCGGACAGGACGGCCTCCCCCACGAGCGCCGGAATGACCACCGGGCAGTTCAGGTGCGCGGCGTACTTGGCATCGTGGAAATAGACGGCGTCGCGCAGATACGTCTCCTGCAGCTCGTCGAGGGCGGCCGCCGTGTCGGGCAGGGGCAGGTCCAGGTCGACGGCGTCCACGCGGCTCTTCATCTCGGCAGGGCCGACGCCGGTGAACGGCTGAGAGGTCCGCTCAATTTTGGTGGCCACGGCGTTGACTCCCTGCAGCACCTGCGCCACGTACCGCGGCGCGTTGCGGGCGTTGAAGAGGTGGTTGCTGGCGGCGAGGGCCAGCTCCACCCCGGCCCCGAAGTCGACGTCCGGCGAAATGTTGCCGCGAAGACGGGAACCGGCCGTTGCCTCTCCTGCGGGATATCCGGTATCGGTTTCTTGGTCCACGCGTGTTTCGTCCACATCGGGCAGCAGGGTCATGGCAGTCATCCTTTTTTCGGGATCGGGTCCGCTCAGTTGCGGCGACCGCTACTAAGCAAGGCAAGCCTTACTTAGGACACCCTTTTAGTCAAACTTCAGTGATGTAATTCAAGAAATCCCCGAAAAGTGGCGGCTTTGCGCCGATATCCGGGGTCATTGACTTTCCTTCGCGGGGTGAATTACCCGAGAATGCCCCCTGCCGGGAGGGCGAGCGTGTTCCCGGGGGCTTGGGACACGGGTATCGCCGCAAGCCGGGCGCCGGAAAGTCATGCGGAGTAGAGTTCCTAGCACGCGGCCTTAGAGGCGGCAGGAAGCGGGGGGACGTGTCCGGCACTGAGCATGATCCGATCAATTTCAGGGAAATGGATTCCGAGGGGCGGCCCACCGGCTACGGGCGTATACCGGTCCCGGCCGGCACCGGGCTAAGCGGCGGAGCGCAGGCGGGAGCAGCTAACTTTGCCGGCACTGGTTTTGGCGTGGCCCAATTGGACGCGGCGGATTCACAGCCGGGCCGCCTCATGATCAACCCGTTCATCGCGGCCCTATGGGTCGTCGTTTCGGGGCTGATCGCCGCCTCGTTCGGGGCGTTCACGATTGCCCAGGAAACCGTCAATTCGGGCCCGACAGGTCCGTCCATGCCCCTGAGCTACATCTTGATCAGCTTCGCCCCGCACGTCATGTTCGCCGGACTCCTCGGCCTGCTGGGCCTCCTCTTCTGGCACGCAGCGCAATGGCGCCGGAACCGCGAATAGCAGCCCCCGCCGTCGTAAGTGAACCCTCCGTAAGTCGACCCCTGCGGCCGCCCAAAGTCACAGCGCGAACGAACACTTGTGGCCCCCCAACCGTGCATTTCCTGGGCCACAAGTGTTCGTTCGCGCTGCAGCTAACCGGCCGGGACTTCGCGCCCTGCAGGTCCTCCCGGGCCCCGGTCATCCGAGGCCGCCGGGGTGTCCGCGCTGCCGGTCAACCGACGCATCCGGAGCTCGTCCGCGACCTGGACGTACCAGGAGTGGGCACCGAAGGTCGGGCTGGGCGTATCCAGGTGCCGGTACAGCGCGTCTGCGAGTTCTACCAGCGCCGGTTCGGGCAGCGCCGCCACGGTTTCGGCCGGGTCCACGGTCTCGTCGAAGTACCGGGACAGATCTTCCTCGTTCATCGGGCGCTCCCCGCTTCAACCAGCCCGGCAAGCGTCCCGCCGGGAAAGGACTGAGGACTGATGTTGCCGGCAAGCGGTACGCCGGCCAGCGCTGATTCTGTGTCGGCTTCGCCGCCGTGATCGGTTTCGCCGCAGTGAATGGGGCAGACCGGAAGTTCGTCCGGCTCCAGGAGTGTCAGCCGAAAGTCGTCTGCATCCTCGAGGGCGGAGGCGGCCGCAACCCCGAGTTCGTGGTGCACTTCCACGTGCTCTCCGAGGGCATGATCCTCCGGCAAAGCCACCTGCTGCAGGTAGGACAGCACTGACTCGTCAAGGTGCGAGGCCTCGCGGAAATCCAGCGTGATCCTGGGGCAGGTAGAGAGCTTCTGCGCGCGCAGCAGCAGGTGAAGAAGTACGGGGAAGTTCGCCGGGGTCAGGCACCCGCTGACTTCCAGGGTGACATGCCCGGGATCCAGTTCCACCCATACCAGCACACGCAGTTTGTGATTCAAAGAATTCCCCAACGAGAGAGTCCGTCAGCCAACTGCATAGCCAGCCTGAATCGTATGTAATTGTCGCGGGGGTCACAAGTCCGGACCCGGCGCGGCTCCTTATCGAGCGGGCAGACCTAGACTGGAAAACATGGACGATACTGCACTGGAGACATCGGACCACGGATTCGCCGCTGCGGCGGGGCAGTTGCAGGATCTGGTGATCGACAGCAACGACGTCAGCAGCTTCCTGTCCGAGCTGTGCGAGTTTTCAGCCAAATCCTTCTCCGCCTCCATGGGCAGGGAGGTTGTCTGTGCCGTGACGCTGCACCGGCACCGGCGCCTGAACACGGCAGCCTGGAGCAGCCCGGACGCGCGCAGGTTCGACGAAATCCAGCACGGGTTCGGCGAGGGGCCGTGCCTCCACGCCATGGAAACCCAGACCACGGTGCTGGTGCGGGATACGCGCGCGGATCCGCTATGGCCGGACTACTGCCAGGCGATGGCAGCCCTGGGGCAACTAAGTGTCCTTGGTGTTCCGCTGGCCCTGGACGAGGGCGCCACGGCCGCGCTCAACATCTTCGCCAGCGTGCCTGATGCGTTCGATCCGGCCACCATAACGTCGGCGGAGCTTTTTGCTTCCCAGGCGCAGAGGGCCCTGCGCCTTGCGGTCCGCATCGGCGTCCGTCAGCAGCTGGCCGATGACCTCCGCGCGGCAATGGAATCGAGGACCACCATCGACCTCGCCGCGGGGATCATCATGGGACAGAACCGATGCTCCCAGAACGAAGCAATGGCCATCCTGACCAGGGCCTCCAGCGGGCGCAACATGAAGCTCCGGGATGTGGCCGCCGGACTGGTGAGCTCATTAGACGGTGCGCCGGTGGCCACGCACTTCGACTCCTAGCTCCGAACCAGCACGCTCCGCAGCATCACGTGCCCATGAGCTTGGGCGCAGCCTCCTCAGGCCAGTCAATGCACTGCGTGTAGATCTCGTGCTTGCGCAGGTAGCGTGCGGTGAAGGGGCAGTGCGGGATGATGCGCTTCCCGGCGGCCACGACGTCGTCCAAGGCGAAGTGCACGAGGACATTGGCGAGGCCCTGCCCCGCAAACTCCTCGGCCGTTTCGGTATGGATGAAGTCAACGTGTCCCGGTTTGTCCATGAACCGGATATGCACCGCCAGCTTCCCGCCCACGTGCAGCTCGTAGCGGTGGAGCGCATCGTTCCGGAAGGTGGTGACATCCGGGGTGAATTGGTCCTCGGTGGATACCGTGTTCTCCGTCATGGTTCGACATTGGCACTTAATGCCCGTGCTGGCAATGGCTCCGGCGCGAGGGCCGGAACGCGTCCCAGCAACAGGGCAGCGAGCGTAAAGCAGGCCGATCCGCCGCCCAGGAGCCCCAGCGTCAGTCCGTTGAACGCTGCGTCCGCCACCGGAACAAAGACGACGACGGCGGCCGTCACCACGGCGGCACGGGGCCGGCCGCGTGAGTGGACAGACGCCGTCGGCCGTTCCTCCAACCGCCCGAACAGGGCAATGGCGGGGAGCAGCAGGAGAACAACGCCCAGCAGCACCAGCGGACGGGACCACCACCATTCGGCAGTTCCGGAGGCGGGCTTGGGGAAGTCCGTGAGCAGGAGCAGCCCGGCCATCGCGCCCAACAGCGGCAGGTGCCAGAGGTAAACCGTCATCGACCGGCGGCCCGCGAGCGCCACCACGGCCCGGACCCAGCGAACGGAGCCGATCCTGTCCAGCGCGGGCCCCGAGAGCTGTAGCGTCGCGGCCTGCGAGACGCCCAGCAGGAAGAGGCAGAAATTCGGCGGGTTCAGGTTTACCAGCATGTTGTCCCGGTACAGGCCCAGCCCGGTAAGGACGCCCAGCAGCAGGTTACTTGCGGCGACCAGACCCACCAGCTGCGAGGCACGAAGCCGGGCGAGGTGGCCGTCCGCCATGAAAAAGCCGAGCTGCTGCACGGCACACCACAGGAAGATCATGTTGACGTAGGCGATGAGCGGCATGGCGCCGCGGAAACAGTCGACCGCCACCACCAGAGCCGCAAGCCCTGCCAGTGTCAGCCAGGGCGCCCGCCGGTGGAGCCGCTCCAGGAGCGGGATATTCAGCTGGGCTGCGAGGTAGGTGGCCAGGAACCACAGCGGCATGCCGGCCCCGCTGGCCAGGAGCTGCACCACCTGGGGGTCCACGCCCATTAGCAGGGCGCCCCACAGGCCCACGAACATCACGGCCAGCAGTGCAGCCGCCGGGCGGATGAGGCGCAGCAGCCGCGACTGGGCGAACCCGTAGCCGCTGCCTCCACGGTCCCGCAGCCTGCGCCAGGACTGCACGCCGGTAATGCCGCCTGCCACGAAGAACAGCGGCATCACCATGAAAATCCAGATGACGGGCTCGAACCAGTCCTGCTCGGCGAGGGTGTTTTCGGTGGTCACCGTTCCGTCGGGATGCAGCACCGGGCTGGTCATCATGCAGTGGCTGATCACTACCAGGGCCAGGCAGAAGAACCGGGCAAGGTCTATGGCCAGGTCGCGGGGCGGTGATGCCATGCCCAAGCCGGAGGAATCCGTGCCCACGCCGGATCTTGCCCGCTGCGCTGCACCATCCATGGCGCCCCTCCCCGACGCTGAACCGGCGAACCATTTTTCCAGGGTCCGTTGTTTTGTAGGGTCCATTGTCCGCCGGGACGGCGGCGAGGGCCAGCAGGCCGGCGGGCGAATCGCCGGCAGCCGGCGTCAGGGCTGGCCGGACTTCTGGCGCAGTTCCGCTTTCCGGATCTTGCCACTGGCGGTCCTGGGCATTTCATTGATGAAGACGACGGATTTGGGGATCTTGTACCGGGCGAGCTTCCCGTCCAGGTACGCCCTGAGTTGGTCCTCGCTGAGCTGCGCACCTTCGCGCAGGACCAGGACGGCCCGGGGCACTTCTCCCCACTTCTCGTCAGGCACCCCGATGACAGCGACGCTGCCGACGGCCTCGAGTTCGATGATGGCCTGCTCCACTTCCGCCGGGTAGATGTTCTCCCCGCCGGAGATGATCATGTCCTTGAGCCGGTCCGACACGAAGACAAAGCCGTCCGGGTCCTTGTAGCCCATGTCGCCGGACCTGAACCAGCCGCCGTCGGCATACGAGGCCGCGGATTCATCGGGGCGGCCCCAGTACCCGTGGATGACATTCGGGCCCTTGACCTGGATTTCTCCCACGGTTCCGACGGGCGACGGATCGCCGAGAGGGTCCGCGATCCGGACGTCCGTGAAGAAGTGCGGCAGCCCGGACGAGCCCGCCTTGTCCCGTGATCGTGAGGCGGGGAGCGTTGTGGCTCCCGGGGCCGTCTCCGTCATGCCGTAGCCGTTGGAAAATCTGAGGCCCCGAGCCTCGTATGCCTCCAGCACCCGCGTGGGAACTGCCGAGCCGCCGCAAGTCAGCTTGTTCAGCGAACTGATGTCCGCCGTCGCCCAGTCCGGGTGTTCGCAGAGCAGCTGGTAGGTGGTTGGAACGCCGCTGATGGTGGTGACGCTGTGCTGCTCAATGAGCTGCAGGGTCCGCGACGCATCGAACTTGGGCTCCAGGACGACGGTCCCGCCCTTGAGGAGGGTCGGGAGCACCCCCATGTTCAATGAAGCCACGTGGAACATCGGCGAAATCATCAGGGCCACGTCCGTAGAAGCGAAGTCGAAATCCACGATGACGTTGATGCAGTTCCAGGTGATGTTTCCGTGGGTCAGCAGGGCGCCCTTGGGATGCCCGGTGGTTCCCGAGGTATAGAGGATCATGGCACCGTCGTCCAGGCCTACGGGCTCGTCCGGGGCCACGTCCGCGCCGGACGCCACAGCGTCTTCGTAGCCTTCCGCCGCCGGCGATTCCGCCGCGGCAGGAGAGGCGCCGCCGCCGCGGGCGTTAGCGCCGGCGTCGTGATTGCCTCCTGCGCGGAGGTCGTCGACGACGATCCGCCGACGCACCGCGGTCCCCGCACCGCCGCGGACCGCCAGGTCCGAAAGGCTGTCTGCGTGCACCAGCAGGACTGCACCGCAGTCCCGGAGCTGGTACTGGATTTCCGGGGGCGCCAGCCGCGTGTTAAGCGGGACGAAGACGGCCCCCGCCAGACCGCAGGCAAACAGCGTTTCCAGGAAGGACGGATCGTTCTCCCCCAGGTAGGCCACCCGGTCCCCGCGGCCCACGCCGCGGTCCCGGAAGGCGTTGGCGAGCCGGGCGGAGCGTTCCGCCAACTGCTCGTAGCTGACCTCCCGGCCTCCGGCGATGAGTGCTGCCTTGTTGCCCGACTTCGGGCGGCGCCGTTGCAGCCACGAGCCGATGCCAAAATTTTCCACGGCAAATCCTTTCTAATTAGACGGTAGTCTCTGGCGGCCGAATCAGGCCTGGACAGTCTGGAGATCGTTGTTCTTGGGTTCCCGGGTCAGCAGGATGAAGACGATCGAGACCACCGACATGATGGCCAGGTACCAGACCACGGAACCGGTGTTCTGGCCGGAATCCTTGAAGATCTGCGCCACGATGCCGGGCGTAAATCCTGCACCGAGCAGCGTTGCCAGCTGGTAGCCCAGCGAGGCTCCCGTGTAGCGGGAGGTGGTGCCGAACTGCTCGGACACGAAGGCCGCCAGCGGCCCGAACAGCGTGGAGTGGATCATCAGGCCCACGGCGAACGCCACGAAGATCAGCATGATGTTGTTGGAGGACAGCAGCTGGAACATCGGCATGAGGTAGGCGATGAACACCACGAGTCCGCCGACCATCACCGGCCGCCGGCCCAGCTTGTCCGAGAGTCTGCCGCCCAGGACCACAAAGACGATCGAGACCAGGGAGGCCGCGGCGTAGGCGTAGAGCACGCCCTGGCGGTCGGCGCCCTTGGAGACGGCGAAGGTCACCGCGAACGTTGCAAGCACAACCTGCAGGGCGAACCCGGCAGCACCGGCCAGCATGGTGAAGATCAGCGTCTTGGGGC
Organism: Arthrobacter sp. Soil736; assembly: GCF_001428005.1. Taxonomy (GTDB): domain Bacteria; phylum Actinomycetota; class Actinomycetes; order Actinomycetales; family Micrococcaceae; genus Arthrobacter. The sequence goes on from NZ_LMSB01000034.1 coordinate 380,526, forward strand.
GGCGGAGCACCTGGAGGAGGGGAATTTCCCGCTTCTCCTGCTCCCGCGTCTCCTGCTCCAGCGCCGCCTTGAAGATGGGGCTCTCGGAGACCTTCAGGCGGACAAACATGCCCACGCCCAGCAGCACGAAGGACAGCAGGAACGGCACGCGCCAGCCCCAGGCGAGGAACTGGTCGTTCGGCAGTGACGAGAACGCGCCCATGATGAACGTGCCCAGCACGGCGCCCGTCGGGGCACCGGCGTTCACGAACGACGCCGCAAAACCGCGCCGACCCGACTCCGAGTGTTCCAGCGCCATCAGGGCGGCACCGCCCCATTCGCCGCCGACGGCGATGCCCTGGAAGACGCGGAGGATCACCAGCATCACGGCGCCCCAGGGGCCCGCCACGGAGGCGCCCGGGACCAGGCCGATCAGGGTGGAAGCGACGCCCATGACCAGCATGGACACGATGAGCATTCCCTTGCGGCCCATCTTGTCACCGAAGTGGCCAAAGATGACGCCGCCGAGCGGGCGTGCCACGTAGCCGGCGGCGAAGGTGCCGTAGGCGGCCACCACGCCTACCCAGTCGTCCATTCCGGAGAAGAAGACCTTGGGGAAGACCACAGCGGCGGCGGTGGCGTAGAGGAGGAAGTCGTAGTACTCGATGGTGCTGCCCAGATAGCTGGAGGCGATGACCGTGTGCGCTTCCTTGCGGCGTTCGGCAGTACCCATGGCTTGGAGCTGAGTGAGTCCGGACATGGCTGTTCCTTAGGACAGAGGGACAAAAAGGGGTTGGTTACCTGTAGAAGCTGTAGACCTTTGGAAACGGACTACTTGTAGAAGCGGGCGAGGAACTCTGCCACGACGGCGGGGCGCTCCTGCCCTTCGATCTGGATGGTGTTGGACACCTTGATCTGGGCGCCGCCCTTGACCTCGGTGACTTCCGCGATGGTGGCCTGCATGCGGATCCGCGAGCCCACCTTCACCGGTGACGTGAAGCGGACCTTGTCCAGGCCGTAGTTAACTTTGGTGGTGACGCCGTCGACGTCGAACAGTTCCCCCCAGAACGGGATGATGAGCGAGAGCGTGAGGAAGCCGTGCGCGATGGGGGCGCCGAACGGCCCGTCTTTGGCGCGCTCCGGGTCCACGTGGATCCACTGGTCGTCGCCGGTGGCGTCGGCGAATTTGTTGATCTGTTCCTGGGTGATCTCGCGGTATTCGGTCACGCCGAGGTAGGTTCCGGCGAGCGTGAGCAGTTTGTCGAAGTCGACGACGAGATTGGGCATCTTTGCCTCCTGGGCTGGGTTTTTGGAGTTGCTGAACTACGACGGCGGTGCGGTGCTGCCGCCGTCGGGTCCGGGTGTTCGTTCGGTTCAGTTAGTGCGCTTCAGTGTGTGCGGCGTCAGCGGGTGAAGGCGCTTTCGCCGGTGAGGGCGCGGCCCACGATGAGCGCATTGATTTCGTGGGTGCCTTCGTAGGAGTAGACGGCCTCGGCGTCGGCGTGGAACCGCGCGACGTCGGATTCGAGCGTGATGCCGTTGCCGCCCACCGCTTCGCGGGCCAGGGCCACGGTTTCGCGCATCAGCAGCGATGTCTGCATCTTGGCCAGGGCCGAGTCCTGGTCGCGGTAGATGCCTTTGGCTTGCTGTTCGGTCAGCCGGACCACCAGGGACAGGGAGGCCGTGACGTTGCCGAGCATCCGGGCCAGTTTTTCCTGGACCAGCTGGAAGGATCCCAGCGGGCGGCCGAACTGCCGGCGTTCCGTCACGTAGCGGAGGGCGGCTTCGAACGCGCCGGCCTGGATGCCGGTGGCGATCCAGGCGACGTCGGAACGCATGGCACGGAGCATTGCGGCCACGTCCCTGAAGGAGTTCACGTTGTGCAGCCGCATGGATTCCGGGACGCGGACGCCGTCGAGGGTGATGTGGGCGTTCTGCATCATCCTCAGTGCTGTCTTGCCGTGGATCTTCTCCAGCGTGACGCCGTCCGCCTGCCGGTCCACAAGGAAGGCCTTGACCTGCCCGTCTGCTACGTCGCGGGCGAACACCGCCAGGACGTCCGCCGTGGCGGCTCCCCCGATCCAGCGCTTGGCGCCGTCCAGGACCCAGGTGTTGCCTTCCCGGCGGGCTGTCGTGGACAGCCCGCCGGCGATGTCCGAGCCGGAGTCAGGTTCGGTGAGCGAGAAGACGCCCTTGAGCGAGAAGTCGATGACCTTCGGCATCCAGTCGGCCTGCTGCTCGGCCGAGGCGCCCACGCGGATGGCTGTGCGGAACAGCCCGGCCTGCGCGGTGTACCAAGTGGCCAGCGAGGCATCCGTGCGGGCCAGTTCGAAAATCCGGAAGCCCTGGTAGATGCCCCGGGCTGAGCTCCCATCCGCACCCGGGCCACTGAGCCCGGCAGGTTCCATGAGGTCCAGGTCAGCCAGCGGCTGGGCGAGCTGCTGCGGAAACTCGCCCCGCTCCCAGTACTCGGCCAGCAGCGGCCGGGCTTCGCGGTCCAGGAAGCTCCGCAGCCGTCCCAGCACGCGGCGTTCGTCCTCCGTGAGGAGGGACTCGGCGTCGTAGTAGTCGCAGACGCCGTAGAGCCTGGTTTGCTCAGCTGTGGCGGCGCCCATGTCAGCCGTCCAGTCCGAGCAGGCGCACGGCGTTGTGCTTGAGGATCTTTGGCCGGACCTCGTCCTTCAGCGGCAGGTCCGCGAACGCGCCCAGCCATTTCTGCGGCGTGATGAGCGGGAAGTCGGTGCCGAACAGGACCTTGTCCTGCAGCACGGAGTTGGACATCCTGACCAGTGACTCCGGGAAGTACTTGGGAGACCAGCCGGAGAGGTCGATGAAAACGTTGGCCTTGTGCGTGGCGATGGAGTTGGCCTCGTCCTGCCACGGCACGGAAGGGTGCGCCATGATGATCTGCAGGCCGGGGAAGTCCGCGGCCACGGCATCGAGCAGCAGCGGGTTGGAGTAGGCCAGCTTGATGCCGTACCCGCCGGGAAGACCGGCGCCCATGCCGTTCTGTCCGGTGTGGAAGATGGCCGGCAGGCCCAGTCCCTGCAGGGTCTCCCACAGCGGATAGAACTGTTCGTTCGAGGGGTCGAAGCCCTGCAGGCTGGGATGGAACTTGAAACCGCGGGCGCCCAGGTCGATGGCCTGGCGCTTGGCGCCCTGGATGGCCTCGGCGCCGGTGCGCGGATCCACGCTGCCGAAGGGGATCAGCACGTCGTTGTTCCTGGCGGCCCCGGCGATCAGGCCTTCAATGCTGTTGGGCTCGTGCTTGAGCTGGGTGCGTGCATCCACGGTGAACACGACGGCGGCCATGTTCAGTTCGCGGTAGACCTCCGCGATCCGGTCCAGCGACGGCGTGCGGTCCTCGGATTTGAAGTACTTCGCCGAGGCCTCGGTCAGGGCCGGCGGCAGTGATTCATGGCCGTGGCCGTCCACTTCGAGGTGGACGTGCATGTCGATCGCGTCGAGCTTCGAGGCGTCGATGCCGGGCTCGTAGCGGGTGGCAGCCATGGCTAGCGGACCTTCGCGGTCGCTGCGGCAGGCTGCGCCTCCGGCTGCAGTTCCTCGGGCAGCGGGAGGAATTCCTCGCCGACTGACTGCAGCTTGTTACCGAAGAGCGGGCCGAAGTTCTCCACGAGATCCTGGTAGCGCCAGCCGCCCTCGCGGTATTCGGTGGCCGCGGCCTCGGGGTGGGTCCAGAGCTGCAGCCGGTCACCGCCCGCACCGATGGCCTGGCCGGTGATGCCGGCCGCCTCATCGGAGGCGAGGAACGCGACCAGTCCGGCGACGTCGTCGGCCGTTCCGAAACCCAGCTCGTGGCGGAAGAAAGCCGGCATGGCCTCGCCGCGCTCATCGGCCTCCACCGCCTTCCGGAAGTAGGGGACGGTCTTGGTCATGGCCGTGGCGGCCACCGGGATGACGGCGTTGGCGGTCACGCCGGCCTTCTTCATTTCCAGCGCCCAGGTGCGGACCATGCCCACGATGCCGGCCTTGGCGGCGGCGTAGTTGGTCTGGCCGAAGTTTCCGCGCTGCCCGGTGGGCGAGCCGATGGTGATGATCCTGCCGGCGATGCCGTTCTCCTTGAAGTAGGCGAACGCTTCCCGGACGCACGTGAACGTGCCGCGGAGGTGGACGTTGATGACGAGATCGAAGTCCTCATCGGTCATTTTGAGCAGGCTCTTGTCCCGCAGGATGCCGGCGTTGGCGACCAGGATGTCCAGGCGGCCGAAGGCTTCGACCGCCGCCTGCACCAGCTGCTCGGCAACCTCCGTGCTTCCGACGGGAGCGACGACGGCGGCTGCCTTCCCGCCGTCGGCCTGGATCAGCGCCACTGCCTCTTCGGCGACCGTCGCGTCGACGTCGTTGATGACGACGGCGGCACCCTGCCGTGCCAGTTCCCGGGCGTAGGACAGGCCCAGGCCCCGACCGCTACCCGTGACGATTGCTACTTTGCCTGACAGGCTCATCGCTGCTCCTTTTGCTAGCTGACCTTGTGCATACTGCCCTGCGGCATGGGATGCTGTTCTGTATCCATGAAAATATGGATAGTTGAAAATGTCAACGATTTGTTTTGAGGATTATTGGAGTTGGGCATGACGATCGAGACACAAGGCGAGCCGCGAACCGAACAGGCCCACAAGCTCGTCGCCGCGTCGATCAGCCAGGATCTGGGTTTTCTTCTGGCAAAGCTGCATGCCGCCGGATCGGTCCTGAACAACCGCGCACTGTCCGAGTTTGACCTCAAGGAGCGCTCGTACTCGGTGCTGATCCTCGCCAACAGCGGGCTGGAGCCGACGCAGCGCGAAATGGCGGACTTCCTTAGCCTGGACCCCAGCCAGATCGTGGCACTCGTGGACGAACTCGAAAAGCGCGGACTGGTGGTGCGGGCCGCCGGCAAACAGGACAGGCGTGCCAAGATCGTCACCGCCACGGGGAAAGGGAGCCGCGTCCTGGCTCAGGCCGCCGAGGCCGCCGGCCGGGCCGAGACTGACGTGCTGGACGGGCTCTCGGGCGAAGAGGCGGCGCAGCTGAAGGCGCTACTGCGAAAAGCATTGTGGGGTGCGTCGGGCGCGTGAGCAGCGCCCGCATTCCGGGGCAGGCTTGCGCTGAATCCTAGCCGGCCAGCACCGCCGGGAGGCAGAGGACGACGGCGGGCAACGGCGTCGTGCCTTGCGTGGCCGCCGCGCAGAGGTACTCCTGCCGCTCAGGGCGAGCGCACCGGATGCCGGGAAGGCCGGGATCGTGGTTCGATCCCGGCCTTCCCGGCGGCCTTCCCGGCGGCGGACCGTCGTTAGCGGCTGAGCATGCCCAGCGCGGCGGCGGCAAAGTCCTTGGCGGAGGCGTTCCAGTGGCCCAGCAGCCCCTGCAGGTTCTCGCCGTCGGCCCGGTGCGCCGCGGTCTGTGCCTCGAGCGTGGCCAGGACGCCAGTCCGGAGTTCGGTGTTGAAGTTGACCTTGCCCACGTTCATGGCCGGTGCCTTGGCGAGCTCGTCTGCCGGAATTCCGGACGCACCGTGGAGAACCAGCGGGATGCGGGTGCGCACGGCAATGTCCTGCAGGACGTCCCACCGCAGCTGCGGCTCGCCCTTGTACTTTCCGTGGACGTTGCCTACGGCCACGGCCAGAAGCTGCGCTCCCGTCCTTGCCACGAAGTCCTCCACCTGCGCGGAATCCGTGAGGCCGGCCACGTCGTTTCCGGAGGCTTCGTCCGAATCGGCGCCGAACGCCTTGTCCTCATCGCCGGCGAGCCCGCCCAGCTCGGCTTCCAGCACGACGCCGGCACTGCCCCGGGCGTCCAGGGCCGCCCGGACTTCGCGAACGAGGGCGATGTTCTCCTCGTAGGGCAGGGACGAGCCGTCCGCGAGGACGGAATCCGCCCCGGCAGCGACGGCCGCGGTGATCACATTGAGGTCTGACGCGTGGTCCAGCTGCACGGCAACCGGCACGGAGGCCTCGTCCGCCAGGCGCCGCAGCGCGGAGATGAGCCGCAATCCGTTGGTGGTGGCGGCGGTCTTGGGAGCCACGAGCAGAATGACGCCGCGGCCGGCTTCTTCGGCGGCGCCAACCACGGCCAGGGCCGTGGTGAAGTCATAGCATGTGAAGGCAGGCACGGCCGAGCCCTGCTGCAGCGCGGAGGCCACCAGCTCGTCGAGTTGCGCGCGCATCAGCCCGCCTGAGCGGTGCGCTTGGTGGGGGCCACAACCTTGATCACGGCGGAGTCGTCCGCGGCGGCGAGGCCATGGGCCTGGCCCAGCAGGTAGAGCTGCTCGGCGGCGGCGGCAACGGGCGTGGCGAGGCCGGCGCTGCGGGTTGCCTTGCCGACGATGCCCATGTCCTTGACGAAGATGTCCAGGCGGCTGAGCACCTCGGCGCCCTCCTCGCTGTACGCCTCGAGGATGCGCGGGCCGCGGTTGGACAGCATGAAGGATCCGGCGGCACCCGCTTCGAGGGCGGCGAGCGTCTTCGCCTGGTCCAGGCCCAGGGCGTCGGCGAGGGCCATGGCCTCGGCCGCGGCGGCGATGTGGATTCCGCAGAGCAGCTGGTTGACGGTCTTCAGGGCCTGCCCGTCGCCGGGCTTGTCACCGACGACCGTAAGGGTGGAGGCGAGCAGTTCCAGGACGGGACGGGCGGTCTCGAGCGCGGCGGGCTCGGCGCCCACCACGATCAGCAGGTCGCCTTCGCCGGCGCGCTTCGGCCCGCCCGAGAGGGGTGCGTCAACAAGCCCGACGCCGAATTCGGCCAGGCGGCTGACGGTGGCCGGAATCGCTTCGGTGCCCACGGTGCTGGTCAGGATGACCACGGCGCCCGGTTTCAGCACCGAGGCCACGCCGTTTTCGCCGAAGAGGACGTCGTTGAGCTGTTCGCTGTTGCGTACGGCCAGCAGGAGCGCGTCGGTGCCCTCCGCGGCTTCGCGGGCGGAGGCAAAGGTGCGCACGCCGGCCTCTTCAGCTAGCTGCAGGCGCGGTTCGGCGATGTCGAAGCCGTGGACGGTGAGCTGGCTCGCCAGGCGTGTGGCCATCGGCAGGCCCATTGCCCCGAGGCCGAGGACTGTGACTTTGTAATTCGCGGTCATGGTGTTCTCCGTTGAATGCGTGATTGAGCTTGTTTCCGCTGATTGAGCTTATTTTCCGCTCATCGAGCCTTGTTGTCCGCCGGTTTGAGCCTGCCGAAACCGCGGCCCCGGCGGGCTCAACCAGCTGGTGAAATTAGAAGGTGTTGCTGAGCTTGCGGGTGACCTGGGCGAGGGACTCGTCGTCACCCACGTTGCCGGCGAACACGATGTACGGGATGCCCTGGGCCGGGCCGTCAACCGGATCCCACAGGCTGACGATGCCGGGCAGCATGGGCCCGCGGACGATCGCGTGCCGGATCTCCAGTCCATGTGCTGCCACGTCCGAGGACGTGATGCCGCCCTTGGCAATTACGAAACGCGGCGGGAACGTCTTGAGCGTCCGGTTTACCACCGCGACGACGGCCGCGGACACCGTGCGAGCGATCCGCAGGCTTTCGGCCGGGTCATCCGTCTTGATGAGCAGGCGGCTCGTGTGGACAATGACGTCACCGCCGTGGAGCGCCTCCACCACGGTGTCCACCGTCTGGTCGAGGTAGGCGTCCGCTTCATCCCCCAGCAGCTTTTCGACGTCGATCTCCACAATGCGGGCAGCGTTGTGCTGATCCGTGAGTACCTTGAGCTGCCGCGTGGTCACGCCGACGTGCGAGCCCACCACGATCAGGCCGCCGGCCTCGGACGGGGTGTGGCCGGCGTAGGCTTCCTCGCCGCTTAGCTCTGTCCGGATGTCCTGGCCGATCCTGGCACGGACGAACGGCGGGCCAACGCGGTAGAGCAAGTTCTTGCCGCGGCGTTCCGCCTCTTCGAGCCCCAGCGCGAGGGCGCGGAGGTCGTTCTCCGTGACGATGTCCGCCACGATCGGGGTGGAGGCAGTGGCAGGTTCGATCGCGTCGGCGATTGCCTTCGCGGAAACGTCCGCGTCCCCGGTGCGGGCGCCGGCGCGGATGATGTTGAGGTCCAGTACGATCACGGAGTCCGCGGGGAACTTGCCCTGCGACTTCTCCTCGACGTACTTGGCCATTTCGGAGTTGGCGAATCCGAACGTCGCGTCCTTGGCGAATTCCGTCTCAGCAACGGGGGTGAGGTTCCCGGCGTCGGGCCCGGTTCCACGCATGTAGTGCACGCCGCCGATGGTCACACGGCCGGCATCGGGAAACGCGGGGACGATCACGACGCCGTCCGTGGCCGCGCCGCTCTCCGCGGCGACGGTGGCGGCGATGACGTCGGGCTCGAGCGGGAAGTGTCCGCGGAGCGTCGAATCGCTCCGGCTGACGAAGCTGAGGTGGATTTCTCCCTCACCGTCGCGGGCTGCGGCCAGGGCGTTGCGAACGATTTCTTCGTTGCGGGCGGCTGCTTCGGCCGGGTCCAGGCTGCGGGTGTTGGTCAGGACATAGACCGCGGCCTTACCCTGATGAAGAGCCCAGGTGAAGTCTGCGACTTCCCAGCGGGTGAGCACGGGCAAGTCGGCAACCGACTGGGTTCCGGTGGGGTCGTCGTCGAGCACCACCAGTACGCGGGGAGACGTCGCAGCAGAGGCCGCGACCGCCCTGGCGACCTGCTCGGCCGGGATCTGGAGCTCCGCGGGGAAAGCGGCCAGGATGTCTGCTTCAAGGGGCACTGTGCACTCCGTTGTGTCGAAACTATATTGCGGAAAGATCTTTGTCAGATGTCAGACATCTGGCGTTTGATGCTAGTGTGGCATAACGCACAGCACGTGCGCAAGTAGACTTGTCAGACATACGGGCCTAACAGGGTGAACGGGGAAAATGGCACGCAAATCACTGGTGGGCGTCGTCGCCGACGAACTCCTTGACCGCATCATCTCAGGCGAATTCCCGCCTGGCGCCAGCGTGCCCGGCGAGCTTGAGCTCAGCGCGCGGCACGAGGTCAGCAGAATGACCGTCCGCGAGGCCATGAAAACACTTGAAGCGCAGCGCATCCTCAGCGTGGAGCGAGGCCGCGGAACGTTCGTGAATCCGCTGAACCGCTGGTCGTCACTGGAGGCCGTGCTCCGGGCTGCCTCCGAGGGGCAGAACGGGCCCGCCGCCGCCATCCAGCTCATCGAGCTGCGCAGGATGCTGGAAACGGGTGCATGCGAGCTCGCGGCGCAACGAATCACCGCCGCGGAACTCGAGTCCCTGCACGTCCAGGTAGAGGAGATGCGCGAAGCCCACCGCGCCCAGGACCTGGCCCGGTTCGTGGCGGCGGACCTCGCATTCCACGACGAGATCCTCCACGCTTCCGAGAACGTTTTTGTAGCCGTCCTTTTCGAACCGCTGCACCGCGTTCTGGAGAAGCGGCGCACGGAAACGTCACAGGTGCCGGAGATCCAGGAGCACGCGATCGGCCATCACCAGAGTATTTTCGACGCCCTGGCTGCCCGAGATCCCCGGCGCGCACGCGACGCGATGGACGCCCACATGCAGCAAACCCTGGACGACCTCAGAAGCTACGTCCTGGAAGCCTAGTCCAGCGGCGCCTCGTCCGATACTCTGCAGGAACGGCCCGCAGCCGGGTATCAATGGCGATCACGAGGAGCGAAGTTGTCTAATCACACCTACAGCATTTCTGAAATTGTCGGAACCTCGACCGAAGGCGTGGACGCGGCCGTCCGCAACGGACTAGCCGAGGCAGCAAAGACCCTGCGAAACCTGGACTGGTTCGAGGTCCAGGAAATCCGCGGCCACCTCGACGACGGCCAGGTGGCCGACTGGCAGGTGACCATCAAGCTCGGCTTCCGGTTGGAGCGCTGACCGAACGGGTCAGTTCAGTCCCGGGTCCACACTTGGACGGGGTCGCCGCCGCACAAGAGGCGGCGGCCACGGACTGAAAAATCCACCCAGAGCATTTCCTGGTGCGTGGAGACTTCGTCGACGTGTCCTGCAACGAATCCGGAGCCGGCACTTTCTACCCACACCGCTTCGCCGGGAGCCAGTTCGGTCCAGCGCGCAGCCGGAAGCCGCGTCCCGGCGGTGGGCGGCCTGTCCTCCAGGCCCGGGTTAAGGCTCAACATTTCCGGCCCGTCATTCCTGGCCAACTGCCCGGCGGCGCCACACGGTGGGCATGCCCTGGTACGTCGGAAAGACCTGGCCCTCAAAGAACGTGTGGGCCTCGTCCGGCGACTGATCCGGCGTCCACAGGCCTGACACCGGGCAGTGGGCCCCCGTCGAAGCCGAAGGCGCGTAGCGCTCCCTAAGTAATGCGATGCGTTTCATCGTTGAATGCCATCCTTGGTGGTCGAAAAAGTTTCTCCTCCAAGGCTAGGAAAGCGGCTCACTGCACCCAATGGGCGAATGGATAGAATCCCGCCTGTGGGCTGGGCAGCAGCACAGTAGGGCCGGGCGGTCAGGGAAGCTTTGCTCCCCGATGGCCCGCCCGGCTTTCCGGCGATTCCGGTGCGGTGCGGCTGGAAGCCTCCCCCGCCGTCGTGCTTTCCCGCCCGGTACCGGCGCCCAGGCTGCCAAGCAGCGCCAGCGCGTCCGCCGACGGCGATCCCGGCTTCGCGGAAAACACCCGGAGCATCTGGTCCGGATCGTCCGGCAGGACGAGGTTTTCAAAGTTCAGTTCCAGGTCCCCGACGGCGGGGTGATGGAGCCGCACGCTGCCGGAGGAACGCGTCGCCACCCGATGGCCGGCCCACCACTGGCGGAAATGCTCGCTGTGCACCGCGAGCTCGCCCACCAGCTGATTGGCCTGCGCGTCGTTGGGATGCCGCCCCACGTCCACGCGGAGCGCGCCGGCGGCCTCGGCCGCCACTGTCTTCCAGTCCCGGAAGAGCTCGCGCGCCCGCGGATCCAGGATCAGCCAGCGGGTGAGGTTCCGCTCCCCCGGCGGCAGCTCCGGGAAATCCTCGAACAGCAGGAACGCCATCCGGTTGCCCGCCAAGACGTCCGTGCGCCGCCCCAGGACAAGGGCCGGGACTTCACCCACGGCCTCGAGGAGCTGGCGCAGCGCCGGACGCACGGCCTGGACCGGCACGGGCGAACGGGCAGATTCGGCACAGTGCTGCAGGAGATCCATCATGTGCGTGTGCTCGCCGGCATCAAGCTTGAGGGCCCGGGCCACCGAATCAAGCACCGCCCGAGACGGATGGATGTTCCGGCCCTGCTCCAGTCGTGTGTAGTAGTCAGTACTGACGTCCGCGAGCCGGGCAATTTCCTCACGGCGCAGCCCCGGCACGCGTCGGGCGCTGCCGCCGCTGGCCACGCCGGCATCTTCCGGTTTCAGCCGTGACCGCATTGCCTTGAGGAATTTGCCGAACTCGGCGCTCTGACCCATGCCTTCCATTCTGCACGGCCCCGGGGGTCCTTTCTACAACGAAGGTAGGACTGCCAGTCCTAGGAAAAGCAGGGACAGGCACAACTGCTGACTCAGGGGGTCCACACGAATAGGCTCATTTAAGAGCCTGACAAATCCCCCTATCGAGGAGAACTCCCATGTCCCAGACACCTGAAACCGGCTTCCGCCAGCTCACCCTCAACAACGGCGTCGCCATCCCGCAGGTGGGTTTCGGCGTTTTCCAGGTCCCGGCGGAAGAGACCCAGCGGATCGTTGAGGAAGCCCTTGAAGCCGGCTACCGGCACATTGACACCGCTGCCGCATACCGGAACGAGGCCGGCGTCGGCGCGGCAATCGCAGCGTCCGGCATCCCGCGTGAGGAACTCTTCATCACCACCAAGCTGCGCAACGGCGAGCAGGGCTCCGCCGCCGAGGCCTTCGAAAACAGCCGCAAGGCCCTTGGCCTGGACGTCGTTGACCTCTACCTCATTCATTGGCCGGTACCGTCCCAAGGCTTGTTCACGCAGGCCTGGAAGGTCATGGAAAAGCTGTACGCCGACGGCCAGATCCGCGCCATCGGCGTGTCCAACTTCCTGGAAGACCACCTGGACACGCTCCTGGCGGAGGGCGGCATTGTGCCCGCCGTGAACCAGATCGAGCTCCACCCGACGTTCCAGCAGTCTGCGCTGGCCCGCAAGAGCCGTACCTACGGGATCGCCGTCGAGGCTTACAGCCCGCTGGGGCAAGGTGCCGACCTGAACGCCCGGGCCGTTACGGCCCTGGCCGAGGACAGGGGCGCCACCCCGGCGCAGATCATCCTGGCCTGGCACCTGGCGGCCGGCACCATCGTGATCCCTAAGTCCTCCACGCCGGCGCGCATGCGGGAGAACCTCGCTGCCGCGAACATCTCCCTGAGCACGGCGGATCTTGAGTCCGTCAACGCGCTGGACGCCGGCACCCGCGTTGGCGGAGATCCCGCCGTCGCAGCGCACAGCCAGCTTTAGCTTCAAATAAGCCAACAGGAATCGAGGAAAGACCAATGCAGTACACGCACCTGGGCCGCTCCGGCCTGAAAGTCTCCCGCCTTTGCCTCGGCACCATGAATTTCGGCCCGCAGACGGAGGAATCCGCAGCGCATTCCATCATGGATTCGGCGCAGGAGTCAGGCATCAATTTCTTCGACACGGCCAATGTTTACGGCGGCGCGGATCACCGCGGCTGGACCGAGGAAATCATCGGCCGCTGGTTCGCCCAGGGCGGTGAGCGGCGTGAACGCACGGTCCTGGCGACCAAGCTCTACGGCACCATGACGGACCGCCCCAACGAGTCCAAGCTATCGGCGCTTAACATCCGCCGGGCTCTCGATGCCAGCCTGAAGCGGCTCCAGACCGACTACATCGACGTCTACCAGTTCCACCACGTGGACCGGAACACCCCGTGGGACGAGATCTGGCAGGCCACCGAGGTGGCCGTGCAGCAGGGAAAGATCCTTTACTCCGGCAGCAGCAATTTCGCGGGCTGGCACATTGCGCAGGCCCAGGAAGCCGCCGCCCGGCGCAACTACTACGGCCTGGTCAGCGAGCAGTCCATCTACAACCTGCTGACCAGGAACGTGGAGCTTGAAGTCATTCCTGCCGCGCAGCAATACGGACTCGGAATCATTCCGTGGTCCCCGCTGCACGGCGGACTTCTCGGCGGGGTTCTGAAGAAAGAGCGCGACGGCGTCCGGCGCCTTGAGGGGCGCGCGCACGAAACGCTGAAAAAACACCACGACCAGATCCGGGAGTACGAGGACTTCGCCGACGACCTTGGCCACGAGCCCGGGGACATCGCCCTCGCCTGGCTCCTCCACCAGCCGGCGGTGACCGCGCCGATCGTGGGGCCCCGGACGCAGGAGCAGCTCGACGCCGCCGTCCGGGCTTTGGACGTCTCGCTGAACGACGACGCACTCAAGCGCCTGGACGGCATCTTCCCGGGGCACCGCACGGCACCGGAGGACTACGCCTGGTGACCGCCGCAGCCCGTGGGCGGCAGCCGCCGTCGGGCCCGTGGGCGGCAGTCGCAGCCTACGGCAGCGTGCCGGCTAGGGCTGGACGGTTGAGCCGCTGGGACCCGGCGGATGCTGGGGGTCTTCCAGGGCCGGATCCTCAGGTTCGCCGGACTGTCCCTCCGGCGCGCCCGGCGGCGACTGCGGAGGGTTCGCGGGGTCTTCCGAGGGCGGGTTTTGCTCGGGATCGAAGGGAAATTTGCCGGCCGGGCTGGCGGTGGAATCGTCGGGCTCTTTGCTCATAATCAGGATCCCTTTGCTGGTTGGGAGTGCCTGGCATCAGGTACGGCCGAGGTGTACCCCGGCAGGTCTCGCTCTTGCGCCGCCACCCACAAGGGATATCAGCGCAGTCCCGGTTAGTCCATAGCCCTGTCATCGCACACTGTCCTCGCGCACGGGCAACTCGGTCAGTTGACCAATTCCGCCCCGGACTCATATCCAACCGGCTTCCGGTGGCTCCGCTCCAACTCAGTGACGTCCCGTCCGAAGGATGCCACCAGCGTCAGCAGTGCCAGGGCCACCGCTCCCGTGCCGAGTCCTTCCGGCACACCAGGTGTGAGCGCCAGCAGGAAAGCAAACGGCTGGTAGGCGCCGATAATCTTCCGCAGCCTGCTCGGCCTGAGCACACCCCGCAGAGCGGGGCGGACCTGCCCAGCGGCCACGAACACGTACCACATCAACCCGATGGCAAGGACCCATGCGCCAAGGCTGCGCGCCGCGGCACACGACAGGACCAGGACGAGGGCTGCGTCGGTCTGAACGTCCAGGCGAGCACCCGCCAGTGACGAACTGCCTGTCCGGCGCGCCACAGCTCCGTCCACGGCATCGAGCAGGAACGCCAGGCCGCCCAGCACAACAAAAGAGGGGCCCGGCGAGCTGCCATTCAGCAGGGCGGGAACGGCCATGGTTGCACAACACGCCACGAGAACGGCGCGGACTAGCGTCACGCGATCGGCGGGGGTGGTGCGGCGGGGCTTGCGCCGGAGGATCGAGGCATCAGCGCTTCCCACCACCGCGATTCCGGCCGCCAGCGCCAAATACGGGACCGCAAAGTCCCGAAGCGGGACCGCCACAATCCAGCTCCCGGCCGCGAGAAATCCAGCCATCGCAGCCGCGGCATCCGTCACGGCACTGCGTCCCGCCGAACTCTCCATAAGCCACCTCGCGCTCATCGTAGCAACTCCCGGTCAGTCTGAAAGGCGCTTGCGATTGCCCCTGTGCAAACAGCTGTCCATAAGAAAGACTTTTCGCATGGCTCTATCACCGCTCGTCGAATTGAACGACGGCTACCTGATACCGCAGATCGGACTCGGCACCTGGCCACTGAACGACCGCGAGGTGGCGGACGCCGTCGTAAGTGCAGTGGAAGCCGGGTACCGGCATATCGATACTGCCGTGAAATACGGAAACGAAGCCGGGGTGGGCGAAGGGATCCGGGCAAGCGGCCTGAACCGGGAGGAGTTCTTCGTCACCACCAAACTCGACGGTGAATTCCAGGGCGAGGACAGGGCCGTGGCCGGCCTCGAGGGATCGCTGAAGCGACTGAATATGGAGTACGTTGACTTGCTGCTGATCCATTGGCCGCTGCCCCGGCGCGGGGATTTCATCTCCACCTGGAAGACCTTCGAACGGCTTCAGGCTCAAGGTAAGGCCCGTTCGATCGGGGTGTCGAATTTCAAGCCGTCGCACCTCGAACAGCTGATGTGGGCGAGTGACGTGGTGCCCGCCGTCAACCAGATCCAGCTGAACCCTTCGGTCACACGGTCCGCGGACTGCGCATACCACGAGCACCACGGAATTGTCACCGAATCGTACAGCCCGCTCGGGACAGGTTTCGGCCTGCTGTCCGCACCGGTATTGAATCGCATTGCCGGGAAACATGGCAAAACCGAAGGCCAGGTGGTGCTCCGCTGGCATGTTCAACAGGGGCTCGTCGCCATCCCGAAGTCCGCAGATCCACGGCGAATGAAAGAAAATATCGATGTCTTTGACTTCGTTCTGGACGACGAGGACCTGGCCGCCATTAACACGCTGGATGAAGGGCCGGAGGCGGGCGTGAACTCGGATGTCCAGGGACACTAAGGTGCGCTAAAGAGGCCTTCTATCGGGAGTTGCCCGCCAACACCGACTGGCAGAAAAATAGTAAGCATGTTTAGTATTGAGGAGAAGGACGAAGCGTACCCGGCACACCGGGTGCCTCCTCTATGAAAGAAGAAGGAACGACAAAATGGGTTTTTTCGCATTTCTGATTCTGGGCCTCATTGCCGGCGCTATTGCTAAGGCCATCCTCCCCGGCCGGCAGGGCGGCGGCATCTTCATGACGCTGCTGCTCGGCGTTGTCGGAGCATTCCTGGGCGGCTGGCTTGGCGGCCTGATCTTCGGAACCGGGCTCCAGGAATTCTTCTCACTTCAGACATGGCTGCTGGCTATCGGCGGTGCGATCATCGTGCTGCTGGTGTACGGCATGATTACCAAGCGCACCGCCCGCTAAACAGAGGGTGGCCGAAGCCGGCCCCGGGACACTTCCCGGGGCGGCTTCTTAGCTAGGGCCCTTAGCAGGGTGAACCTTTACACCGTACTGATCCCCCACAAGAGCAGGAGTTCACCATGAAATCCAAACTTCTCTTCGGCGTAGGAATTGCCGCTGGTTATGTGCTCGGATCGAGGTCCGGCCGGGCAGCGTACGACAAACTTAAGGCCCGGGCCGCCGGCATCTGGGACAGCAAACCAGTTCAGGACAAGGTTGCAGCCGCCACTGAGGCGGTCAAGGAAAAGGCGCCCGAAGTGGGCGACCAGCTCTCTGAGGCCGCGCGGCGGGCCGGCACCGTGCTCAGCGCCGCCATGCACCGCGACGCTTCAAAGGCCGGTGACACCGCGAGGGCAGCAGCGCAACCGTCTGCCGCCGGCGCGTCAGGTGCCGACTCGGACAGCGGGCACGTTCCCGCCCACAGCACACACCCGGAGACGGTCAACCTCGGCACGTCCGACGTCGAATCCGATCCGGCCCTGAGCGATACGTCGGGTCAGGACTGGTCCGATGAAGGTGGCGCCACTCCGGCAGGAGCCGCAACCAACGTGGACCCCAAGAGGCAATAACTAAAGTCCTGGCCTTGGATTTGCCGTCTGGTGTTGGGCTCGTTCCAATCTCGGACCCGTGCAGTCTCGGTCCCCTGCAGTCTCGGATAACAGGGCAATGATTTAGTCCGCAGCAATAATGTCAGTCCCCTCTGGCAGAGTTTCCATATGGAAGCCATTGGGGAAGGCGCAAGCAGTACGGCGGCACGGGCAGCAATGCCCGGCCGCCGCACTCCGCCGCTGCGCAGCGTCCCTGATTCAGGGGCTCTTACTCCTGCTTCCCTGGCCGGCGCACCCGCCGTGGCGGACGCTTCTGCGTCCGACGGCGGGGCTGCCCCGGGCTTTGGTGCCGCGGGCTTGGGTGCTGCCGGCCTTGGTGCCACCGGCGGGGATGCCATGACTACCGGGGCAACCCACAGCCTCAAACGCTGCCTGGACCTGCTTGGGGCAGCGGTCGAATCCGCGCCCGGTGAGCTGGCTCTGGCCGGCTTCCCGGCCGCCGCGGACTTCGCCGGGCTCGCCGAGGAGATCTCCCGCGGGGCCGAGTACCTGCAGCTGCTGGGCGCGGCCGCGGTGGACCGGACCCGCACCGAGGCGATCAACTCCGCCGGACCCGCGAGCAAGGCCGCCGGCTGGACCACTGGCTGGGGCACAGGCACGGACGACGGCACCGGAGCCGCCGCTACCCCCACTACTTCCGCCTCCCCCGCCGCGGCACCTTTCTGCGCTGACGAAGCTGCCGTCGGGACTGCTGCGTCAGGCTCAGCCGCCACGTCGGCGTCCGCCTCCGTCCCGGCCGTGTCGCCRGCCGATGACGGATCCCGCAACACCGCCGAGTTCCTCAGGACCCGGCTAAGGATCGGCGCCGSAGAAGCCCGCCGCCGCCTCGCCCTCGCCTCCGCCRTACTCCCCCGCACCGGCATCACCGGCCAGCCCATGCCCCCGGCCTACGAAGAAACCGCCGCCGCCCTCGCTACCGGAACCATCGCCTCCCGCGCCGGAACCATCATCACCACCGCCCTGGACCGCGTCCGCCACATCGCCGCCCCCGCCGACCTCGCCCGGATGGAACACACNCGGAACCATCGCCTCCCGCGCCGGAACCATCATCACCACCGCCCTGGACCGCGTCCGCCACATCGCCGCCCCCGCCGACCTCGCCCGGATGGAACACACCCTCACCCGCACCGCGATCSAGAACGACCACGACTTCCTCACCCGCATCGCCCACCGCTGGGCCGACGCCATCGACCAGGACGGCACCGAACCCACCGAAGAAGACCTCCGCCACCGCCAAGGCGCCTTCCTCCGCCGCCCCCGCCGCGGACTCCACCACCTCGAAATCTTCGCCACCCCCGACCAATACGAACACCTCCTCACCGTCATGAACACCGCCACCAACCCCCGCACCCAANCCCCGCCGCGGACTCCACCACCTCGAAATCTTCGCCACCCCCGACCAATACGAACACCTCCTCACCGTCATGAACACCGCCACCAACCCCCGCACCCAAGCATCAGCCAGCACCGCCACAGGCACCACGGCAGGGAACAGCGAGGAGGTCCGCGCCGAGAACGGCACCACCACGGACACACCCACGGATACGGACGAAGGCACGGACGACGGCATGGCCGCCGGACCCCACACCGGACCGGGGTTCGGCCCCGAAGCCGAAACCGCCGCCGCCGACGCACCCCTCGAGCGCCGCACCCGGCCCCAACAACTCCTCGACGGCCTCGTCGGCGCCTGCAAAACCGCCCTCGCCACCGGAACCCTGCCCGCCACCGGCGGACTCCGCCCCCAGGTCATGGTCACCATCAGCTACCAGGACCTCCTGAACCGCCTCGAAACCACCGCCACCAACGGACCCCGCTACACCACCACCGGAAACCCCAGCCCCACCAGCGGCAACCACCCCGAGCCCCCGGCAGGAAAACACGCCGGGTCCACCGCCGGCGGCCAACTCGGATTCACCACAAACGGCCACCCCGCCTTCCCGGCAGGCCACCTCCCGGCGTCCGCTGCGGGCGGGCTTCCAGGCACCACGACCGGCACCGGAACGTTCACCTTCACCGGGCCCGTCACCCCCGCCACCATCCGCAAAATCGCCTGCGACGCCGACATCATCCCCGTCCTGCTCGGCAGCGAAGGCCGCATCCTCGACATCGGCCGCACCACCAGAATCTTCCCGCCCCACATCCGCAAAGCCATCACCGCCCGCGACCAAGGCTGCACCTTCCCCAACTGCACCATCCCCGCCCCCTGGTGCGAAGCCCACCACCGCAAAGCCATCACCGCCCGCGACCAAGGCTGCACCTTCCCCAACTGCACCATCCCCGCCCCCTGGTGCGAAGCCCACCACACCACCTACTGGTCACACGGCGGACCCACCAGCACCGAGAACGGCACCCTCCTCTGCACCCACCACCACCACCTCATCCACAAAGAACAATGGCAAATCCACATGCAAACCGGCATCCCCTGGTTCATCCCGCCACCCCACATCGACCCCCAACAAACACCCCGCCGCAACCACCACCACCGACTATGAACCCCGGAACCCACAGTCGGCTGCCGCGCAAGGCTACCGCCGCCCGATGACCACCGTCGCGTCCAGTTGCTCCGAATAGGCAATGCGGGGCGTCAGGCCGCCCTGGGTCATGGCCATCGCGGTCTGCCGGGCCTGACGGCGGCTCGTTTCAATGAGCAGGTACCCGCCCGTCCGGAGCCATACAGGGGCTTGCGCGATTACCCTTCGCTGGACGTCGAGCCCGTCGGGCCCTCCATCGAGCGAAACCCGCGGCTCGTGAACCCGGGCTTCGTGGGGCATGCTGCTGATGGACGCGGTGGGCACATATGGCGCGTTGACCGCCAGAATGTCAACGCGCCCTCTCAGCCTGGCCGGCAGCGCCGCGTAAAGATCGCCTTCATGGACGTGGCCGCCTGCCGGGACAACGTTGCCGCGGGCGCAGCGCACTGCGGAGGGATCGACGTCGGCGGCATGCAACTCGATGCCCGTGACTGCGGCGGCCAACGCAGTAGCCACCGCGCCCGAGCCACAGCAAAGGTCCACGACAATCCGCTCCGGCCCCGCAGCGAATGGCCTGGACCGCGCTCCGATTCCCGACGCCACCGTCATTCCTGCGGCGTCAGTTGGGGAGGCGACTCCCGCGTTAACCGAAGGGACGGGCTGAAGCACAGCCGACGGGCTGGCCGCCTCCACGGGCGCGATGGCGTGCGCCCTTGCTTGTGGGTCGGCTGAACGTCGGTCGGCTGAACGTGGGACCGGTGAATGTCGGTCGGCACCATCCGGACCGGAAGCTAGGGCCGCTAACAGCGCGGCCGCCTCGCTGACGAGGAATTCCGTGCGCCGGCGCGGTACGAAAACCCCCGAGTCCACGGCGATCCGCAGGCCGCAGAACTCCGCCCAGCCAAGGATATGTTCAAGCGGAAATCCGCCAACCCGCCGTTCGACGGCGGCGGCCAACTCACTTGGGCAGAAGGGTGCGGCAAAGAGGAGATCGGCTTCGTCTTCGGCGAAGACACAGCCCGCGGCGCGGAGCCGGGCGATGACAGTGGAACGGGTCAGGGAGGGGTGAACGGGCATGGATGCGTCCTTCGGTTGAACGATGGGCGCTCCATGCATCGACTAGCCCCGGTGGTTCGGTCGGCAGCGGGCAGGGAGAACCCAGGCTGGCATTGCGTGAATCGTTCTCACCTCCCGGAGTCTTCAAAACGGCTTCTTCAGAACAGTTCAGGGCCTCAAGTAAGCCCGTCGAAAGACCATGTTATCTGACGCCAATGCCGGCAATTCTTGGCAGGATTGGACGATGACCCGCAGCGACAATCACACTCTCATCTGGACCGGCTCATACACCGCGGATAGTGGAGGCCACGGGGCCGGCATCGGAGCTGTCTCGGCTAATCCTGATGGAACACTCACCTGGCTGGGCACGGCCGCGAAGGCGGACTCGCCGTCGTTCATTGCAGTCCACCCGTCGCTTCCCGTGGTCTACGCCGTCGGCGAGACTGCCAAAACCGTCCAGGCGTACCGCCGGAGGGGAGAATTCGGGCTCGAAGCGGTTGGTGAACCGTGGGCCGCCGGCGAGGCTGCGTGCCACGTTGCCGTCGATCCGGAGGGCAGGTTCCTGATGGTTGCCTGCTGGGGCGACGGCCAGGTGCTGCTCTACGAACTGGATACCGACGGCGGCATGACAGCCCGCTTTTCGGCGGCACCGTCTGTGGACCCCCACCGTGACGAAGAGAGCGACGGCGGACGTCCGAGCCGTGCCCACGCAAGCCTGATGCTGGCCGATGGCAGGATCATGACAACCGATCTCGGCCACGACCTGCTGCGCGTGTGGAACTACGTTCCCCGGGCCGGACTTGCTGTGGACCACGAGGTGGTGCTTCCGAAGGGCAGCGGCCCTCGGCACCTCGTGCAGCATCCCGGCGGAACCGTATTCGTGGTGTCCGAGTACTCCATCGAGGTTTTCGCCGCGCGGGCTGCGTCCGGCGCCGGACGGTTCGAACTTGTCAGCAAAGGCCCGGCAACGGCAGGCGGAGCCCAGGAAGGTGACTCGGCAGCGGAGATTGCACTCTCCCCCGGCGGCAAACATGTGTATGTGGGAGTCCGGGGTTCCAACCGGATCTGCGTGCTGGAGGTCGGCGGAACATCCGGGCAGCTTCGCCCCGTCATGGACTACGCCAGCGGAGGGGATTGGCCGCGGCACCACCTGGTCCGCAACGGCTGGCTTCACATCGCCCACGAACGCTCCCACGACGTGACAACTTTCCGCCTTGATCCCGAAACCGGGCTGCCAGGCGATGTGCACCACCGGCTCGTGGCGGGTTCCCCCACGGCCTTGGTTGTGGCAAGCTAAACCAAATCGACAAACCCAATACAGGATTCGTCACTCCTATTACAACGACGCGTAAGCCGTTGTAATGATGACTTCTGGGGCCGGGGCAGGTCGCCACGCAGGTTCATCCGGATGGACCGGGCCAAGCAGAGTCGCTTAGCGGAAGGTTTTCAGCCATGTTCACCAACCCTGTCCAAATCCTCCCCCGTGCCGCCGCGGCGGCGGCCTCAATCTTTGTCCTGCTGGCAGCAGCCGCACTCCCCGCCCAAGCGGCACCGGGCACAACGGCACCGGGCACAGCGGGGCCGGGATCGCCATCAGGTGACCAGCCGCCGTCGGGCGCCCTGCGGGCTCCGGTAACTGACGAGAACTTCTACTTCGTCATGGCGGACAGGTTCAGCAACGGGACCACGGCCAACGACGACGGCGGCCTCGGCCCGGATCCGATGGTGTCCGGCTTCGATCCCCAGCGCAAAGGTTTTTACAACGGCGGCGATCTGAACGGGCTGCTCGACAAGATCGACTACATCCAAGGCCTCGGGACCACGTCCATCTGGCTGACGCCCAGCTTCAAGAACAAGGCCGTCCAACCGGAGGACAACTCCGCCGGCTACCACGGGTACTGGGTCACGGACTTCACCCGGATCGACCCCCACCTGGGCACCAACGCGGAGCTGAAGGCGCTCATCGACGAGGCCCACTCGCGCGGGATGAAGGTGTACTTCGACATCATCACCAACCACACGGCGGATGTCATCGGGTACAAGGAAGGCGCCCGCACCGGCTACGTGTCCAAGGACAAGGAGCCCTACCGCACAGCCGCCGGGGCGGTCTTCGATGACCGCGACTACGCCGGCCAGACCGGCTTCCCGGAACTCGACGCGGAGCGGTCCTTCCCCTATACGCCGGTGCTCGACCCGGCGGAAAAGAACCTGAAGGTTCCCGCCTGGCTCAACGATCCCACGCTGTACCACAACCGCGGGGACACCACCTTTGCCGGTGAGAACTCCTCCTACGGCGACTTCTTCGGCCTGGATGATCTGTTCACCGAGCACCCCAAGGTTGTCGACGGCATGAAGGACATCTACAAGACGTGGATCCGGGATTTCGGCGTTGACGGCTTCCGGATCGACACGATGAAGCACGTCAACGACGAGTTCTGGCAAGAGTTCGGCCCCGACGTCCTCAACTATGCGAAGGAACAGGGCAAGAACGAGTTCTTCATGTTCGGCGAAGTCTTCGACACGTCCAAGAGCTTCACGTCGCAGTTCACGACGCGCAACAGCATGCAGGCCGTGCTGGACTTCCCGTTCCAGGACGCCGCCCGCAATTTCGCGTCCCGAAGCCAGGACGCCAGGCAGCTGGAAACCTTTTTCGACGGGGACGACTGGTACACCGATGCCGACTCCAACGTCTACCAACTGCCCACCTTCCTGGGCAACCACGACATGGGCCGGATCGGCAGCTTCATCAGCTCGGACAACCCCGACGCAAAGGATGCCGAACGCGTGGCCCGTGACGAACTGGCCCACGAACTGATGTACTTCTCCCGCGGCAACCCGGTGGTCTACTACGGTGACGAGCAGGGCTTCACCGGCCCTGGCGGGGATCAGGACGCCCGCCAAACGCTCTTCGCCAGCAAGGTGCCGGAATACCTCGACGACGACCTGCTCGGCACCGACGCCACCCATGCCACCGACAACTTCAACACAGGGCACCCGCTGTACGGCAAGATCAGTGAACTGGCGCAGCTGACCAAGGACCATCCCGCCCTTCGCGACGGCGCCCACCAGCACCGGTACGCAGCGGCCGGCCCCGGCATCTACGCGTTTTCCCGCACTGACGCGACGGACCAGCGGGAGTACGTGGTGGCACTGAACAACAGCGAGCAGCCCCGGACGGCGGCTGTCCCCACGTACATCGCGAAGCGCAATTACAGCCTCATCTACGGGGATGCAGTTGCCGACTCCAAGACCTCCGCGGACGGCAGGCTGACCGTCACGGTTCCGCCGCTGTCGGCGGTCGTCTACAAGTCATCGGGCCGGATTCCGAAAGCCAAGGCGGCACCCGCCGTCTCTCTTCAGGCGCCCGTCCCCGCAGCGGCCACCGCAACCTCCCAGGGTGACAACGGCCGGATGCAGGTGACCGCCGACGTCGGCGGTACTTCGTTCTACGAGGTCACCTTCGAGGCGAAGAAGCCCGGCGGACAGTGGGAGCCTATCGGCACGGATGACACCGCCCCGTACCGCGTCTTCCACGATGTCGCAGGGCTCAGCCCGGGTGCCACCGTGGAGTACCGTGCCGTGGCACTTGATAACGCGGGCCACACATCGGTGAGCAGCGCACGGGCCGCAACGGTTCCGGCACCCGTGCTGACCATCCAGCAGCCGGCGGAAGGCAGCACTGTCCAAGGGAAGGTGGAAGTGGCTGCCACGGCGGATCCGGAAAAGGCCAGCCACGTGGTGGGCTTTGAACGGAGCGTGGCCGGGGGCCCGTGGACTGCCGTCGGCGAGGCCGATTCATCCTCGCCCGCCTACACGGTGACGGACGATCTGGCCGCGCTGAACCTGGCGGACGGCACCGGGGTGCGCTACCGGGCGACGATGTCCGGCCCCGGTTTCAACGTGGTCAGCGGCGTGCGGACCGTGCTGGTCGGCGCCGCACCACAGCCTGAATCCGTCACGGTGGTGGGCAGCCTCAACAGCGAAATGGGCTGCCCGGACGACTGGCAGCCCGCGTGCGAGTCGGCGTTCATGACGCTGGACCCGGCCAGCCGCACCTGGAAACTGACCTCGGACCTTCCCGCGGGCCAGTATGAATTCAAGGCCGCCATCAACGGTTCCTGGGACGAGAACTACGGCCAGGACGGCGCGCCCAACGGGTCCAACATCCAGTTGAATCACGACGGCGGTCCGGTCACCTTCCGGTACGACCACACCACGCACGTGATTACTGCAGAATGAACGAGTTGAGGTCCTAGCCGCGCAGCGACTCCTCCACGGCGGCCAGGAGCGAGTTGAACCGCTCGTTGTCCGCCAGGCTGTCAATCAGGACGGATTGGCCGTCGGAATCAGCCAGCGGCACCTGCCAGTTCGGATATTGGGCCGACGTGGTCCCGGGCTGGTTCTGCACGCGGCGTTCGCCCACGGCGTCCACGAGCGCCACACCGAGCAGGACCGACGGGGACTGCGCGAGCAGGCGGTGCAGCGCCTCGATCCTCTCTTGCTCGGTGCCCGGCTCGTCGGCGGGCAGGAGGCCGCGATGCCGGAGCAGGGCCATCATTTTCTCCAGCTTGGCGTTGTGTTCCAGGCGTTCTTCCTCCGCGGACCGCTCCAACAGGCCCAGCCCGCTTCGCAGGGTCACGTGGTCTCCGGCGAGATAGCCCGCCGTCGGCGGGAGGT
Source organism: Arthrobacter sp. Soil736 (assembly GCF_001428005.1). Lineage (GTDB taxonomy): Bacteria > Actinomycetota > Actinomycetes > Actinomycetales > Micrococcaceae > Arthrobacter. The sequence continues at coordinate 405,237 of NZ_LMSB01000034.1, forward strand.
CGTGCGTGTTCACACTGGAGAGCGCCTGTACACGGTACCGTTCCGGCGGAAGCGGGGCATCGCCGTCGTTCTCAAACCACAGAATGGAGGTGCCCAGAATGCCCCGTGCCGCGAGGTAATCGCGGACCCAGGGCTCGAACGTGCCCAAATCCTCCCCGATCACCACGGCTCCGGCGCGCTGGGCCTCCAGCGCGAGGATCCCGATCATGGCGTCGTGGTCCAGGCGGACGTAGGCACCGTCCGTGGGCGAGTTGCCCTCGGGCACCCACCAGAGCCGGAAGAACCCGAGAATGTGGTCCACCCGGATCCCGCCCGAATGCCGCAGCACGGTTGCCAGCATCTCCCGGAATGGCTGATAGCCGGCTTCAGCCAGGCGAGTTGGATGCCAGGGTGGCTGGTGCCAGTCCTGCCCCAACTGGTTGTACATGTCCGGCGGCGCGCCCACGCTGACGCCGGCTGCGAGGACTCCGCGCAGCGTCCAGGCGTCGGAGCTTTGGAGATCCGCCCCGACGGCGAGGTCATGGACAACGCCGAGACGCATCCCTGCACGCCTGGCCGTCGCCTGGGCGGATTCGAGCTGTTCGTCGCAGAGCCACTGCAGCCACCGGTGGAAGTCGATCCGTTCCGAGAGTTCGGTCCTCAGCTTCACAAGCAGCGGCGATCCGAGCGCCGCTGCAGGGTCCGTCCAAAACGGGTCATCGGCGTCGAGGTCCTCCCGCACGGCACACCAGAGGGCGAAGTCGTCCAGGCCCGCGCCGGCCGCGCGGCAAAAGACCTCAAATGCCTGCTGACGGGACGGCGAACGGCGGGCTTCATAGAGCAGTTCCAGCGCTGCCAGCTTGGCGGCGTACGCCTTGTCCCGGTCCAGCCGGTTGGTGTCCTTGTTCAGCTTCCGCGCCTGTTTACTAAGGCTGTGGATGACTGCCTGCGTCTTCGGCTTCAGGTAGGCGAGCTCCGGAATCGCCTCGATCCTCAGGTAGAGCGGGTTGAAGAAGCGCCGCGTGGACGGCGAGTACGGGGAGGGCTCCAGCGGCGGCACGGGTTCCGCCGCGTGCAGGGGGTTCACGAGCACGTAGTCGGCGCCGTGAGCACCTGCGAGCGTGGCCAGTTCGGCGAGGTCCGCGAAGTCGCCGATGCCCCAGGACCGCTTCGAACGCACGGAATAAAGCTGCGTGGCCAGGCCCCAGCCGCGGCGCTCCTCCAGCGCGGCGGCCGTGGACAGCCGGGCCGGAACCACCACCAGCGTGGCCTCTGCAACCTTGCCGTCGGACTCAGCCCGCAGCGTGTGCCATCCTTGACCGGTGTTGTCCGGCATGTCGAACGTGGCCCGGCCGATGGTCACGCCGTCCACGACGCGCGGCTCCACCCAGATGTCCTCCTGCGGTGCGACGAGTTCCCGTCCGTCCTCCGTGTAGACCGTCACCCGCACCGGGGCACCGTGCCGGACATGGACCGGCACCAGCGCCGGTCCGCCTTCCTGAACCGCGACGGCGGGCGGCAGCATCCGCCGCCAAGGCGCCAGCTCCGCTTCGGCCAGTGCCGCCTCGATGAGCTGGTCCGTGTGGGCCTGCACGCCCAGGGCGGCCAGGACGCGGATCAGGGTGGCCGGCGCAACTTCGTGCGGATGCCCGTCCCAGCCCTGGTACGACGTCTCCACACCGTGGACCTCTGCCAGCCAACGCAACAGATCGAGGCTGACGGGATCGGCGTGCCCAGCATCAGCTTGCCCGGGTGCGGCGCCTGGAACCGTCTGGTTGGCGGCTGGATCGGCGGGTGTTCCGGAGGATGCCTCGTGCTGGCTGGGAGCCTTCATTTATGTCCGCCTCGTCTGTTGATCGGCCCGAACTTACAGTGCTGCCCGCTGCGGCCGGCCGCTTCTCAGCGTGGGGCGCAACTGTTGGTTCCGATTATTGCAGGGCGACGCCGGGCGGGGTCCAGAGCTACGGGGCGTGACGCGCGTTGCGGCCGCAAAGCAAACTTGGGCGGATGATTAGCTAGGATGCATGGAATCAAGATTTGTCCGCTACCAGGCAACCACGCCCAATGGCCGTGGAAGCTACCCGGGCATCTTCGCCCTAGCCAATGGTTTGGCAAACGGCGGCAGCCTCAGCAGCGAAGACTGGGCTTCCTGGCGGTGCGCAAACGATCATTACGACGCCGCATATGTGGACCCTTCGACTGTGGATGAATCAATCTACGACCGTGCGATCAATCCTTCAGCACAGTCATGGTTCAAGAGCACAGCCACTCATCTCTTGGTTGGCCTAGAGTTTTACACGGATCTTCTACGCCGCTATGCCATTGAGTGGCAGGTGCTTTATTCGAATGATCCAGGAATCCTCCTGTACGAAGACGGCGTCCAGATAGTCGTCGCGCCTCATTAGCAGGGATGATCAGCTGCATGACGTCTCTGGCGGCAAGATACGAGGCTGGCGAGTGGACCGACGTGTGGGCAGAGATACGACGCCTGGGGCCACTGCCTACATCGCGTCGGGCCGAAGTTGAGGAAGTAGCTCATTCGACCATGCGGCGGGCTCGTACACACATCGACCACATCGTGGATGGCCTCATCCGCATCGGATTCGAGCCTGCGTCCTCAGATGTTCCCCTGATCGCTCCGCCGCCGTGCGACGTGTTCGACCGGATCGGGAAACTGGAAGACGCACTGGGGCCGATTCCCGAAGCCCTCAAAGCGAGCATGTGCGAAATTGGAGGCGTGTGCTTATTGGGCGACTGCCCACCACTGGCTCTCTACTATCACGGTGGCCCTTCGTCACGAGTTGCCTCCATTCCTCCGGGCGCGGACTTCCCTGATCCTTTATGCCTGCCCGCCGTCGACTCGGTGGAGTTGGAGTTGGACGAAAGACTGCAGAACTCGGCGGAATTGTTGGCCGAACCGTTCGCATTCGCCCCTGATGAACTGCACAAGGCCAACATCAGCGGCGCAACACACGACGTCTGGCCGCCTGACGCCCACGCAGATCCGGTTCTTGTCGGCGTTGCCGGACGACCAGGGATTACCCTCGTGGAATACCTCCGCACCTCCGTCAGGTGGGGAGGCCTACCTGGTTATTCGTTCGCCTCGGCAGCCCGGCCCAAGGATCTCGAGCAACTCATGTCACATCCACAGTTCTAAATTTGGCACGTACGTCTGCCTGAACCGGTACACGGCTACTTGGGCGCATTTATCGCGAGAAAAGCGGCAACCGGGGATTCTCCATGGTTGTCGTGGTCGGCGCCGCTTTGATAGCACCTCTGGCGATATTCGGGGCAGCGTTACTCACCATCTACCGGTAGCGTCCCTTGGACCCGATGCGGCTCAAGATGCGGTGCAGGCCTTCCGGAGCTCGGCAACTGACTCGCTGGGAACCTGGTCTCCGGCCTGGGCAATCTCCTTGAGCGGACTCGTGATCTCGGACGGAACGCCGGCGGTTTCGGCGCCAGCCACGAGTCCGGTTAGTGCTGCCTTGTCCGACGCGCTGACCAGCCCGTCTTCCAGCAAGGCGCAGATCTGGCCCTTCACCTGCTCGGCCGCGGCGTTGGCCACCCCGGACGCCGCCGAGCTGGCCGCATTCTGCGCGGCTTCCTGGGCCTGGCCGCAGCCCGCCAGAAGTACCAGCGCGGGGATCATGGACAGGGCGAGGAAGGTACGTTTCATGCTTCCAGCCTAACAACCGGCCGATGGCAGCCTTCGCAGGCTGACCCCGGCGCCGGCTGCGTCGACAGTTCTTCTGACAACGGTGTCGACGTGCGACTTACCTGCCTGGGCCCGAAAAGTTGCCCCGCGACCGCTCCGTTGCACCGCGGAATCGAATCGTTGACTTGTCTCGTGGACATCACCTAGCGTTCCAGTCACTGACAACGTTGTCTGCGGGAGGACACGCGCAATGAAGGGCGATCTCAGCAATATGCACACCAGAAATTCACGAAGAATGCAGGCATGTACTGCGCTAGCCATGGCGGGACTCAGCCTGGCCGCGGCGCTGGCCGGAGCAGGACCTGCGCCGGCAGCAGTAACGGTAGGAGACGAGCAATACCGCCCTGCGATCCACTACACGCCGAAACAGAACTGGATGAACGATCCCAACGGGATGGTCTACTACAAGGGCCTTTACCACCTTTACTACCAGCACAATCCGTCAGGAAATACGTGGGGAAACATGTCCTGGGGCCACGCCACATCCACGGACCTGGTGCACTGGAAGGAGCAGCCGCTGGCCATCCCAACAGATGACCAGCAGGACATCTTCTCCGGCAGCGTGGTGGTGGACAAGAACAACTCGTCCGGGTTCGGAACCGCCGAGAAACCGCCCATGGTGGCAATCTTCACCAGCGCCTACAAGGACGCCTCACCGTACCGGGGGCTGCAGGCACAGTCGCTGGCGTACAGCCTGGATGACGGCCAGACGTGGACGAAGTACGCCGCCAACCCGGTGCTCAACCGCAATTCGGCGAACTTCCGCGACCCCAAGGTGTTCTGGTACGACTCCCCCGGAGGCGGAGGCTACTGGGTGATGACCGCCGTCGAAGCAACGGAGCACAAGGTGCTGCTCTACAAGTCCAGCAACCTCAAGGAGTGGACGCCGCTCAGCGAGTTCGGCCCGGCCAACGCCACGGGCGGGCTGTGGGAATGCCCCGACCTCTTCCCCCTCGCGGTCGACGGCGATCCAGCGAACATCAAGTGGGTCATGGTGGTCAACATCAACCCCGGCGGCGTGGCCGGAGGGTCGGCAGGCCAGTATTTCGCGGGCAGGTTCGACGGCACCACCTTCACTTCCGAAAGCACGAAGGCCAGCGACTCGTTGCCCGCCGGCACCCCCCTTGCGGGCTTCAACGACGGCACCTACAACGGCTGGACCGTGAACAACGAACCCGGCAACTGGAAGAACGGGCCGTTCGGGGATGCCCCTGCAGCCGGAACCCTGGCAGGGCAGAACGGCGTCACCGGCTTTGCCGGCACCGGCCTGATCAACTCCTTTAACGACGGCGACTGGCCGCTCGGCGCCATGAACTCCCCGGAATTTACGGTGGACAGCGACTACCTCAACTTCCTGGTGGGCGGCGGCCAGCATCCGCGCGTCTCGGACAAGCTGGACAACACGCCGCCGCCCGGCGACCTGCTGTTCAACGGTTTCGAAGTCGCCGACGGTTCCACCCTGGCCGACGCCGGCTGGACGGGGACCGGCGATCTCGCCCCGGCATTCCAGCCCGCCACCGCGGGCGGTGACTTCTTCATCGGCGCAAAGCGCATCAACACGTTCGAAGCGGGTGGAGCTCCCGGTGACGACAGGCAGGGAACCATGACGTCGCCGTCGTTCCTCCTCTCCCGGAACTTCATGAGCATGCTGGTGGGCGGAGGGCACCGCACGGCGGACTCCGGCCAGCTGCTCGAGGTCCAGCTGCTGGTGAACGGCAACGTGGTGCGCAGCCTCGCAGGGGACGACGCCGGCGCCCTCAACTGGAAGAGCTGGGACGTGTCGGAATTCGCCGGGCAGCCGGCACAACTTCGGATCGTGGACCAGGCCACGGGAGGCTGGGGGCACCTCACGCTTGACCATGTCATGCTCACGGACCAGGCCGCCGTTCCCCGCTCCGACGAGACCACCGTGAACCTCGTGGTCGACGGCCAGGTGGTCCGCACGGCCACCGGCGCGAACAGCGAAGTCCTGGACTGGGCATCCTGGAACGTCGCGGAGTTCAAGGGGCGGCGGGCCAGCATCAGGGTGGTGGACAATAACCGGTTCGGCTGGGGCCACATTCTTGCCGATGAGTTCGTGGCGTCACCCCGGCCGGCAACGCCCCGGCTGCAGTCCTACGACTGGCTGGATTACGGCCGCGACTACTATGCGTCCGTTTCCTTTGGCAACATGCCCCAGGACAAGCGCATCATGCTCGGCTGGATGAACAACTGGGACTATGCCAACAGCATTCCGACAACACCGTGGCGCAGCGCCATGTCCCTGCCCCGCGAGGTTGCGCTGACACAGACGGCAAGCGGGCCGCGGCTGACCCAGAAGGCCGCCCAGCAGGTGGATGGCCTCGGCACAGGCGTGAGCTATGCAGAAAAGCGGACGCGCAACATCGCCCCGGGCACCCACGCGCTGCCGGCGGCCGCCTTCGGGCAGGTGCAACGGATCGACGTGACACTGGCGCCCGGCACGGCGTCGAAAGCGGGAATCACGGTGCTGGGGAACGGCAACACGTCCACCGTCATTGGCTATGACAGGGCGGCCGGAGAGCTGTTCGTGGACCGGAGCAACTCCGGAAACACCGCCTTCCACCCGCTTTTCGCTTCGGTGGACTCGGCTCCCGTCTCGGTGGACGCCAACGGCAACGTGACCCTGCGCATCTACGTCGACCGGTCGTCCGTGGAGGTCTTCGCCCAGAACGGGCTGCGGACCATAACAGACCAGGTCTTCCCGGAGCAGGGTGCAAACCAGGTGGCGCTCTTCGCCGAGGGCGGCACCGCCCAGCTGAAGTCGATCACCGTCACGCCGCTGGCCAAGTCCATGTTCGGAACAGCGGAAAAGCCTACGAAGAACCGAGGCTAGGTTCCCGGGCAGTTCACTGAGACACACGAGCGAAAGGGCCGGTGCCCGCATGAATTATGCGGGCACCGGCCCTCATCGTTGCCGGGCTGTGCGGGTTGCAGCCTGAAGTGGGCGTCAGTGAACCGGCTGCAGCCAGGTCAGCACCGAGCCGTCCTCCTCAATGTGATCCGCCAGCTCCCCGTTGAACGTGGCCCCGTAATCCGCGCTGATGTGCTCCTGGAATGCCGCGGCGTCCTCATAGACCTCGAACACAAAGTACTCCCGGGGATTGCTTTCCCGGGTGTACGGCAGGAACAGCTGGTTGCCGGGCTCCCTGCGCACCTGCTCGGTCAGCTCGCGCATCATTTCCGCTACGCGGGCTTCGCTGCCGGGTTTTACGGTGAATTCGGCGTACAGCGTTTTGGTCATGGGATTCCCCTCTTCAAGGTTCGGTATGGGTGGTTGAAATCGTTGCCGATCAAAGGGCGGTCCGGCTCAGTGCGGTGGGCGGAGTTCCCCTGATCCGCGCTCAATGAGCTCGGACCGAACGACGTACGTCTGCGGGGCCCCGTCATCGCCGTCGATCCTGGCTAGGAGCCGCTCTGCGGCGAGCTTCCCGATCCGCTCGGGATGCTGCGCAATGACGGTGATGCCGGGGTCCATCATGTCCGCCAGGGTGAAGTCGTCGAACCCCACCAGGGCCACGCGCTTGCTGGCGCCGAGCTCCTTGAGAGCCCGCATGACCCCGAACGTGACGAGGTTCTGGCTGGAGAATATAGCCGTGGGCGGATCGTCGGACCTGAGCAGCCCAAGGGCCGCCTGGCGGGCTGACTCCTCGTCATGCAGGCCCTCGAGCACCGGAACCGTGGACGTCGCGATGCCGGCCCGGCCGAGTTCCTCAATAAAGCCCCGCCGGCGTTCGCGGGCTGTCTGGATGTCTGTACGGTCACCCAGGTAGGCAAGCTTCGTGTGGCCGTGTGCGATCAGGTGGCGGGCGGCCTTGGCGGCTCCGACGGCGTTGTCCGTCACCACGGCGTCCGCCTCAACGCCCACCGGTTCACGGTCAATGAAGACCATGGGCAGGTCGCGCGAATGCTCCGGAATGACGTAGGCCTGGCTCTTGGCGATGGGGGTCAGGACCAGGCCATCAACACGCCGGCCAAGGAAGGCGGCAACCAGTGCTTTCTCCCGTTCGGGGTCGTCGTCGAGGCTGGCGGCGAAGACCGCAATACCTCGGGCGGTCAGGGAGTCCTCCAGGGCGCGGTGAATCTCGCCGCTGAAGGGGTTGGACACGCTTGGCAGCAGGAGCCCGATGGAGAGGGTCTGGCGGCCGGCCCGGCGGAGGCTTCCCGCTGCCATGTCCAGCTGGTAATTGAGCTGCTGGGAGGCGCCGAGGACGCGCTGACGGGTTGCCTCGGACACGCCCGGTTCATCGTTCATCACCCGGGAGACGGTCTTGATGCCGACGCCGGCCAGTGCCGCGACGTGGCGCATCGTGGGCCGGTTCTTCGCTCCGTCAGGCTGGTAACGATTAGACATCGTTGTCATTACTTGGTCCTTCATCATCGAATTTCTCTTGACTGTACCTTGTGATCTTGATTACATGATGCATGACATCGTTGTCAGGCACCAGAAGTGCCACGAAACCAGGAGATTCAATGTTGAGTTCCAAAGCCCCGCGGACAGTCACCCACCGCCTGCTTGCCATCGGTGCAGTCCTGACCCTCGGCACGCTCAGCCTCACCGCCTGCGGCGGGAGTTCCCCAACCACCTCGTCAGCCGGAAGCTCTTCGGCCGAGAAGGTCGGCGTGTCCCTGATTGTCAAGACCACCTCGAACCCGTTCTTCGTTTCCATGCAGGATGGCGCCAAGACGGCTGCCGAAGCAGACGGCGTGGACCTGAAGCTCGCGGCCGGCAAGGCTGACGGCGACGAGGAAACGCAGATCCAGGCAATCGAGAACGCAATCTCCAAGGGTGACAAGGGCATCCTCATCACGCCCAACGGCCCTTCCGTCGTGGATGCGCTGAAGAAAGCCAAGGACGCCGGCCTGTTCGTCATCGCCCTGGACACTCCGCCGGACCCCGCTGACGCCGCCGACATTACTTTCGCCACGGACAACTTCGCCGCTGGTGAACTGATCGGCAAGTGGACCGCCGCGCAGCTGGGCGGCAAGAAAGCCACCATCGCGCTGCTGGACCTGTTCGACGACAAGGTCGTCTCCGTGGACTACAACCGGGACCAGGGCTTCCTCAGCGGCCTCGGCATCGACACCGCGGACAAGAAGAAGAACGGTGACGAGGCCAAGACCGGAAAGTACACCGGCGGCAAGGGCGGCGACTACGAGATCGTGGGCAGCCAGGCAACCCAGGGTGCTGAGGACGGCGGCCGGACCGCCATGGAGACGCTCCTCGCCAAGAACCCGAACGTCAACGTGGTCTACACCATCAACGAGCCGGCTGCGGCCGGCGCCTTCGAGGCGCTGAAGTCCGCCGGCAAGGAAAAGGACGTGCTGGTGGTCTCGGTGGACGGCGGCTGCTCGGGCGTCAACAACGTCAAGGCCGGCGTCATCGGTGCAACTGCCCAGCAGTACCCGGTGAAGATGGCGGAACTGGGCGTCAAGGCCATCGTTGAGCTGGCCAAGACCGGGAAGAAGCCAGCCAACTCCGCAGGACTGGACTTCTACAACACCGGCGTGGAGCTCGTCACGGACAAGGCCGCAGACGGCGTCAAGAGCATCACCACCTCCGACGCCTCCAAGATCTGCTGGGGCAAGTAACAAGCATTGACCTCGCACCGCGGGAAGGTGCTGAATATGCAGTACCTTCCCGCGGTTCACAGCAGGAGAATCCGCGGCAGAAGTAGCAGCAGCCGCACCAGCCCCAGCCGAACCAACCCCAGCAGGACCTTGAAGTTCAGGAGCAACAGTGACCCAGCAACAGACCGCAGGCCCGCCCGCCGCAGGGCATGCAGACCCGGCCGAGGAATTCCTCGACCGCCAGACCCCGCTCAGCCGAATCCGCAACATCCTCCACCGCTATCCCGCACTAAGCCCGGCCATTGTTCTGCTTGTTGCGGTGGTGGTCTTCGGGCTCCTCAATGAGAGGTTCCTGCGGGTCGAGAACCTGTCCCTGATCACCCAGCAGGTCTCGGTGGTAGGAACGCTCGCCATCGCTCAGACCCTCATCATCCTCACCGCCGGCATCGATCTCTCGGTGGGTGCGGTCATGATCCTCGCCTCCATGGTGGTGGCCCAACTCGCCGTCGGCAGCGGCGCGCCCGCTCCGCTCGCTCTCCTCCTCGGCCTCGTCGTGGGTCTGGCAGCGGGGGCGCTGAACGGTTTCCTGGTCACCAGGTTCCGGCTCCCCCCGTTCATCGTCACGCTCGGAACGCTGAACATCTTCATCGCCGTGACGCTCCTCTACTCCGGCGGCTCCACAGTCCGCGGCTCCAGCATGCCCGGCCTGCTGACATGGATGGGCAGCACGTTCCCGGTTGGTCCCGTGCGGATCTCCACCGGCGTGGTCATGATGCTCCTGCTCTACATCGCGGTCGCGTTCATCCTCGGAAAGACCGCCTGGGGCCGACACGTCTACGCGGTGGGCGATGACAAGGAAGCCGCCCGCCTGGCCGGTATCCCGGTGAACCGCGTCCTCATGAGCGTCTACCTCGCAGCGGGGGCCGTGCTCGCCGTTGGCGCGTGGATCCAGATCGGCCGCACGAACGCAGCCAGCCCCAACGCCGGCGTGGACCTGAACCTCGACTCCATCACCGCCGTGGTGATTGGCGGAACCAGCCTCTTTGGCGGACGCGGCTCCATCTGGGGCTCCCTCCTCGGAGCGCTGATCGTCGGGGTGTTCCGCAACGGCCTCTCGCTAGCGGGTCTCGATGTGCTCTACCAGACCCTCGCCGTGGGCGTCCTCATCATCCTCGCTGTGTCGATCGACCAGTGGATCCGAAAGGTGAAATCATGACCGCCACCCAAATCCAGCCGGCCAACACCGAGGTCCGGCAGCCGATCCTGCAGGCCAGGAACCTCGTCAAGACTTTCGGCCGCGTTGTAGGTCTGGACGGTGTCAGCCTCGACCTGTACCCGGGCGAAGTCCTGGCGATCATCGGCGACAACGGTGCCGGAAAATCCACACTCATCAAGTGCCTCACCGGGGCCGAGGTCCCGGACTCGGGCGAGTTGTTCGTTTCCGGCCAGCAAGTCCACTTCAAGCGCCCGCAGGACGCACGCGTCCACGGCATCGAAACGGTCTACCAGAACCTTGCCGTGTCACCTGCACTCGACGTCGCCTCCAATCTGTTCCTGGGGCGGGAAGAGCGGGTTCCCGGCCCACTGGGAAAGATCTTCCGCGTCCTTGACACCAAGGGCATGCGCCGCAAGGCCAAGGAGGAGCTGACCCGGCTCGGCATCTCCACGCTCCAGGACGTGACGGTTCCGGTGGAAAACCTGTCCGGCGGCCAGCGTCAGGCCGTCGCCGTGGCCCGCGCCGCCGCATTCGGTTCCAAGGTGGTGGTCCTGGATGAGCCGACGGCGGCCCTCGGCGTGCGGGAATCGAACCAGGTCCTGCAGCTGGTCCGGGACCTCCGGGACCGCGGCCTGCCGGTCATCCTGATCAGCCACAACATGCCCCACGTGTTTGACGTGGCGGACAGGATCCACATCCAGCGCCTCGGCAAGTGCGCGGCCACCATCACGCCTCAGTCGCACAGCATGACCGATGCGGTGGCGATCATGACGGGTGCCGCCACGGCCTAGCCGGCCACAGTACCACCGAATTTCAGCACGAACGTGTTACCGCACCACCGTTTTACCCTCCCCAACTCCGTCCGCGGGCCTTAGACAGGTCCGCGGACGGCTCCGTGAAAGGCCCTGCCATGCTCAAGACCCATTCCAGCGCAGCTCCCCCGGCAACCCCCGAAGTGATCGTCATCGGCGAAGCGCTGGTCGACGTCGTCACCTCTCCAGAAGGTACCGTTGAACACCCCGGCGGATCGCCGGCGAACGTCGCGTACGGGCTTGGACGCCTCGGCGTCCGCGCCGCCCTCCTGACGTCAATCGGCGACGACGACCGCGGCGCAGCGATCGAGGCGCACCTGAGCAGCGCCGGCGTCGTGCTGCTGCCGGGCTCCAGGACGCCGGGCCGGACGGCGTCCGCCACCGCCACTCTCGCCGCCGACGGCTCCGCCCGGTACGACTTCGACATCAGCTGGGAACTCCCTCCGGTGGCCCCGGCGTTCCTCCCCAAGGTGCTCCACACCGGCTCGATCGCCACGTTCCTGGCGCCCGGTGCCGCCGCGGTCAAGGCACTCCTGGAGCAGTCGCACCGGGAATGCATGGTCACCTACGATCCCAACATTCGTCCTGCGCTGCTGGGCAGCCAGGCCGAGGCCAGGGCCATCTTCGAGGAGCTTGTTCCCCTGACGGACGTGGTCAAGCTCAGCGACGAGGACGCACAGTGGCTCTACCCGGGCCTGCCGCTTGAGGATGCCGCTGCGCGGATACTGGGCCTCGGCGCCGGGCTGGCCGTGGTCACCCGCGGCTCCGAGGGATCGCTGCTGGCCACCCCGGCCATACAGCTGCACATCCCGGCCATCACGTCGGTGGTGGCTGACACCATCGGCGCCGGCGACTCCTACATGGCCGCGCTGATCTACGGTCTGCTCGCACGCGGGACCGACGGATTGGCTCCGGCGGTGCTGGAGACCCTCGGACGCACGGCCTCGAAGGCCGCGGCCATCACGGTCCGCCGACCCGGCGCCAACCCGCCCACGGTTGAAGAGCTGCTCGCGGACCTGCCGGATGGCGCGGCCGCTCCTGCCGCCGTCGTCGCGTGATCCAGGCGCCGGCACCTGCTTCTTGAACGAGCTTCTAGAACGAGGCAACGCGGGGTCACCTACGGCCGCCTCCGGGCACGCTGTCGGGCCGGGGTGGCCCGTGTTGCTCGCTCAGTAGGCCCGAGACGTCCGGCATTTAGCCGACGCCGCCGCGGGCGCCGCCCGCAGCCTACCTGGCAGAGCCCACCGCCAGGTGCTGCACCCGTCCGTCCACAAACGTGGCCAGTGCCTGCGCAGCAGCCAAATCATCCGGGGCAACCGACAGCGGGTCGACGTCGAACACCGTGAAGTCCGCGCGCTTGCCCACTGTGACGGACCCGGAGACCGCCCATTCCCCCGCAGCCCTTGCGGCGTGCGAGGTGTAGCCTTCGAGCGCCTGCAAAGCAGTGAGTGCCTGGCCCGGAACGATCGGCTGTTCGCCCTGGCGGCCGGCCCGCCGTCGTAATTGCGCGTCCGCCAAAATGGGCAGCGGTTCGAACGGGGCGATCGGCCAGTCGGAGCCGAGCCCCAGGGTGGTTCCCGCCGCGCGGAGGTCCGCGCACCGCCAGGCGTTGTTCGCGCGTTCGGTTCCGAGCCGGGTGGACCAGTTGTCCGTCTGGTCGGCGCGGGAGTAGTGGGTGCAGTGCGTCGGTTGCATGCTCGCCGCCAGGCCCGCGCGGGAGAACCGCTTAATGAGGTCGTCCGGGACGGTTTCAAGGTGTTCGATCCGGTGCACGGCCGCCGGTCCGCCGGGAGGCAGGGACTGGAAGGCGTCCAGGACTGCGGCCACTCCGGCGTCGCCGATCGCATGCGTGGCGGTGGGAATGCCGCGGCCAGCGAAGAAGCGCACCGCCTGTGCATATTCCTCGGGGCGGGGCCAGAACGGGGCCACCGACTCCCCATGTACATCGGGCTCAAACAGCCACGCCGTGCCGTTGTCCACCGTGCCGTCAACGAACAGCTTGATCCCGGCCACCTCCCAGCGCTTTCCGCCCAGTCCGATCTGCTCCGCGAGCCGGTGCCAGTCTTCCTCGCCGGTGCCGGGCATGCACCACGGCGAAATCCTCAGGCGCAGCGGGAGGCCGCCGTCAAGATCGTCTTCGAGGGCCCGGTAGAGCTCCAGCGAGCCCTCCCCGCAGTCCATCACGTGCGCTCCCGTCAGCCCGGACCGCGCGAACTGCGTGAAGAGTTCCGCCAGCCTCGCCTTCCGCTCGGCGAAGGACTCCGCCGGCATCACCTGCGCCACGAGCTCGACGGCGGCGGCCTCCAGCAGGAGCCCCGTGGGCCTGCCGCTGGGGTCGCACACCACCTCCGACGCCTGGTCGAACTTCCGCGGACCGGTGACCTCCGCGATTTCGAGGGCGCGGGAACTGGCCAGCGCTGAATGCCCGTCAAAGAGGCGGACGAGGCAGGGCCGTCCGGCGACGACGTCGTCAATCAGCTCGCGGTGGGCGGCGGCGGATCCGAACACGTTGGGGTCCAGGCCCCAGCCCCGCACCCAGTCCCCGTGCGCTGTTGCTGCCGCTTCGGCGCGCAACAGTGCGCGCACCTCGGCAAGGTCGTTAGCGCCGGACAGGTCGCAGCCGCGTGTCAGCTCCAGGCCAAGGACGGGGTGGATGTGGCAGTCCACCAGGCCGGGAGTCAGCACGGCGGCACCGAAGTCGATGACCTCCGCGGCCGGCCAGTTCTCGGCATCCGAACGGCTTCCGAGTGCGGCAATCACGCCGCCCTGGACCGCCACGGCCTGGGGCGCGGGGTTCCCGGGCGACCGGCCGTCCATCGTGTGGACGGTGTCGGCGAGGATGATCAAATCAGGATTCATGGGTTTCGAAGCTGCCAATCTGTGCGAAGGTATCGGGACGGTGGCGGCGCACCCAGCGGGCGGCCAGGAGCCCGGCGATGAAGACGACGGGCGTCACCAGGATGAGGATGGTATTGGTCAGCGCGTCGGCGAACGTGAGCAGCTCGATGTTCAGGCCGATCAGCAGCACCACGCCGAAGAGCAGGATGGCCGATGCCAGGCTCAGCGGCACCATCAGTTTGTGAGTGGCCGCAGCCGGATTGCGGCGCAGGTAGAGGAAGGCTGCGACCGAAACCAGGCCCTGGAGCCCGACGATGCCGAAAATCCCCGGCGTGTTCACCCAGATCAGCAGCTGCTGGTAGGGATCGGCGTTGAGCAGGGCGCAGATGGTGATGACCACGGCGGCGAGAACCGTCTGCAGCTGGCCTGCGCGGTGCGGGGACTGGAACCTGGGGTGGGTGCGGCCGAGGAAGGCGGGCAGCACGCCGTCGCGGGCCAGCATGTAGACGTAGCGGTTGATCGCGTTGTGGAAGGCCAGCTGCGAGGCGTAGACGCTGGTCACGATCAGGACGTACATAACCACTTCGGCCCACGGGCCCACATAGTGATTGATGGTCTGGAAGAACATCCCGCCGGCCAGTTCGCCCGCGGCTTCCACGGCACGGTCTTCGCCGTAGGCCTGGACCACGGTCCAGACGATGAAGGCGTAGAAAACGGACATGAAGCCGACGGCGATGTACATGGCCCGCGGCACGGATTTGTCCGGGTTGCGTGCCTCGGAGCGGTACAGCACGGTGGACTCGAAGCCCATGAAGGCGGCGAAGCAGATGCCAAGGATTGCCAGGACGCCCGGGCCGAACGCCTGCTCCGGGCTGAAGGAACCCACGCTGATCCCGTGGGCTCCGCCGCTGCCGAGGATGCCCACTCCCATCACGGCCAGGATGCCCGTCTCGGCGACCAGGAGCACGCCGAGCACCTTCGCGCCGACGTCGATCCCCCGGTAGCCGAGGAACCATACGGCTGCGACGGCGGCGAGCGCGACGGCCGGCCACGGCACCTCGAGTCCGAACAGCACTTTGAGCATGTCGTGGGTCTGGACGGCGAAGAGACCGTAGACGCCGATCTGGAGGCAGTTGTAGGAGACGATCGCCAGGATGGCGGAGGCCAGTCCCACGGTCTTGCCCATGGCCAGCGAGATGTAGGTGTAGAAGCCGCCGGATGCCTTGACGTGGCGGGTCATGGCCATGAAGCCGATGGCGAAGAGGGTGAGTACGATGCCCGCCATGAGGTAGCCGGCCGGGGCGCCGATGCCGCCCACGCCGATGGCTACGGGTGCCACGCCCGCCATGACGGTGAGCGGTGCTGCTGCCGAGATAACGAGGAAGGCGATGCCGCCCGTACCTAGGGCATCGCGTTTGAGGACGCCGTCCGCGGACGACGTCGGTGGTCTGGTTTGGGTATCCGGCACTAGTCCGTCCTTTCTTGGGAGCCCGCCTAAACGAAAGGCTTTCGTTTATTATGGAGGCGTGTGGCGCAGAGCACAATAGTTTTCCCAAAACGGCGTCGCGGAGTCCCGCCGACTAGGCTGGGTCTGACGTTCAAGAGCTGCAGTCAGGAGAACCCATGGGGCGCCCGCTCCTCCCGCTGATATCCGTGGAGGCCCTCACCACGGCCGCCCTGGAGCTGGTTGATGAGAGCGGCGACTTCAGCTTTCCGAAACTGGCGAAGAAGATCGGCGTCAGCCAGTCCTCCATCTACAACCACGTCAGCGGCAGGGACGAGATCCTGGAGCTCCTGCGCCACCGGATCATCACCGAAGAGCCGTATCCGCCTGTTGACCACAGCGACTGGGAGGCTGCCCTGCGGGTCCTGATCCGCGCCTACCGGGACGCCTTTGCCCGCCATCCGCGGCTGGCGCCGCTGCTGGTGCTGCAGTCCATCACCGATCCGGACGTCATCGGCCTCTATGAGGACCTGGCATTGGCCCTTGAGGGGGCGGGGTTCCGGGGACGGGACGTGGTGGCGGCCATCTCCACGATCGACAGCTTCGCCCTCGGAGCCGCCCTGGACCTGGCTGCTCCGGAAGTTGTCTGGGACCCGCCGGCGGAGGGCTACCCCACGCTCAAGCGCGCTCTCGGCAATGCAGGACCCTCGGAGGAACGGGGCGGGCACGCCTTCGACTTCGGCCTTGACGTGATTATCGGCGGACTCCGGGCGAAGCTGGCTTAGCTACGCAGCTTCAGTGCCCGGCGGCCTTCGCAGCCTTGGCGGCGGCCTTGGCGGCCTGCTTGCTGGCGCGCACCTTGCTCAGCGACTCCGGATCCACAATGTCGGCAACAGACAGGAACGCGTCCTCCTGGCCGTAGTGGCCAGCTGCCTCGCGCCAGCCTTCCGCCTGGAGTCCGCACTGTTTGCCAAGGAGCGCGAGGAAGATCTTTGCCTTTTGTTCGCCGAACCCAGGTAACGCCTTGAGCCGGCCTAGCACCTCCTGGCCGTCGGGGTCGCCCTGCGTCCAGATGGCTGTGGCGTCCCCGTTCCAATCATGGTGCACGGTCTCAGCGAGGGCCTGGACGCGTCCGGCCATGGATCCCGGGAAACGGTGCACGGCCGGCTGCTCCTTGAACACCTCCACGAAGCCCTGGGGGTCGTACCCGGCGATCGCCGCAGGGTCCATGGATCCGATGCGCGTCCGGATCTTTTCGGGACCGGCAAACGCCGACTCCATGGTCACCTGCTGGTCAAGCAGCATGCCGGTGAGCAGTGCAAACGCGTCATCGCTGAGCAATTTATCGGCAGCGGGGTCCCCTGTGATGTGCAGTTCCATGCGTCCTATCCTCCCACCCGCTCCAGTCCGCGTCAGGGGTTGCCCCTCAGCCGGCCCCGCAACGACGCGGCTCCCCACGCCGCCAGGAAGGCAGCCACGAGCAGCAGCCCGGCGTCGCCCAGATCGATGGCCGCCAGCCACGCCGTCACGGGATCCCCCAGGCCGAACGCCGCGTCGAAAAGGCCTCCGAGGGTGATGACGGCGACGAAGAGTGCCGACAAGGACGAAATGCCCGTAATCACGGCGTTGAAGCCAAGCTTTCGGCTGGGATCATGAATGGCGGACTTGTACATCCGCATCATGGCCACGCCGTTCAATGAATCGCAGAACGTCATCGACGCCGCGAACGCGAACGGCAACGCCATCAGGGCCAGCGGCGACACTCCGGCGAGGGATGCCGCCGTCGTCATGACCAGGAGGCCGATGGTCGTGGCGGTGTCGAACCCCAGCCCGAACAGGAAGCCGATTGCATAGATGTTGCGCGGGTGCTGGACGCGGGACAGCGGCTTGGCCAACAGCCGTGCAATGAAGCCCTTCGCCTCGAGGTCATCCAGGGAGATGCTCGCGCCCGACCGGGAGCTGCGGTAGAGCTGTGCAGTTCGCACGAACGCGGAGCCGTTGAAGATGCCCATCAACAGCAGGAAAAGCCCGGAAACACCGCTGCCGATGAGCCCCAGGACGAGGTTCCCGGTTGTGCCCTCCTCCATGAGGCGCCCGACGGCGGTTGCACCGGAAACCACGAGGACGCCTGCCAGGACCACCACCGAGCTGTGCCCCAGGCTGAACGCGAAACCGACGCTGACAGGGTCCCGCCGCTGCGCGACGAACTTGCGCGTGGAGTTGTCGATCGCAGCGATGTGGTCCCAGTCGTAGCTGTGCTTAATGCCTGCCACATAGGCGGTCAGGACCAGACCCAGCGCCAGCGGCTGGCCGGCACTTGCCGTGCCGAGTGCGAGGAGGGAGACGGCGGCAGCGTGCAACGCGATGACAGCACCGAACGTCCACAGCAGCCTGGTGCGCATCGACAGCTGTTCGCGAGTGCGATAGAGGACGGCCAGGTCTGTCAGCGTTGTCATCAGTGCTTCCTCAGGTTCAGGGGATCCTGACCGTTCCAATTGTGACGCAACAGCGCTGTGCACGCACCCAGCAAACGGGCGAGCTCCTCCGTGCTGTTGGCCAGCGAACGCACTATGAGGCCGGTGGTGCCGGCGACGGAGTGGGTCAGGGAAATTCCGGTGTAGGCGTCATGGCCCTGCGTCACGGAGTGGAGTTCGTCGGCGAGCGCCTGGTCCACGCGCGGGTCCACCACAATGAGCGACCCCAGATGGCTGAAGCCCTCCATGAAGGCCATGCCGGTGACGTCGTTGAGGGGCGGACGGACCAGCAGGTTGTCGAGAGCCAACAGTTCCGTGCCTGCGCCAGTTTCCACGTGGATCTCGCTGCGGAGCCGCAGTTCCTCGTACCGGAAGGAGGAGCCGTCCGGCGACCACCCCGGAGTGATCACCTCGGACATCATCAGGCTCGACGACGGCCGCACCGTGATGTGCGTGTTCTGCCGGTAGCTGGCCTCCCGGTACGCGATGAGCTGGTCCGGGGCGAGTTCGAGCTGCGCGCCGTCCCCCAGCCGCAGGGTCATTCGTTGCTCGGCAAAGGACCCCGGAGTCCGGTAGATCTTCGTCGCCGACTGCGTGGTCAACAGCAGCTTCGCGCCGTCCCCCACCTCCACATCGATGACGTAAAGGTCCGCGCCAAGATACGCCCCGCCCGGATTCACGAGGACATAGCAAACCTGGCCGCTGTCATCCAGATAGTGCGGCCGCAGTACTCTCAAGGCGCCTTGATGGAACTGCCTCGAGGCAATCGATTTCCCGCGGCGTTCAGTGATAAGGAGTTCAAGACGGCCCCTCTCGGGCCGATCAGCGGACCCGGGTGAGATGACTGCTTGAGCCGGCTCGGCCGCCGTCGTGCTCATTGCGCCAGGTCGAGCATCAGGACGTCCCGCCGCACCCATTCGATGACGGCGTCGAGGCCTTCGTCGGTCTTCAGGTTGGTGAAGCAGAACGGCTTGGCACCCCTGAACTCGCGGGAGTCCTTTTCCATGACGGCGAGGTCTGCGCCCACGTGCGGGGCGAGGTCGGTCTTGTTGATGATGAACAGATCGGACTTGATCATGCCCTGCCCGGCCTTGCGCGGGATCTTCTCGCCCTGCGCCACGTCGATGATGTAGATCGAGAAGTCGACCAGTTCCGGGCTGAACGTGGCGGAGAGGTTGTCGCCGCCGGACTCCACGAAGATCACCTGCAGGTCCGGGTGCCGCTTCTTGAGCTCCTCGATGGCCGCCGTGTTCATGGAGGTGTCCTCGCGGATTGCCGTGTGCGGGCAGCCGCCGGTCTCGACGCCGATGATCCGGTCCTCCGGCAGGATCCCGTTGGCTGCCAGGATCTTGGCATCCTCGATCGTGTAGATGTCGTTGGTGATGGCGGCCATGGAAATTTCGCCGCTCATGTGCCGGGTGAGCCGCTCCACGAGCTGGGTCTTGCCGGCGCCAACCGGTCCGCCGACACCGATCTTGATGGGTTCAGACATTCTTTCCTCCTGCTAACTCATGAACATGCGGGCACGCTGACGCTCGTGCCGCATCTGCGAAATTTCCAGCCCGGGGCTGACGGCGCCGAAGTCGTCCGGCGTGAGGTGACCGACCTGCTCGACGGCGGCAGCAACGCCGTCGGACGCGTTCCGCAGCAGCCGCTGGCCGGCGTTCTGCCCCAGCGGGATGGCACGGACCGCGTTCTGGGTCAGGGACGTGACGGCAGCGAAAAGGTACGCGGCGAGCGCCTCCGGCAGGGGCACTCCCAGTGAACGGGCGACGACGGCGAACGCCAGCGGCTGATGGCCGGCGGAGCGGCCCGCAGTCACCAGTTCCCGATACGCCGCGAGCTCGGGAGACGGGAAGACCTCGTTCCCGATTTCCAGCAGCCGCGTGCCCATCTTGGTGCTGGCCTCCCGCAGCTGCCGCGGCAGGAGCTGCGCCGTCAGCATCGAATCCAGCTCCGCGACCGGAGCGCCCTCATAGAGGAACCGGATGGCCAGTCCGTCAGAGTACGTCAGCTGCTGCCCGATGAACGCTGACAGCCACACCCCAAAGGACCCCTCGTCATGAACCATCCCGCGCTCAATATAGGTCTCAAACCCCAGCGAGTGCGCAAACGCCCCGGTAGGAAGGGCAGAGTCAGTCAGCTGCTGCAGGGCGAGCTGGTAACTGTCAGTGCGAGTGTTCGGCATGGCGGAAGGGGACGGGCATGACGCGTTCCTGGCGGTCATAGGGCACTCCGACGTGTTTGAGATAGTCCTCCACGGTGTGGTCGTACTGGCACACCATGACCTCGGCCCCGTACTCGGAGGATGCGTCGAAGAACTGGGCCTGCAGGTGCCGGTTGCCCAGCGAGTGCGCCACGATTCCCATCTCGTGGATGGTCCGCGGCGCGATCACCAGGACGTCGGTGGGCAGCACGGACACCACGATCACGTTCGTCTCGGCCACGTGGAGGACGTCGCCGTCGCGAAGGTCAGCGGAACCGGCGGGCAGCCGGATGCCTAGTTCCTTGCCGTGGTCGGTGGTGACGCGCTGGATCCGTTTGACCAGCTGGGAGCTGGGCAGCACAACTTTCTCCTTGTGCAGCCCGAAGTAGGGATCCGCACCCGGGGCCTGATCGTGCAGGTTGCCCAGGATCTTCTCGATGATCATGTGGTTCTCCGTAGTGCTTTGAAACGGTCGTGCCTAGAAGTCGTGCCTAGAAAAGAAAGTAGCGCTGGGCCATCGGCAACACATCCGAAGGTTCGCACGTGACGTCCTCACCGTCCACTGTCACCTTGTACGTTTCCGGATCCACCTGGATGTCTGGGGTGGCGTCGTTGTACTTCAGGTCGGCCTTGGACAGCGTCCGGATCCCGGACACCGGCCGGATGACCTTCTCCAGCCCCAGTTCTTCCGGCACGCCGGCGTCAATTGCGGCCTGGGACAGGAAGGTGATGGAGGACTGCTGCAGGGCCTTGCCGAACGTGGCGAACATGGGGCGCATGGTGCGCGGCTGCGGCGTGGGGATGGAAGCGTTGGCGTCGCCCATCAGGGCATAGGCGATCTGGCCGCCCTTGAGCACCAGTTCGGGCTTCACACCGAAAAACGCCGGATCCCACAGCACCAGGTCCGCGAACTTGCCCTCCTCCACCGATCCGATGGAGTCGGCCATGCCCTGCGCGATGGCCGGGTTGATGGTGTACTTCGCCACGTACCGCTTGATCCGGAAGTTGTCGCTTTCCGCGCCCAGGCCGGAATCAGCAGAACCGTGCACACCGCCGTCAGGATCCTTCAGGACGCCGCGCTGCTTTTTCATCTTGTCCGCCACCTGCCACGTGCGGATGATCACCTCGCCCACCCGGCCCATGGCCTGCGAGTCGGAGGAGGTGATGGCGAAGATCCCCAGGTCCTGCAGGACGTCCTCGGCCGCAATGGTTTCGGCGCGGATGCGGGAGTCGGCGAACGCCACGTCCTCCGGAATGTCCGGGTTCAGGTGGTGGCACACCATGAGCATGTCCAGGTGTTCTTCGATGGTGTTGCGGGTGTACGGCAGCGTGGGGTTCGTGGAGGCGGGCAGGACGTTGGGCAGCCCGGCGATCTTGATGATGTCCGGCGCGTGGCCGCCGCCGGCTCCTTCGGTGTGGAAGGTGTGGATGACGCGGCCGTCGATGGCGCGGATGGTGTCCTCCACGAAGCCGCACTCGTTGAGGGTGTCGGTGTGGATGGCCACCTGGACGTCGTATTCGTCGGCAACCTTCAGGGACGTGTCGATCGAGGCCGTCGTGGAGCCCCAGTCCTCGTGGACCTTCAGGCCCACCGCCCCGGCCCGGATCTGTTCGGCCAGCGGCTCGACGGCGGATGCGTGCCCCTTGCCCAACAGGCCGATGTTGACGGGGAGCCCTTCTGCGGCCTGCAGCATGCGCTGGATGTGCCACTTTCCGGGAGTTACCGTGGTGGCCTTGGTGCCTTCCGCCGGGCCCGTGCCGCCGCCCACCATGGTGGTCACGCCGCTGCACAGCGCCGCGGGCACCTGGTCCGCGGAGATGAAATGGATGTGGGTGTCCACGCCGCCGGCGGTGAGGATCTTGCGCTCCCCCGCGATGATTTCGGTGCTGGCGCCGATCACAATGTCCACGCCGTCGGCGATCTGCGGGTTGCCGGCCTTCCCGATCTTGAAAATGTGGCCGTCCTTCAGGGCGACGTCGGCCTTGTAGATTCCGGTGTAGTCCAGCACCACCACATTGGTGATCACAGTGTCGGGGACATCCAGCTTTTCAGGGCCGCCGCGCGGCAGGTCGCCGTCGCGGGTCACCTGCCCGTTCTGGCCCATGCCGTCGCGGATGACCTTGCCGCCGCCGAACACCACTTCCTCGCCGTATACGGTGAGGTCCTTTTCGATCTCGAGGAACAGGTCGGTGTCGGCCAGGCGGATGGCGTCACCCGTCGTCGGGCCGTACAGGTCCGCGTACCGCCTGCGGGACAATTCGAAACTCACTGTGCTCCCCCTGCGTTTTCCTGGGCGGACTGAGCGTTTTCCTGGGCGGACGGTGCCGTCCCAAGGCTGCCGTTCACCGCGTTGCTCAGCCCGAAGACCTCCCTGTTGCCGGCCAGTGCGATCAGCCGGACGGTCTTGCTGTCGCCGGGTTCGAAGCGCGCGGCCGTGCCGGCGGGGATGTCGAGGCGGCACCCGTAAGCGGCCCGGCGGTCGAACTCGAGCGCGCGGTTGGCTTCGGCGAAGTGGTAGTGCGAACCCACCTGTACGGGGCGGTCACCGGTGTTAACGACGACGACGTCGATCGCCTCTCGGCCCGCGTTGACCACCACGGGCTCGGCCCGCAGGACGTACTCTCCCGGAATCATGGCGTTCCCCTATCGGATGGGATCGTGGACGGTGACGAGCTTGGTGCCGTCGGGGAAGGTCGCCTCGACCTGGACGTCGTGGATCATTTCCGGCACGCCTTCCATGACGTCGTCGCGGCTCAGCAGGGTGGTGCCGTAGCTCATCAGTTCGGCCACGCTCCGTCCGTCCCGGGCACCCTCAATCAGTTCGTAGCTGATGATGGCCACCGCCTCGGGAAAATTCAGCCGGAGCCCGCGCGACTGGCGGCGGCGTGCGAGGTCGGCGGCGACCACGATCATGAGCTTTTCCTGCTCGCGGGGCAGCAGATGCATTCCAGGAATCCCTTCTACGGCGGGCACCGCGGCGGCATGCAGCGGCTGCGGTGTGCCACCAGCGTATGCGGCGGACGTTTCCGCAAGATTTCAGAACATTGTTCAGGGTGCCGAGGCGCGGATCCTCAGCTCAAACTCCACTTCGACGTGCACCCCCTGCTCCGCTTGTCCGGCGCCTTCGATCCGATCGATCAGCAGCGCGATGGACCGTTCGGCAATGTCGTCCATGCCAGGGGCAACAGTGGTGAGTGACGGCGACGCGAACCGTGCCTCGTCGATGTCGTCAAAACCGGCCACGGCAACGTCCGCCGGCACGTTGACGCCGCGGATCTGCAGTTCGTGCATGGCACCCAGCGCCAGGACGTCGTTCAATCCGAAGACGGCATCGAAATCCGCGCCGCTGTCCAGCAGCCTCCCGACGGCGGATGCGCCGCCATCGCGCCGCCACTCGGCCGGCACAATGAGCGCCGGGTCAAAATCCACTCCCGCGGCGGCGAGCGCCTCCCGATATCCGGTCATGCGCAGGCCCGGGCTTCCGGCGGAATCCTCCGCCGACGCTCCAAGCACCGCTATCCGGCGGCGGCCTCCTGCCAGGAGGTGGTCCGTGAGCGCCCGGGCGGCTCCGACATTCTTCATGGTGACGAGGTCGAACCGGGGATCGTCGATGTGCTCCCCGAGCATCACAAGCGGCTTGGTTCCGCGCCGGTGGGCCACGGCGTCGGCCCCCAGCGTCAGGGGCGTGAAAAGCAGCCCGTCCGTGAGCTGGCGGAAAGTACCCTGCAGCGCGCTGAGCTCGTTCGCCTCCTCTGCCGCAGACTGCTCCACGAGCACGCGGTAGCCCCGGGCTGAGGCAACCGTCATAAGCCGTGAGGCGAGCTCGGCGTAGTACGGCACGGAGAGGTCGGACAGGACCAGCCCCAGCATCCGGGACTTTCCGGATCGGAGGCTCCGCGCCGTGAGGTTGGCCTCGTAGCCCAGCTCAGCGATCGCGTCCAGCACCTTCTGCTTGGTGGCCGGCCTGATGAACTCATAGTCGTTGAGCACGTTGGACACTGTCTTGAGGGAAACTCCCGCGGCACGGGCAACATCATTCATGGTCACGGCCATCCAAAGCTCCTTCTCGCGGCGGTTCGTCTGGGTACATCGTGACAGAAAGGTACATCGTTGCAGAAAGCGGACCGCCCCGCCCGCAAGAATTTCCCAAGGTGCCTGACCCACCCTTTCTCCATGGTCTCTACGCTCCGTGGCCTGGGCAACGTCGCCTGGCCACGGGGATATCGGGGGGAGACCCACAGTGCGGGTCCCCTAGGAAATGCCGGGGGGAGTTTCTAGGGGCCCGCCCGGGGGCAATATCTGGGGGCAGGTCTGGGGGCAAAGTTGGGGAAATGCCTGGGGGAACCATGGGGAAAGCGGGGCGGAAATTGGCGCAGAGTTCCGGGGTGCCCGTCGCGGATCGGTCCGTCGCAGACCGGGGGCTGTTCGCCTTGGTCGCCTCACATCGCGGTGCCCGGGCGGCCGGGTTGCAAGGGCTGGAACGGGCCGCCTTAGGGGTGCGCGGAACCGGGCCGGAGTTCCTGGCACGGCCGGGCTCGGGTCCCCGGCGGATCACGTCGGCAGTCATTGCGGACCTGCCCGACATCGCCGGAGCCGTTGTCCTGTCAACGTGCAACCGCTTCGAGGTCTACTGCGAAACAGCCCCCGGCGCTGACCTGAAACTGCCCGGGAGGACGTGCTGTCCGTCATCAGTATGTGTTCCGCACGGCTGCACTGCCGCGGCGGAAGCGGTGGAGCTCGCCCTCCGGCGCGTCGTGCGGCAGCTCCTTCATGTTCCCACCGCCCGGGCGCGGGAACTTGCCGCGGCCGGGCGGCGGGACGACTACACCGCCGCCCTCGAAGCCCTCTACGGGCTGAACGTGGAAGCCGAAGCCCGGCCGCAGGAGCCGTTCCTCACCCTGTCCGCCGCGGGCTAGTTGCCGGTCCCAAGCAGGTCAGGACTCCAACGCCAGGCGGATCATCGTCCACGAAACGGCCGGGAGAACCGCGGTAAGGCGGCCGGCGTCGAGCTTCACACTGACGTTCTCCGCGGGCAGCACCGACGTGGAGTCATCCGCCGTCGCGTGCCAGTACGGGTCCTTGTTGGCGAAGGTGACGGCCTCGATCAGCCGCACGTTGCCTAGCCCGGCCACGGCGGCCTCGAGCGACAACGCCTCGGCGGCTGATCGGTTGACTGCGAAAACCACGGCTTCTCCGGCCTCGGCGTCGAAGGTCGCCACCGCGGAGAGTGCGGCAAAATCCCCGGTCTTGCCGCCGCTCAGCAGCGGGGACTCCACCGCGAGCTGCAGCACCGTGCCCGCTGCGTGCCGGGAAGTCAGTGCGAACGGGTGGAAGATGGTCTGCTTCCAGGCGCGTCCGCCCGCTTCCGTCATGATCGGGGCGATGACGTTGACCAGCTGGGCAAGGCTCGCCGAGTGGACACGGTCCGTGTGGCGCAGCAGGGTGACCAGCAGGTCGCCGACGACCACGGCGTCCGCCACCGAATAGCGGTCCTCCAGCAAGGCGGGAGCGACGGGCCAGTCCTTGCCTGAGGGGACCTTGGATTCGTCGCGGCCGGCGTGCCATACGTTCCATTCGTCAAAGGAGATGTTGACCTGTTTCGCGGTCTTCTTCACCGACTTCACATGGTCGATGTGGGAAATGATGTCCCGGATGAAGGAATCCATCCGGTGCCCGGCCGAGAGGTGTTCCTGAAGGTCGCCGAAGTCTTCGAAGTACTGGTGCGCGGAGACGAGGTCCACGAGATCGTACGTTTCGGTCAGTACCACCCGCTCCCATTCGCCGAAGGTGTCCATGCCGGGCGCGGAACTTCCGCAGGCCACGAGTTCGAGGTCGGGGTCAACCATGCGCATGGCCCGGGCCGCGTCGGCTGCCACCCGGCCGTACTCCAGGGCGTTCTTGTGGCCGATCTGCCAGGGCCCGTCCATCTCGTTGCCCAGGCACCACATCCGGATGCCATAGCCCTGCTCGGCGCCGTTGGCCCTGCGCCGGTCCGAGAACGCCGTGCCGGCGTCGATGTTGCAGTATTCCAGCAGGTCCACGGCTTCCTGCGTGCCGCGCGTGCCGAGGTTCACGGCCATCATCGGCTCCACCCCGGCCTTGGCCGACCATTTGGCGAACTCGTCCACGCCCACGAGATTGGGGTCCGTGGAGTGCCAGGCGAGGTCCAGTCTCGCGGGGCGCTCTTCCGACGGGCCTACGCCGTCCTCCCAGCGGTAGCCGGACACGAAGTTCCCGCCCGGGTAGCGGACCGTGGAGACGCCCAGTTCCCGCGTCAGTTCCAGGACGTCGGTGCGGAAACCGTCCGCGTCCGCCTGCGGGTGGTCCGGCTCGAAGATGCCCGTGTAGACGCAGCGGCCCAGGTGCTCGACGAAGGCGCCGAAAGTCCTGCGCCTCACCGGCCCCACGGTGAAGGCCGGATCAATGGTGATTTTCGCGGAATTGGCGGCTGGAGTGCCCATCGGTATATCCTCGTTTCCATTTTTCTACAACGTTATAGAAGCAATACTGACGGCTGTCAGCCGCGCCCGTCAAGGCCTCTCTGGCAACCGGGTCCATCCGGGGTTAATTTTTAAACAGCTCCCCCGCTCGCCCGGAAATGAGAGGAAGTCCAATGAACCCCCGGCCAGCGACCGCTCATCGCGTATGCCGCACGCTCCGCATTCTCGGGGCGGCCGCCGTCCTCGCAGGCGCGGCGTCCGGATGCACCGGGAGCCCGGCGCCGCCGCCGTCATCGCTGCCCTCCGGCAGCTCCCCCGCCAGCGCCTCCCCCGGTACCGCCTCCCCCGGCAGCACCACCAGCGGCCCAACCGGCGGCACGCCCAGCAGCCCCACGGGCGGCTCCACGGGCGGCGCCACACCGGCGCAGCCGACGCCGGGGCAGGCCACAGCGGGACAGGCGCCGGGCAGCCCGCAGGGACCGGCGGATATTCCTTCAATCGTCAGCAACGTCCAGCCGTCCGTGGTCACGGTCTTCACCAACGGCGGGCTGGGAAGTGGCGTCGTGTACTCGGAAGACGGGCTGATCCTGACCAACGAACACGTGGTGCGTGGCACCAAGGACGTTGAAGTGGCCTTCGCCGACGGCCGCCGCGTCGCCGGCACCGTGCGGGCCACCGATGCCATCTCCGACCTCGCCCTCGTGGAGGCGAAGCGGACCGGCCTTCCGGTGGCCAAATTCCAGTCCGAGCTGCCCCGGATCGGCGAACTCGCCGTCGTGATCGGCTCCCCGCTGGGATTCGAAAACACGGCGACGGCGGGAATTATCTCGGGCCTCCACCGCGAGATCCCCGGGTCGGCCGCCAGCAGCCAGTCCCTGGTGGACCTGATCCAGACCGATGCCGCCATCAGCCCCGGAAACTCCGGCGGCGCGCTGGTGAACGGCCGGGGCGAGGTGATCGGAATCAGTGAGGCTTACATCCCGCCGCAGTCCGGGGCGGTGGCCCTTGGCTTTGCCATCCCGGCGGCCACCGCCGTCAAGGTGGCGGACCAGCTCCGCGAGGACGGCACGGCCGATCACGCCTTCATTGGCCTGTCGCTGGGGGACATCACCCCGCAGATCGCCGAACGGCTGGGCCTGCCGGACACGCGCGGCGCCCTGGCCCTCGCGGTCCCGGACGGCGGACCGGCCGCCAAAGCCGGCATCCGGCCCGGCGATGTCCTCGTGAAGCTCGACGGCGAAGAGCTCGCCTCGCCCGAGGACCTGCTCGCCGCCTTGCGGAGCAGGAGCCCGGGACAGACCGTGACCGTCGAATTCCGCCGGGGGACGTCAACGCAGGAAGTCAAGGTTCAGCTCGTTTCGCGCGCTTCCCAGGCGGCGTGAGCGCGAACCGGGCTGCCCCTGGAATCGATGCCCCGCACCAATGCCCCCGGAACGAAATGCCGCTACAGCCCGCCGGCCAGTTTGTAGTAGGCCGCGTTCCAGTTCAGTTCCTTCTTGAACTGCTTGATGGTGGTGCCCTCGTCGATGGTGAGTAGCTCGGTCTGGGCGATCTCGGCGAAGTCCTCGAAGACGTCCATTCCGACGGCGGTGGAGAGGACGGTGTGGTGCGCTGCGCCGGCGGTGAGCCAGGCTGCCGCCGAGGTGGCGAAGTCCGGCTTGGGTGACCACAGGGCCCGGGCGACGGGCAGGTTGGGCAGCGGTTCGTCGAGGTCCACGACGTCCACGGCGTTGGCCACGAGGCGGAAGCGGTCGCGCATGTCGGACAGCGCAACGACGACGCCGGGCCCGGCGTCGGTGTCGAAGACCATCCGGACAGGGTCTTCCTTGCCGCCGATGCCCAGCGGGTGGATCTCGACGCGCGGTTTGGTGGCGGTCAGGGAGGGGCAGACTTCGAGCATGTGCGCGCCGAGGATCTTCTCCTGGCCGGGGGCGAGGTGGTAGGTGTAGTCCTCCATGAGGGAGGCGCCGCCGGGCAGGCCTGCGCCCATGACCTTGGCGGCGCGGACCAGGATGGCGGTCTTCCAGTCGCCCTCGGCGCCGAACCCGTAGCCGTCGGCCATGAGCCGCTGGACTGCCATGCCCGGCAGTTGGCGCAGTTCGCCCAGGTCCTCGAAGGAGGTGGTGAACGCGGCGGAGCCGTTGGCCTCGAGGAAGCTGCGGAGGCCCAGCTCGATGCGGGCGCTGTAGCGCAGCGACTCGTGCCGCGCTCCCCCGGCGCGGAGTTCCGGGACCACCTCGTAGAGGCGCTCGTACTCGGCGACGAGGGTGTCGACGTCGGACTCTGCGGCGCCGTGCACGGCGTCGGCGAGCTCGTTGACGGACCAGGTGTTCACGGAGACGCCGAAGCGGAGCTCTGCTTCGGTCTTGTCGCCTTCGGTGACGGCGACGTTGCGCATGTTGTCCCCGAAGCGGGTCAGCTTCAGGGTCCGGACGGCTGCCCAGCCGGCGGAGGCGCGCTGCCAGGCACCCACCTGGCGGGCCACCTCGGGGTTGGAGGCGTGCCCCACGACCGTCTTGCGCGGGATGCCGAGGCGGGACTGGATGTAGCCGAATTCGCGGTCGCCGTGGGCGGCCTGGTTCAGGTTCATGAAGTCGAAGTCGATGTCCGCCCACGGCAGTTCGACGTTCGCCTGGGTGTGCAGGTGCAGGAGCGGTTTGCGGAGCAGGTCCAGGCCCTGGATCCACATCTTCGCCGGGCTGAAGGTGTGCATCCACGCGGTCACGCCGATTACGGCATCGTCCGAGTTGGCCTCGAGCGCAGTGCGGCGGATGGCGTCCGAGTCGGTCAGCACGGGCTTCCAGACCACCTTGACCGGGACATCGGAGGAGGCGTTCAACGCGGCAGCAATCTCCTGCGACTGCGCGGCGACCTGTTTCAGGACGTCCTCGCCGTAGAGGTGCTGGCTGCCGGTGAGGAACCAGACCTCGTAGTGCTCAAGGGATGTGTTGTTGGCGTGGGGCATGGTGGTTCTCCTGGGAAACTCTGGGATGAAAGGGAAGGGGCCTGGCGTCCGGGGACGGGCTTAGCGGCCGTAGACGTTCTGGTAGCGGTCGTAGAGGGATTCGATCTGGCCCGGGTCGATGGGCAGCGGCTCGCCGAGCTGCCGGGCTATGTGCACGGTGCGGGCCACTTCCTCGCACATCACGGCCGCTTTGACCGCCGAGCGGGCGTCCTTGCCGATGGTGAACGGGCCGTGGTTCTGCATCAGGACCGCCGGGGAGTGGGAGGCCTGCAGGGTTTCCACGATGCCGCGGCCGATCGAGTCGTCCCCGATCAGCGCGAACGGGCCCACCGGGATGGTGCCGCCGAACTCGTCTCCCATCATGGTCAGCACGCACGGGATCGCCTCGCCGCGGGCCGCCCAGGCTGTCGCGTAGGTCGAGTGCGTGTGCACCACTCCCCCGACCTCGGGCATGTGCCGGTAAACGTAGGCGTGCGCGGCCGTGTCCGACGACGGCGTGAGGGCCGGGTTCTCCCACTCGCCGTCCGCGGGGACGCCGTAGAGGTCCGTGACCACCATGCTTTCCGGAGTGAGGTCCGCATAGGACACTCCGGACGGCTTGATCACCATCAGGTCGTGGCCGGGAACACGGGCGGAGACGTTCCCGGCGGTCCAGACCACCAGTTCGTAGCGGGTCAGCTCGGCGTGCAGGGCACAGACCTCGGCCCGGATTCGGGCCAGCGTTTCCAGGAGGGCGCTCATGCGGAGACCTCCTCAAGGCGCTCAGCAGCGTCGGAGCCGGCAGGCACGGCGGCGCCGTTTCCCGGCTCGGCCTTTGCGCTGCGCCGGGCCGCACCACGCTGGATGGCCTTGAGCCGGTGCATGACGTCGTTGGTTCCCCGGCCGAAGTAGTCGTGCAGCGTGCGGTATTCGCGGAAGAGCTCCTCATAGGCGGCAACGTTTTCCGGGATCGGCGTGTACACGGCACCGGGGGCGGAGCCCATGGCCGCCGCGGCCGACCGGATGTCCGGGTACGTGCCGGCTGCCACGGCGGCGTGGATGGCCGAGCCCAGCGCGGGTCCCTGGGTGGAGCCGATGGTGGAGAGCTGGAGCCCGGTGATGTCCGCATAGATCTGCATCAGCAGCTTGTTCTTCAGCAGCCCGCCGGCCACGATGAACTCCTTCACCGGCACGCCGGAGTCGCGGAAGGCGTCCACGATGGTGCGGGTGCCGAACGCGGTGGCCTCCAGGAGCGCGCGGTAGGTGTCTTCGGGGCGTGTGGCCAGGGTCTGGCCCACCACCGCACCGGACAGTTCGTGGTCCACCAGCACCGAGCGGTTGCCGGAGTGCCAGTCCAGGGCGATCAGGCCATGCTCACCGATCGCCTGGCCGGAAGCCAGTTCCGTGAGGTATTCGTGGATGCCCAGGCCCTGGGCGGCGGCAGCCTCGTGATACTCGGGCGGAACACCGTACTTGGTGAACCAGCCGAAGATGTCGCCCACGCCGGACTGGCCGGCTTCATAGCCCCAGAGACCGTCGACGATTCCGCCGTCGACCACCCCGCACATCCCGGGCACCTCGCGCAGTTCCGTCCCGTTCATGACGTGGCAGGTCGAGGTGCCCATGATGGCCACGAGCTGGCCCGGTTCCACCGCCTTGGCCGCCGGGGCGGTGACGTGCGCGTCCACGTTGCCGACGGCCACGGCGATGCCCTCCGGCAGGCCGGTCCAGGCGGCGGCCTCGGCAGTCAGGAAGCCTGCGGCGTCGCCGAGCCGGCCGATGGTGTGGTCCAGCTTGGCGCTCACGAAGTCTTTGAATTGCGGGTTCAGCGCGGCCAGGAACTCCTCGGACGGATAGTTCCCGTCCTGGTAGATGCCCTTGTATCCGGCCGTGCAGGCGTTGCGGACATAGTTGCCGCACAGCTGCCAGACAATCCAGTCCGCGGCCTCCACCCAGTGGTCCATCTCCGCGTACGCTTCCGGATCCTCTTCCAGCAGCTGCAGGCCCTTGGCGAACTCCCATTCGGAGGAGCTCAGCCCGCCGTAGCGCGGCAGCCAGGACTCGCCCAGCTCCGCGGCCAGGACGTTGATGCGGTCAGCCTGGGCCTGTGCCGCATGGTGACGCCAGAGCTTGACGTACGCGTGCGGCCGGTTGGCGAAGCCTGGCAGTTCGTTCAGCGGGGTGCCGTCAGCCTTGACCGGCACCATGGTGCACGCCGTAAAGTCCGTCGCGATCCCGACCACCGCGGACGGGTCGATGCCCGCATCCGCGATCGCCGCCGGCACGGCGTGCCGGAGCACGTCCCGGTAGTCGTTCGGCACCTGAAGTGCCCAGTCGCCGGGAAGGCGTGTCACTGTTCCATCTGCTACGTCCGCCACATCAGCCGGAAGTGCCTCGGTGACCACCGCGTGCGGGTAGTCGAAGACCCCGCTGCCGAGCTCCTTGCCGTCGCGGACCCGGACCACCACGGCGCGGCCCGACAGGGTGCCGTAGTCCACTCCGATGACATAGTTCTCGCTGCCCGGATTGAAACCGGTGTTATCGCTGGATTGCATGCTAAAACCTCCATCCGGGAGGTGCTGGCCCCTATGCCCGGTATCGAAAACGTAAAAGATTCTCTTAGATTGTGAACGCTAACATATCTACGCGTCAAGCATTGGCGGCGACCAATTCTGAGGCGTCCCAGGTCACGCTGCCGCCTCCCCCTCACCCCGCCGCACCAATGGGGCAGGGGCCCCGCCCTGCTGGCGGAGCCCCCTATCCCTTCCGGCAGGAGAGTCGTTCTTGGCGTCAGATATTTGCCCGTGGCACCCTAGCCGAGCTGGCTGTGAAGGCGCTCCAGCTCCGTTTTGGTAACGGGCAGGACAGTGCCGTGGCGCGGTGCACGAGGCAGTTCGTAATTGCTCGCGAGCTTCCAGACGGGGTTCTCCAGACTGGTGCTTTCCAGCGGGATGTAGCCGCGGCCGCCAAACTCATCCACGAAGAGGTAGTACTTCTCTTCAGTGTTTGATTTGAAGACGGTCGGTCCCTCCACGCCGCCGGTCCCGGCGTTCTTGCCGATGCAGTTGGCCATCAGGGACCAGTTGCGCGGGTTCGTGGCCGGCAGGTCGACGGCGAGGAGATCCGTGGACTTCTCCTGCATGATGTCGAGGCAGCCGGAGACACGGGCCTCGTCCTTGGTGAAGCGGTAGTAGGTGTCGCCCTCCTTGATAACCGTGGAGTCGATGACCGAATCACCCGGGTCGTTCCAGACCTTGGCTTCGCTGAAGCTCCGGAAGTCGCGCGTGGTGGAGTACATCATCTTGTTGTGGGTACCGCCGGAGTGGTTCGGATCATTGTCGGCGTAGATCTTGGAAGCCCAGTAGACGACGTAGGCCCCGATTTTCTCGTCGTAGTGGGCTTCCGGCGCCCACGTGTTCCCTGCTGTGTCCGGAGAGACCTTCACGTGCCGCTGCCCGGACCAGTTCACCAGGTCCGTTGACTCCCAGACTTCGAGGTACTGGCTGCCCTGGCGCTGGGAGGAGTCCCAGGATGTCCCGCTGCCGATGGAGAGGTCGGTGGCGATCATGTAGAACTTGTCGCCTTCCGGAGAGCGGATGACGAAGGGGTCGCGCAGGCCCTTTGTGCCAAGGCTGGACTTCACCACCGGCTTTCCGCCGTTGAGTTCGTCCCACTTGAGTGCGTCATTGCCCCGGCTGGCGGCCATGAAGATGTTCTCTCCGGCGATGTCGTTGCCGGTGAAATACGCGAAGGCGTAGCCCTCTTTGGCCTCCGTCTTGGGCAGCGGAAGGACGGTGACGCGGAAGGTCTTTTTCGTCTTGTCCTTGCCGTAGCTGACGAACGCGTGGAGGTTGAGCCGGGCAGGCTCGCTGCCGTAGGCCGGCCGCGTGACCTCGCCGGTGGCGGTGATGACGGATTCGTCTCCCGATTTCCAGACCACGCTGGTCCCGTGCAGGCCCTTCGTGGGCAGGGTTATGTTGCCGCGGATTCCCTCGGCATCCCACACGTTCAGGGCGGCCGCGGCCTCGCTGACTTTCTGCTCGCCGCTGATGTCTTCGAGGACCGTCACGGTAAACGTCTTGGCAGCTGATGCCTGACCGGAAGTGGCCGTGGCCGTGAGCGTCACGGTCGCGTTTCCCGTCCCGTAGGCGGGACGGGTGACAACGCCTTTGGAAGAGACGATGCCTTCGTTCGAGGATGCCCAGGTGTAGGCCGACCCGTTGGGCCCGGTGAGAGCCAGCTTCAGGTCGGCGGTAACGGCGCTGGTGTCCCCGAGCGAGAGATCCTGGAGATCGAGGGCCACCTTCTCCTCCGGGGAGACGTAGCCGAGTTCACGCACTTCGGCCGGTGAGAGGGCGCGGCTGTAGATGCGGAAGTCGCGGACCTGCCCCTTCAGGTACTTGTCTCCGCTGTAGACCGATCGTCCCAGGTAGTTGGCTGCCGTGCTTCCGCCGCCGATGCTGCCCGGGGTGATGGTCACTCCGCTCTTGCGGGCGACTTCGACGCCGTCCTCGTACAGGACAGCGGTGCCGCCGGTGAGGGTGTAGGTGATGGTCTTCCAGGCTCCCCGCGCCAGGTCCCTGCCGGCATTGGCAGTCTGCTCCGTTGACCAGTTACCGCTGGCGATCGAGGTGCGGTACGAGTTGCCGGTGGTGAACAGATAGCCGTTCCCCACGCCGTTGCTGGTATTGCCCAGCCCCCAAATGAAATACGGGCTGGCCTGATCCGGCGCGAGCTTCACGTCCGCCGAAACGGTGATGGAGTCCAGGCCCCGCATGACGTTGTTGGGAAGGCGGACATGGGCGTTGGTGCCGCCGAGCTGCAGGCCTTCATCGCCCAGGCGGCTGGCGTCGCCGCTGATGACACCGTTGCGGCCATTTCCGGAGGTGTCTTCGGCAACGGAGCCAGTCGGTTCGGTCAGGTTGTATTTGAGGATGA
The DNA here is from genome assembly GCF_001428005.1 of Arthrobacter sp. Soil736. Lineage (GTDB taxonomy): Bacteria > Actinomycetota > Actinomycetes > Actinomycetales > Micrococcaceae > Arthrobacter. Next base: position 439,836 of record NZ_LMSB01000034.1, read on the forward strand.
GGCCGTCGTCAATGGCGGCCTGGGCGGGGACGCCGGCGGCGAGACCACCCAGTACCAGGGCAGCCGCTGTGAGGACGGCCGGCCCTGTGCGGGATCGAAGGGGATTTAGTGGCATGGATGGTGCTTTCGTTAAGGCGGCAGCGGGGCCGCGGTTGACGGACGGGTCTTAGGGGTGGGCCTTGGGGGTGTGCCAGGGGAACGGCAGCTGCGCGGTCCCGATCAGGAGGTCAGCCTGATGATGAGGGCCTGTGCACCGCTCACCAGCACGTCCCGAAGGGCCTGGTTATCGACGCTGCTCCCGGCGAAGTCGAGGTACTGCTCCAGGTAGTGCACGGCCTTCGCAGTGGTTTTCTCCGTCAGTGCTTTCCGGGCCGACTCCAGCCGGGAGCCGAGCATCGCGTGCGCCTCCGCTGACATGGTGCCGGCGCTGCGGGCTGCATCCGCAACCACCTGGAGGTCATCGATCTCGCCGGCCGGGGGCGTGAAGGCTGCGCGCTGGGCAGCCCGGTAGATGCGGTCGGCGTCAGCTTGGGACAGGGCGCCCTCGATGATCCAGGTGCTGTTGACCTGGGCCACGCGCTTCAGCAGTTCAGGCTTGTTCAGGAAGGAAGCAGCGTTCCAGACGTCGTCGAGCAGGGTGGTCTTGTTGGCCCGTGCAGGGTTGGCCACCCCGGAATCCACGCCGCCAAACACGACCTTCGGCTCATTGCGCCGGAAGTATGAGTGGAATGCGTCTGCCGTTCCTTCGAGGAAGGGCGCTAGTTCCACGCCGGACAGGGTGAAGTGCAGCGGCCTTCCTGCAACCGGCTGCAAGGCCGGGGCGAGGTCCCCGTTGAGCTTGGCCGTGGCGTAGAGGCTGAACGGCAGGAACGTGGTGCGGCCGTCCCGGGCGACGAGGTGCACGGGACCGTACATCAGCGTCTGGACTGTCGGGTCGTCCAGGGCCCTTTCGGCACGCAGCGTGAACGGCATGTCAATCTCTACGGAATCGCCGCTCTTCCACGCCCTGGGAATGTTGAGGTAAGTGCCAGGTGCCGCCTGCACGTCGACCGGAGTTCCGTTGACGCGGACGGTGAAGCCTGCGGTCGCCCATGCCGGAACTCTCAGGCGCAGTTCGAACTGGCCGCCACCGGCGAAGGTAAGTTTCGACCGCTGCTCGAGCGGATACGACGTCTCCTGCGTGACAGTTAGGTTCCTGGCCGCCCAGTTGAGCACGGACGGGATATAGAGGTTCACATACAGTGCGCTGTTGTCTTCGGCAGTGAAGTACACGGAATCCTGGTACTTCGTCGCGGACTCCATGCCGGTGCCTTCGCAGCAGGTGGTCCCGTTCTTCGGGGTGAAGTCGCGGACCGCGCCAGGCTGAAGGCCAATGAAGTAGGTCGCAAGCGGCAGTTCGGCGCTGTCCTGGTCCTGCTTCGAGCCCAGCACCTGGTTCAGGAGCGCGCGCTCGTAATAGTCCATGTAAGCGGGGTTCTGCTCCTTGAAGAACAGCTCACGGGAGAGCTTGAGCATGTTGTAGGCGCAGCAGCTTTCGGCGTCCGTGTCATGCAGCGTGCTCGCAATCTGGTTGGGCGCTTTCCAGAATTCGGTCTGGCTTGTCCCGCCGATGCTGTAGGTCCGCGTGTTTGCGACCATGCCCCAGAAGTTGCGGGCGGACTTGAGGTACCTCTCCTCGGAGGTCTTGTTGTACATGAGCATCAACCCGGTGAAGATCGGGATGTGCTGGTTGGCATGGAGGCCGGTGAGGACGTCCTTGTTGGCGGCACACGCGTCGATGAGGGAGTCGAGGTCGAAGTATTTGGCGAGTTCAAGGTGCTCCGGCTTGCCGGAGTGTCCGTGGGTCTCCAGGATGGCCTCGACGATGCCGCCGTACTCGCCGCTGGAGAAGATCCCCCACATGCGCTGGCGTACGGCCGGGGTGAGCTTGCTGAGCCGCGAGTGCATCCAGTCACAGAGGCCGACCGCCAGGTCAAGGGCCTTCGGTTCCTTCGTGGCCGTGTACGCATCCAGCAGGCCCTTGAGGATCTTGTGCGCTGTGTAGTACGGGGCCCAGACGCGGTGGTAGTCAGGCGTGGTCCTGCTTTCGAGTTCGATGAACTGCGTTTCGGGGTAGGCCGCGAGGAAACCGGGGTGGCTCGGGAGGCCCCAGGTCCGGCGCAGGGTGGCGTGACGGCGCTTGCCGGAGGCGTCGGTGAGCGTCGACCCGCTGGTCTCGCCGCAGGCGATGGAGACGACGTCCCCGCCGCCTGCCGAGGTAGCTGACGCACGCGTCCCGGCGAGCTCTTCGATCTGCCCCGCGGTCAGCGCCGCTGACCATATGTTGATGTCCTGGTACCCGCCCGCATAGGTCGGGTCGTTGTACTGGGAACGGCCCAGCCACACGTTGCCCAGGCTCCCCAGCACCGCGGGGGTCAGCGTCATGGAGGTGTTTTGGCCCGCCCGCCGACCGTTAACGTACAGGGTGCCCGTCCCGCCGTCGAGCGTGACCGCAACATGGCTCCATTCGTTGAGCGGCAGCGGCGAGGACCCCACGATCTTCTGCTCGCCCCACCCCCAGTTCTGCGTGATGGCGAACCGCGGAAGCCCGTCACCGTCGCGCTGGGCCAGGAAGGCATAAGTCCTGGTGTCATTTCCGACGTCGAATATCCGTGCCCAGTTCGCCGCCGCCGTGGGGCGCACCCAGGCCGCGAAGGTCATGCTGCGAAGCCCGTCGACCGTACCCGGAGGCAGCTGACCATAGAGATAGGAGCCGCGGGCCATCTCGACGGCGGAAGCGGAGACCCGGCCGGCTGTTGCCTGGACGGATGGATCCTGCGACAGCGCCTGCCGGCATTCGTGGAGCGAGGACACCAGGTTCTGCAGCTTCGTCCCGAACACCTCCTCCCCTGTACTGGCATAGGCCTGGGCGAGCATGGACATATGGTGGCCGGTGAAATGACCCCTGAGATTTCCGTTTGCTTCGCCGTCGAGGCCTTCCCACCCGCCGGCCGGAAGGGGCGTGACGCCGGCAATGGTCCGGAGGCCGGCGTTGGCCCGGAAAACATTGATGTAGCGGCGCTCGTCGTAGCCCCGGGCGAAGTTGAGGATCAAGTCGCGCTTCCGTGCGAACACTCCGGGACCCAGCGTGACGTCCGAGAGTTTGAAGGGGCGAAGGGTGAGCGCGGCGGTAACGCCGCCGGTGTCTGGCTGGGGTCCCTGCGCGGCGGCTGCCGTAGCCGCGGTTGCAAGCGAGGGGAGCCAGGGAAGCGCCGCGGCGGCCGCTCCGAGCCTGAGGATATTGCGCCTGGATACAGGATTCGTCATTGGATCTCCGATACGTTGTCGCGGACGGACGCGGAAGTTATGCGGGAGTGGCCCGGCCGGTTCGCCAGCCGGGCCGCTCCCGGTCAAACCTGGGTTCCTATTTGCGTGAGCCGGCGTCGGTCAGCCGGATGAAGGTCACAGAACTGGGCTCGAAGGTGTAGGTGAACTTCGGCCCGGCGCCGTTGAAGGAGCTCGCAGCGGAGGCGAGGTTCTGCCCGTCTGCCGTCTCGGTGAGCGTCGTCACGGCAGCGGTGGCCGAAATGTTGGCCGCACCGGTGACGTTGACGTCTACGGCCGCCTTTTCGGTTGAGGTGTTGACCACCTTGACGATGGTGTCGCCTGACTTTGTGTCCTTGGTGACCACGGAGTAGATGGGATCGGCCGGAGTATCGTCCACCGTGCCCCACAGGACGTTGTCCAGGTACAGCTTCGCGGTGCGCCCGGTGACTTCGATCCGGATGTCGTATTCATGTCCGGTTGCGATCACCGTGTTCTTTTCGAGGACATTCGTCTTGCCGCCGTTGACGGCCTTCTCGACGACGGACTTCGAGTTGTTCCAGCCGCCCAGGTTCCACCAGAAGTAGTTTCCGGTGTCCTTGACTCCGAAGGAGACAAGGAAGCCTTCCGAGCCGGCCAGCTTTGTTGCCTTGGTGCTGAGCGTGTAGTTGTTCCAGTCGGCGCTTCCGGCCGTCACCATCGTGTTCTGTGCCGTGGTGCTTGACTGGACATAGCCGCCGTCCTGAATGGACCAGGATCCGGTGCCGTTGCCGGTCCATGCCGCAGCCGTTCCCGAGAAGTCGTCGCTGAACAGGGTGGCGCCGTCGTGGCCGGTCACCTTGACGTCGTCGTAGCGGGCTGACGTGGCCCAGGTGGACAGCCCGATCTTGCCTGCAATCGGTGCCACGGTCGAGGCCGGGTTTTCCTGCGTGCTCGGCACCACCTGCGTGCCGACGTTGTTCATGAACAGCTTCTGGACCTCGTAGTTGGGTGTGGTCCGGACGGACGTTCCGTTGAAGAACATCATGTCCGGGCTCCACTGCGTGTTGGCCTCATTCGCGATCAGCGGCGCGTAGGACGCCATCTTGACCACGTCTGCGTTCCGCTCGAGGCCGGTCATGTAGGAGGCTTCCGAGAGGGCGTTGAAGGGTTTGTTTCCACGGGAGGCGTACTCGCCAAGGAAGACCTTGTAGCTGTTGCGGTTGTAAGAGTCGTAGCGGTGGTTGTTGTTCAGGAACCAGGACGGATCGTTGTAGTAGTGCTCGTCGACGAGGTCCACGCCCGTGTCGGCGTTGAATTTGGCGAGGTCGTCGAATTCCGGCCCCTGGCTGAACGGCCCCGTGTTTCCGATGATCTTGATCTCGGGGTGGGCCTTGCGGACGGCGTTGTAGAACTGCGTGAAGTATTGCTTGAACTCCGGCTTGTACTCCTCGTTGCCCAGGCTGATGCGGTCCAGGTTGTAGGGCTCAGCGTGGCCGTATGCGATGCGCTTTGCACCCCACTCGGTGCTGGCGTCGCCGTTGGCGAATTCGATGAGGTCCAGCGTGTCCTGGATGTAGCGGTCAAGGGTCGCCTGATCGGGAGCGGACTTGTTGTCGCCGCATCCCGTGACACCCACCGGAACCACCGGCACAGGGGCTGCGCCCATGTCCTCAGCCCACTGGAAGTACTCCATGTAGCCCAGGCCGTACGTCTGGTTGTAGCCCCAGAAGTTCCGGTTCGCCGGCCGCTGCTCCACCGGACCGATGGTGTCCTTCCACTGGTACGTTCGGGCGCGCGTGTAGTTGGGGGCTGAATACGTGTCGTAGCTTCCGGTGTTGACGATGCAGCCACCCGGGAAGCGCAGGAAGCCGGGGTTGAGGTCGGCGACCTTTTCGGCGAGGTCCTGACGAAGGCCGTTTGCCCGGCCGTTCCACGTGTCCTGGGGGAACAGCGAAATCATGTCGAGCCGGACCGTGCCGGTTCCCTGCACGACTGTCGCCAGCCTGCCCGCTCCGGTGGAGGACTTGGGCGTCAACGTCACACCGTATTTGGCCCACTTGTCACCCTTGATCTTGACCGTGGCGATGTCCAGGCGGGTGCCTTCCGGCGTCTCCAGCGTTACGGCAAGGTTTGTACCGGCAGAGTTGGAAGTGCGTGCCCAGACCGAGTAATTGTATTTCTTGTGTGCCTCGAGCTTCTGCCCGGCGTTCCAGCCGCTGTTGCGGACGCCGACACCGGCGGCGCCGCCTGCGCCGGCGGTGGCGGCGTCGATCTGCAGGTAGTTCCGGTTGTTCTCATTCAGGCGATTGCTGTCATTGACGACGGCGACTGTTCCGTCGCTGCCCCGCCTCAGAGTTTCCCAGGCGGTCATGGGCGTGTAGGTGCGGTTGTCCCCCGAGTTGAATTCAAACGACCGGTTCTGGACGAGCTCGGCGTAAATGCCGCCGTCGGCGCCCTGGTTAATGTCCTCGTAGAAGGCCCCGTACATGGTGGGATCGATCGAAGGGCCGGTCTCAGCAGTATTAATGTTGATGGTTCGGTTTGTTGCCGGCTCTGCATTGGCGCCCAGTGCCGGGGCCAGTGACAGCATCGCTGCTGCCAGTGATCCGGCAAGCGCCATGGTGCAGGCCCGCTTTGCGGGACTTGGGGATTTTGATGGCATGGAAGAGATGGCCTTTCTCCATTGAACGGTCCGCCGGCTCGCCGGCGCAGCTCAGGCAGGGCGGCCGCCGACAGTTTCGCAGGGTGCAATACCGTCCTTGGGCGTGGCCGCCGGTGAATGGGTGACAAAAGCTGTTAACGCTAACAAAGTGCGCGTCGGGAAAAGTATTGGACATCTTTGCAGTGTTGTAAAGAGGCTTGACAAGAGCGACGGCCGGATGAGAGGCCCCGGGGCGCCCTCCCGCGATTTCCTCCTGGACCCCTCGTCGGCGGCGCGGCCAGCCAGGCAGTCAGACACGTCACCGATTTGTGACCCGCACTACTTGACGGCCCTCTTTGTTAGCGTTCACAATGAGTCGCAGAGCTCATCAGCTCACTTGCAGCAATGGCGGTGTTCGAGGTTCTCCCGCCTGCATGTAACTACGCTTCCGGGAGGATGTTGTGTTTAAGAAATCCCTAATTGCGGTTGCCGCCGCGTCGATGCTCACCCTGACAGCCTGCGGCGGAACCGGCAGTGCTGCCGGCAACGCGGGCACTGACAAGATCACCATGGGCTTTGCCCAGGTCGGCGCCGAAAGCGGGTGGCGCACCGCCAACACCAAGTCCGTACAGGAGTCCGCCAAGAAGGCCGGGGTCGATCTGAAGTTCTCAGATGCCCAGCAAAAGCAAGAGAACCAGATCAAGGCGATCCGTTCCTACATCCAGCAGAAAGTCGACGTCATTGCGTTCTCCCCCGTGGTGGAGTCCGGCTGGGACACGGTGTTGAAGGAAGCCAAGACGGCGAAGATTCCCGTCATCCTCACCGACCGGGCGGTCGATTCCTCGGACAAGACCCTGTACAAGACGTTCCTCGGTTCCGACTTCGTCGAGGAGGGCAAGAAGGCGGGAGCCTGGCTCGTGGAGGATTCAAAGGCGGCCTCCGACACCGTTAACATCGTCGAGATTCAGGGCACCACGGGATCCGCGCCGGCGAACGACCGGAAGGAAGGGTTCGAGGAGGCCATCAAGGCCAATCCGAAGCTGAAGATCATCGCCTCGCAGAGCGGGGACTTCACCCGCAGCGGCGGAAAGCAGGTCATGGAGGCCTTCCTCAAGAACAACCCGGACATCGACGTTGTCTTCGCCCACAATGACGACGAGGGCCTGGGTGCCATCGAGGCCATCGAAGCGGCCGGCAAAGTTCCCGGCAAGGACATCAAGATCGTCACCATTGACGCGGTGAAGGACGGCATGACCGCGCTGAGCAACGGCAAGATCAACTACATCGTCGAATGCAGCCCGATGCTCGGCGACCAGCTCATGGACCTTGCCAAGAAGGTTATCGCCGGCGAGACCGTCCCGGAACGGGTCGTCACCGAGGAAACCACGTTCACCCAGGAGCAGGCAAAGCAGGTACTTGCCAGCCGCCCCTACTGAGTCCCGGCTCCCCTGAACGCCCGCGCGGCGGCGGATCACCGCCGCCGCGCGGCAACCAAAGCACAGAAAAGATACGAGGATGAACGAAATCGTTCCGGTCGTCGAGATGACCGACATAGCTATTGGATTTCCAGGAGTTAAGGCGCTCGACGGAGTCAACTTCCGCCTCTTCCAGGGTGAAGTTCATGCCCTCATGGGAGAGAACGGTGCTGGCAAGTCCACCCTGATCAAGGCCCTGACAGGCGTGTACACCATTGATTCAGGCACGATAACCGTACTCGGCGAGCACAAGCAGTTCCCGACGCCGGCCGCCTCACAGGCAGCCGGCATCAGCACTGTCTACCAGGAGGTCAACCTCTGCCCCAACCTGACCGTTGAGGAAAACGTGATGCTGGGACGGGAGCCGCGCCGCCGCGGCTCCATTGACTGGAAGGGCGTACGGTCCCGGACCCGGGAGGTCCTTGCAGAGCTGCACCTGAACCATGTTGACCCCGGATCCCTTCTGTCCTCGCATTCCATCGCGGTCCAGCAACTCATCGCCATTGCCAGGTCGGTGGAGATCAACGCCAAGGTCCTCATCCTGGATGAACCGACGTCGAGCCTGGATGCCGACGAAGTCAACCAGCTCTTCCGCGTCATCCGGGACCTCCGCGACCGCGGAGTAGCCATCCTGTTCGTCTCCCACTTCCTTGAGCAAGTCTATGAGATCTCCGACCGCATGACGGTGCTCCGCAACGGAAAGCTGGTGGGCGAATACCTGACCCGCGACCTCTCCCGCATGGGCCTCATTTCCAAGATGATCGGCAAGGAAATGGAGGCACTCGCCGAGCTGGACCAGGCCCCCGCCCGGACACGCGCCAGGACTGACTCCGAGGTGACGCCGTTCGTCGAGGCCCGCGGGCTCGGGAGGAAGGGATCGGTTTCGAATGTGGACCTCTCCATCTACCCCGGGGAGGTCGTTGGCCTCGCAGGCCTGCTGGGAGCAGGCCGAACCGAGATCGCCAGGCTCCTTTTCGGCGCCGACAAGGCCGACGAAGGCTCCATAAGGGTCAAGGGCGTCAGCCAAAGGATCCGCTCCCCGCGGACCGCCATCGATAAGCGCATCGGCTTCTGCTCCGAGGACCGCAAGGAGGAAGGCCTCATCGGAGACCTGTCCGTCCGCGACAATCTCATGCTGGCCATGCAGGCCAGCAAAGGCTGGGCGCGCCGCATCCCGCGCCGCGTCCAGGACGAGCTGGTCGCCGAATACATCGCCACCCTCGATATCCGCCCGGCAAACCCGGACGCCCTGATCCGCAACCTCAGCGGCGGGAACCAGCAGAAGGTTCTGCTCGCCCGCTGGCTGATCACTTCCCCCGAACTTCTGATCCTCGATGAGCCAACCAGGGGAATCGACATCGGGGCCAAGACCCAGATCCAAAAGCTCGTCAACAAACTCGCGACCGAAGGGATGTCCATCCTCTTCATTTCCTCGGAGCTCGAAGAGGTCCTGCGCCTGAGCGACCGCGTCGCCGTCATCAAGGACAGGGAAATGGTCGCCGAAATCAAGAATGACGACGTCTCAGTGGAAGACGTCATGACGGTCATCGCCGGAGGTACGCAGTGAAATCCCTTATGAAGAACCGCCTTGCGTGGCCGGTGATCGCGCTGGCAGCGCTGCTGCTGCTGAACCAGATTTTCCGGCCGGACTTCCTGAGCCTGAGGATGCAGGACGGGCACCTCTACGGCAGCATCATCGACATCATGCGCAACGGCGCCCCCACCATCCTCATTGCCCTGGGAATGACCCTGGTCATCGCCACCCGGGGCATTGACCTCTCGGTCGGCGCGGTCGTAGCAATCGCCGGTGCGGCATCGTGCGCCTACATCGCCGCTTCCCCGGAACCCGCCTCGCCGGTAACAGCAGCCATGGCCGTTCTCATCGCGGTGATGGCGGGCCTTTTCCTGGGCTTGTGGAACGGGTTCCTGGTCTCGACGGTCGGCGTGCAGCCCATCATCGCGACCCTGGTGCTGATGACCGCCGGAAGGGGCATCGCCCAGCTCATCACGGGCGGTCAGATCGTCTCCGTATCGAATGACCACTACAAGTCCATCGGTGCCGGGTACCTGTTCACCCTTCCCATCTCCATCCTGATCACCGCGGCGGTCTTCGTCCTGGCGGCCGTCCTCACCCGGCGCACGGCGCTGGGAACCCTCGTCGAAGCCGTGGGCATCAACCCGGTGGCCAGCCGCCTGGCCGGGCTCCGCTCGCGGAACATCATCTGGATCGTTTACGTCTTCAGCGCGGTGTGCGCCGCAATCGCCGGCCTGATGATCAGTTCCAATGTCACCGCAGCCGACGCCAACAATGCCGGCCTCTACATTGAAATGGACGCGATCCTTGCCGTCGTCATCGGCGGCACTTCACTCGCGGGCGGGCGGTACACCCTGGCAGGGACCGTGATCGGGGCCTTCATCATCCAGACCCTGACCACCACCGTCTATACGCTCGGAATCCCGCCGGAAGTGACACTGGTGTTCAAAGCCCTCGTCGTCATTACCGTATGTCTCCTGCAGGCACCCAAGGCACGGAACCTGCTGAGGAGCCTCAAAGCCGCTCCCAAGCCCGGCACCAAGGAAAAGGTCGCAATCTGATGTCTTCCCTGTCCACCCTTACGCCACTGACCGTCAAGGAACCGACGCCCCTCCGCAACCGCATGCGCGGGGGTGCCCGCTACGCGCCGACCCTTGCGACCCTGGGACTCTTCATCGCCATGTTCGCCGTGGGTGCGGGCATGTACCCGAGCTTCCTCTCCGGCCAGGTGTTCCTGAACCTCTTCATCGACAACACCTTCCTGATCGTGCTCGCCGTCGGCATGACGTTTGTGATTCTGACAGGGGGCATCGACCTGTCAGTCGGAGCCGTCGTCGCACTGTCGATGATGGTCAGCGCCACGCTTCTCCAGCAGGGCTGGAATCCGGCCACCGTCATCTTCCTTGTCCTGGTCATCGGCGGCGGGCTGGGCCTCCTCATGGGACTGATCATCCAGTACTTTGACATCCAGCCCTTCATCGTCACCCTCGCCGGCATGTTCCTCGCCCGCGGCCTCTGCTACGTCATCAGCCTCGACTCGATCCCCGTCACCGAGGGATTCTTCACCAGCGTGGCCCAGGCCCAGATCCCGCTTTCCGGGGACCTCTTCGTCTCGCCCGGCGTGCTCCTGGCGCTCGCCATCGTCGCCGCAGCTTTCTTCATCCTCCACCACACCCGCTTTGGCCGGACCGTCTACGCCATCGGAGGCAATGAGCACTCGGCAATGCTCATGGGGCTGCCGGTAACGAGGACAAAAGTCCTGGTCTACGCACTCAGCGGCCTCTGCTCCGCCGTCGCCGGAGTGCTGTTCTCCTTCTACAGCCTCTCCGGCTACAGCCTCGCAGCGCAGGGAATGGAACTTGATGCCATCGCCGCCGTCGTCATCGGCGGCACCCTGCTGACGGGCGGAACGGGCTACGTCCTTGGATCCGTCGTGGGAGTCCTCGTGCTGGGAATTGTCCAGACCTTCATCGCCTACGACGGAACGCTAAGTTCCTGGTGGACCAAGATCGTCATCGGCGGGCTGCTCCTCGTCTTCATCCTGCTGCAACGGCTCTTCGCCAGGAGGACGGCCTAAGCGGCCCGGCGCCGCAAGCTCCACACTCCCAAACCTTTCCAACCGATTCATCAGCTCCAAACCGTTCACAAATCGCGAAGCCCAGCCAGGGAGCCTGCACGCCGTGTGCCGCAAGCCCCCGGGCCGGCGCTTCACCAACGACCCCTTCTCCGCGGCCGCGCGGTCTGCCATGCGGCACGCCCGCGCCCACGCGGGGAAGGGAATCCAGGAAGGACGCTTCTAGCATGAATGTTCCCCTCAACCGGCAGTTTTCGCGCCGCTCGTTCCTCGGCACCGGAACCGCCGCAGCAGCCACCGTGATACTGGCCGGCGCCGGTGCCGGAACCCTGGTTGCGGCCCCGGCGGCCACCGCCGCTCCCGTCCCCGCGACACCGGTCATTAATCCTGTCGTTCCGCAGCGGGCTGACCCCTGGCTCATGAAGCACACCGACGGCCGGTACTACTTCACCGGCTCCGTGCCTGAATACGACCGGATCATCCTCCGCTCCTCATCCACCATCTCCGGACTGGGCAGCTCCCCGGAGGCTGTGGTGTGGACGCGGCCTGCCACCGGGACGATGGGCGGCTACATCTGGGCACCGGAGCTGCACCACTTTGACGGGAAGTGGCACATCTACTTCGCCGCCGGGGACAGCAGCGATGTTTTCCGGGTGCGGATCTACGTGATATCCACGGCCGCCGCAGACCCGACGACGGCGGTGTGGGAACCACCAGTCCGTGTGTACACGCACGCCGACACTTTCTCCCTGGACGCCACCACCTTCGAGCACGCCGGCACGCGGTACCTGCTCTGGGCCCAGAGCGATACCGGCGTGAATTCGAGCCTGTTCATCGCCTCCATGGCCTCTCCCTCCACCCTGTCCAGCGCTCCGGTCCGCATCGCTGTGCCCACGCTGAGCTGGGAAACCAAGGGGTACAAAGTCAACGAAGGGCCCGCCGTGATCAAGCGGAACGGCCGGATCTTCGTGACCTTCTCCGCCAGTGCGACAGACGCCAACTACTGCATGGGCCTCCTGACCGCGGACGAAAACGCGGATCTGCTCAATGCGGCGTCCTGGACGAAGACCCCGACGCCGGTATTCAGCACCTCGGAGGGGTCAAAGCAGTACGGGCCGGGGCATAACTCCTTCACAGTGGACGAAGCGGGCAATGACGTCCTCGTGTACCACGCCAGGTCCTACCGCGACCCGATCGGCAACCCGCTCTTTGACCCCAACAGGCATGCCCGCGTTCAGCGGCTGCACTGGAATGCAGATGGAACACCCGATTTTGGCGTTCCCGTCGGGGACGGTGAGCTCCCCGTGCGATTGGAGTCAGCCGCCGCCCCAGGCTCCTATCTCGTTCACGACGGGACAATCGTCACGGCCTCGTCAGCGCCGTCGCTGGGAGCGTCCCAGTTCCGCATCGCCCCCGGCTATGCGAAGAAGAACTCTGTGGTCATCGAACCGGTCCTGACCAAGGGAAGGTACCTTCGGGTCCAGGGCTCAACCGTGGCAATCGCGTCCACCGACGGATCGTCGTCGGCATTCATCCAGCGGGGCGGACTTTCGGATCCGGCAGGAGTCTCCTTCGAGTCAGTCGATGTCCCCGGCTCCTATCTGCTGCTCCGGCAGGGCGTCCTCACCGTAGCCAAAGCCGGTAAGGACGACAGGGACGCGGCCACTTTCTTCCAGAGCACATAGCCGCACGGCACGGTTGCGGTCAGCATCACCCCGCAGGGCCCGGCAAGCTTCCCAGCTGCCGGGCCCTGCGTGTGCCCTCTCAGAGCCGTTCGCTCGCGTCTGTCGCGGCCCCCTCCGCGGGCTCAGCGTGCGGTGTGTGGGGGCGCGGTGGTGGAGCGAACCACAAGCCTGGGGTTGACCACCGACGATGCACCTGAATGGCCGTTGGCCATGTCGAAAAGGAGCATTTGCATGCAGCGGGCTCCAAGCTCCTTGAAACCCTGGTTGACAGTGGTCAGGGGCGGCACCAGATACGCGGCTTCGGGCTGGTCATCGTAGCCAACAAGGCTGATGTCCTGCGGGACGCGCAGCCCGGCTTCGCTAAAGGCGCGCAGGGCTCCGAGCGCCATCTGGTCGTTGGCCGCGAAGAGCGCGGTGACCTTTCCTGCGGCCGCAAGTTCCAGCCCGGCCCGGTAACCGCTTTCGGCGCTCCAGTTGCCCCGGATCAGCACGGAGTCGTCCAGTTCCGCCTGGGCGAGAGTACGGCGCCAGCCGTCAATGCGGGCAGCAGCGTCAATCCAGTCCGGCGGCCCGGAAACATGGGCGATGGCTGTATGGCCAAGATCCACCAGGTGCTGCACGGCAAGGCTGGCGCCCATCCGCTGGTTCACCGCGGCGACACTCAGCCGCTCGTCGACGCCGAAGCCCACCGCGACCAGCGGGACGGCCATGCTGATGGTGCTGAGAGACTCGAACATGGCCTCGTGCGGCACGATCACGACGATGCCGTCCACTGACTGCATCATGAAGTATTCGAGGGCGTCCTGGATCGCGACGGGCGTGACTTCATTGAGGCTGGCCATGCTGACGAAATAGCCCTTGTCACGGGCTGCCTGCTGCACTCCGAGCAGCGTATTGGCCGGTCCGTAGTGGGACATGTCGCTTCCCAGGACGCCTATCGTTTGGGAGCGCCGGGTAACCAGGCTGCGCGCTGCAGTGTTCCGGCGGTAGCCCAGTTCGCGGATGGCCTGTTCGACGCGTTCGCGGGTCTGGGCGCTAACGTTCGGATGCGCATTGAGGACCCGCGAGACAGTCTGGTGTGAAACGCCGGCCAGCCTGGCCACGTCCTCCATCACGGGAGGCCGCCTGATCTCTGATCCTACTGACATTCCTCCCCCTAAGTTAGCGCTAACAATTAGCTTACCAGCTAGGGCCGGATCAGGCTGCGGGAAATCTAGGGTCTCAGGCAGGGGCGGAGGTGCTTTGCCGCACCACCAGTTCGGGCGCCACCACGGTGCTGCTTACGCTGTCGCCGTCCTCGATGGCGGCCAGCATGATGTCCAGGCAGCGCCGGCCGAGTTCCTCGAAGTCCTGGCGGACGGTGGTGAGCGGCGGCGTGAAGTAGCCCGATTCCGGCTGGTCATCGAACCCGACGACGGAGACGTCGTCGGGCACGCGGACGCCGGCCTCATGGAACGCGCGCAGCAGGCCCAGGGCCATCTGGTCGTTGCCCACGAAAATGGCCGTGGCCGAGCGGTCGGCAGCCAGCTTCCTGCCAATCTCGTAACCGCTGCCGGCGCTCCAGTCACCGGTCATCAGGAGATCGTCCTCAAGGCCGGCGGAACGCAGTGCGGCGCTCCACGCCTCGGCCCTCGCCACGCCGTCGATCCAGTCCTGCGGTCCGGCGACGTGCCCGATCCGCCGGTGGCCCAGTTCAATCAGGTGCCCGACGGCGAGTTCGGCCCCGCGCGCCTGGTCCACCATCGCGCCGCTCACCGCGTCATTTCCCAGCGACCCCACCGCCACCACCGGTACGCCGAGCTTCAGTTCCGCAAGGGCGAGCAGGGTTTCGGAATGGGGCACGCTCACCACGATGCCGTCGACGGACTGGTCCATGAAGTGCCTGACGGCATCGAAAATCGCCTCACGGCTGACGGACTTCAGCGCCGCGATACTGACAAAATAGCCGGCGTTCCGGGCCGCCTGTTCAACGCCGAGCAGGGTGTTCGCGGGACCGTACTGGGAGAGCTCGCTGGCCAGGACGCCGATGGTCTGGGAGCGCCGGGTGACCAGGCTCCGCGCCGCGGTGTTGCGCCGATAACCCAGCTCGGCGATGGCCGCCTCGACCCTCTCGCGCGTGGCCTTGCTGACATTGGGGTGGTTGTTGATCACCCTGGACACGGTCTGGTGCGAGACTCCGGCGCGCTCCGCCACGTCCTCAAGCCGCGGCAGCCGCGCGTTGCTTTTAGTCATGGGGCTATTGTGCGCGACGCCGCGCCGCAACACGAATGCCGCCCGCCCCCGCAGGGCAGGCACGCAAAAAAGTCCCCGGTTCCTGTTGCCAGGAACCGGGGACTTTCCACTCTTCGCTAAAAGAGTGGGCCCTGTGGGGATCGAACCCACGACCCACGGATTAAAAGTCCGATGCTCTACCAACTGAGCTAAAGGCCCAAACTGACCGTCGAAATGCCTGCCTCAACGGCCTGCACAGCGGGTGTCAGTTCCAGTCCATTTCTGGACGTTAATACTGTACCCCAGTCCGGGGGTGACTTTTCGCACGGGGCCTTCCGCCGCCGTCGTCCCGCCCATTTCACGGCCCGGCGACGGCGGAAACCGCGCGGCGCCGGGGAGCAAAGGCCCCGAAAGCGCGCTCGATTCCCGCACGGACCAGGAGTAGCGTGGGAGCATGAGCGAGAAAGCAGGAACCAGCGGCCCGGGCGGGGCGGAGCGGCACCACAAACCAAAGCCTTTTGCGCCCATAGATTTCGAGCCATTCGCAGGGGGTGCGGATCCGGCACGCGTGTCCGAAGCGGCACACCTCGCCGCCCAGGCACTGGTGCGCCACGGGCGGGACAGCGACGATCCCGTCATCACCAAACGCCTAGTGAAGCTCGCCGACGAACAGGGCCTCGAGGCCATCGCCGAAATGTGGGCCGAGAGCCCCGCGCGCTCACTTCCCGGTGCACTGTGGCGGCTGTACGCACTCCGCGCAGCCACCGTCCAGGACCCGGAGCGCATCTCCGTCTACTTCAAGGCGGGCAAGGACACGGCACAGGTGTCCAACGTGGTTGCCGGAGCGGCCGAACCGCCGGGCGCCGACGAAATGAAGACCATGGCTGACGCCATTCTGTCCGGAGCGTTCGACGGCGACTTCGACGTCGCGCTGGAGCGTTCGGCCGCGTTTTGCCGCGTGGTTGCGCTGGGACAGGCTACCCTCGCGGACGGTGCCGATCACAGCAACGAGGTCCACGCCCGCAAGCTGACGCGCAACTCGCACCTCCTGGTGAAAACCGCCGAAGACCTCGAACACGCCGCCAACGCCTGGCGGCTGGGCGAGCTCGACTGACCCATTGGGCCCGATCTGTCAATGTTGACTTGGAAGGGCCAAAGTAGAACACTGAAACTGGTGCCGAGCCGCGAAACCCCCGGGCTTCAAAATTTAGCCGCCTAGAGCGGCCTACCGCCGAGAGGCGTATCCGGTTCGGCACCATTTTCATGCCCGGTTGCCGCTGCCGGTAAAGTACTGACTAGCTGCGGGGCGCGACGCCAAGTCACACAATCCGCGGTGCCCAGCCCTGACGATCCTCCGGAGACCAGTACTAATGAAGCTGCGCCTTTTTCCGCAGGAGCCCGCAGGGCTGAACCTTCTCTCACAGCTGGCAAGGCAGATCGTCCTGGCCAGCGCCACCATGGCGGAGATCCTGGGAGCACCGGCCACTGAGCATCACCGGCTTGTCGAGGACATGCACAACCACGAGGCCAAATCCGCTGAGCTGCACTTCGCCCTGCTGACCCACATGCGCACCAGCTTCGTGAACCCGCTGCCCCGCGAGGACATGTACGGCCTGTCCCTGTGCCTCAACGAAGCAATCGAGAAGCTGGACGCCGCGGCCGAGCTCGTGGCGCTCTACAAGCTGGACCGGCTTCCGAAACGGGCGGCCGACCAGCTTGAGATCATCAGCCGCCAGGCCGAACTCACCGCTGATGCCATGCGGCGGCTGAACAACCTCGACGACCTTGAGGACTACTGGATCGAGGTCCTCCGCCTGGCCAAGCGTGCCGAGCGGACGCACCGGATCTGGGTGGCGGACATGCTCAAGGACATGAAGTCCACGCAGTACGCCCGGAACAGGGACATCGCCAACCAGCTGGTGGACGTCACCAAGGACATGCGGCGCATCGCCACCCAGGTAGGCAGCATCATCGTCAAGGAATCCTGACGTGACGCTGTTCATCTTCGCCATGGTGGTGGTCCTGGCCGCGGCGTTTGCGTTCATCAACGGCTTTAGGGACGTGTCGACGTCGGTGGCCCTGGCAGTCCGCACCCGGGCGCTGACGCCTACGGTGGCCGTCCTGCTGGCTGCCACCTTCAACTTCGTCGGCGCCCTGCTCAGCGCCGGCCTGGCCGTGGCCATCAGCCAGACCTGGGTCACCCTCCCCCGCGGCGACAGCGGCCTGACCATCCTGGCGGCCGGCCTGGCCAGCGCCTGCACCTGGGGCCTGTTGCTCTGGTGGCGCGGCATCCCGTCGTCCTCCACGCATGCCCTCGTGGGCGGCCTGGCGGGCGCCGGCACCGCGAGTGTGGTGGTGGGTGGCAACTCCGTGGGCGGCGTGGACGAGTCGCTGCTGTTCCAGGTGGTACTGCCGCTGGCCCTCTCGCCGGTCATCGCCTTCATCGGCGCGTACCTGCTGGTCTTCCCGGTCACCTGGGCTGCCCGCTATGCGCAGCCGAGCGTCATTAACAAGCGTTTCAGGACCGCACAGTCGGTCGCCGCGGGGGCGGTTGCCTTTGGCCACGGGCTCCAGGACGGGCAGCGCATTAGCGCCGTGCTTCTCCTGGCCCTCTTGGCGGCGGGGTACAGCGGCGGCGGCTCGATCCCGCTCTGGGTGGCCATGCTGTCGGCGGTCATGATCACCGTGGGCACACTGTTCGGCGGATGGCGCATCTCGCACACAGTGGGCTACCGGCTCATCCGGATTGATCCGCTCCGCGGCGTGGTGGCGCAGGGCTTCAGCGCCATCCTGCTGTTCCTCGGCGCGATCGGCCTCCACTGGCCACTCTCCACCACGCACACCGTCACGTCGTCCGTGCTCGGCGCCGGGGAAAACCAGCATTTCGCCACAATCCACCGGAAGCTGGTGATCCGGATCCTGTGGCTCTGGGTCCTGACGCCGGTCACCACCGCAGCGGCTGCCTTCGTCCTTGAACTCGCGCTCTCCCCGCTCATCGGGGCCTAACACCCATCGAATGCTGCAAAACGGCCCTTCTGAGCGTTCAGAAGGGCCGTTGCGGAGCAATCGACGAGGCTGGGGCGATTTACCCGAAGCGGCCGGAGACGTAGTCCTCCGTGGCCTTCTGGCTCGGGTTGTTGAAGATGGTGCTGGTCTCGGCAAACTCGATGAGCTTGCCCGGCTTGCCGGTTCCGGCGATGTTGAAGAACGCCGTCTTGTCCGAAACGCGGGCTGCCTGCTGCATGTTGTGGGTCACGATCACCACGGTGTACTGGTCCTTGAGCTCGTTGATGAGGTCCTCAACGGCCAGGGTGGAGATCGGGTCCAGGGCCGAACACGGCTCGTCCATGAGGATCACCTGCGGCTCCACAGCGATGGCGCGGGCGATGCAGAGCCGCTGCTGCTGGCCGCCGGAGAGGCCGGAGCCGGGCTTTTCCAGCCTGTCCTTGACCTCGTTCCAGAGGTTGGCGCCCTGGAGCGAGCGTTCCACGAGGGCATCGGCCTCGCCCTTGGACATCTTCTGGTTGTTCAGCTTCACGCCGGCCAGCACGTTGTCCCGGATGGACATGGTGGGGAACGGGTTGGGCCGCTGGAAGACCATGCCGATTTGGGATCGGACCGTGACGGGGTCCACGCCGGGGCCGTACAGGTTGTCGCCGTCGAGAAGCACTTCACCCTCGACGCGGGCGCCCGGGAGGACCTCATGCATGCGGTTGAGCGTCCGCAGGAAGGTGGACTTGCCGCAGCCGGAGGGGCCGATGAACGCCGTGACGGATTTGGCTTCGATGTTGATGCTGACGTCTTCGACGGCCAGGAAGTTGCCGTAGTAGACGTTCAGGTCTTTGACGTCGATGCGCTTGGACATGATGTTCCTTTAACTTGCTGGTATGGATTGAAGTCTAGATCCCGGCTGTCCGTTCCGGAACGGCCGGCGACCTGCCTAGCGCCCGGTCTTCGGGGCGAAAATCCTGGCAATCAGGCGGGCCCCGAGGTTCAGGAGCATCACCAGGATGATGAGGACCAGGGCGGCGCCCCAGGCCCGCTGCGAGGACGGGTCCGGGTTGGACGGCGAGGTCGGGTTCAAAATCTGCGTGTAAATGAACGTGGGCAGGGAGGCCATCCAGCCGCCGAACACGTTGTTGTTGATGCTCGTGGCGAATCCGGCGGTCACCAGGATGGGTGCGGTCTCGCCGATCACGCGGGCGATCGCCAGGGTGACACCGGACGCTATGCCGGAGATCGCCGTCGGAATGACCACCTTGAGGATGGTGCGCCACTTGCGGACGCCCAGGGCGTAGGCCGCCTCGCGGAGTTCGTTGGGGACGATCTTGAGCATTTCCTCGCTGGAGCGGACCACCACCGGGATCATCAGCACGGAAAGCGCGACGGCGGCGACGGCGCCGGTCTTGGTGCCGGGCCCCACCACCGCGAAGAAGAAGGCGGCGGCAAAAAGGCCGGCAACGATGGACGGGATGCCGGTCATGACGTCCACGAAGAACGTGATGGCACGGGCCAGCGGGCGGTCGTTGCCGTATTCGACGAGGTAGATCGCAGTCAGCAGGCCCACCGGCACGGAGATGACCGTGGCCAGCAGGGTGATCTGGACCGTGCCGAGGAGCGCGTGGTAGATGCCGCCCAGGACGGGTCCGCTTCCTTCGGCGGCCCTGTTGTCATAGACGCCGGTGACGCCGTTCATGGACGTCCCCAGGAATCCTGGCGTGATGATGCCCGGGATGCCGTTGACCAGGACGGTCCAGATTACGGAGATGAGCGGCAGGAGCGCGACGAGGAAGGATCCCACCACCAGGCAGGTGGCCAGCTTGTCCTTGGCCTTGCGTGAACCTTCGACGGCGGCGCTCCAGCCCACCAGTCCGGCGGCGAAGAGGATGGCGGAGACGATTCCCCAGCCGAAGGCGTTGAAGCCGATCAGCGCGAGGATGGCTGCGCCGAGAACCAGCGCCACGGCGAGGACCACGTACGGGGCAAACTTGGGCAGCTGGCCCTTGGTCAGTGCCGACCTTTTGCGGGCCGGGGTCAGGGTGGAGGTCATTTAGTTGGCTCCCGAGAATTCTTTGTGCCGGCTGATGATCCAGCGTGCAACCATGTTGACGGCCAGGGTGATCACGAACAGGACCAGGCCGGCGGCGATCAGCGTGCTCACCTTCAGGCCGCTCGCCTCAGGGAAGTTCAGGGCGATCTCGGCGGCGATGGTCTGGTTGCCCGACTGGATCAGGCTGGCGGTGAGGGCGCCCGAGGACAGGACCAGCGCAACGGCCATGGTTTCGCCGAGCGCCCGGCCGAGGCCCAGCATGACGGCGCTGATGATGCCCGGGCGGGCGAAGGGCAGCACGGCCATCTTGATCATTTCCCAGCGGGTGGCACCGAGGGCCAGGGCGGCTTCCTCGTGCAGCTTGGGGGTCTGGAGGAAGATCTCGCGGGACAGCGACGTGATGATCGGGAGCACCATGACGGACAGCACGATGCCGGCGGTCAGGATGGTCTTGCCCGTGGCCGATGCAGGACCGTGGAAGATGGGCAGCCAGCCCATGTTGGCCGCGAGCCAGTCGTAGGCCGGTGCGATTTCCTTGGCCAGGAAGGCGGCGCCCCAGGCGCCGTAGATGACGGACGGGATGGCGGCCAGCAGATCGACCACGTAGCCGAGGCCGGATGCCAGCCTGCGCGGCGCATAGTGCGAGATGAAGAGGGCGACGCCGATGGCGATCGGGGTGGCGATGACCAGCGCGATGACGGCGGCGATCAGCGTGCCCACGACGATCGGCCAGATGTAGGCGAAGAAGCCCTTGCCGCCCTGGATGTCTGCGGCCGGGGCCGTTAAAGCAGGAATTGCCTGGATGACCAGGAAGAGCGCAACGCCGAACAGCACGGCAAGGATCAGGCACCCTGCTGCCAGGGTTGCTCCGGAGAAGACTTTATCCCCGGCGCGGCCTGCGCCTCGGGAACTTGTCAGGGAGGTGGTGGTCATACCTGGCCCTTCGGTGTTGGTGTTGCGGAGGTGTGGAACTTGGTGAAACTGCGTTTGACACGCCTAAGTTCCCCGCCCTGCCTTGCGGCTGGGCGGGGAACTTCGGCGTTCAGTTCAAACCTTACGACTTGACCTTGATGGACTCGATGGCCTTGGCAGCCTTCTCAGCCAGGGTGGAGGACAGCGGAGCCGACTTGGCGGACTCAGCAGCGGCCTTCTGGCCCTCTTCGGAGACTACGTACTTCTCGAATGCCTTGACCAGGTCAACGGTTTCCTGCTTGGGGTAGGTGGTGCAGACCAGGTGGTAGGAAACCAGGACGACGGGGTAGGCGCCGGATTCGGTGGTGGTGCGGTCCAGCTTGATGGCAGCGTCGTTCGTGGCGCGGCCTTCGACGGCCTTGCCGGCGTCAACAGCCTTGGAGGCGGCCTCGGGGGAGATCTTGACGAACTCGGAGCCGACCTTGATCTGGGCGGTGCCCAGCTTGCCGCCGACGGCGGAGTCATCGGCGTAGGTCACGGCACCCGGGGTGTCGGTGACGGTCTTGACGACGCCGGACGTGCCCTTGGCGTTCTCGCCCTTCAGCGAAGCAGGCCAGATGCCGTCAGCCTTGTCCTTCCAGACGTCAGGCGCTGCAGCAGAGAGGTATTCGGTGAAGTTCTTCGTGGTGCCGGAGTCATCAGAGCGGCTGACCGGGGTGACCTTGAGGTCCGGAAGCTTGGCATCCGGGTTCAGGGCAGCAATGGCGGGGTCGTTCCACTTGGCGATCTCGCCGCGGAAGAGCTTGGCGGCCGTGGTGGCGTCCAGCTTCAGGTCCATGACATCCGGCACGTTGAACGCGATGGCGATCGGGGAGATGTAGACCGGGATGTCGATTGCGCCTTCGGGGCCGCACTTAGCCTTGGAGGCCGCGAGTTCCTCGTCCTTCAGGTAGGCGTCGGAACCGGCGAACTGTGCCGAGCCGTCGATGATGGCCTTGCGGCCGGCGCCGGAGCCGTCCGGGGAGTACTGCACGGTGGCGCCCTGGTTTGCGGTGGCGAAGTTGGTCTTCCACACGTCCATGGCTGCGCCCTGCGCAGAGGAGCCGATGCCGGT
Organism: Arthrobacter sp. Soil736; assembly: GCF_001428005.1. GTDB lineage: Bacteria > Actinomycetota > Actinomycetes > Actinomycetales > Micrococcaceae > Arthrobacter. Next base: position 461,817 of record NZ_LMSB01000034.1, read on the forward strand.
CAGGGTTCCGGTGACCTTGGTGCCGGCAGCGGACTGCGTGCCTGCGGGAGAGTTCGTGGCGTTGTCTGAACCGCACGCGGTGAGCGCGAGTGCGCCAACGGCGATGACAGCGATAGCCGCGTGGCGGCCGAAGCGGAGTGCCTTCACTGGATGTACCCCTTCCAGGGTTTTCTGATGCGATCCGAACCGGAGACGTCCGGACAGGGAGCTGCGTACTTTTTGTACCTTCATTGAAGTTATGGGCCGCAGGTAACGAGTGTTGGGGTCCAAGGTGAACGGAAGGTTAACGACGGCGGGACATTGGCTTACACCTGCAGCGTCACCATTGCGTTAGGTACGTCACAGCCGTAGTGGGCCGCGTGAACTGCGCATGACACGATGGGCTTCATGGAGACACCCGGGAAACTGGACGCGCACCGCCTTGGCGAGGGGCCGCCGTCGGACGCTGACATCGATCTGTACCGCAGGCTCAGCAGCGACATCGCCGCCGGGGTGGCCGTGGTTTCCACGGTGCTGCGCAACCGGGATTATGCCGCGACGGTCAGCGCATTTCTCTCGGTTTCCTATGATCCGCCGACCCTGCTGGTCAGCCTCTATGCGGAATCGCGCATCGGCGAGGCGGTCGCAGAGGCAGGCACATGGGCGCTGAGCCTGCTGCCCGGCAAGCACCAGGGCACCGCAAACTGGCTGGCCAGCCCCGGGATCCCGCTGCACGGGATGCTCGCGCAGGTTCCGTACCGCCGCGGTCCCGCCACCGGAGCCGCCATTATCGACGGGTCCCTCGCCTACTTTGAGCTGCGAACGGTATCCGTTCATGCGGCCGCCACCCACCTGCTCGTTGTCGGAGAGGTCGTGGCGATGGGTAGTGACGCTTCACCGTCGGAGGCCGCTGACCCGCTGCTGCACTTCGGTTCGGAGTACCGCCGGCTGGCCCCCTGAGCCAGCCACATCAGCCGGCGACCAATCGCAGCCGGGCCACGAGCGTCGCGGCGAGCAGCGCCGTCGTGCTTCCCTCAGGCCTGCCTGGGAAGAGCCCGGAACTTGAGCCAAAATTGCGCCAACCTAACGGAGTCCCTGACTTTGCCGGTCCACCCTTGAGGCATAACCATCCAGGCACGAACCCAGCACCCGTGAGAAGGAAAGAATCACAGGCCGACCACACGATTCTGAGGGGGGATCACATTGAGTATCAGTTCGAATCACTGCACACACGGTGTCACGCACCGGTTCCAGTATTATCTTGGTCATGGCCAGGCCTGCGGTGAGGGTTCCCGTCACCGGTATTGCACGTACAGCACTGGATACCGCATGGGACCGGATCTTCTTCCTGGTCGGTGGTGTCGCCGCCGTCTGGTTGACGTACCTTCTCCTTGAGCTCAGCTTCCAGTGGGGCTGGGGCCAGATCTGGTTCACCTTCATCTTCTGGGCCATGCTCGCCTATCTCGTCCTGCCAAGGCTCCATTCGATCCTGACCCGTATCTACGTGCCCGATTACTTCATCGGGCGGGCCCGCACCAGCGACGGCCTGCTGGGCGACCCCGTGAACGTCGCCCTGCTCGGCACCGAAGCGCGGCTGCACCAGGCGATGCGCCGCGCGGGGTGGACCATCGCCGACGACGTGACCCTGGCCACCAGCTGGAGAATCGTCACCTCCACGCTCCTGCGCCGCAGCTACCTCGAGGCCCCGGTCAGCCCGCTTTTCCTGTTCGGCCGGCAGCAGGATTTCGCCTACCAGCAGGAAATGGACGGAAGTCCCGGCAAGCGCCACCACGTCCGTTTTTGGCATTGCCCTCCCGGGTGGCTACTGCCCGGCGGGCTGGCCGTGGACTGGCTGGCCGCCGGCACGTACGACCGCAGGGTCGGTTTCTCGCTGTTCACCCTCCAGATCACCCACAAGATCGACGAGCACACGGACGATGAGCGGGACCACATCGTCAAGACCATTTCCGACGCCGAGCCGTCCGCTGCCGTCAGGGTGGTCCGGGACTTCTCCACCGGTTACCACACGCGGAACGGCGGGGGCGATGAGATCGCGACGGACGGCGACCTCCCCATCGTCGACCTCCGCGGAACGCCGGCGCCCGGCGGCGCAGCTCCCCGCCTCCCGAGCGACAGCCGGAACAAGCGCCCCGCACCCACCATCATCGGCGCGGCCCTCGTCGCCGGACGTGCAGTGGCCGCAGCGGCTCTGGCCATGTCCATCGCACTCTTCCCCGACGAGCACCTGGAGCCGCTCCTTCAGCCCGGTGCCGGCGCGGGTGCCGATCCCGGGCTTACGTTGGTGCAGGCCCAGCTCGTTCTGTACTTTGGCCTGGCAGCGGTGGTCCTCTTCGCCCTCACGGAATTGCTGCTCGCCTGGCTGGTTTTCCTGGGCCGTAACTGGGCGAGGACTCTGACCATGGCCGTGAGCACTGTCGCGATCGGCCTTCAGGTCATTGACGTGGCCCGCGGCGGTCCCGGGATCACGCTGCAGACCAACCTCCCTGGCCTCACGCTGGATATCCTGCTCATCCTCGCCCTTTCGAGCCAGCGGTCGCGCGTGTATGCCCGCCGCGACCGTAAAGAGCCGAAGCGGATCTCGGCCCGCCCCGGCGGGCGCGCCGCCATCTGAAGGCGCGCCGCCATCTGAAGGCGCGCCGCCAAGTGAAGGCGCCCGCCGCTGAGAGCAGGGACAGTCAGACGGTGGAGGGGTCCGTGTTGGCGCCGCACAGGATAACGGCAACGCGTTCGCCCTCCGCCGGAACGTACGCCCCCGAGGTCAGCGCGGCATACGCGGCCGCGGCACCGTGCTCCACGACCATCCGGTACTCGGCCCACAGCAGCGAGCGCGCGGCGACGATCTCGTCGTCGGACACCAGCACGCTCTTCACACCTGTCCTGACCGCCACTTCAAAGCCGATCTGTCCGATCCGCCGCGCCCCCAGGGAATCCGCCGCGATCCCGGCGACGGCCACGTCCACCGGGGCTCCCGCCTCGAGGGCAGCACGGAGTGTCGGGGCGGTGACGGGCTCCACGCCCACGACATTGGCCAGGCCTTCGACGGCGGCCGCGATCCCGGCCATCAGGCCCCCGCCGCCCACAGCCACCATCACGGTGTCCACGCCGCCCAGCTGTTCCAGGAGTTCCGAACCGACCGTGCCGGCACCCGCGGCAATCTCCGGCTGGTCGTAAGCGTGGCAGTACACGGCTCCGGTTTCGGCTGCATACGCGATGGCGGCGTCGTAGGCGACGGCGTATTCGGCGCCGCGCTGGATGACGGAAGCCCCGGATTCCTTGAGCTTCTTCACCTTCATGGCGGGGGCGTTCTCCGGGACGAAGACGGCGGCCGGCACTCCGGCCTGCGCAGCGGCATAGGCGTTGGCGAGGCCGGCATTGCCGCCGGAGGCCACCACGATTCCGACGTCCTCCTTCAGCTCCCCGCGTTCACGGCAGGCAAGCACCCGGTTGAACGCACCTCGCGCCTTGAACGTCCCGGTGTGCTGCATGAACTCGCACTTCAGCCATACGTTCCCGGGAAAGCTCCCCTGGTCCGCTGCTATCACCGGGGTGCGGCGCACCAGCCCGGCAATCCTGGCAGCGGCTTCATCGACGTCAGTTCGCGTGATCATTTCATCCCCGGGTGGCAGTGTTGAGTGGTTCGGTGGCGCGGCCGCCGTAGTCGTGGCCGATCCGCCGGGCGGCGTCCTGCAGGAGCGGCACCACCGTTTTTTCGATGGCCTCCGCGGGCAACCTGTGGGTCTGGAGGGAAACGTTGACTGCCGCAACCACGTCGTTGCCGCGCCAGACCGGAACGGCCACGCCGCGGAGGCCTTCCTCCAGTTCCTGCGAAACCATGGACCATCCCCTGGCGCGGGCCTGTTCCACTTCGGCCTGCAACTGCTCGAGGCTTCCGATCGACCGCTCGGTGAACCGCTGCAGCTGCACGGAATCGAAGTACGTTTTCAGTTCGGCGTCGGACAAAGCACCCAGCAGCACGCGCCCCATGGAGGTGGCCCAGGCGGGGAACCTCGTGCCCACGCTGATGGAGACACTCAGGAGCCTGGGTGACGGGACGCAGGCAACGTAGATCACGTCGGTGGCGTCGAGGATGCACAGGGACGTTGTTTCGTTGAGTTCCGCGGCCAGCGATTTGAGGTGACGCTCCGCGATCCTCGGGAGCGCCAGGTTTGCCAGGAATGACTGCCCGATGTCCAACGACCGTGGAGTCAGTTCGAAGTACGGGCCGTCGGCGCGAAGGTAGCCCAGGTCCGTCAGCGTCAGCAGGAACCGCCGGGCGGAGGCCCTGGTCATGTCGGACTTCGCAGCGACCAGGGAGACGGTCAGCCGGGGCTCGTCCGGGGCGAAGGCGCGCAGTACGTCAAAGGCCTTCTCCACCGACTTCACGTAGTACGCGGGATGCTCCGCCATGGAATCGCTTGCCCTCCCTGAAGCTCACTTTCGGCGCCACGCAGGCGCTCGGCCGCAGGCTTATTTCGATCATATCCGGATGAACCACGACGTCGGCCCGCGTCAGGGAGGCATGGCCCCTGCGGAGGCGCTTGGCGGAGTCCGCGGAAGGTCAGTTTTTCGCTTGGAGGGCGTAAGTGTTTGGCCCAGAAGGGTTCCGGTCGCCGGCGCCAGTCCAAGGATGGGAATCATGGCGGCTGCCTGGGCGCGCAAGTGGTCCCCGCCGTCGGCGCACTCCACGCTCTGCGCCCTCGCGCTGGCGATGGTGGCCGTCACGTGCCCCGCGTAGACGAAGTCATAGACAAACGCGTCCGGGGACAGTTTCGCCCGCCCCCATGCCGGTTCATCGTCGTTTCCCTTGCCGATGGGGGTGGCGTTCACGATCAACGATGCCTGGGGAGCCTGGTCCTGGGCCTCTGCCCAGGTCACCGAGCTGGCGTCCATGCCCAGGCTGGCGGCCAGGTCCAACAGCTGCTGTGACGCCTGCGGATCCCTGTCGGTTACGGTGACCTTGCCCGTCAGCCCCCTCAGCGCGATCAGCGCCGCCCGTGCGGCTCCGCCCGCCCCCAGCATGAGGGCGTGCCGCTGGTGCCGGTTGCCGAGGAGTTCGGCGACGGCGGTGATGTCCGTGTTGTGCGCGGTGAGCGTCCGGCCTCGCCGGACCAGCATGTTGGAGGCTCCGCTGAGCCTGACCTGCCCCGTTACGGTGTCAGCCGTGCGGGCGGCCCATTGCTTATGGGGCATGGTGACGTTGGCGGCCACGACGTCGGCCCCCAGCAAGGCGGCGCGCACACCCGCCATGTCCTGCCCGGCCGGCACGTCCCACGCCTCATACGTCCAGCTGCTGCCGAGCTGTTCGAACACCGGGCTCCACAGTCCGGGGGACATTGCCCTCGAGGCTTCCGAGCCGATGAGGAACAAGCGGTATCCGGGCGTTTGGTTTTCCATGGTGACACCTCTCAGTTGGGAGACTCAGTTCGGGAGGCGTTGTGAGGCGCCTCACACTGCGGTACGCTATTCCATAATCGCATACCGCACAGCTGTTCGGAATGCGCACAATTTGGATCGCACCCCCATGCATCGGAGCATCCGTCTTTCAGTGTGGAAGGACCCTCAGAATGACCAATCTTGCAACCGCCGAAACCGCAGAGGCGCAGCGCAGGCTCAAGCGGGCCAAGAAGGCCGCGCTGGCCGCGTTCCTCGGCGGCGCCCTGGAGTACTACGACTTCTTCATCTACGCCACGGCGGCATCGCTGATCTTTTCGAAGATCTTCTTCCCCTCGGGTGACGCCACCGTCGCGCTGCTCGCCTCCTTCGCCACCTTCGGCGTGGCCTATGTGGCCCGCCCCTTCGGCGCAGTCTTCTTTGGCCACCTCGGCGACAAAATCGGACGCAAGGCAACGCTGGTGCTCACCCTCGTGCTGATGGGTGCTGCGACATTCCTGATCGGCGCACTGCCTGACTTCAACACGGCCGGCTACTGGGCGCCCGCCCTGCTGGTGCTGCTCCGCCTCATGCAGGGCCTCTCGGCGGGCGCTGAAACCGCGGGGGCCTCGGCCCTGACCACGGAGGAAGCTCCCACGGGCCGGCGCGGCTTCTTCGCCAGCTTCGCGATGAGCGGCATTTCCTTCGGCATCGTGCTGGCCTCCCTGGCCTTCCTTCCGGTGGCCGCCATGAACGAAGCGGACCGGCTTGCATGGGGCTGGCGCATCCCGTTCTGGCTCTCCGTCTTCGTGCTCTTCGTTGCCTACATGGTCCGCCGTTCGCTGGAGGAACCTGAGGTCTTCGAGGAGAAGCACGATCACGGCGAGCTGGTGAAGCTGCCCTTCGCCAAGATGTTCAAGACCCACCCGGCGCAGTTCTTCCAGGTGGCCCTGATGTCCTTCGAAACCGTCACCAACACCTTTATGCAGTCCTTCGGGCTGGCCTACGCGGTGTCAGTTGGCGTGGACGCTGCCACCATGCTGTGGGTCAGCATCCTGGGCAACGTGATCGCCATCGCCACCCAGCCCCTGATGGCCTCACTGTCGGATAAGTTCGGCCGGCGCAAGGTCTTCATCAGCGGCGTGGTCGGCTCGGGCATCATGATCTTCGTGTACTTCTCGGTCATCTCCACCGGCAACATCCCCATGATCTTCCTGGCAAGTACCCTGATCACCGCGGGAACGTACGCCGCATCCAACTCCGTCTACCCGGCGTGGTTCTCCGAGCTGTTCAACGTCAAGGTGCGCTACTCCGGGATGGCCATCGGGCTGCAGATCGGCATCCTGTGCGCCGGTTTCACCCCGCTGCTGGGAACCGCCCTTGTGGGTGCCACCAAGGCCAACTGGGGTCCTGCTGCCTGGATCGTGGCGGCGTCCTCGCTGCTGGCAGTCGCCGGCGCACTGTGGGCCCGCGAAACCCACAAAACGCCGCTGCGCGAACTGGGCAACCCGGTCCGCTGACGCATCAGTGGTTGAGCCTGTTGAAACCCTGGTGGTTGAGCTTGCCGCCCCCCCCGATCTCGACAAGCTCGATCACCGGCGGCAGTTCGATCACCGGGCGGGACGCTCGGTCACCAACGCCGGAGCCGGGCCAGCAGCGTGGCGGCGAGCAGCGCCGTCGTAATTTCCAGGGCGACGATGGCCAGCAATCCTTCGGCCGCGGATCCGGCCGGCCCTGCTGCCGGCAGGGCAGCCGCCCCGTGGCTGTGGCCGGCCGCCCCGCTACCGGCCACAGCACCACCCAGGAGCAGGGCGGCGTGCAGCACCGCCATGGCCAGCCCGCATGCCATCACCTGCCGCAGGGAACCAGCCCTTCCATCGCGCCAGATGTGGACAGCGCAGGGCACGCAGACTCCCACCATGGCCAGCATCAGCAAATTCAGCCACAGCCCGTGGTGGCTGCAAGCGACGAGCCAGAGGTGCACCAGGCAGGATGCGGCCGTCGCAGCGGCGACAACGCGGGAGTGGACCACGCGGCGGGGGCGGAGGACGGGGCCTGCGGCGCTGCCCCATCCCCGAAGGGCTGTCACGGCGTCAGCCTAGCCGTGGCAGTGGCCGCCCGCCGGCTGCGAACCGGCGGGCACATCGAGGACGGGGCTGCGGTCAAAGAACCCTTCGGGGCGCAGCTTGAAGCCGACGGTGTCCACCGGCATGATGGGCCAGTCTTCGGTCCGCGGGAAGTGCGTCAGGCCGAAGGTGTGCCACACCACGATGTCCTGGCCGTCGATGTCCCGGTCCTGGGCGACGTAGGCCGGCAGGCCCGCTCCCCCGACGTGCTGGTTCACGAAGTCCCCGCTGGGGTAGCGCTCGCCTTCCGCGAAACGGGTGACCCACAGGTCCTTCGTGGCGAACGCGGCCCGCTGCGCTATGGACGAGCCCGGATCGGCGAGCAGCGTGGGCTGGCCCTGGGCGTGAAGCTTGTAGCCCACGGGCTCGCCGAGCCTGTTGCGCGAGTCCGGGTTGGAGATGATCCAGGTGCGGCCGTTGCGCGCGTCAGCCTCACGGACGCCTTCCGATTCACGGGCCAGCAGGGTGCGCCGCCGCGAGAAGGCGTTCCCCCGTTCGTTGCCCTCCCCCATCGGCTGCCGGACAACGTCCTCCTCCTCGACCCGGTTGGTGAACCCGTCGATCGCCATGTCCAGGCGGGCACTGAACAGGTGCTGGTGGAAGGGCGCGCCCAGCCCGGGAGCCAGCTGGGAAATGTTGGCGGAGCCGCCCTCGGGGTAGGCACTGGTGAACACGACGCCGGTGGCTTTGGCCTCGAACTCGATGGTGCCGTCGAGGTACAGGTACCAGTAGAAGCCGTAGTCGTAGTTGCCGATGGTGGTGAAGAAGGAGATGACCAGTCGGCGGTTCCGGCGAGTGTAGGTGACGCCCGACCAGAGATCACTGTGCTTGGCCAGGATTCCCCAGTCCTCTTCATGCATGCAGATGCCGTTGCGGATTTCGCGGGGGTTGCCGAAGGCGTCGCTGATCACCGGGCTGAGGTAGGTGATGTCGCCGAGGCAGTCGCATCCGAGTTCAAGCGAGTTGGCGTACTGGCCTACGAGGTACTCCCCCGTGTCGAAGTAGTTCTGCCAGGACCTGATGGGTGAGGGGTCGCCGTACGGGACCACCATCTCGGCGATCGATGCCCGATTGATGATGGGGCGCTTCCGCCCGCCGTCCCGGAAGGCGATGTTGTGCAGCACCACGCCTTCGCGGACATCGAAGCCGACGTCCAGGCTCCACTTTTCCCACTCCACGTGGTTGCCGCCGGCGACGGTGAAGCTGGGCCCTTCGGGCTGCGTGATGCTGATGGGCTTCTGGGTGGTGCGGAGCGGGCCGGTCAGCTCCGGGTCGGTGTAGTTGCCGTGTTCCGCGGGAACCGGGAAGATGCCGGTGTCCAGCACCTGGGTCACCGTCTTGCTGACGACGTCGACGTATGCCACGAGGCCGTCGACCGGATGCGCCCAGGCGCTGTCCCCGGGGAATTCCTGGACGAACGCGAGGCCCCTGAGGATCCTGCGGCCCTTCTCCTCCGGGTATTCGAAGACGCCAGCGGACAGAGGGGCAACGCGCACCTTGCTGACGTCCAGTTCACGTGCCGCGAGCGCGCTGAGCCACCGTTCGTCGGAGGCAAGGAGTTCCTCGACGACCTCGAACTCCTCCTCGAGAACAGGGAGTTCACCCGTCACGGAAGTGTCCAGCTCGACGGCGGAAACCACCGCGCCGTACGTAGCGGAAACGGTGATGTCCAGGGGCCGGGCTCCGGCCACGTCGTGGATGAAGACCCGGAAGCGGCGGTCCTCGGAATCCGGCGCGGCGTCCCGGGCCGGATCCAGCAGGCCCAGGTAGGCGATCCGCTTCTCCGCGCCCAGCAGGCCCTCGGCGCGGAGGATACTCTGCACCTCGGTGATTTCGGCACTCGTGGCCAGGCGGTACGGGGTCACTACGTCTGTGATTGAGGGCGTCATTGCGGCCTTTGGTCGGGGACCCGGAAGGGTCGGTTTTTTATTTTCTATGTCTGTAGAGAATAAGCGTCCGTAAGATGTGCCACAAGGGTCCGACGCCAAATATTTCCGGGGAGTGCAGCTACGTGCCAAAGATTGTTGACCACGATGTTCGCCGGCTTGAGCTGGTTGACGCGACCTGGCGGATCATCGCCCGGCTGGGCATCGAGGGCGCCACGATGCGCGAAATTGCCACCGAAGCCGGCTTTGCCAACGGCGCGCTCAAGCCCTACTTCCCCACCAAGGACACCCTCCTGACATTTGCGTTCAGCCACGTCTTCAACAGGACCAACGAGCGGATCGAGGCGGTCACCGCCGGCAGATCGGGGATCGCTGCGCTGCGGGCGTTCTGCGTGGAGGTGCTGCCGCTCGACGAGGAGCGCATCAACGAAGCACGGATCGTGATCCCGTTTTGGCAGAAGGCCGTCAACGACGCCGGAAAGGCCGCCATCCACCGGGAATCCATGGAGCAGTGGCATGCAGCGCTGCTGGGACACCTCGCGGAGGCGAGGGAAAGCGGCGAGCTGACAACCGGCGTCGCCGACGCCGCCCTCGCCGGCCACCTGCTGAACATGCTCCTCGGCGCCCAGATATCTGCCGCACTGGCGCCCGAGGGCCAGGCGGACCTCGGACTGAGTGAACAGCTGGAGGGCTTCCTGGCGCTGCTGACCCGTTAGCCTTGAACCTCAGGATCCCATCCCCCGGACTGCGACGACCGGGGATAACCAACCAGGAGACGCCGGCTGTGACCATCCCAAAGGAAATCGACACGCCGGAGGTCATGGTTGACCTGGACATACTCGAGCGGAACATCGACCGCATGGCATCGGCCGTCCGGGCGAAAGGCCTAAGCCTGCGCCCGCACGCCAAAACGCATAAGATCCCCGAGATCGCCGCCCGCCAGATCGCCGCGGGAGCCTCGGGCCTGACCGTGGCAACCATCGGCGAAGCGGAAGTGTTCGCAGCCGCGGGTGTCGATGACCTGTTCATCGCCTATCCGCTCTGGGTTTCTCCACAAAAAGCCGACCGGCTTCGGCGCCTGTCGGAAACTGCACAAATCGCCGTCGGCGTGGATTCCGCGGCAGGGGCGGCCATGCTGGGAACCGGGCTGGGGAAGGCGGCCGGGAGCGTGAGCGTTCTCGTGGAGGTCGACAGCGGCCACCACCGGAGCGGCGTCAGTCCGGAGGCAGTGGCGCCGGTCGCCGAAGCAGCGGCGCGCGCCGGGCTGAAGGTCGCGGGAGTCTTCACCTTCCCCGGTCACAGTTATGCACCCGGCATGCCGGTCGAGGCGGCCCGGCAGGAGCAGCGGGCCCTGCAACAGGCGTCCGAAGTTCTTGCCGCGGCGGGGTTCGACATCACGCGCCGAAGCGGCGGTTCCACCCCGACGGCAATGCTGACTGGGAATTCGGTTGCCACCGAGGTGCGTCCGGGCGTCTATGTCTTTGGCGACGCCCAGCAGCTGGAGCTGGGGCGGTGCGCCGTGGAGGACATCGCACTGACGGTGGCGGCCACGGTGGTCAGCCATCATGAAACCCCGGCGGCCGGTCCCGCACGTTTCATCATCGACGCCGGCAGCAAGGTTCTCGGCAGCGATCGGCCGGCGTGGGCAAGCGGCTTCGGACGGCTGATCGACCAGCCCGATGCCCGGATCACCGCACTGTCGGAGCACCATGCCACCGTCGAGTGGCCCGAGCGCGGGACCATGCCGGCCATCGGGCAGCGGCTGCGCGTCATCCCCAACCATGTGTGCCTCGCGATAAACCTGGTCGACGACGTCGCAGTCACCAGCCGCGGCGAGCTCGTGGACCGGTGGGCCGTGGCTGCCCGCGGAAAGAACAAGTGATGACGAAGCCGGCCGGGAAATCTTTTTTCGACATGTGTTGAAAAAAGATGACACTGCGGACCTTCGGCGCTAACCTGAAATGACTGTGTTCCAGGACACAGTATTGGGGACCCACTTCAGATGGCCATCCGTCGTCAGGAACATCCATGTCTGCAACAACAGCCCGTCCCGCGTGCCAGGACCTCACCTCCAGCGTGGCCGCCTCGTTTGACCACTGGAGGCATCTGGTAGCCCAGTCCTTCGTCCCGCTGCTCGCCGAGACGGACGACGCCGGCACGTTCCGCGGCCGGATGCGGTCCCGCGTGCTGGACCGCCTGTGCATCGTGGAGGTGTCGGCCACATCCCACAGCGTGCACCGCACCCCGGCCCTCTTGGCGCAATCAGACCAGCGCTACTTCAAACTCAATCTCCAGCTGGAGGGAACCGGGCTTCTCATCCAGGACAACCGCGAGGCGGTGCTGCGGCCCGGAGATCTTGCCATCTATGACACCAACCGGCCGTACACGCTCGCCTTTGAAGAACAGGCCCGGATGATGGTGGTCATGTTCCCGCACGACTCACTCTCATTGCCGCCCGACTATGTGGGGCAGCTCTCGGCGGTCCGGCTGTCAGCCGGCAGCGGCCTGACGGGGATCGTGGGTCCGTTTATTGCCCAGCTCGCCCAGAACCTGGAGGCCCTCAGCGGCCCCAGCGGTTCCCGGCTGGCCACCAACGCGCTCGATCTCGTGTCCACCATGCTGCACTCGGAACTGGCCATGGCGCCGGACAGGATGAAGCCCCAGGCAGTGCTGGCAACGTCGGTCCGCGAGTACATCGAGGCCAACCTGGCGGACCCGGACCTGTCGCCGGCCAGCATCGCGGCTGCGCACTTCATCTCCACCCGGCACCTGCACAACGTGTTCCACGAATCAGGCTCGACCGTTGCCAGCTGGATCAGGAGCAAGCGGCTGGAGCATATCCGCCGCGACCTGCGGGACCCCCTGCACTCCGGCACCTCGGTGGGGGCCGTCGCGGCACGCTGGGGGTTCCTGGACGCGGCCCATTTCAGCCGCACCTTCCGCGAAGCATTCGGCCAGTCCCCCACCGACTGGCGGCGGTCAGCCCGGGACCAGGCCTAGATGAGCCCCTGGGCGAGCATCGCATCGGCCACCTTGACGAATCCGGCGATGTTCGCGCCCGCCACGTAGTTTCCCGGGGCGCCGTACTCGTCCGCGGTCGCTGCGCAGCGGTCGTGGATCCCCACCATGATGTCGGTCAGCCGCTGTTCCGTGTGCTCAAAGCTCCAGGAATCCCGGCTCGCGTTCTGCTGCATCTCGAGGGCTGACGTGGCCACGCCGCCCGCATTCGCGGCCTTGCCCGGGGCGAACATCACACCGGCATCCTGGAACACCGCCACGGCCTCACGGGTAGGCGGCATGTTGGCGCCTTCGCCGACGGCGAGCAGTCCGTTGCGGACCAGCCGGGCGGCAGCGTCGCCGTCGAGCTCGTTCTGCGTGGCGCACGGCAGCGCCACGGTGGCGTCGACGTCCCACACGGAGCCGCCGTCGACATAGGAGACTCCGGGGCGGCGGACCTCATAGTCCTTGAGGCGTCCGCGTTCCACTTCCTTGATCTGGCGGAGCAGGCCGACGTCGATTCCCGCCTCATCAACGACGTGGCCGGAGGAATCGGAACAGGTGGAACCGCAGGCCGCCCTTGTAGGGTCCCAGCGCGGAGTTGAACTCCACGCGGAAGCCGCGGTTGATCTGCACCCGGCCGGCATCGTCCATCCACGGCACCCGGAAGATGATCTGCCGCTCGGGCTCGCAAAGCCGCTCCAGCACCGCGCCCTCAAGGAATTCAGGGTGGCGGTCGTGCACCGGGCCCAAGCTTTCGAACACCTCGGTAACAGCTTGGTGGAACTCGGCTTCGCCCGCGTTCCTGGCCAGGACCGTGTCCCGGATGGCTTCAAGCCGCGCGTCCATGCAAATCTCCTCGTTTTGCTCCCCCGCTGCGGGGGCTGCCATCTGTCCGCACTGTTCGCAGCGCGGCGCGCCTGGTTTCCATCCAACGGATTGCGACCGACGCTCCCGCGGGCAGTTCCGCAGCCAGGCGTTAGTATTCCGTATTGTGATACTAACATTTCATACAATGAAATTACGGTCTGCGATGACGCTGCGTAGGGAAGCTCACCCGTGACTCACATCTGCCTCCTTCTCTCGGGAGCTGCGCTGTTGATCAACGGGCTGGCGTCGCTGGGCACACTCCCCCGCCGGGACGCGGCCGTATTCAGCCTGGCCATCGGCAGCATTCAGCTGGCCCTGGGCGTCACCTATTTGGGTACGGCCCCTCCTGGTGTTGACGGCGGCGGCCAGCAACTGCTTCTCGGCGCGGCCGGGATGTTCCTGTTCGGTCTGACGTACGCCTATGTGGGGCTGGATTACCTGCTGGCACTCGGGTCCAGGGGCCTCGGCTGGTTCTGCGGTGTGGTGGGCGCGTGCGGACTCCTGCTCGCTGCCGCCTGGTCCGCGGCGGATACTTTCCTGGCAGTCCTATGGCTCTGCTGGAGCTATCTGTGGATGCTGTTCTTCCTTCAACTGGCGTTGGGCCTCGCGCGCCTGACGCCGCTGGTTGGCTGGTCCCTCGTCCTCACCAGCCAGGCGTCGGCCACGGTGCCGGCGTTCATGGGGCTGACCGGCCGGTGGCCTGGCGAACCGGAGATCGCAGCGGGAGCCGCTGCATCCCTGCTGGCGCTATTGCTGCTTGCCGGCGGCCTCGCCTGGCGCGGGCGGCACCAAACCGCTGCCCGCGCCGCCGCCGCCGCCGTCGAAAGTCCGTTACCCGGCGAACTCAGGCTCTAGGATCCGGGCCCGCTTCTCCACGCGGACTTCCACCAGCACGCCCGCCACGAAGAGCACCGGGACTGCTGCCAGGAGTGCCACGGCGGTTTCGGTGCTTCCCCCGATCAGGGACGTGAAGTTGCTGACCACGAGGTAAAGCACCCAGGCGAGCAGCACGGATGCCAGCACCGGGGCTATCAGCGTCTGCCAGGACTGCCCCGGCACCGGCTCCCGGCGGAAATAGGCGACGACGGCCAGCGAGGACAGCATGTACAGCACCAGCAGTGCCGCAACAGCGAGTCCGCTGAACCAGGAGAAGAGAGTCAGCACCGGGTCCATGGCCAGCAGCGCAAACGGCGCCACGAGAAGCACGGCCACCGCCGTCTGGATCCAGGCCGCCACCGCGGGCGCGCGGTACTTGTTGGTCCGCGCCACGATTGCGGGCATGGAGCCGCGCAGCGCCAGCGAATGAAGGTAGCGGTTGATGCCGTTGTGGAAGGCAATGATGCCGGCCAGCAGGGACGTCACCAGCAGGACGCCGGCGGTGACGCCTGCCCACGGTCCGAACATCTCAACGAGCGGGCCGATCACGAACGAGGTCGCGTCGCCGGACTCGAGTGCAGCCCCTGCCGCGTCGGCAACGTGGGACGGACCGTAGAAGCTGACCAGCATCCAGGTGATGAAGGAGAAGAAGACGGCGATGATGCCCACGGAGAGATACGTGGCCCGCGCAACGGTCCGGTGCGGGTCCTTGGCTTCGGCGGAGTAGATGGCCGTGGATTCGAAGCCGAACATGGAGGCCACCGCGAACATGATGGCAACGCCGGGAGCTCCGCTGGCGATGGCTTCCGGCGCGAACGAGGCCGCGAGGTCCAGCCCTTCGGGGCCGCCGCCCTTGAACAGGACGGTGAATCCGAACATCAGCAGAATAGCAACTTCCAGGCCCACCAGGACCGCAAGGACGCGGGCGCCCAGCTCGATGTTCATGGATCCCAGGACCTGGACACCGGCCATGGTGACCAGCGCGAGCAGCCACCAGGGAACCGTTAGCCCGGCGGATGCCAGGAGGCCGGAGAATGCGGCACCGTATAGCCCGTACATCGCGGCCTGCACGGTGCTGTAGGCCAGCAGGGCCAGCCACGCCGCCCCGGCGCCGACCTTCCGCCCGAACGCTGCTGTGACATAGGCGTAAAAGGCACCGTTGGTCTGCACCTTCCGGCTCATGGCCACAAAGCCGACGGCGAAGATCACAATGACGATGCCGACGACGAGGTAGGCGCCCGGGGCGCCGGCACCGTTGCCGAGCGCGGCCGCCAGGGGTGCTGCTCCGACGATTCCGGTCAGCGGGGCCTGGGCGGACAGGACAAAGAAGAGAATGCCCAGCACACCGATGCTGCCGGCGCGCAGGGCGGTGGAGTGTTCCTGGCGTGGACTGGATTCTGCTGTCCGGGACTCGGAATTGGAAATACTCATTTGATCCTTCTTAACGGTCATGAGTGTTGGGAAAGGTTCTTGGGGGGCGACGGCGCCGGTTTGTCTGTGGGCTGTTTCGCAGGGTGAGGGCCGCGCAAGCGGGCTGCGCCGTGACATCCAGAATGGCACTGATGTCCGGGGGCGTCTTGTCAAGCAGCGATCAGTTATTGTTCCTGAGCGCAGTCACGCCGGGGACTGCCGGTTTGCCAGCATGGACTAAGCGCCTTTGGCGGCCTCCATGCCGCTTTCGATGGCACCGTCGATAAATCCGCCCCAGCCGTTGGCGATATCGGAGCCGGCAAACAGGATCCGGCCGTGTGCCGCCTGCATGGCCCGGACGCTGTTTGCTGCCCTTGACGGCCTGGTTCTCCAGTACCTCGCGGGAGTGGATCGCGCCCTTATCGCCGCGTCGCTTGAGGAAGTTCACGACGTACTGCTGCTTCGGACCGGCGCCGGCGGGCAGGCTTAGGCGCCGCCCGGACGCAGCTGTTCGCCTGGCGTCAAGAGCCGTTCGCGGATACACAAGACGCCCCGGAGGCAGCCGGGGCAGACTCGAGACATAGCCTCAGGCCATGCTGGCCGGTGCGCATTGCCTACTCGAAGTGGAGTACCCCATGGAAACTTACGACGCCCTCCTGGCCTCGATCACCCCGGACTCGGGCGAAACCCGGACCATCCTTGACCCCGCCACCGGCACCATTGTCGGAGAAGCACCCGTGCACACCGTCGAGGACCTGGAGCGGGCCATCACTGCCGCCGAGACAGCCCAGCCGGGCTGGGCTGCCCTGGGCCACGAGGCCCGGAGCGCCGCGCTGCTCAAGGCGGCGGACGCCGTCGAACGCTCCGCCGAAGAACTCGCCCGGCTGCTCTCCCGCGAGCAGGGCAAACCCCTGAACGGCCCCAACGCCCGCTTCGAAGTCGGCGCCTGCGCCGCTTGGCTCCGCGCCACCGCCGCCACCGTGCTCAACCCCGAAATCGTGGTGGACGACGGCGAAACGTACGCCGAACTGCACTACAAGCCCATCGGCGTCGTCGGCGCCATCGGCCCGTGGAACTGGCCCATGATGATCACCATCTGGCAGATCGCCCCCGCCCTCCGGATGGGCAACACCGTGGTGGTCAAGCCCTCCAAGATGACCCCGCTGTCCGTCCTTGCCCTGGCCAAGGTCCTCAACGAGGAGCTCCCCGACGGCGTCCTCACCATCGTCTCGGGGGACCGCGAGGTGGGTGCCCGCCTGGCCGAACACCCCGCCGTCGGAAAGATCATGTTCACCGGCTCCACCGCCGCCGGCCGGGCCATCATCAAATCCTCCGCGGACACCGTCAAGCGCCTCACGCTGGAACTGGGCGGCAACGACGCCGGCATCGTCCTGCCCGACGCCGACCCCAAAGCCATCGCCGAAGGCCTCTTCTGGGGCGCCTTCATCAACACCGGCCAGACCTGCGCCGCACTGAAGCGCCTCTATGTACACGACGACATCTACGACGCCGTATGCGAGGAGCTCACCAAGGTCGCCGCCGCCATGCCGATGGGCGTGGGCCTCGACGAGAACAACGTCCTGGGACCGCTGCAGAACAGGGCGCAGTACGACATCGTGGCCGGGCTCGTGGAAGCGGCCAGGGAATCCGGCGCCCGGATCCTGCTGGGCGGCAACCCGGACCCCGACCAGCCCGGACACTTCTACCCCGCCACGCTCGTGGCCGACATCGACAACGACAACCCGCTGGTCGCCGAGGAGCAGTTCGGCCCCGCCCTGCCGATCATCCGCTACGGCACCGTGGACGAAGCCGTGGCCAAGGCCAACGCGCTCGACGTCGGACTCGGCGCCTCCGTCTGGTCCCCGGACATCGCCGCCGCACGCCAGGTCGCTGCCCGGATCCAGGCCGGCACGGTGTGGATCAACAAGCACGGCGCCGTCGACCCCCGCGTTCCCTTCGGCGGAGCCAAGCAGTCCGGCTACGGCCTGGAATTCGGCGTCGAAGGCCTCAAGGCCCTCGGCGTGCCGCAGGTCATCAACGGCTAAGTTTTCCGGCGCTGCATGACGACGGCGACGGGCCGGGGCGCCAAAAGCACCCGGCCCTTAGTCCCGGGAAAACCTGCGGCAGTGGCAGCAGCATTAGGCCTGGACGAGCAGCCCCGTAGCGAACATCATGGCGATTCCGAGGATGACTCCGGTGGCGGTCAGCGGCGTAAGTGTCCGGCCGGTTCCGTCCTTGAGCATGGGCAGCAGTTTGATGGCGACCTGGCCGACAGCTCCGGCGCCCAGCCCCAGGAGGAATGCGGCGAGGGTGGGCTGGTAGACCGTGGCTCCTATCAGGGATCCGAGCACCGCGGGCGCCCCGGCAATGAGCCCCAGCAGCGCGAGGCGTCCGAACGGTGGGCGTTCCCTGGCCAGCGGCGTGACGATGGCGAGGCCTTCGGTGGTGTTGTGAACGGCGAAGCCGACGATAAGTGACGCGCCGAGGGCCAGTGACCCGACGGCATAGGCCGATCCGATCGCCAGGCCTTCGCCGAGGTTGTGCATTCCGATGCCGATGGCGATCAGCAAAGCCAACGTGCCGGGTGCGAGCGCGGCCGGCTCACCAGTGGTGAGAACGTTCCGGTGCCCGCGCATCCAGGCGTCGGCGGCTTCCAGCATCAGGTAGGCGATGACGGCACCGAGGATGACGACGAGCGGACCTCCGAAGGAGGCGTTCCCGGAGACAAGTCCGAAGGCTTCGAGCGTGGCGTCGAAGGTCAGGAAGGCCAGCAGCCCGATGGTAAATCCAATGAGCCCCCGCACCCAGGCCGCGGATGAACGCCGCACGAATGGCATCCAGAGCATTCCCATGGCCACGGGAATGACACCCACGTAGATTCCCAGCAGCGCCATAAGCCCGAAGAAGGAGCTGTCGCGCTCGGGGCTCAGCGAGGCAGCGTCGATGCCAGCGGTGATCTTGCCGCCGACGGAGGTCACGAGCGCCAGCTCGTAGGGGTCCCCGTCCACCCAGTTATAGCTGACGGTGATGGTGCTGGCCTCCATCGGGGCCATGGTGTCCCGGGTCTGGGTGAAGGCCGCGTAGTAGTCGGAGACGTTGACCTGGGCGATGGCCACAGGGTCCGGCCCCTCGTTGCGGACCGTGAGGATTATCTGGCCAGGCGTGAGGCGGATGCCCTCCACCGCGACCTCTTCCTTGGGAGGAATCCCCTGGCCGAGCCGGGACAGTCCGGGTCCGTTCAGCAAGGAGAACAGGCCCAGGAGGACTGCTATGAGCACCAGGGGCCCCAGTCCGAGCAGCCAGCGAGGCTTCGGTCGCCTCAGTGCGGTGCCGCCTTGAGTGGTTGTCTCAGGGATGTCTGTCCGTGTCATGATGCGCTCACCTCGAAGAAGCCCATCCAGCCCAGTTCAGCGAATTCGGTCTTGTGCGCGTGGAACATGTACTTGCCCGGGTACGGGAAGCGAAGCTCCAGCATGCCGCGCTGCCCCTGCACCTGCGAGACGGTGTCCGTGTATTCGCTCGGGGTCAGCATCGTTCCGGTCGGGTAGTAGTGGAAGAAGTTCGCGTGTATGTGGAACGAGTTGATGGGGTCGTATTCCAGCACGTTGATCAGGTGGATCCGGACCAGTTCGTTCTGCTTGACCTGCACGGGGAAGTCCATGAAATGGAAGGGCAGGCCGTTGACCGAATAAAACTCGTTGTCGTCTCCCCCGTCGGTGTTGTACCCGTTCATCACCATGACCATTTCATTGTCGGCCTTCGGGCGGCCCTTCTTGGGCTCGATGATGAAGCCGCCGTAGAGGCCCTTGGCGATGTGCGGAGCCAGGGGCGACTGGTGGCAGTGGTACAGGTGGGTGCCGAAGGGCGTGGCATCGAATTCATAGGTGAAGCTCTGCCCGGGGGCAATGGATCCGGCCCCGATGCCGGGGGTGCCGTCCATCTCGGCCCGGTGGATCCCGTGGAAGTGAATGGTGTGCGGGTGCGCACCGGCGTTGGTGAAGTGGATCCGCAGCGCATCCCCTTCGCGGGCCCAGAGCGTCGGTCCGGGGATCCGGCCGTTGTAGCTCCAGCCCGGGAATGTCACACCGGGGGCGATCTCGAAGTCCTTATCCACCGCGACGATGTCCCATTCCCGCAGCGTCTGGCCATCAGCCAGGGTGCTGGTCTTGCCGCGGTCAAAGTCGTGAAGGATTGCGGTGGGGTCGATGCCGGCCCGCTCAGGCAGCACGGAACCACCGGCGAATCCTGCATGCCCGGCGTGGTTTCCCGTATGGGCAGGGTGGTGACCGGCCGCAGCATGCCCCGGATCCTGCACTGCCCCGGGCACCCACGACGCCAGGGCGGGCACGGCGGCGAGCGCCGCGGCGCCGGAGAGCATGGTCCTCCGGCTCGGCCGCGCGCCTGCGGCTGATTCAGGCCACCGCTCCATCGGATCTCCAATGAGAGAACAATTTTGTTAGGCCAGTCTAACATTCATGTTCTGTTGGTAGTATCGGATCATGAGCGTCTCCGAACTTAGTTCCGCCGCCCAGGACTACCTCAAGATGATTTGGTCGGCCACGGAATGGTCGGCGACCCCGATCACCGTCGGGGCGATGGCAGAGCGGATGGGCGTGAAGCCGTCCACCGTATCGGACGGGATCAGGCGGCTCGCCAAACAGGGGCTGGTCACCCACGCGCCGTATGGAAGTATCGAGCTGACCCGGACGGGGAACGATCACGCGGTCGAAATGGTGCGCAGGCACCGGCTCCTGGAGACATTCCTCGTGAAAGTTCTGGGTTATGGCTGGGACGAGGTGCACGATGAGGCTGAGATTCTCGAGCATGCCGTTTCGGCCACGATGATCACGCGCATTGATGAACTGCTCGGGCACCCGGTCCGCGATCCCCACGGGGATCCGATACCGTCGCCGGACGGCCAGCTGCGCCCGCCGCAGGGAGTCCGGCTGGCCGCCGTGGATCCGGACAGGCCGCTGACGATCACCAGGATTTCCGATGCTGATCCGGATATGCTGCGGTACTTCACCGAGCTCGGACTGGCACCGGATACCCGGCTCACCGTACTGGCTCACCGCCCGTACGCCGACGTCACGACGATCCGCCTGCCGGACCGCGACCTGGACATTGACCTGGGCCCGTCAGCAGCAGAATCCATCTGGGTCATCGCCAGCTAGCCCGACAAGCGGACGCGCGGCGCGCGCCTCAGGAAGCGCTTCCCGTCACACTGTCTCGGACAGTCCTGCCCGCAGGAGCGGCGCGAAGAACGTGGCGAGCTCGGCTGCCGCCGTGAGCGGCAGGACGTTCGCCACGTACTGGTCCGGGCGCACCACCACGACGACGCCGCCACGATCAAGGCCGCGCAGTTCGAAGATGTCGGCAGTGGGATCGGTGCCGTAGACGTTCTCCAGGTAGGTGAGCTTGAACGGGCCGACTTCCGGCTTGAACACCGCCGGGACTGTGCCGATGTCGATGCCCGTGTGGTCCTGCTGGTAGATGACCTTCACATCGAACCAGGCGTCGCGGTCGGCGCCTTCGGGTGTGGCGGCGAGCGGCGAGTCCGTCGCGCTCGCCAGCCATGCGGCCAGGTCCGCGGTCGGCGAGGAGGCGCCCGCAACGGCCGCGTCGGCGAAGACGTAGATCCGCCACCTGCCGTCCGCCTTCGCCTGGTGGCCCAGGTGCACCGGGTTGGTGTCGCAGACCCGCACAACGGGCGCGGACTTGAAGCGCTTGCCGATGGTGAACCCGGCGGCCAGGTCCTGGTGCGTCGGCTCGCCGATGAGCACGGACGGGGCGTACTGGGTCATGAACCCGGCGGGGAACTCGGCGGTGTTTACGTAGAAGTCCTCGAGCTCGGAGGGGCTATCAAATTCCTCGGGCTTCTTCGCCATGAGCGTGGACCACTCCTTGTCGAAGTCGATGAGGTTCTTCGCAATGACCTGGCGCTCGGCCGAGTAGGTGGACAGCAGGCTCTCCGGGCTGCGGCCCTCAAGCACGTGGCCGAGCTTCCAGCCCAGGTTGAAGCCGTCCTGCATGGAGACGTTCATGCCCTGGCCGGCCTTGGCACTGTGCGTGTGGCAGGCGTCGCCGGTGATGAATACGCGGGGCGTGCGGCTGCCCCGCTCGTGCGGGAGGACGTCGTCGAACCGGTCGGTCAGGCGATGGCCCACCTCGTACACGCTGTGCCACGCGACGTTGCGTACGTCGAGCGTGTAGGGGTGGAGGATGTCGTTCGCCTTGGCGATGATCTGCTCAATGGTGGTGCTGCGGACGGCGCCCTTGTCATTGGGGTCCACTTCGCCGAGGTCGACGTACATGCGGAAGAGGTGGCCGCCTTCGCGCGGGATCAGCAGGATGCTGCCGCCCTGGCCGGACTGGATGGCACATTTCAGGCGGATGTCGGGGAAGTCCGTGGCGGCAAGGACGTCCATGACGCCCCAGGCGTGGTTGGCCTGGTCGCCGGCGAGCGTGCAGCCGATCGACTCGCGGACCTTGCTCCGCGCGCCGTCCGCGCCGACGACGTACTTGGCCCGGACAATGCGCTCCCGGCCTTCGTCGGGGCCTGCCGTGTGGATGAGGGTCACGGTGACCGGGTACTCGCCTTCACCGGTGACCTCGAGGCTCCGGAACTCATAGCCGTAGTCCGGCGCCATGCGGGCGGGCGAGTTTGCCATGAACTCCGCGAAGTAGTCCAGCACGCGGGCCTGGTTGACGATGAGGTGCGGGAATTCGCTGATGCCCGCCGGGTCGTCGATGGCGCGGGCGGCACGGACAATGCGGGAGTGATCCGCAGGGTCCGGCTTCCAGAATGCCATTTCGGTGATGCGGTATGCCTCGGCGATG
The DNA here is from genome assembly GCF_001428005.1 of Arthrobacter sp. Soil736. Lineage (GTDB taxonomy): Bacteria > Actinomycetota > Actinomycetes > Actinomycetales > Micrococcaceae > Arthrobacter. Next base: position 484,192 of record NZ_LMSB01000034.1, read on the forward strand.
ATCCGCTCGGCGAAGCCGAAGGCCTGGAAGGTCTCGACGCTCCGGGCCTGGATGCCGTCGGCCTGGCCGATGGCGAGCCTGCCGCCGCGGCGCTCCACGATCCGCGTGGTGACGCCCGGGAACTGGGAGAGCTGCGCGGCGGTGAGCATGCCGGCGGGTCCGGTGCCCACAATGAGCACATCAACCTCGTCTGGAAGTTCGGCGGGCCGGTCGATGCCGACGCCGGCGGCGGGCTGGACTCGCGGGTCTCCGGATACGTAGCCGTGGTGGTGGAAATGCACGGGGTTTCCTCACTTCGTTGTGTGGCTGTCTAGGGCCGTCATTTGTGTTCGATATCAGAACTATGCGTTCGATAATAGAAATCTATTGCTGATCAAAAACTGTACGCAGATATGACCTGCGTTACAAGTGCCCGAAAAACTCCCGGAAAATCAGGGGTTGACGTTCGGAAGCTCCTAGGCAATAGTTATCGTATACGATTTCGTACTCGATGAGGAGTAACACTTGGAACAGGTCACCGACCACATCCTGGCCGCGGCCCGCAAGGTCATCGCGGTGCACATCAACTATCCCAGCCGGGCAGCCCAGCGCGGCCGCACGCCGGAGCAGCCCTCCTACTTCCTGAAGCCATCGTCCTCCCTGGCCCTCAGCGGCTCGGTCGTGGAACGCCCGGCCGGCTGCGAACTCCTCGGATTCGAAGGCGAGATCGCCCTGATCATCGGCAAGCCGGCCCGCCGCGTCGGCCTCGAGGACGCCTGGAGCCACGTCGAGTGGGTCACCGCCAGCAACGACCTCGGCGTCTACGACCTTCGCTACGCGGACAAGGGCTCCAACCTCCGGTCCAAGGGCGGCGACGGTTTCACTCCGGTCGGGCCCGGGCTGATCCCCGCCGACACGGTGGATCCGGCAAAGCTGCGCATCCGCGCCTGGCATAACGGCGAGCTGGTCCAGGACGACACCACCGAAGACCTGCTCTTCCCGTTCGCCAGGCTCGTGGCCGACCTGTCCCAGCTGCTCACCCTCGAAGAGGGCGACATCATCCTGACCGGCACGCCGGCCGGCGCCTCCGTTGCCAAGCCGGGCGACGTCGTCGAGGTTGAAGTCAGGACCAGTACGACGACGGCGGGCGGCACCGCTTCCGGCCTCTCCACCGGCCGCCTGGTCACCAGGGTGGAGGAAGGCACGACGGCGTTCGCTGACTTCGGCGCCCGGCCCAAGACTGATGACCTGCAGCGGGAGGAAGCCTACGGCTCCCGGGAGGGGGCGGGGCTGCCGGCTCAGGCACCAGAGGCGCCGGCTCCGGTCCTAACCCCGGAGCTGAAGGCCAAGCTGGAAAGTGTCTGCACCGCCACCCTGTCCTCCCAGCTGCGCAAGCGCGGCCTGAACAACGTCAGCATCGACGGCCTCACGTCCACCAGGCCGGATAAGCGGATCGTCGGACTGGCCCGGACCCTGCGCTACGTGCCCAACCGCGAGGACCTGTTCAAGACCCACGGCGGCGGCTTCAACGCCCAGAAGAAGGCCATCGACTCCGTCAACGAGGGCGAGATCCTGGTGATGGAGGCCCGCGGCGAAAAGGGCACCGGCACCATCGGCGACATCCTGGCCCTCCGCGCCCAGGTCCGCGGCGCAGCCGCCATCATCACCGACGGCGGCGTCCGGGACTTCTCCGCCGTGGCCGCCATGGACATGCCCACCTACTATGCCAACCCCCACCCGGCCGTGCTGGGCCGCCGGCACATCCCGTGGGACACGGACATCACCATCGCCTGCGGCGGCACCACCGTGCAGCCCGGCGACATCATCGTGGCCGATTCTGACGGCATCCTGGTCATTCCGCCCGCCATGGCCGAGGAGGTCGCGGACGACTCCGTCGCCCAGGAACGCGAGGAAGTCTTCATCTCGGAAATGGTGCAGCAGGGCCACAGCGTGGACGGGCTCTACCCGCTGAACGCCGAATGGCGCCTCAAGTACGAACAATGGGAAACGGACAACCAATGACTGAGACTGTCACCGCCGCCGGCACCCAGACAGGCAGCAAATCCGAACAGGCCTACCAGGCGGTCAAGGCGCGCATCGTGGACGGGACCTACTCCCCCGGCTACCGGCTGGTGCTCGCCAAGATCGCCGAGGACCTCGGCGTCAGCGTGGTCCCGGTCCGCGAAGCCATCCGCCGGCTCGAAGCCGAAGGGCTGGTGAAGTTCGAGCGGAACGTCGGCGCCACCGTGTCCGGCATCGATCCCACCGAATACCTCTACACCATGCAGACCCTGAGCATCGTCGAGGGTGCCGCCACAGCCCTGTCGGCACCGCTGATCGGGGCGGCGGACGTGGCCCGCGCCCGGGCGGTGAACGAGGAGATGCGCGAATGCCTGCTGCACTTCGACCCCGTCCGCTTCACCCGGCTGAACCAGGACTTCCACAGCGTCCTGTTCGAGCACTGCCCCAACCCGCACATCCTGGACCTGGTCCACCGGGGCTGGAACCGGCTGGCGTCGCTGCGGTCCTCCACGTTCCGCTTCGTCCCCGGCCGGGCGCACGACTCCGTTGAAGAACACGAAGCCCTCCTGAAACTCATTGAAACCGGCGCCGACGCCGACACCATCGAAAAAGCAGCACGACTCCACCGCAGCGCCACCCTGGACGCGTACCTGGCGCAGGCGACACCCGATCACCAGACCCCACAGCAGTAAGGAAACAACAATGACGTTCACTGCCGAAGCGACCAAGACGCACTACATCCCGGAGGACCTCCCCGCCCATATCCAGCACTACATCAACGGCGAGTTCGTTGACTCGGTGGGCGGCAAGACCTTCGACGTCCTGGACCCGGTCTCCAACACCAACTACGCCACCGCCGCGGCCGGCCAGAAGGAGGACATCGACCTCGCCGTCGCCGCCGCCCGCGAAGCGTTCACCAAGGGCCCGTGGCCGAGGATGAAGCCGCGGGAACGCGCCCGCGTCCTGAACAGGATTGCCGACGCCGTCGAGGCCCAGGAGGAGCGCCTCGCCGAGCTCGAGACCTTCGACACCGGCCTGCCGATCACCCAGGCCAAGGGCCAGGCCCTGCGCGCGGCGGAGAACTTCCGCTTCTTCGCGGACCTGATCGTGGCCCAGTTCGATGACGCCATGAAGGTCCCCGGCTCGCAGATCAACTACGTGAACCGCAAGCCGATCGGCGTTGCCGGCCTCATCACCCCGTGGAACACCCCGTTCATGCTGGAGTCCTGGAAGCTCGCCCCGGCCCTGGCCACCGGCAACACCGTGGTCCTCAAGCCGGCGGAGTTCACCCCGCTCTCCGCCTCGCTGTGGGCGCAGATCTTCAAGGACGCGGGACTGCCGGACGGCGTCTTCAACCTGGTCAACGGCCTCGGCGAGGAAGCCGGCGATGCCCTGGTCAAGCACCCGGACGTCCCGCTGATCTCCTTCACCGGCGAGACCACCACGGGCCAGACCATCTTCCGCAACGCCGCCGCCAACCTCAAGGGCCTGTCCATGGAGCTCGGCGGCAAGTCCCCCTGCGTCGTGTTCGCCGACGCCGACCTCGACGCCGCGATCGACTCCGCCCTGTTCGGGGTCTTCTCGCTCAACGGCGAGCGCTGCACCGCGGGCTCCCGCATCCTCGTGGAGCGCGCCATCTACGACGAGTTCTGCGAGAAGTACGCCGCCCGCGCGAAGAAGATCGTCGTCGGCGATCCGCACGACCCCAAGACCCAGGTGGGCGCCCTGGTCCACCCGGAGCACTACGAAAAGGTGGCCTCCTACGTGGAGATCGGCAAGTCGGAAGGCCGGCTGCTGGCCGGCGGCGGCCGCCCGGAGCACCTCCCTGCGGGCAACTACATCGCCCCCACCGTCTTCGCCGATGTCGCCCCGGACGCGCGGATCTTCCAGGAGGAGATCTTCGGCCCCGTCGTCGCGATCACCCCGTTCGAGAACGACGACGAAGCCCTCGCCCTGGCGAACAACACCAAGTACGGCCTGGCGGCCTACATCTGGACCCAGAACCTGACCCGGGCCCACAACTTCTCGCAGAACGTCGAGGCCGGCATGGTCTGGCTCAACAGCCACAACGTCCGCGACCTCCGCACCCCGTTCGGCGGCGTCAAGGCCTCTGGCCTGGGCCACGAAGGCGGCTACCGCTCCATCGACTTCTACACCGACCAGCAGGCCGTGCACATCACGCTCGGCACGGTCCACACACCCAAATTCGGCGCTTAAATCTCAAGCCGGCGCCAGCCAGACCCCTTTCAACGAAGAGAGAACATCATGACTGACTTTGTACCCACCCCCTCCGTCCCGGCTCCGGACATCGTCCGCTGCGCGTACCTGGAACTCGTTGTCACGGACCTCGCGAAGTCCCGCGCGTTCTACGTGGACCTCCTGGGCCTGCACGTCACCGAGGAAGACGAGAACGCGATCTACCTCCGCTCCTTCGAGGAGTTCATCCACCACAACCTGGTGCTCCGCAAGGGCCCGGTGGCCGCTGCCGCGGCCTTCGCCTACCGCGTGAAGTCACCTGCAGAAGTGGACGCCGCCGAGGCGTACTACAAGGAACTGGGCTGCCGCACCGAACGCCGCAAGGACGGCTTCACCAAGGGCGTCGGCGACTCGGTCCGCGTCGAGGACCCGCTGGGCTTCCCCTACGAGTTCTTCTACGACGTGGAGCACGTGGAGCGCCTCACCCAGCGCTACGACCTCTACTCGGCAGGTGAGCTGGTCCGTCTGGACCACTTCAACCAGGTCACCCCGGACGTTCCCCGCGGCCGCAAGTACCTGGAGGACCTGGGCTTCCGCGTTTCCGAGGACATCAAGGACTCCGACGGCGTCACCTACGCCGCGTGGATGCACCGCAAGCAGACCGTGCACGACACCGCCCTGACCGGCGGCAACGGCCCGCGCCTGCACCACATCGCGTTCTCCACCCACGAGAAGCACAACATCATCCAGATCTGCGACAAGATGGGCGCCCTGCGCATCTCGGACCGGATCGAGCGCGGCCCCGGACGCCACGGCGTGTCCAACGCCTTCTACCTCTACATCCTGGACCCGGACGGCCACCGCATCGAGATCTACACCCAGGACTACTACACGGGCGACCCGGACAACCCCGTGGTGACCTGGGACGTGCACGACAACCAGCGCCGCGACTGGTGGGGCAACCCCGTCGTTCCCTCCTGGTACACCGAGGCCTCCCTCGTCCTGGACTTGGACGGCAACCCGCAGCCCGTCGTCGTCCGCGAGGAAAAAAGCGAGATGGCCGTGACCGTGGGCGCGGACGGCTTCTCCTACACCCGCAAGGAGGAGTCCGCAGGACAGAACACAGTGGAGGGCTTCAAGCTCGGAGCGCAGGTCTAAGCCATGCTGGACGCGAAGACGATCGAGGCCATTGCCGACGAACTGCTCGAAGCCGGCCGGAACCGCAAGCCGGTGCCGCGCCTGACTGCCCGCTACCCGGACATGACGGTGGAGGATTCCTACGCCGTGCAGCAGTTGTGGCGGCGCCGGAACGAGGAAGCCGGGCGCACGTTGGTGGGCCGCAAGATCGGGCTCACGTCCAAGGCCATGCAGGCCGCCACCGGCATCACGGAACCGGACTATGGCGCGATTTTCGACGACATGGTGCTCGAAACCGGCTGCTCCGTGCAGTGGGACAAGTACACCCACCCCCGGGTGGAGGTGGAGCTGGCGTTTGTCCTGAAAGACGCACTCAAAGGCCCCGGCTGCACGATTTTTGACGTCCTGAACGCCACCGACTACGTGGTTCCTGCCCTCGAGATCCTGGACTCCCGGATCGAGATGGAGGGCAGGACCATCGTGGACACCATCGCGGACAACGCCGCGATGGGCGCCATGGTGGTGGGCGGCAATCCCGTCCGCCCGGACGCCGTCGACCTCCGCTGGGTCTCCGCGATCCTCTACAAGAACCAGACCGTGGAAGAGACGGGCGTGGCAGCCGGCGTCCTGGACCACCCGGCCAACGGGGTGCACTGGCTGGCCAACAAGATCGCCGCCCACGGCGACGGAATGAAGGCCGGGGACATCATCCTGGCCGGGTCCTTCACACGCCCGCTGTGGGTCTACAAGGGCGACACCGTGCACGCCGACTACGGACCGCTGGGGAGCATCACATGCCGCTTCGAGTAGAACCCGATGCAACGTTCCGCGACGCCCTGGCCGCCGCGGACCGTCCCTTGGCGGGAATGTGGGTGTGCTCCGGCAGCCCGCTCGTCGCCGAAATCTGCGCCGGGGCCGGACTGGACTGGCTCCTGATCGACGCCGAACACAGCCCCAACGGCCTGGAATCCATCCTGGCCCAGCTGCAGGCGGTCCACGGCTACCCCGGGCACGTGGTGGTGCGGCCGCCCGTCAACGACACGGTGGTGTTCAAGCAGTACCTGGACCTCGGCGTCCAGAACCTGCTGGTCCCCATGGTCAACTCCGCAGCCGAGGCCGAGGCAGCGGTCGCCGCCACGCGCTACCCGCCGCACGGCGTCCGCGGAGTCGGCTCCTCGCTGGCCCGCGCTGCACGCTGGAACCGTGTCCCGGACTACCTCGCCCGTGCATCGCAAACGGTGAGCGTGACAGTTCAGATCGAATCCGAAGCGGCCGTGGCGGCGGTGGAGAACATCCTGGCGGTGGACGGCGTGGACGCCATTTTCCTGGGCCCCGCCGACCTCGCCGCCTCCATGGGCCTGCTGGGACAGCAGGAACATCCCGAGGTGCGCGCCGCCGTCGAACACTGCATCGCCGCCGCGAAGAAGGCGGGCAAGCCCGCCGGAGTGAACGCCTTCGCCCCGGCCACCGCCCGCGCCTACCTCGACGCCGGCGCTGCGTTTGTCCTGGTGGGCGCCGACGTCGCCATCCTGGCCCGCGGCTCCGAAGCACTCGCCGCCGAATACATCCCCCGCGTCCCGGTGGTTGGGCCCGGGGAAACCCCCGCCAGCTACTGATCCGAACCCGGCAAGCATCAGGCGGTGAAAACGCCCACCACATTCTTGAGGAGACCCCCCGCATGACCACTTCCCCCGTAATCTCCCCTGCCGTCACCCCTGAGCAGGAGGCCGCGCTTCTGGCGTCGGTCCCCAGCGGTCTGCTGATCGGCGGCCAATGGCGGAACGCGTCCGACGGCGGCACGTTCGACGTGTCCGACCCCGCCACCGGCGAGGTGCTCGCCACCCTCGCATCTGCCACCAGTGAGGACGCCCTCGCCGCGCTCGACGCCGCAGAAAAGGCCCAGGCTTCCTGGGAGCGGACGGCGCCGCGGGAACGCGCCGAAATCCTGCGCCGGGCCTTCGACCTTGTCACGGCACGCGCCGAGGATTTCGCGCTGCTCATGACCCTGGAAATGGGCAAGCCCCTGGCCGAAGCCCGCGGCGAAGTCACCTACGGCGCCGAGTTCCTGCGCTGGTTCTCCGAAGAGACGGTCCGCGACTACGGCCGCTACCTCACCACCCCCGAAGGCAAGAACAAGATCCTGGTACAGAAGAAGCCGGTCGGGCCCTGCCTGCTCATCACGCCGTGGAACTTCCCCCTGGCGATGGCCACGCGCAAGGTTGCTCCCGCCGTCGCCGCGGGGTGCACCATGGTGCTCAAACCGGCGAAGCTCACCCCGCTGACAGCCCAGGTGTTCGCCCAGACCATGCTCGACGCCGGACTTCCCGCAGGAGTCCTCAACGTGGTGTCCTCCTCCAGCGCCTCCGGGATCTCCGGCCCGCTGCTGGCAGACCCGCGGCTGCGCAAGCTCTCGTTCACCGGTTCCACCCCGGTGGGCAAGGGGCTCATGGCAGACGCCGCGCAGAACGTACTGCGCACTTCCATGGAGCTCGGCGGCAACGCCCCGTTCATCGTGTTCGAGGACGCAGACCTGGACCAGGCCGTGGAAGGCGCCATGGCCGCCAAAATGCGGAACATGGGCGAGGCATGCACCGCGGCCAACCGGTTCCTGGTCCAGGAATCCGTGGCAGCCGAGTTCACGCAAAAGTTCGCCGCTGCCATGGCTGAACTGGCCACCGGCCGCGGCACCGAACCGGACTCGCAGGTGGGTCCTCTCATCGACGCCGGCGCCCGTGACGACGTGCACGCCCTGGTCAGCGCCGCCGTCGACGCGGGGGCAACAGCCCTCACCGGCGGTTCACCCGAGGCGGGGGCCGGCTATTTCTACCCGCCCACCGTTCTGGGCGACGTGCCGAATGACGCCGAAATCCTGCGCCAGGAAATCTTCGGCCCGGTGGCTCCCGTCACCACCTTCAGCACCGAGGAGGACGCCATCCGCCTCGCCAATGCCAGTGAGTACGGCCTCGCCTCCTACATCTACAGCCGCGATTTCAACCGGCTGATACGGGTGGCCGAACAGATCGAGTTCGGCATGGTGGGCTTCAACGCGGGCGTCATCTCCAACGCGGCGGCCCCGTTCGGCGGCGTGAAGCACTCCGGTCTGGGCCGCGAAGGCGGCTCCGAAGGGATCGCCGAATACACCACCACGCAGTACATCGGCATCGCCGACCCCTACGCTCCCTGACCTCCTGCAGTTCGCCAAACCACCACCAGCGGGCCACACCGTCGTGCCCGCGGAAAGAGACACCATGAGCGCTCCGTCGCATCCACAACGCAATTCGGCACGGGATAACCGCCGGGTAGCGTTTGCCACTATCGTCGGAACCACCATCGAGTGGTACGACTTCTTCATCTACGCGAACGCTGCCGGCCTGGTTTTCGCCAAGCTTTTCTTCGAACCCGCCGGCAACGACATAGCCCTGTTGGTTTCCTTCGCGTCAGTGGGCCTGAGCTTCCTGTTCCGGCCCCTGGGCGCATTCCTCGCCGGACACTACGGCGACCGGCTGGGTCGCCGGGCCATGCTGGTCCTCACCCTGATCCTCATGGGGGCCGCCACCACGCTGATCGGCGTGCTGCCCACCTACGAGACCGCTGGCCTGGCTGCACCCGTCCTGCTGTTGCTCCTGCGCATCCTGCAAGGCATCTCTGCGGGCGGCGAATGGGGCGGTGCAGTCCTCATGGCCGTGGAACACGCGCCCAGTGCCAAGCGCGGCCTGTTCGGTTCATTCCCGCAGCTCGGAGTCCCCTTGGGCATGCTGCTTGCCTCAGCGGTCCTGGCCCTGATGTCCGGCGTGGTTTCGCCGGGCGCGGCTTTCGTCGAGTGGGGCTGGCGTGTCCCGTTCCTGCTCAGCTTTGTGCTGATCGTCGTGGGCTTCATTGTCCGCCGGAGCGTAGACGAGAGCCCTGTCTTTGCGGAAATTGCCACTCGGAGGCAGCAGACGCGCGTTCCAATCGTGGAGCTGTTCAAGAAGCACTGGCTGCTGGTCATCATTGCGGCGCTGGTCTTTGCAGGCAACAACGCGGCGGGCTACATGACCACCGGAGGGTACATCCTCAGCTACGCCACCGCACCCAAGGGACTGGCCATGGACCGCACCGAAGTGCTCCTAGCCGTCACGGCCTCCGCCGCGCTGTGGTTCATCTTCACACTCCTCGCCGGCTTCCTCGCCGACAGCATTGGCCGGAAGAAGACCTACCTCATCGGCTATGGCTGCCTGATCGTCACGTTCTTCCCCCTGTTTTGGCTCATCAATACCGGCAACATCTGGGCCATGCTCCTGGGCCTGGCCATATTCAGTGTCGGACTCGGCCTGACCTACGGACCGCAGGCCGCTCTCTACAGTGAACTCTTTCCGGCATCCATCCGGTTCTCCGGAGTTGCCATCTCCTATGCGTTGGGCGCGATTATCGGCGGTGCCTTTGCTCCGACGATCGCCACTGCACTGGTCCAGGCGACCGGGACCACCACGTCAGTGTCTGCGTACCTGCTGATTCTCGCACTGATCTCAACGGGGGCGGTGCTGGTGATCCGCGAACGGAAAGGCATCGATCTGGGCATCGACAACCAGGCCGAGCAGGAAGTCGGCGCCACCGTGTTCGACAAGCGCAGCGCCGTCGTCGCTACGGACATCGCCGCCAAGGTCTGACGCAACCGTCCGCTTCCCGGGCCTCCGCGCGCAGCGGTGCGGGGCCCGCTGGCGTCAAGCACCCTCCGCCGGCGATGCAGCGGCCGCCTGCCGCGGCAATGTCGGGGCAGGCTCCGGCAATAGACTGGAGCCATGGCCCAGACTGGACTCTACGCAAGCAGACGGTTCCTTCGCGGCCGGATCAGGACAGGGCTGGTCCGCAGCCGGAACTCGCTGATCCCCGGGATCCAGATGACCGTCGGCGCGGTGGGAGCCTACGCCTTCGCTGAGTACGTCCTGGGCCATTCCGGCCCGCTGTTCGCCGCCACGTCCGCCCTGATCGCGCTGGGTTTCTCCCGCGATCCCCGCCTGCGGAGGGTGATCGAGGTGGGCCTGGGCTGCACCATCGGCATTGCCGTGGGCGACCTGCTGCTCCACTGGCTCGGCGCCGGGATCTGGCAGGCCGCCGTCGTCCTCCTGATCTCAATCCTGCTGGCCCGCTTCCTGGACAGCGGCACCATCTTCACCACGCAGCTGGCGCTGCAGTCACTGCTGGTGGTGCTCCTGCCGGCACCTGCCGGCGGGCCCTTCACGCGCAGCCTCGACGCCGTGGTGGGCGGCGTGGTTGCCCTGTTGGTAACCATCCTGGCGCCCAAGGATCCGCGCCGCGAACCGCGCAAGGACGTGCAGAAGCTGCTCCATGAGCTGGCGGAAGTGCTGCGGGAATGTGGCTCGGCCCTGACCCACAGCGATTCCACCCAGGCCTGGCACGCCCTTGTCCGCGGCCGGAGCAGCCAGCCGCTGGTGGACGCCATGCGGCACTCGCTGCGGGCATCCGGCGAGGTGGCCACACTGGCTCCCGCGTACCGGAGGCACCGGGACGAACTGGACCGGCTGGAGCAGTCGCTGGATTACATCGACCTCGCGCTGCGAAACAGCCGCGTCTTCGCACGCCGCCTGACCAGTTCCATCAACCATGCGGCGCTGTCAGACGAAGCCACCGAGAACATCGCCGAGGTCCTGCAGGAGACCGCCGCGGCCATCGACGAACTCTCGCTGGGGCTGGCCGAAGTGCACGAGGGCGCCCGCCGCGCCCACCTGCGCAGTGCGCGTCAGGATCTGGGTGTGATCGCCGGGCGGCTGCACCCGAAGATGCTGAAAGTGGAGCGGCTCGAGGGCGAAACCGTGGTGATGCTTTTCCGGCCCCTGATGGTGGACCTGATGGAGGCCGCCGGCATGGATTCCAGCGAGGCGCGCGACATCCTGCCCCCGCTGTAGCGGGGCCACGGAACCCCGGACCAGGAATGTCGGGCCCGCCGGATAGTGTGGAGCAATGGCTACAAAGACTTCCCGGGCGTCCAAGACACCGGGCTATAAGTGCGCGGAATGCGGCTGGACCACGGTCAAGTGGGTGGGGCGCTGCGGTGAGTGCCAGGCGTGGGGAACCGTTGAGGAAACCGGCGCCGCGGTGGCCCGTACGACGGCGGCCACTACCGTTTTGGAGCCCGCCCGCCCCATCGCCGAGGTGGACGCCACCACCGCCGCCTTCCTGCCCACGGGCGTGGACGAGCTGGACCGCGTGCTGGGCGGCGGCGTCGTGCCCGGCGCCGTGATCCTGCTGGCCGGTGAGCCCGGGGTCGGCAAATCCACACTGCTGCTGGACGTGGCCGCCAAGTTTGCCCGGACGGGCCAAAGCGTCCTGTACGTCACGGGCGAGGAATCCGCGGCGCAGGTCAAGCTGCGGGCTGAGCGGATCGACGCGATCGCGGACACGCTGTACCTGTCCGCGGAGACCGACCTTGGCCAGGCCCTGGGCCAAGTGGAAAAGGTGGAACCGAAGCTCCTCGTGGTGGACTCCGTGCAGACGCTGAGCAGCGCGGACGTGGAGGGCAGCTCGGGCGGCGTTTCCCAGGTGCGTGAGGTGGCGGCGTCCATCATCGCGGCCGCCAAGCGCCGCAACATGACCACGCTGCTGGTGGGGCACGTGACGAAGGACGGGTCCATCGCCGGGCCGCGCCTCCTGGAGCACCTCGTGGATGTGGTGTGCCAGTTCGAGGGCGAGCGCCACTCACGCCTCCGGCTGCTGCGTGCGGTCAAGAACCGGTACGGTCCCACGGACGATGTGGGCTGCTTCGACCTCAACGAGGACGGCATTGAGGGCCTGGCGGACCCCAGCGGGCTGTTCGTCACCCGCACCAAGGATCCGGTGTCCGGCACATGCATCACGGTGACCATGGAGGGCAGGCGCCCGCTGCTGGCCGAGGTGCAGTCGCTCCTAGCCGAGAGCCCCAACTCGCAGCCGCGCCGGGCCACCAGCGGCCTGGACAGCTCGCGCGTGGCCATGCTGCTCGCCGTGTTGCAGCAGCGGGCGGGCTGCCTGCTGCAGGAGGACGACTCCTATGTGGCCACCGTGGGCGGCGTGAAACTCAGCGAGCCGGCCACGGACCTTGCCGTGGCGCTGGCGGTCGCATCTGCCAAGGCTAAGAAACCACTGCCGCAGCGGCTCATCGCGTTCGGGGAGGTGGGGCTGGCCGGTGAGGTCCGTCCCGTGCCCGGCATCAACCAGCGCATCCAGGAGGCGCACCGGCTGGGCTTCACGCACGCCGTGGTTCCCTCCAGCCACAACGGCCCGGGCCCGGTGCCGGCGGGCTTCTCGGTGCGGGAAGTCGGCCACCTGACCGAGGCCCTGAGCCTGCTGATCAGTTAGGCGGCACGCCTTCGAGCGGGGACGCGCCTTCTGATCGACCTACCCGGCCGGACGAGCCGGACGGCGGGCGGGCCGGATGGTCGGCCGGCGGGCGGGCGGGTCCAGGCAAAAAGTGGCCCGCGCTGGTCTGCCGGCGCGGGCCACTGCTGTTGATGTTCGCCTCCCTCGGAGGGCTGGGGCTAGTTCTTCCGTGCCCGGGTGCGGACCAGTGCGGTGGCGCCAGCGGCGAGGCCAAGCACGCCTGCTACCAGCCCGAACCAGCCGGCGGTTTCGCCGCCGCTGGACGAACCCGCAGGGGCCGTTGACGCGGCCGGTGCCGCTTCCGGCGTCGTGGTTGCAGAGCCGTCGGCTTCAGCTGCAGTGGTGACGAAGGCGGGTGCCGGACGGTGCTCTTTTTCTGCAGACGCGGGCGCGGATGCGGACGCGGATGCAGGCGCGGACGCGGATGCTGCGGCGTGATCGCGCTCAGCCTCTTCCGTGTCAGCCCAGTTAACGGTGGTCCCGTCGGTGTAGCCCTGCATGGCCGGCAGCGTCACCGTCGTGCCGGCAGCCGGGAGCCGGCCAACCGAGAGGGTGAACGTCTGGAATTCGTTCTGGCCGATCTGGTGGGCGGTGTCGGCCGTCCAGATCACGCTCGTGGGAGCCTTGGTCACGGTAGCCCCGTCAATCTCCACAGGCTTGGGCAGTGCAGTGGTGACAACCTGCGCCTTCCAGCCGTCGATCGGCTTGACCGAGACCGACGTCAGCGGCGTGTCGGTGGGGAGTTTGACCTCGAGCCGGTTGGTCTTGGCGGTCTCGGATTCATTCGGGACGCTGAAGGTCAGTTTGGTGAATCCGCCCTCGGCGGTCTTGGACGGATCGACGGTGACGTGCGCGGACGCGGCCACGGCGCCGGCGCCAAGGAGCCCTGCGGTCATCGAGGCGGCGGCTGCGGTCTTGAGGGCACGGCGAAGGAAGCTATTCATGGCAGGTTGCCTTTCACAAGAGAAAAAATTCGTCAGGAACAGGCCCGCAGCAGTGCGGGCGCGGGAAAGAGAGTGTGAGCCGCCCCTCGGTCCCTGTCCTTATGTGAAGGGACCCTTCTAAGCGGCCGGCGCGAACGCGGGAGGTCCCCGCAGGGACGGCAGTCGCAGCCCTGGGCTTGACGGGGGAAGAAGGGCCGGCACAGCGCAGGGGCCGGAGACACGGGCCGGAACGATGCCGACCGGCTCGGGCCGGCGGACCAGGGGACGCAGCCAGGAGGCCAGGATTCCCAGGGCCTGCTCTCCGCGGGCCATGATCAGTGCGGTGGCGAGGGTGGCCAGGGCGTGGGCTGCAAACATGAGGCCGTCGGAAGCGGCATCGTGGGCAGGTGCGGCACCGGCGAAGGCCTCCGCGGCCAGCACCGTGCCCGAGTGCTGGGCATGGCCCGGCATCAGCGGGTGGGGCGTCGTCGCGGGGGACGCGGCCCGCAGTGCGTCGAATGCCCAGTGAAGCCAGAGCTGCCCGGCACCCAGCAGACCTGTAAGTGCGGGGAAGGTCAGCCGGAATCGCGTCAGCGCGGCCACCGGGATCATGGCGACGGCACAGAGCGCCGCGAGGATCGCGGGCGCCGGCAGTTGGCCGCCGGCGGCAAGGTGCCCGCCGGCCGAGAATCCGATGACGATGGACCCGATCAGCGCGGTCCGGAAAAGCCGGAACGAGGCACGGGGCAACATCGGCGGTCCTTTCCGGAAGATCAACGGCGCGAGCGAGGGGCGGTGGCCCGATTCGGGAGCTGGCACGATTCGGGCACTGGCACAAGTCTGGCTGTGGCCCAATTCTGGCGGCCGTTCAATTCTACTGTCCCGCCAGTGCCGCACCTTCTCCGGCGGGCGATCATGACATGCTGCCGGCCAGGTTCTCGGGTCTCGTAGCAGGACTCGTTCTCAGTACTCGTGGCGGCGTCGTTGGGAGCCAGGCGCCGCCGCACGTACGCACCCGTTGCGAGCAGTCCCGCCGCGAGCGCAGTTCCTCCCGCGGCAACGCCCCAGGGGAATCCGGCCGCCTCTGCGGGCTCATGTACGGGAGCCGGCGTTGCAGGCTGCGCTGTTCCGGATTTCCGGATCCCGTTCGCCTGCCCGGCCGTGAAGGTGAAACTTCCCTCAATGGGGTGGGAATCGGAGGACACCACGCGCCAGAGAACCTTGTACCGGCCGGCGGGGGCGCCGGCTTTGATGGCTTGGGCGACGTGGTTGTTCACGATGACCACCGGCCCTACAGCCTGGTTCGTGCCGCTTTCGTCCTTAACCAGAATCTGCGAGCCGATCGCGATCGGCGTCCTGTTGAACGTCAGCCGGACCATGCCCGGAACAGCCGTGACGACGGCCCCGTCAGCAGGCTCCACAGCTTCAGCCACGTCGTGGGCGGCCGCCGGCTGCGCCGCGGCCAAAGGGAAAACGGTCACGCAGGCGGCAAGGAGCGGGCCTCCGATCGCCCTGCGCAGCCGCCACGTTCTGAACCGCGGGCCCGTGGCACACCACCCTCCGTCGTCGGCTGTATTTCCTGCCCCAGTGTAAGACCCGGTGCTGGATCGCGGACCACCCTTCCGGGGCGGCCTCCATGACCAACCGCCCTCCCGGGCACAAGGTTTTCCCACGCTGCCGTGCTTAGAGTCGGCATGTCACAGCGGCCTGCGCTCTGAGGGGAGGCACAGATGGATCTTCGTGGCTCACTGCGCCTTTTCCGCGCTGTCCTGGTTGCGGGCATGGCGATGTCCCCCACCACCGCGGGGCACGTGCTCGGCGGCGGGGCGACCGCTCCGGACAACGCCTTCGGCATCGCCGGGCGGGGGGCCGGCCTTGTCGGCCTTGCCGCAGGGACCGCCGCCCTCATCCGGACGCGCACTCGGCGGAAGAACTGACCCGACTAAGCAGGCCTGTGGCTTGGTCAGGGCTGTGGCCTGGTCAGGCCTTCGGCCCAACCAGGGCCCTGCCTACGAAGCGGTTACCACCAGCGCCACGCTGTGCCCGCCGAAGCCAAACGCGTTGACGATGCCCGCCGTCGCGGTGCTGCCGCTGACGGTTCCGGTGATGACGTTGAGGTCCACCTCGGGGTCGAGGTTGCCCAGGTTGTACGTGCCGGGCAGGTCGCCGGTCCGCAGGGCCTGGAGCGTGGCGATCGCGCCCAGCGCGCCGGCACCGCCGAGCAGGTGCCCGGTGAGCGACTTTGTGGACGTCACCGGCACCGCGGTGCCCATCACGGCACTGATGGCCTGCGCTTCCAGCCTGTCGCCCACCGGAGTGGACGTCGCGTGGGCGTGCACAAACCCGATATCCGCCCCGCTGAGGTCCGCCGAGGCGAGCGCCTTCTCCATGACCCGGCGCTGCATGTCCGGATCAGCAGCCACGATGTCGCTGGCGTCCGAAGTCACGGCACCGCCCGCAATGGCACCGAGGACGTCCGCGCCGCGCGCCCGGGCATGGGCCTCGCTCTCCAGCACCAGGATGCCGGCGCCTTCCGCGATGACGAAGCCGTCACGGTCCCGGTCAAACGGGCGAGAGGCCCCCTGCGGGTCGTCGTTGCGGGTGGAAAGGGCCCTGATCTGGGAGAAGCCGCTGATGATGAGATCGTTGACGCACGCATCAACACCGCCGGCAATGACGACGTCGGCCGCTCCGGAGCGGATCATCTCGGCGCCTTGCGCGATCGCTTCGGCGCCGGACGCGCAGGCGCTGACGGGCGTGCGCGCCCCGCCGCGGGCGCCGAGGTCGATGGAGACCCAGGCCGACGGCCCGTTGACCATGATCCGGGTCAGGGTGTGCGGCGAGACCTTTCGCGGGCCGCCGCTGTCCAGCTCCCGGGTCTGGGCGAGCGTCGTGTCCAGTCCCCCGTAGCCCGAACCGATCACCACGGCGAGCCGTTCGGGATCGACGTCGGGGGTTCCTGCCTGGGCCCAGGCCTCCCGGGCAGCAACGAGCGCAAGCTGTCCGCAACGGTCCATCCGTTTGAGCTCGCGGGTGCTCAGCAGGGACGCCAGATCGGCCGTGACGCGTCCCGCCATCCGCACCGGCAGG
This sequence comes from Arthrobacter sp. Soil736, assembly GCF_001428005.1. Lineage (GTDB taxonomy): Bacteria > Actinomycetota > Actinomycetes > Actinomycetales > Micrococcaceae > Arthrobacter. Next base: position 500,892 of record NZ_LMSB01000034.1, read on the forward strand.
GCCTGCGCCCACTCCTCGGACAGCGCGGCGATGCCGGAACGCCCGGCCAGCAGCGCCGTCCAGGTCTCGGGAACCGTGGCGCCGAGGGGGTTGAGCGAGCCCATGCCGGTAACGACGGCCCGGGATGAAACTGCAGACATGGCACACCTTGCTTCCAGGAACCGGACGTGATGCCCGGCGTTAGACAATTCGGAACCGCTCAGCCCGACCGGATAAACCGAGACCGGCGCGAAGGACGCCAACCCCGGGGTTCCATGGGGTATTCGGATCCTTCTGGCCGGCGGAGGGCCGCGGCGGCTACTTTGCGGGGTTGTGGGTTCCGATCGGCACGAGCGTGAGGTCCGGATGGTTCTTCTCGATGCGGCGCAGCGCCCAGACGTCGTTGAACAGGGCGAGGTATTCGCCGTCGGACCGCAGCAGCACCTCAGCGCCGATCACGTTGGCCAGCGCGGGCATGGCGTCCGCCGTCGAAATCCTTGCCATGGAATACGGGAGGCGCTCCAGCCGCATGGGTGCGCTGAAGTCGTGGGCCATGCGGTCCTCCACCACTTCGAACTGCATGGGGCCGACGGCGGCAAGCACCGGCGCCTGGTCACCGCGGACGTCGGAGCGCAGCACCTGGATGACGCCCTCGTGCTCGAGCTGCTCGATGCCGCGGCGGAACTGCTTGAAGCGGCTGGGGTCCTTGGAGCGGGCCACCTGGAAGTGTTCCGGCGCGAACAGCGGAATGGCCGGGAACTCCACGGGCTCCTCGAGGAAAAGGCTGTCCCCCACCCGCAGCGAGGACGCGTTGACCAGGCCGACCACGTCGCCGGGGTAGGCCTCGTCGATGACTTCGCGTTCGCGGCCGAACACCTGCTGCGCATACTTCGTGGCGAAGGATTTGCCGGTGCGCGTCTGTGTCACCACCATGCCGCGCTCGAACACGCCCGAGCAGACCCGGATGAATGCCACGTGGTCGCGGTGGGCCTTGTTCATGCCGGCCTGCACCTTGAAGACGAACCCGGCGAACGGGGAGTCCACGGCACGCGGCTGGCCGTCCACATCGGGGCGCGGCGCGGCGGGCGGGGCGAAGTCCACCAGGGCGTCCAGGATTTCCTTGACGCCGAAGTTCAGCGCCGCGGAGCTGAACAGGATGGGAGTGGCCTCGCCGGCGTGGAAGCTCTCCACGTTGAACTCGAGGTTGGATTCGATGACCAGCCCGGCTTCGTCGACGGCGTCAGTCCAGTTGTTGCCCTGGCTCTCCGCCGCTTCCTCCGGGGTGAAGTACTCGGTGAGGGCGATGTTGGCGCCGGCGTTGTTGCGCTGGAACCGGGCGAAGCGGTCGTTGCGCAGGTCCCACACACCGCGGAAGTCGCCGGAGATTCCCACGGCCCAGGTCAGCGGCATGGGCTGGAGTCCGGTGCGTTCGGTGATTTCGTCCATGAGCGCCAGCGCGTCCAGGCCCGGACGGTCCCACTTGTTGATGACGGTGATGATGGGCAGGTTCCGCTGCTTGCAGACCTCGAAGAGTTTCATGGTCTGCGTTTCCAGGCCCTTCGCCGCATCCACCAGCATCACTGCGCAGTCGACGGCGGCGAGCACCCGGTAGGTGTCCTCCGAGAAGTCCGCGTGGCCGGGGGTGTCCAGCAGGTTGATCACGGTGTCGCGGTAGGAGAACTGGAGCGCCGCGGAGCTGATGGAGATGCCGCGGTCCTTTTCCATCTGCATCCAGTCCGACACTGTCTCCTTGCGGTTGGCCTTTCCGCTGGAGGCTCCCGCCGTGCCGATGACCTTGGCGTGCAGGGCGAGGGCCTCGGTGAGCGTGGACTTGCCGGCGTCCGGGTGTGAGATGACAGCGAACGTCCGGCGCCGGCCCGCCTGCTTGTGAATCTCATGGACTCGGGCGGGGCTGAGGACTTCTTGGGACACGGTGCTACTTTCGCTGCGATCCGCGGAGGATCCTGGTTTCGGAAATATATGCGGGGTCTGAAAGGTCAGAAGCCCTGATGAATCTGAGGCTTAGGAGAATTCAGTTGCCGGGTGGCGGCGGGAACGCGCCAGCCAAGGCTTCAAGTTTATCGCAGCGCCGGAAACCGTGCGGAAGGCGGGCCAAAAATGGCCGTCCGCCGGCCCCCGTCGGACGCACTCCGGAGGGCTTCCCGGCAGCTCTCCGAAGGGGCACTTTGAGGCTTGTCCGTGCGGTTCTTGGGGTAATGTACGTCTAGGATGGTGCATGCGGGAAACCGAGTACTTTTGATCCTGCCGGCGGACTCCTGAAAACCGGCATACTTGCAGGGCCGCCCTGCACCTTTGAAGGGAATGTCTATGGCTCGCAGCCCTGAAGAATCGCTGAAAGCGACTTTGGGGAGGGTGGCCCCGGGAACCCCGCTGCGGGACGGTCTGGAACGCATTCTCCGCGGACGCACCGGCGCATTGATTGTGCTGGGATCGGACCGGACCATCGAATCGATCTGTTCCGGCGGCTTCGACATCGGCATCGATTTCTCCCCCACGCGGCTGCGCGAGCTGGCCAAGATGGACGGCGCCATCATCTGTGACAAGGACGCCGGGAACATCCTCCGTGCCGCGGTCCAGCTGGTCCCGGACTCGAGCATCGAAACGCAGGAATCCGGCACCCGCCACAGGACCGCGGAACGCGTCGCCATCCAGACCGGCGTCCCGGTGATCTCGGTGAGCCAGTCCATGCAGATCATCGCACTTTACGTAAACGGGCTGCGGCACGTACTGGAGGGCTCCGAGAAGGTCCTGGCCCGCGCCAACCAGGCCCTCGCCACGCTGGAACGCTACCGGTCCCGGCTGGACCAAGTCACGAGTTCGCTCTCCGCCCTGGAGATCGAGGCCATGGTGACCGTCCGCGACGTCGCAGTCACGCTGCAGCGCCAGGAAATGGTGCGCCGGATCTCGGAGGAGATCTCCCAGTACGTGCTGGAGCTCGGCGAGGACGGCAGGCTCCTGTCCCTCCAGCTGGACGAGCTCACGGTGGGCCGCGGGCCCGGCAGCGACATCATCATCCGGGACTACGCCGGGCCGAATGCGTCCCCCGAGGACATCGACGGTGCCGTCAACGCCCTGCTCAGCCTGGGCCCCACCGAACTGATCGACCTCGGCAAGATCGCCGGGATCATCGGGTTTGCCGGCGGGGTGGACACGCTCGACGCAGTCGTTCAGCCGAGGGGCTACCGCCTGCTGTCCGGTCTGAAGGCCGTCCCCAAGGCCGTGGCGGACCGGCTCGTGGACCACTTCGGCGGGCTGCAGCACCTCATGGCCGCGAGCATCGACGACCTCATGACCGTGGACGGCATCGGCGACCAGCGCGCCCGCACGGTCCGCGAGGGCCTCAGCCGGATGGCCGAAGCCAGCCTCCTGGACCGCTTCCTCTAAACCCCAACGATTGCTCCGGAAGTGCCGTTTTGGGCGTCCAAAAGGGCAGTTGCGGAGCAACCGATGGCGGAAAGGCTGTCAGCTCAGCTGGAAGACCGCCGGCGGGCTGACCTTGGCGCCGAGCTTGGCGATGAACACGTAGTATCCGCTGCCGGCGCCGGACCCCTCCGCGATCTTCGCGCAGCCCTGCACCGAGCGGCTGCGCGACCAAGGGAAGTTCGCCGTCTCGCTCTTGCCGGGGGCGATGGTCTTGACGAGGTCGTTGCTGGAGGCCTGGCAGTCGCCGGACGAGAAGATCCGGTCCGAGCCGCTGGTGACCAGGAACTCCATCTGCGAGGTGCCGATGTTCACCTTGCACGGCAGTTTCCCGCCGTTGGTGACCTTCAGGGTCAGCACCGGCTTTTCCTCCGGGCCGTAGGAGGCCTTGTTCGTGGCGGCCGTGACGGTCACCAGCTTCTGGTCACAGGTAGGTGAGGCCGACGGCGTGGCGGAGGGGCTCGCGGACGGCGCCGCGGCCGTCTGGCCACCGGTGGGCTGCGGGGTGCTCCCGCCCTCCGTGGCGGCGACCTGCTCCGTTTTGGCGGTAACGGCGGCGGACACTGTGGCAACACCGCCGGCGATCAGGCCCAGGACCAGCAGCAGCGCTCCCCCGGCGAACAGCCGACGACGGCGGTACACTGCGGGGCTCGCCTTCCGCACGGTCCGGGCCCCCGGACCGGCAGTGTTTTTTCCCGCTGTTTTTCCGGCCGGCGCCTTCGTTGCCGGTTTCTTCTTCATCGCCGATTTCTGCGCCGGAACCCGGCCCGCGCCGGATGTCGGATCGTCCTGCCTACCCATCCTTCTAGGCTAGAGAACGGCCGGGTTTATGGAGTTCCACCACGCCGGACCCAGGAACAACCATGTCCAATTCGTTGCTCAATTTTCCGTGACAACTGTCAGCAGGCTTACTAAAATTGAATTCCGGTTACCACTTACCGGGCCTAGTAGGAGAGGAGCACTGATGGAAAATCATGTGTCTGTCGGTCATCTTGAAAGAGTCCTGCTGCCGCTGACTTTTGGAAAGCACCAGAGCCACGGAACGGAGTTCACAGTTCTCGCCGTTGAGATCTGGAACACCGGCATCGTGGTCAACCTGCACCTTGCATCAACCAACGGCTCCGAGCCACACACCCCGGAAATTGCCATCTACGACCACTTCGGCACGGAGTACCGGCTGGATGAGGTTGCCACCGTCGGCGCCCGTCAGCTGCAGTTCTTTGCTCCGTCGATTCCCGAAGGGACGCGGAGCCTGACCATCCGCTGCGCGGATCCGGACGGTGCCAGCTTTGTGGTCGCGCTTGCCGTGCCGGCCGCCAATGGCCGGGGAGGCGAGACGCTGCACGGCCACGTGAAACGCCTGCCCGCCCGGCTCAACGGAACTCAGCCCAACGGGCTGGACCCGGACATGCATCAGGAAGCCAGCTGACAAATCACCGGCCGGCATGGCCGGACCGGATTTCAACTAGAGTGTTGGCATCAAAACCACAACCGTTTCCTCCGCCGCGTCCACGGACGCCCCTGCCGAAATAGAGCTGCCAGCGATCCACCGCGCCCTGGAGAACTGGTTCGGGGACGAAGCCCGGGACCTGCCGTGGAGATCGCCCGACTGCTCTCCGTGGGGCGTGCTCGTAAGCGAAATAATGCTCCAGCAGACCCCCGTGGTGCGGGTTCTCCCTGTCTGGGAAGAATGGCTGCGGCGCTGGCCCGAACCCGCCGCGCTGGCCGGCGAACCGGCAGGTGAAGCCGTCCGTGCGTGGGGCCGCCTCGGCTACCCGCGGCGCGCCCTGCGGCTGCACGGCGCGGCTCTCGCGATCGTGCAGGACCACGGCGGCGAGGTCCCCGGGGACTATGCCGAGTTGCTCGGCCTGCCGGGCGTGGGCGGCTACACGGCGGCCGCCGTCGCCGCCTTTGCCTTCGGGCGCCGCGAAACAGTGGTGGACACCAACATCCGGCGCGTCCACGCGCGCCTCTTTTCGGGCAGCGCGCTGCCGGCACCGGCGCTCACGGCCGCGGAAATGCGGCTTGCCGCCGAGCTGCTGCCGGACGACGTCGGCAGTTCCGTCCGCTGGAACGCTTCAGTCATGGAGCTGGGGGCGCTGGTCTGCACCGCGCGTGCGCCCAAATGCGCCGCGTGTCCGGTGCGCGAGCGGTGCGCATGGCTGGCGGCCGGCGAGCCGCCGCCGTCGTACACGCCCAAGGGCCAGGCCTGGCACGGCACGGACCGCCAGGTCCGCGGCGGCGTGATGGCCGTCCTGCGGCTGGCCGACGCGCCGGTGCCGGCGGAGATGTTCCAGCAGGCGCCGGCGGACCTCGGCTTCGAGGCTACCGGGATCGGCGTCCCGCTCGCCGCGCTGCATCGCCTGAACTGCGCGCCAGAGCAGCTGGAGCGGGCACTCGCCGGGCTGCTGGAGGACGGTCTCGCCGAGCTGCATCATGGCGGCTACAGACTGCCGGCCTAGCGGCTCGGAACCCGTGCAGAGCTTCTGCGGGCCGGCTTTTGATCTCGAATTGGCAGTCGTTCCGGAGTCAGGGGTAACGATGTCTGCACCAGTTTTGGCCAGCGGGTCCGCGCAGCAATGAGCCGGATCTACGCTGAAGTATGGGCAAGGCACGGGTACTTCTGGCCACAATTGCGACGACGATGGTCCTCTCCGGATGCCACATGTTCGAAGTGGCGTGTCCGGCGATCGCCCAGGCGTCGGGAGTGTCGGTGACGGTCGCGGCAAGCTACGCCCCGGCCGTGAAGGCCCTCCACTTGAAGGCGTGCCAGGACGGGGTGTGCAGGGAGTCTGACCTGAACCTCGTGCCGGGCAGCATTGCCGTGGACCTGGGCTGTGAGCCCTACGTTCCGGGACCCGGCGTTCCGAAGCCTGGCGTTCCGGGGCAAGGCGGCGCTCCGGGGACGGGCGCTCCGGGGACGGGCGCTCCGGGGACGGGCGCTCCGGAGCCCGGCGCTCCGGGGCAAGGCGTTCCGGGGACCGCCGTTCCGGCGCCTGATGTTCCGGAGCAAGGCTTCCGCGGGCCGGACAGTCCGTGCTCGGCCACGGCGTCGCCGGACGGGACCAAACGGGGAATGCTCATGCTGGATTTCCTGACGGAGTCGCCGATGGACGTCACGGCCACGGGAACTTCCATTGACGGAAGCGCCTTGCCGGTGCGCACCCTGCGCTTCACTCCGAGGGGCGATTACCCGTTCGGCGAGCCGTGCGGGCGGTTTATCTCCGCTTCCGTGGTCCTGGATGAGACCGGACTTCACCAGGACCGCTAGGCTGCTGGACCGCTAGGCTGCTGGTCCGCTGCTGCAGGTCCGCTCACGGGCGGCCTTCAGGGTTCTCCGAAACCCGCCTGCACCAGGCCGGCCACATATGCCACGGCCCGTTCCGCATCCGGGCCGGACGCTTCCACATGGAGCACCGAGCCTTTTCCTGCCCCCAGCGTCATGAGCCCCGTCATGGAGGCGCCATCGACGCCGTTCACCGTCACGTCGGCGTCGAGCGCGGCAAGGCCACCGGCGATCTTTGCCGCGGGCCGGGCGTGCATGCCGGCCAGGTTGACGAGCTCAAAGTCGCCGGTCGCGTCCGGAACCGCGGGAACCGACACAGCTCCGGGAACTCCTGCCTGACTGTTTTCGCTGCGGGCTACTCCGGCGGCGCGGCCGGCCCCTGCGGCAACGTGTGCGGCCGAGGGAACATGTTCCTCGAGCTTCGGGCGCGAGGCGGGGTAGCCGTGGGTTGCCTCGGCCGCCCGTTTGACCGCGTGGACGCTGGCGCCGCCCTGTGCCGCCACAGCGGCCGCCACGAGGCCCTCCACAATGGGCGCGTCGGCGAGGAGCACGGTAGCGGGCCCCTCCGCGAATTCCAACGCCGATTCAGCGGTCATGACGGCCGAGCCGAGGTCGGTGAGCACCACAACGCCGTCGCCGCCGGCGGCCAGTTCCAAGGCGGACATCACCTTTTCCAGGCTGGTGCCGATCCGGCCGTCCGAGGTCCCGCCGGCCGGAACCATCATCACGTCCGGCGCCATCTGGGCTGCCAGTTCCACGGCGCCGTCGGCGATCTTTTCACTATGGGAAACCACAACGATCCGCACTGTCACGCGGCGGCTCCGGCTGCGGCGCGGAGGATCAGGGCGCTCGAGGCCGCCCCGGGATCGCGGTGGCCGGCACTTCGCTCGCCAAGGTAGCTGGCCCTGCCCTTGCGTGCTACGAGGGGATCAGTGGCCACTGCCCCAGCCTCGGCGGCCTCCGCCGCGGCAATCAGCACGGCAAGGGTGTCGCCGTCGGCGGCTGCTGCGGCTGCGGCTTCGACGGCGGGGGTCCACGCATCAACCATGGTTTTGTCTCCGGACTCAGCCTTGCCCCGGGCTACGATGCCGTCCCGGGCGGCGCCAAGCGCCGCAGCGAGCCCCGCGGCATCGATGTAGGCTGCGTCGCCGAGCGCTGTGCCGGCGCGCAGGAACGCCGTGCCGTAGAGCGGACCCGCCGCCCCGCCCACCTTCGACATCAACGCCATGGCCGTCAGCTTGAGCGCAGCCCCCGGGGTTTCCGGCGGGCTTTCAGCCAGCTTGTCCAATACCGCCTGGAAGCCGCGGTCCATGTTCTCGCCGTGATCCGAATCGCCGATGGCCCGGTCCAGTTCAATGAGCCACACCCTGTGCTCCGCCATCGCCTGCGCAGAGAGCGTCAGCCATTTCACGGCCCAGTTGACGTCCAGCCCCACGGCTACACGCCCCAGCGCAGGGCGGCGGTGTGCACGGGCGCATCCCAGAGGGCAGTCAGTTCGTCATCAAGCCGGAGCACCGAGATGGAGCAGCCCTGCATCTCAAGGGACGTGATGTAGTTCCCGACGAGTGAACGCTCCACGGTGGCGCCCCGGTCCGCCAGGACCTGCGCGGCCCGGCGGTAGACAATGTAGAGCTCGCTCAGCGGAGTTCCGCCCATGCCGTTGACGAACAGCAGGACCTTGTCTCCGGAAGCCACTCCGAGGTCGCCGAGTACGGGATCCAGCAGGCGGTCGGTGATGGCGTCGGCTCCTTCCATGGCGATCCGGTGCCGCCCTGGTTCACCGTGGATTCCAATGCCGATCTCGATCTCGTCATCCTTGAGGTCGAAGCTCGGGGAACCCGCATGCGGGACGGTGCATGCAGAGAGCGCGACACCCATGCTGCGCACGTTCTGGTTCACCCGGTCCCCGATGGCCGCAACGGCATCAAGGTCATCGCCCCGCTCAGCTGCGGCGCCGGCAATCTTCTCGACCAGGACCGTGCCGCCCACGCCCCGGCGCCCCGCAGTGTAGAGGGAGTCCTCCACGGCGACGTCGTCATTGACCAGTACCGTGCGGATCTCCACGCCTTCCGCCTGTGCCATCTCCGCCGCCGTCTCGAAATTGAGGACGTCACCTGTGTAGTTCTTGACGATGTGGACCACGCCCGCACCGGAGTTGACCGCGAGTGTGGCCGGAATGATCTGGTCCGGAGTGGGTGACGTGAAGACGGCGCCTGGCACAGCGGCGTCGAGCATTCCCAGCCCGACAAATCCGGCGTGGAGGGGTTCGTGCCCGCTGCCGCCGCCGGATACCAGGCCTACTTTCCCCGCCACGGGGGCGTCCCGGCGGGTGACGAACTTCGGGTCTGCGTTGACGGTCACGAGGTCGGCATGGGCGAGCCCAAACCCTTCCACTGATTCGTCCACCACAGCGCGGGGGTCATTGATGAGCTTTTTCACGGCCGGGCTCCTGGGCTCTCGGTGCTTCGTCATTGACATCGGTCACGATGTGATTTGACCCTACTACCGGGACCCGGCCTTCGGTAGCTCTGGTTACGGCCACATGCGGAAACCACGCGAACAGCCGCTGGAACATGCGCGGAAACAGCGGAGGGACAGCGAAAGGGACAGCCCCCAATGACTGTCCCTTCCGACCTCCCGAAAGTTTATCCAGCAAATGTATAAAAAGAAAGATGTGATTGCGGGAAGGTTTGAGCAGATCTTGAGCTTTTCCAGCGCGAATTCCGCACTATCGCTGTCACCATCAAGGTGTTGGGCGGTCACCGGACCGATAAGTCAGCAGAGTCGGGGTAATAGATGTACTCGAAGCGTCCCATTCAGGGATCCGCGGGGCTGCAGATCGCTGCCGCCGCCGCTGGTGCCGCTACCCTGCTTGGTCCGCTGTCTCTGCCGGGGTTCCGGTGACCGCCCACGCCCCAGCAAGGGAGGCCGGGAAGACTCCTAGAGGTTCTTGATCATCCGGGTGTTGCCGAGGGTGTTCGGCTTGACGCGGGCAAGATCCAGGAATTCGGCAACGCCCTCGTCATGGGAGCGCAGCAGTTCGGAGTACACCTGCGGGTCCAGCGCCGATTGATCGGCCATCACTTCAAAGCCGTGCCGCTTGAAGAAGTCCACCTCGAACGTCAGGCAGAACACCCGCGAGACACCGAGCGCCGCGGCCTCCTCCAGGAGGCTCTCGACGAGGACGTGGCCCACGCCTTTCCCCCGCCAAGCATCCGAGGCGGCAAGCGTGCGGACCTCAGCGAGGTCCTCCCACATAACGTGAAGGGCGCCGCAGCCGATCACCTCTCCGTCGGCCGATTCCGCGATCCGGAACTCCTGCAGGCTCTCGTAGTAGGCCACAGTCTCCTTGGCCATCAGGATCCGCTGGTCGGCCAGGGGCGCTACGAGTCTCTTGATGGCGGCCACGTCGCTGGTGCGGGCGGGGCGAATAGTGAAGGCGTCAGTCACAGCCCCATCTTACGGCGGCCACCCACCCGGCCCGGTCAGGCACGTCAGCCGCCGACCCCCGCAACCTCCGGCAACCGATCCCCCTCAGGAAATCCGCTACCCTCACCTCCGCGTCCGATCGCCTCACCTCCGCAGCGGCCGCAGCACCCCCAGCCGGCGCCGGCCGCTCACCTCCGGCTCGGAGACTGCGACATTTACCGCGTGCTCGCTCGTTCCTCGCTTAGACGCACGCTACATAAATGCCTCAGCCTCCTTCGCCTCTTGCCGCACGGCGGCTTGGGCCCCTGGCCGCATTGCGCGGCCAGCCGCCGGCCTACCCTGCCCGGCGTTTGGCGACTTGCGCTTGAGCGGCGGCCGGAGCAGGCATTTGTGTAGGCGCCGTCTAAGCGAGGAACGAGCGAGGCGCCGGCAAATGGCTGTCCGGCCGCTGCGGAGGTGACCACGGGAGGGCGAGCCGGAGGGGACCACGGGAGGGCTCGCAGGCGGCTTAGAGACCGAGTTCGGCTGGCAGCGGCAACTCCTTGCCCAGGACGTTCTGGGCGAGGAAGTGCTCCACCACGCCGTACCAGACCTTGGCGTGCTGCGGCTGCAGGATCCAGTGGTTCTCGTCGGGGTAGAACAGGAACCGGTGGCTGGTCTGGCCATTCTCGTCGGCGGCAAGCTGGGATTTGGAGAGCAGTTCGTACCAGAGCCGCAGGCCTTCGCCGATGGGCACCCGGTAGTCCTTGTCCCCGTGGATCACCAGCATGGGCGTCCTGATGTTCTCCACGTGGAGGTGCGGCGAGTTCTCCATCGCCATCTCCGCCGTCATTTCCTTGAGCCAGTACTGGGACGCGTCCGTGGTGGGTCCGAACTGGTCCAGCGCCCACAGGCTGGCGTGGGTCACGATCGCTTTGAACCGGTCCGTCTGCCCGGCGACCCAGTTGGCCATGTACCCGCCGAAAGATCCGCCCATCGCTGCTGTCCGGCTTTCGTCAATGTCCGGCCGCTGCACCACCGAGTCCGTGATGGCCATCAGGTCCGTGTAGGGCTCCTTGCCCCAGCCGCCCCAGCCCCGCTGGATGTACGCCTGGCCGTAGCCCGTCGACAGGCCAGGGTCCGGCAACAGGACGGCGTAGCCCTTGGCCGTCAGCAGCCAGGGGTTCCAGCGCCAGGTCCACACATTCCAGGACCCCAGCGGGCCGCCGTGGATCCACAGCAGCAGCGGCGCCGGGCTATCCGCCGACGCCCCTGCCGGCAGCGCAAGGTAGGCGGGAACGCGCGCGCCGTCGGCCGCCGTCGTCTCCACCCGTTCGAGCGAACCCTCAAACCGCGGGCGCTCAGCCGGCGCCGGCAACCTGGTGACGTCCCCGGTGGCGAGATCGATCCGCACGGGCTCCGAGGGAAACTCGTAGGAGCTGCGGAGCGCATAGGCGCTCGCGCCGTCCGGTGAAACCACGACGTCGGTGTAGGCCGCCGCGTCCGGCGTCACCCGGGCGACGCTCCCCCGGGCGGCTCCTGCCGCAGCAGTGACCCTGAAAACGGGCGACGCGCCGTCGTCGTCCGCGGTGACCAGCAGGGCCGAACCGTCCGGGAGCCAGGCCTCGGGGTGCGCCCAACGGTCCCAGTCGTGAGCCAGGGGCGTGAGGTCCTCACGACCGGCCTGACCGGAAACATCGAGAAGATGGAGCTTGACCTGCGGGGCCTCCTGCGGCGTGGTGTCGCTCTCGCTGACGACGGCCAGGAACCGCCCGTCAGGGCTTACGGGCCCCGGGAAGTAGCTCATCCCTTCCCGGTCGAGGAGGACGCGCTGCGTGCCCGAGGCAACATCCACCGCTACGAGGACAGAACGCAGGTCCGCCTTGGCCAAGGGCTTGGCGAAGCTCGTGTAGATGGTTTTTCCGTCCGGGCTAATGACGGACTCCGCCTCACGGAGCCTGGATCCCGCCGTTGGGGTGAGGTTTCTGAGCTTCAGGGGCGCGGCGCTGTCCACGGTGCCGGGCTTGCCGGGTTCCCCCTCCGGCCCGGATTCCACGGCGAACAGCCGCGGCTGGGCAGGGCCGAGGTCCGCGTCCCAGTACCGGACGGGGTATTCGCTGTGCAGGATGGCCGCCACCTTGTTGTCCTTGCGGCTCTTGCGTCGCTCAGCGTCGCTGTCTTCGTCCGTGGAGCCCGCAAGGACGGAGGCAACCACGAAGGCCGCGTCAGCGTCCTTCGCCGTCATCACCTTCTCCACTCCGCCGTCCCTCGACAGCACCACCCGGGCCTCCCCGCCGTCGGCAGGCAGCAGCCAAAGGGCGGTCACGGGTTCACGGTCACTGTCCGTGTTGTCCGGATCGGGGCGGGCCGAGGTGAAGTAGACATCGCCGTTGGCCGCGAACACGGCACCGGCCTCGCCCTTGGCGCTGCGGGTGATGCGGCGGGCCTGCTTCTGCCCCGCGGGATCCACCTCCCACAGCGCGGTGACGTACTCCGTGCCCTTGCTGTTGAGCGTGGCGACCGTGGTGACCAGCCGCCGCCCGTCGGGGCTGAGGGCCAGGCCACTGACGCGCGGGATCGCCAGGTAGTGGTCGAGGTCGTGGAAGGGGGTCGCTGGTTTTTCGCGCAGGATCTCTGCGTCATCGGAAGCCATGTGGCGATTCAACACTGTCTGTGCGCTGGATCACAGGGACGTTCACTAGCGGTGAAACGGTGCTTTCAGAACAGCGGGCTGCGGGTGCTGGGGCGCTCCGGCACCGGGGTGCCCGGCAGCGGCGAGACCGGCCCTCCCCCGCACGAACGGCCGTGCCCCGCAAGAACGGCCGTGCCCAAGGCCGGTTAGGCGGGCCAGGGCCGGTTATGGGAGCAAGCATGGGGCGTTGCGGGGGCCGGGGTGCTCCGGACCGGCGAAGGGCGCTACGGCACCGCCACGACCGGCCGTACCCCGCACGAGCGGCCGTACCCCGCACGAGCGGCCGTGCCCGGGGCCGGTTAAGCGGGCCAAGGTCGGTTAAGCGGGCCAGGGCCGGTAGTGCGGGGTGGAGCGAGTTAGAGCCGGAGCGCCGCCCTCGAGGCGACGTACGGACGGAGTCGGGAGCAACACAGAAGCCCCGCCTGCTCCCTTTCGGGGCGGGCGGGGCTTCCTTGGTGCTGGAGTGCGGCTCGAGCCTAGGCGCTCGGGGCGATTTCCGGAATGCGCGGCTTGGCGTTGCCGGCGAAGGTGAACTTGGCGTCGTCTCCTTCGCCGTCCACATCCACCACCACGATGTCGCCCGAGTGCAGCTCGCCGAAGAGGATCTTCTCGGAGAGCTGGTCCTCGATCTCGCGCTGGATGGTGCGGCGCAGCGGCCGGGCGCCCATGGCGGGATCGTAACCGCGGGTGGCCAGGAGGACCTTGGCCGCCTTGGTCAGCTCGATGCCCATGTCCTTGTCCTTGAGGCGCTTCTCGAGGCGCGTCACGAACAGGTCCACGATCTCGATGATCTCGTCCTGCGTCAGCTGCGGGAACACCACGACGTCGTCAACACGGTTCAGGAACTCGGGGCGGAAGTGCTGCTTGAGCTCTTCCGTGACCCGGGCCCGCATCCGGTTGTAGCCGGTCTGGGTGTCCGTGCCGGACTGGAAGCCGGTGGCCACGCTCTTGGAGATGTCCCGGGTACCGAGGTTCGTGGTCATGATGATCACGGTGTTCTTGAAGTCCACCACCCGGCCCTGGGAGTCGGTCAGGCGGCCGTCTTCCAGGATCTGGAGCAGCGAGTTGAAGAGGTCCGCGTGGGCCTTTTCCACTTCGTCGAACAGGACCACGGAGAACGGACGGCGGCGGACCTTCTCGGTCAGCTGACCGCCCTCTTCGTAGCCGACGTAGCCCGGAGGGGCACCGAAGAGCCGCGACACCGTGTGCTTCTCCGAGTACTCGGACATGTCCAGGGTGATCAGGGCGTCTTCGTCACCGAACAGGAATTCGGCGAGGGCCTTGGCGAGCTCGGTCTTGCCGACGCCGGTGGGGCCGGCGAAGATGAACGAGCCACCGGGGCGCTTCGGGTCCTTCAGGCCTGCCCGGGTCCGACGGATGGCCTGGGACAGGGCCTTGATGGCCTCGTTCTGGCCGACGACGCGCTTGTGCAGCTCGTCTTCCATCTTCAGCAGCCGCGAGGACTCTTCCTCGGTCAGCTTGAACACCGGGATGCCCGTGGAGTTGGCCAGGACTTCGGCAATCAGGTCCTCGTCCACCTCGGAGATGTCGTCCATCCCGCCGGTCTTCCAGTGGCGTTCCTTCTCCGAGCGCTCCGTGATGAGCTTCTGCTCCTTGTCACGCAGCGCGGCGGCACCCTCGAAGTCCTGCGCGTCAATCGCGGACTCCTTCTCCATCTTCAGCACAGAGATGCGTTCGTCCATCTCCTTGAGCTCCGGCGGAGCGGTCATGCGGCGGATGCGGAGCCGGGCACCGGCTTCGTCGATGAGGTCGATCGCCTTGTCCGGCAGGAAGCGGTCCGAGATGTAGCGTTCGGAGAGGTTCGCTGCCGAGGCGAGGGCGCCGTCGGTAATGGTGACCCGGTGGTGTGCCTCGTAGCGGTCGCGCAGCCCCTTGAGGATCTCGATCGCGTGCGCAACCGAAGGCTCCTTGACCTGGATGGGCTGGAAACGGCGCTCCAGCGCGGCGTCCTTCTCGATGTGCTTGCGGTACTCATCCAGCGTGGTGGCACCAATGGTCTGCAGCTCACCGCGGGCCAGCATGGGCTTCAGGATCGAGGCCGCATCGATGGCGCCTTCGGCGGCACCGGCACCCACGAGGGTGTGGATTTCATCGATGAAGAGGATGATGTCGCCGCGGGTGCGGATCTCCTTGAGGACCTTCTTGAGGCGCTCTTCGAAGTCACCGCGGTAGCGGGAGCCGGCCACGAGGGACCCGAGGTCCAGCGTGTACAGCTGCTTGTCCTTGATGGTCTCCGGCACATCGCCGCGGACGATCGCCTGGGCAAGGCCTTCGACGACGGCGGTCTTGCCGACGCCGGGCTCGCCGATCAGCACCGGGTTGTTCTTGGTGCGGCGGGAAAGGACCTGCATGACGCGTTCCATTTCCTGCTCGCGCCCGATGACTGGGTCCAGCTTGTTCTCGCGCGCAGCCTGCGTCAGGTTGCGGCCGAACTGGTCCAGGACAACCGAACCGGCAGGCGTGCCTTCAGCCTGTCCGGGGCCGACGCCTGCGCCGGTGGCTTCCTTGCCCTGGTAGCCGGAAAGCAGCTGAATGACCTGCTGGCGGACGCGGTTGAGGTCCGCACCGAGCTTGACCAGCACCTGAGCCGCAACGCCTTCACCCTCGCGGATGAGTCCCAGCAGGATGTGCTCCGTGCCGATGTAGTTGTGGCCGAGCTGCAGGGCCTCGCGCAGCGACAGCTCCAGCACCTTCTTTGCACGCGGGGTGAAGGGGATGTGGCCGGAGGGCGCCTGCTGGCCCTGGCCGATGATCTCCTGTACCTGCTCGCGGACGCCGTCGAGCGAAATGCTCAAGGACTCAAGAGCTTTGGCGGCAACACCCTCACCCTCGTAATGTAATTGTGGTTCAGCATGCGTGCCTCTTCTTGGGCAAGCACAACTACGCGACGGGCACGGTCCGTAAATCGCTCAAACATTTCGCCACACTCCTAGCTACGACGTACTTTGATGCTACGTGGGAGATCCAGACTTGGGGAGCTTGTTCGCCACAGGGGAAACCGTGACGCTTGCGCCACCTTCGCGGCCGACTGCCGGAACCGGCCGCGCGGCGCCCAAGACGCTTCCTCAGATGCCCTCCCTGCTCCGCGCGGCCTGCCCGTGCATTGCATGCCGCTCAGCCGCAATACCGGTCCGGAATAACGGTTGATGGCTCCGTAACATTTTACGGATATGGCCGCCGCCGAAGAGCCGGCATTCACGAGCTGACCGATTACTCCGCGCCCGGCAGTTGATTCCACCAAGAGGGGATGCCTGCTGATTAAGGCGGCGGGAAAGAACCTCATGCTTAAACGACGGCGCCCCCGGTAAACACCGGGGGCGCCGTCCTTATGCTCAGAGTCCCAGCAGCCTAGGAATTTGCCTTTTGATAGGCTTCCTGAATTTCAGCCTGGATGCGGCCGCGGCTATTAACCGTGTAACCGTGGTCCCGCGCCCACTGCCGTATCTGCGCCGAGTCCTGGCTGCGTCCAACTGATGCCCTGGTGCGGGCAGGGCGGCCGGTGGACGTTTTGCGGCCGGCGGAAACAAAGCGTTCCAGCGAGGACCGCAGTTCTGAAGCATTGGCGGATGACAAGTCAATTTCGTAACTCACACCATCCAGCCCAAAGCGGACAGTTTCGTCCGCCGATCCCCCATCCAGATCGTCCACGAGGACGATATTGACTTTCTGTGCCATGAAAATTCTCTCTTTTGGAAAGGGTCCTGAATCCAGAAAAGCAGGATGTAACTATTTAAGTATCTCCCGCATTAAGGCAACGCGTCAAAACGCGCAAGGGTTCCCTGTGGGAAACCCCCGGAAAGAATGTTGCCTGTTATTTGTCTGATTCAGCCGGCGGCGCGGAAGGCGCGTCCGGACCCTGGCCTGGCCGAGGGCCGGCTGCGCTGTCCGGGCTTGCCGCAGGCCCGTCTGCAGCCGCCGGTCCACCCGGACCGCCCTGCCCGTCGGCAGCCGCCCGCGCGTCGGCTTCGGCCTGCGCCCGGGCCTCGGCCTGACGCTCGGCCTTGTCCGCATTGAAGATCGACTTCATGGCAAACCAGAAGAGCAGGCCGACCACCAGCGACGGCAGCAGGACGGCTACGTAATCCATGCTCAGTGCCCTTCGGGCTTAAGGAGCGGGAAGAGGATGGTTTCGCGGATGCCGGCGCCGGTGAAGAGCATCACGAGGCGGTCGATGCCGAGGCCGATGCCGCCCATGGGCGGCGCCCCGTACTCGAGGGCACGGAGGAAGTCCTCGTCCAGCTGCATGGCCTCGACGTCGCCCGCGGCCGCGTGCCGGGACTGCTCGGTGAGCCGCTCCCGCTGGATGACGGGGTCGATGAGCTCGGAGAAGGCGGTGCCGCGCTCCATGCCGCCGATGATGAGGTCCCAGGCCTCGATCAGGCGCCCGTCCTCACGGTGCGGGCGGGCCAGCGGCTGGGCCGACGGCGGGTAGTCGTATACGAAGGTGGGGTTCAGCAGAGTGGGCTCCACGATCTCGCCGAAGAGTTCCACGGCCAGCTTCTCGGCGTCCCACTTCGGGTCCATCTTGACGTCGTGCTTCGCCGCCACCGCGCGCAGTTCCTCCAGCGGGGTGTCCGGGGTGATCTCCTGGCCCACAGCCTCGGAAAGGCCGGGGTACACGGACAGCCAGGCCCAGTCGCCGTCGAGGTTGATCTCGCCGGCTTCGGTCTGCAGCGTACGTCCGGCGCCCACGGCGTCCGCGGCGTCGAGGATGATCTCCTTGATGCGGTCTGCCATGACGAACTGGTCAGCCCAGGCCTCGTAGCATTCGAGGGTGGTGAACTCAGGGCTGTGGGTTGAGTCCACGCCCTCGTTGCGGAACACGCGGCCCATGTCGTAGACGCGGTCGATCCCGCCCACCACCGCGCGCTTGAGGTAGAGCTCGGTGGCGATCCGGAGGGTCATCTTCTGGTCGAACGCGTTCATGTGCGTTTCAAACGGGCGCGCCAGGGCGCCGCCGTGGACCAGCTGGAGAATGGGGGTCTCCACCTCCACGTAGTTGTGGCGGTACAGGCTTTCACGGATTGACCGGGTGATGGCGGCCCGGGTGTAGACCATCTCGCGTGCCTCATCGCGGACCATCAGGTCCACGTAGCGCTGGCGGACGCGGGTTTCCTCGTTCAGCCCCGCGTGCAGCACCGGCAGCGGACGCAGCGCCTTGGACGCCATGGACCAGGAATCCGCCATGACGGAGAGCTCGCCGCGGCGGGAGGAGATGACCTCGCCCTTGATGAAGACGTGGTCGCCCAGGTCCACCAGGGCCTTCCAGTCCGCGAGCGCCTCTTCGCCGACGTTGGCCAGGCTGAGCATGGCCTGCAGCCGGGTGCCCTTGCCGTCGACGCCGCCTTCCTGCAGCGTGGCGAAGCAGAGCTTGCCGGTGTTCCGGACAAACACCACACGCCCGGTGATTCCGACAACGTCCCCGGTGGTGTCGTCGGCTTCCAGGTGCGCGTACTTTTCACGGATCTCGCCGAGTGAATGCGTGCGTTCAACACCCACCGGATATGCCTCGGCCCCGCGTTCAATCAGCTTGGCGCGCTTTTCCATGCGGATGCGCATCTGTTCGCTGGCGTCGACCGGCTCTGGGGCATTCTTGGGGGCGGGGGTGTTTTGGGAAGTCACAATCATCAAGTTTACCGGGACTTCGCCTGCCCGGCTTTCGGGCCGCCGATGCGCCGGCCGCCCTGCCGGAATTACTGTCAGGGGCGGGGCATAGACTCGGGCTGTGGAGACGTGGACGGTTCAGACGGACGACGACGGCGGCCAGCTTGAGGTGCATTCCTTCCGGCCCGCGGGCCTCACCACGGCGGACCGCAGCGCCGCCGCCGGTGACCGGCCCGCACCGGCGGCACCCGGCGTCGTCGTAATTCATGGAACCCTGGTGACCGACGCCCTGTACCGTCCGTTCGCCCGGAACCTGTGCCTCCTCCTGAGCCGGCCGGTGCACTGCTATAACCGCAGGGGCAGGGCCGGGTCCGCGCCGCAGCCGGACGACTATTCGTTGGCCACTGAGATCAGCGACCTCACGGCAGTCATGCGGGCGACCGGATCGCAGGATGTGGTGGCCCACAGCTACGGCGGCTTCGTGGCGCTTGAAGCTGCGCGCAGCATTCCGCCCCGACGGCTCGTAACCTATGACGCCGCGGTGTCGCTGTCCGGAAATCTGAACCCCCGCTGGCGTCCGGAGCTGGAGCACGCTGTGACGGAGGGGCAGCTCAACCACGCATGGGCGCTGCTGGTGCAGGGTCTCGCGACCGCGGGGCCTGTCTCCTACCTGCCCCTCGGGGCGCTCCGGATGCTGAGCATCCTGTCCGCCCGGACCAACCTCGGCGCCGAGATGCGGGAGCTGCTGCCGACAGCCGTCAGGGAAATGCGGGCCGTGCTCGACGCCGACGCGCACCCGGATGATTTCGTGGGACTGTCCACGCCCACACTCATGCTCAGCGGTGGCTGGAGCCCCGGATATTTCGCGGAATCGGGGCGCCAGCTCGCCGCCGCCGTTGCGGCGATCGAGTTCGGTGTGGTCCCGGGCCAGCTGCACGAGGGCCCCATCCGCCCCGGGAAGCGCCTGGCCATCAGGATGGCGCGCTTCCTGGACGGCACCGACGGCGGACTGCGCCACTGAGCATGCAGGCACCTGGCCCGCAGTGGCCCGGGCCTGCAGTGACCAAGCAGACGGGCGCCGCAGGCGGGCCGGGCTGTCAGCGGAGCCCAGCCTCGGCTAGGCTCGGAGCATGACGCGCGAGATCATCAGCACACCCGACGACGGCAAACTTGAGCTGTTCACCACGGGCGCGGAGCTCGCATCGGCGGGTTCCGGCGTCGTTATCGTCACGGCCTCCATGGTGACGGCTGCCGACTACACCCGCTTCGCCCAGAAGCTCAGCGCCGAACTGGGCCGTCCGGTCCACACCTTCAACCGCCGCGGCCGCGGCGAATCGTCCGAGCAGCCCGCGGACTACACGCTGGACGTCGACATCCGCGACCTCGCTGCCGTGATGAAGCACACGTCCAGCACCGACGTTTTCGGCCACAGTTTCGGCGGCGCCGTGGCGATTCACGCTGCCAGGACCCTCCCGGTGGAGCGGCTTGCCGTCTATGACCCGGCCGTTTCCGTCAACCACAGCGTCAAGGCTGACTGGACCACTGAATATGAACGCGCGACGGCGGCCGGAGACGACGACCGCGCCCTTGCCGTTTTGCAGCGCGGAATTGAGGCCGGCGGGGCGTTCTCGTCGCGCATGCCGCTGTCCATGCTGACCCTGGCCAACAAGCTCACGGCGGGCACCTCGGTGGGCAAACAGCAACGCGAGATGATGCGCACCGGCGTCCGTGAGATCAAGGCCATCATTGCCGCCGACATGCCGGCGGAGCCCTTTCTTGACCTGCCGCTGGAGACGCTCATCATTGTGGGCGAGAAGAGCCCCGCCTATTTCGGCGTGGCCTGCGGCCAGATCCACGACGTCCTGTCCGGCTCCAGCTACACCATCCTGCCGGGCTTCGGGCACGACGGCGTCAACCGCGCACCGGACAAGCTCATCACGGAACTCAGCGACTTCTTCGCCGGCTGACCTGACCCCGGCCGCCGGTTGAGCCCGTCGCAACCAGCGCGAACGGACACTTGAGGCCCTCTTCCAGCGGAAAATCAGGGCTTAAGTGTCCGTTCGCGCTCAGCGGGAGGGGCTTAAGTGTCCGTTCGCGCTCAGTGGCTGGCGGTGCCTGACGTCTTTCGCATCATGGCGGACAGGACGACCGCTGCAACGGCGATGATGGTGGCCGTCAGGAAAGCGGCATTCATCCCGGCGACGAGCCCGGATCCTGCCGAGACCACGGCGAAGATGGACACCAGCAGCGCCGTGCCGGCGGCACCGGCCACCTGCTGCAGGGTGCTCATGATGGCGGACCCGTGCGAGTACAGGTGCGGCGGCAGCGGATTCAGTCCGGTGGTGAAGGCCGGCGTGAACAGGAGCGCGAGCCCCAGGCTCAGGCCAACGTGCATGGCGATGATCCACCACACCGGGGTGCCTGCATTCAGCAGCGAGAACTGCCACAGCGCCAGCACCATGAGGGACGATCCCGTCACGGTGAGCGGCAAGGGGCCCACTTTGTCGAACAGCCGGCCGATCACCGGTCCGAGCAGGCCCATGGCGAGGCCGCCGGGCAGCAGCGCCAGCCCCGTCTCGAGGGACTTCAGGCCGCGGATTTCCTGCAAGTACAGCGGAAGCAGGATGACGGCACCAAACAGAGCCACCATGGCCACGACCATGAGCAGCACGGACACCGTGAACATGCGGAAATCGAATGCCCTCAGGTCCAGCAGCGGGGCCTCGGACTTTTGCAGCCGGAGCTGGCGCAGCACGAACGCCACGAGTCCGGCGACGCCGATGACCAGGGCTGCCACGGCGAGCGTGCTCGGTCCGCCATTGCCGCCGTGGCTTCCGCCGATCTGGCTGAGGCCGTACACCAGGCCGCCGAACGCGGGGATGGTCAGCGCCACGGACAGGAAGTCGAGCCTGGACTTCTCTGTTTCGCCGACGTTGGTCAGGAACCTGGCACCGATCGCCAGCGCCGCCAGCGCGATGGGCAGGACGAAGACAAACATGAAGCGCCAGGAGAAGTGCTCCAGGATCAGGCCAGAAACCGTGGGGCCCATGGCCGGCGCCACGGAAATGGCGATGCTGACGTTGCCCATGACTGCCCCGCGGCGCGACAGCGGCACCAAGGTGAGGATGGTGGTCATCAGCAGCGGCAGCATGATGGCGGTGCCGCCGGCCTGGACGATTCGCGCCAGCAGGAGGACTTCGAAGCCGGGCGCGGCGGCAGCCAGTGCGGTTCCGCCCGTGAAGAGGCCCATGGCCAGCAGGAAGACGGCGCGGGTGGACAGCCGCTGCAGGATGAAACCGGTGGTGGGGATCACCACCGCCATGGTCAGCATGAAGCCGGTGGAAAGCCATTGCACCGTGGGTGCGTCCACTCCCAGGTCCACCATGAGCCGCTGCAGGGCAACGTTCATGATGGTCTCGTTGAGGATCACCACGAAGGTGGCCACGAGCAGCGTGACGATGACGGTCACGGCCTCGCGGGACATCTTGTCAGCCGGCAACCCTCCGGTTGGGGCTGGGGCGGCCTGCTTCGTTTCGGTGACCGCTCCGGATGGCGGGTTCAACGAGGCGTCTGGCTCGCGCACGGGTTCACCGTGGGAATTTGACGTGACTTCGGTAGACATGGAGAGACCCTCGGGGTGTTGGGAGTGATGGCTTGCGGACACCGCCGCTGCAGACTCCAACAGTGTAAGGGCCGGACTCATTCCCGTACATGGGCATGAGTGTTACGCCGGCAGGTAGGTGCCGTGCCCCGCTGTGGGGCTAGGAGCTGAGCGGCACGTTGTCGATGAGCCGCACGGCACCTACCTTGGCCGCAACGATCGCCAGTCCTTCGCCGCGGAACGGAGTCTCCCGGCAGTTCTCGGCCAGCGGTTCCAGCGTTCCGGGATCCACCACGTCGAGGTAGTCCAGTTCGACCAGCCGCTGGGATTCGATGAGGGCCCGGGCCGACTCCACATCGAGGGCCTCGTTCGCGTTGGCCCGGTCTTCAATAAGCCGCAGCGAACGCGACAGCACCAGGGCGGCTTCGCGTTCCTCGTCCGAGAGGAAGCGGTTGCGGCTGGACAGCGCCAGGCCGTCTTCCGAGCGGACCGTGGGCACGGCGACGATCTCCACGGGAAAGTTCAGGTCAGCCACCATCCGCCGGACCAGGGCAAGCTGCTGGGCGTCCTTCTGCCCGAAGTAGGCCCGGTAGCGCGGCAGTCCTCCTCCGGCGCCGGTGACGAACGCACCGTTGCCCGGGAGTCCCGTGCCGGGGGTCCCCAAATGGAGCAGCTTCGCCACGACGGTAAGGGCGCCGTCGAAATGCCCGGGACGGGACGCGCCTTCCCATTTATCGCCCAGCGCGCCGGCCGTGATCCGGACCATTGGCCTGCCGCCGGGGTACATTTCCTCCACCGACGGGGCGAACACCAGGTCCACTCCCTGTTCCTCGAGCAGGGCCATGTCGGCCTCGAGCGTCCGCGGATAGCGCTCCAGGTCCGCCGCTTCTCCGAACTGCAGCGGGTTCACGAAGATGGACGCCACCACCACGTCGTTCTGTTCGACGGCGGCCCGCGCCAGCCGCACGTGCCCCTCGTGCAGGGCGCCCATGGTGGGCACCAGCCCCTGGGAGGAGCCACGTTTCTGGGTCAGGAGCAAGCGGCTCTGGGCACGGAGCGACGCTCCGGTGGTCACAAGTCGGATTCCCATTTCAATGTCCTCCCGGGGCCTGGGGGCCGTCGTCATCTGTGCTGTCAAGGGCGTTGCGGATGCCGTCCAGCTGGTCCGGTTTCAGCAGCCCCCGCCCTTCGGCCCGCCGCGCTGTTGCCCGCGCCATGGCCAGGTACGCCTCGAGGATGTCGCCGTCGTGCTCCCGGAGCGCCCGCGCGTGAGCGGCCACGGTTCCCGCGTCACCGCGGGCCACGGGTCCGGTGAGCGCGGACTCGCCGGAGGCGAGCGCGTTCTCCAAGGTGGCCCGCAGCAGCGGGCCGAGCATGCGTTCCGGCGCGTCCACGCCCACTTCGCGGAGCAGCTGCGATGCCTGCGCCACGAGGGTCACCAGGTGGTTGGAGCCGTGCGCGAGGGCTGCGTGGTAGATGACGCGGTCGCCCTCGGCGATGACCACGGGTTCCGCGCCCATCTCCACCACAAGGGCCTGGGCGATGGGCAGCATGGCGGCATCCGCCGTGACGCCGAACGTGCAGTCCAGGAGCCGGGTCAGGTCAAGGCTCATGCCGGTGAAGGTCATGGCCGGATGCAGCGCCAGCGGCACGGCTCCGGCGGCGCGCACAGGATGGAGAACGCCGACGCCGAAGCGGCCGGACGTGTGTGCCACGAGCTGCCCCGGCTGCCAGGCGCCGAGTTTGGCCAGCCCCGCCACGAGCCCTTCCAGGGCGTCGTCCGGGACGGCCAGCAGCACCAGTTCCGAGCGCTCCACGATGTCCTGGACGTCGAGCACCGGGACTCCGGGGAGCAGCGTTTCGGCCCGCTCCCTACTTGCGTCAGAGACGGCGGAAACGCCGACGACGGCGTGTTCGGCCGCGCGCAGAGCCGCGCCCAGGACCGCGCCGACCTTGCCGGCCCCGATGATTCCGACGCCGAGGCGTCCGGGCTTAGCCACGTTGCGGGCCTTCCTGTTGAGGTGGATTGGACGCCCGGGGCGAGGCGCGCTGATCGAGCAACCGCTGATCGAGCTTGGGGCCACGCCAGCCGGGTTCCCTAGGCGAGCTTGCGAGCTTAGGGGGCTGGTGGGGAGCGAGATCTCCGGTTTCGACAGGCTCAACCAGCGGGGCAGGCTCAACCGGCGGTGCGGGCTCAACCAGCGGGGCCACCTGCGCGAGCCAGTGTTCGCTGGTCTGCCGTTTGCGGGCGGCGCGGGCGCGGGCTGCCTGGGCGTCGAAGAGGGCCAGGGCCTCCACAACGTCCGCCTGGATGACCCGCGGGGTCACCGGACCGGCCGTGGTGTGGAGCACGAGGTCGGCCAGCCTAAACCTCCGCGCCAGCGGCCCCTGGTGCAGCGCCATCGACTGGGTGCGCTGGTGCGGCACCACCACGAGTTGGCGCCACCAGCGTCCCGATCGCATCAGCAGGGCGGTGTCTGTCGCGGCGAAGCCGTTGCGCCGCCAGCCGAGGGGCGCCAGGAGGCGGGCCCGGCGCGGCGTGGTGACAAAGCCGCCGTCGGAATCGAGGCCGTTCAGCCCGCACCGGAAAACCCGCAGGGGCTCGGCGGTGCCGGGATCCGGCAGGACCAGGGCCAGCATGTTCAGGACGTCACCGATCTTCCCGACCGGCAGCAGGGTGGTGCGGGATCCTGCCTCGCCGTTGTTGCCGGCGGCCCCGTACCCGGCGACGTTGACCTGCATCCGGTACCAGCCGAAGATCCGCCACAGCGGCGGCTGCACCACCCTCAGCGCCTGGATCCTGCCCGGCGGAAGGGTCTGCGCCTGAGTGTCCAGGAGCCCGTACCGGAGCCGGATGCCGTCCGGGGAAATTGCCGCGGTGAAGTTGTAGCCCTTGTGGAAGGAGCTCCAGTAGGCGGCGATCAGGCCGAGCGCCGCCGGGATCAGGTACAGGAAGAAGCCTCTGTTCTCGGTGACCGCGGACAGCACCACGGACGTCACAGCGCCCAGCACCACGAAGACGCTCTGCTCGCTGAGCAGCAGGGAACCGATCAGGCGCGACGGCGGGACCTGCAGGACCTGCTGCTCCGGCGCCTCCGGCGCGGCGGCTTCAGGACGCCCGGGATCGGGTTCAACACCCGATGCGCGGGCCAGGATGGTGGCCCGCAGCTGCCGGGCATCGTCCATCCGCAGGTACGCGAGCCTGACCGCTGACTCGCCGGCGTCCGCCACCTCGAATTTCAGTTCCGCGAGTCCAAAGATCCTCGCCAGCAGGGGCTGGACGATGTCGATCGCCTGGACCCTGTCGAGCCGGGCCTGCCGCTGCTGCTTGAACAGGAAGCCCGTGTTGACGCGGACATAGCCTTCCGCCACCTGGTACCGGGTGAAATACCAGGACAGGATGAACCCGAGAACCGCCAGCACCAGGACCAGGGCCCCGCCGGCCAGGAGCCACGGGGCCCGGCCGGCAATCTGGCCGTCCACGAGCGGCTCGCCCTGGAGCATCCTCTCGAAGGTGTCCCGCCCGAAGAAGTACCCGATAGCAGCCAGCGCCACCCAGCCCCGCACGAACGGCGAGGCCGGATGCACCCGCAGCCACTCGCCGTCGTACTTTTCGCCGGGAACAGCCATGGGACCGCCGGCGGTCACAGCCCGGCCAGCCTGGCTTCACCGCGCGCTGAGAGCTGTTCGCGCAGGCGTGCGCCTTCCTCGGCGGGAAGCCCGGGGATCGAGGCGTTGGTTGAGGCTGACGCCGTGTGCAGCGTCAGCGTGCACAGCCCCAGCCACCGTTCCACCGGCCCGACGCTGATGTCCACGTACTGCATGCGTCCGTACGGGACCACCATGACGCGCTGAAAGAAGATGCCGCCGCGGATCAGGAGGTCGTCGTCACGCTCCGCATAACCGATGGCGCGCACCTGGCGCGGAATCACGACCAGGCGCCACAGCGCGAGCACCAGCATGAACGCGGGCACGGCGACGGCGAGCCAGAGGGGCGGCCACGTCCACCAGCCGAGCAGGATGAGGAGCAGGGGCAGGCTCAGCAGGGCAACCACGATGAGGTTTCCAAAGGCCCATTCGGCCAGGCGGACCGTGACGTATTTGGGGGAAACGCGCAGCCACGTGATCCCCGGCGGATCAATCGCCGCGGTATGCATACTCGCCTTCCCCTTTTGCCTTGCCGCGGTGGCCCTGGCCGGGCAGGCCCTGCGCCGAATCGGTGTCGCCGTCCTCGGGCGGGATCTTGCAGAAGCGTTCGACGACGAGTCCCACCACCACCATGACCAGGCCTCCGCCCGCCATGGCGAAGGCAACCCAGGTGATGTCCTGGGTGCTGCGCAGGCTCCAGACCCGCAGCTGGTCCACGAAAATTCCGGCGTGCCAGCCCAGCAGGACGGATCCCGCGTACGCGCAGGCCTGCGCGAGCACAAGGGTCCTCGCGGCGAGGATCGGATTGAGCGGGGCCCTCTTCTTGGTGCCGTTGCTCTTTTTGGTGCTGTTGCGCCAGCGCAGGACCCTGATGCCCAGGACCAGGGTGAGGGCGACGATAACGCCCATCGTGACGAGGGCGGTGACCGGCAGCACCGGAGTGGCCATGCCGTAGCGGCTGGTCAGGACGGTCGCGGACCAGCCCGCAACGGCCACGGCCAGTCCGACCACGGCAAGCAGGAGCGGGTTCATGGGCTTCACGTCCTTACACCGCCCCCGCTGTGGGCACTCCGTTGAAGTCCCCGAAGCCGTCGAACGGGGTGAGGTCAGGGAAGTCGGCGGCCTTGGCCGCCAGCTCGCCGACGCGCACACCATTCAGGGTGGCCGAAGGTTCGATCACGGACCACGGGTAGAGCACGAACGCCCGCTCCGCCGCGCGGGGATGCGGAACCGTGAGCACGGGATCGGAGCTTTGCAGGTCGCCGTACACGATGATGTCGACGTCGAGCGTCCGCGGGCCCCAGTGCACCTCGCGGACCCTGAGGTGCTTGTTCTCCACCGCCTGGCAGTGCTTAAGGAGCTCCAGCGGCTCGAGGGACGTTTCCACGGAAATAACCATGTTGAGGAAGTCCGGCTGGCCGGCCGGGCCGCCCACGGCTTTGGTCTGCACCACCGGCGACACCGCGAGCAGCCGCACCTCCGGCCGGTCGACGAGGTCCGCCACGGCTTCGGTCAGCGTGTCGTTCCGTTCTCCGAGGTTGCTGCCCAGGGCGAGCACCGCCCGCGTGTACTGGGTGTTCATGGGCGCTCCCGGTAGACACTGACGGCGACGTCCCCGAAGGGAACCTCGATTGGGGCTTTTGGCTTGTGCACCGTGATCTCCACGGCTTCGATCTTGAATTCCTTGAGCAGGCCCTCGGCCATGCGCACTGCCAGGGCCTCAATCAGGTTCAGGGGCTCACCGGTGATCCAGTCCGTGATCCGTCCTGCCACCTCGCCATAGTGGGCAGTGTCCCGGACATCGTCCGACGCCGCGGCCTGGCTGAAATCCAGGTGCAGCACGGCGTCAACAACAAACGGCTGGCCCTCGCGGCGTTCAAAGTCGAACACCCCGTGGTAGCCCGTGGCCGTGACACCGCTCAGTGAGATCCTGTCCATCGTGCCTGCCTGCTCAGTGGCCGGGACTGGGGGCCATGCGGGCCGCGACCTTGACGGCGTCCAGGCTGGATCCGACGTCGTGCACGCGGACAGCCCACGCTCCGCGGGCTGCGCTGATAGCCGTGATGGCGGCGGTGGCGGCGTCGCGCTCCTCCGGGAGCGCGGCCTTGCCGGACACCGTGAGGAGCGTGCCGAGGAAACGCTTGCGGGAAGCGCCCACGAGGACCTTGTGCCCCATCGCCTCGAGCCGCCCGAGGTTTCCGAGGAGCTCCCAGTTCTGCTCGTCCGTCTTGGAGAAGCCGATGCCCGGGTCAATGATGATCTGCTCGGGCAGCACGCCTGCTGCGTAGAGCTTGTCCCGGACGCCGCTGAGCTCGGAGACGACGTCGTTCGCGACGTCGTCATACTCCGTCAGGGAGGTCATGGTCTTGGCGTCGCCGCGGCGGTGCGTCAGGACATACGGTGCCTTGCGCGCGGCCACGAGCTCGGCCATTCCCGGTTCGATGCTGAGACCGGAGATGTCGTTGATGATCGCGGCGCCGGCGTCCAGGGCGGCTTCCGCCGTGGAGACGTGGGTGGTGTCGATGCTGACCAGCGCACCGGCCTTGACCAGGGCCTCAATGACCGGCAGGACCCGCCGCTGCTCCTCGTCGGGGCTGACTTCCTCCGCGCCCGGGCGCGTGGATTCACCGCCGACGTCGATGATGTCGGCTCCCGCGTAAAACATCCGCAGGCCGGCGGCGATGGCGGTGTCCGGCGTCGGGTGCTTGCCGCCGTCGCTGAACGAGTCCGGGGTGACGTTCAGGATGCCCATCACCAGCGTGCGGCCGGTGGGCAGGTCTTCGAATTTGGCTGCCGGCCGCGGTTTGCGCAGGACGGGCAGGGGTGATGTAGCGGGTCCGGTTCCAGGTGCTGCAGCTAGGGAATCCATAGTCTGTTTATTACCTTCCGAGTATGAGGCTCATGGCTTCGGCACGGGTGGCCGGGTCATGAAGTTGCCCGCGGACCGCGCTTGTGACGGTTTTGGCCCCGGGCTTGCGGATGCCGCGCATGGACATGCACATGTGTTCGCATTCCACGACCACGATGGCTCCGCGCGGCTTGAGGTGCGTGACCAGTGCCTC
The DNA here is from genome assembly GCF_001428005.1 of Arthrobacter sp. Soil736. Classification (GTDB taxonomy): domain Bacteria; phylum Actinomycetota; class Actinomycetes; order Actinomycetales; family Micrococcaceae; genus Arthrobacter. Next base: position 529,634 of record NZ_LMSB01000034.1, read on the forward strand.
GACGATCTGAGTGGTGAGGCGCTCCTGCACCTGCGGCCGGCGGGCGAAAATATCCACCAGCCGTGCAAGTTTGCTCAGTCCCGTGACCTTGCCCTCGTGGGAGGGGATGTAGCCCACATGCGCCACCCCGTGGAACGGAACCAGGTGGTGTTCGCAGGTGGAGTAGAACGGGATGTCCTTCACCAGCACCAGTTCCTCGTGGTCGAGGTCGAAGGTGGTGGAAAGGACGCTTCCCGGATCCTGGTGCAGGCCGGCAAAGACCTCGGCATAAGCCTTGGCCACGCGCCGCGGGGTGTCATGCAGGCCGCCGCGGTCCGGATCCTCGCCGATGGCCAGCAGGATTTCCCGCACCGCCGCTTCAATCCGCGGCCTGTCCACCTTGTGGTGCCGGCCGGATCCGCCCTCCGCTGAGTGATCGGCGGAGGCGGAATGGTCGTCGTCGTCGAAGTGAGTCACACCAAAGAGCTTAGCCGTGGTGGCCGTCTGGACCGGCCTCCGTGACTCCGCTTTGGAAGGAGGCGTCCTCCGAAACACCTTGGGAATGCGGCGGCAGCGCGTCCAGCGGCTCTTCCAGCCGGGCTTCCTTCGCTTCTTCCTGGGCCTCGCGTTCGGCCTTCTCCAGCCGGGACTCCACCGGGCCGGCCGTCTGGACGGGCCGGGTCTCCTTGGACAGCCACACTTCGCGGAAGTCGCGCTTGCGGATGTCGCGGAAGACGTGCGCGATTTCGGCCTGGTTCAGGGTCTCCCGTTCGAGCAGTTCCAGCGCCAGCTGGTCCAGCACGTCGCGGTTTTCCGTGAGGATGGCGTAGGCCTCGTCATGGGCCTGGTCGATCAGGCGGCGGACTTCCTCATCCACGATGTAGGCGATCTGGTCCGAGTAGTTGCGCTCGTGGCTGGCGTCCCGGCCGAGGAACGGCTCGCCGCCGCCCTGGCCCAGCCGGACCGCGCCCACACGCTCGCTCATGCCATACTGCGTGACCATCTGGCGGGCCGTGGCCGTGGCCTTCTCGATGTCGTTCGAGGCGCCGGTGGACGGATCGTGGAAGACGATCTCCTCGGCAACACGGCCGCCCATGGCGTAGGCCATCTGGTCGAGCAGCTCGTTGCGGGTGATGGAGTACTTGTCGGTCTCCGGCACAACCATGGTGTAGCCCAGTGCGCGCCCGCGGGGCAGGATGGTGATCTTGGTGACCGGTGCCGAGTTACGCAGGGCCGCGGCAACCAGCGCGTGGCCGCCTTCGTGGTAGGCCGTGATCTTGCGCTCGTGTTCCTTCATGACCCGGCTGCGCTTCTGCGGCCCGGCCATGACGCGGTCAATGGCCTCGTCCAGCGCACGGTCATCGATCAGGTTGGCGTTGGAGCGGGCGGTCAGCAGGGCCGCCTCATTCAGCACGTTGGCCAGGTCCGCACCTGTGTAACCGGGTGTTTTCTTGCCCACTGCCTTGAGGTCCACGTCCGGCGCCATGGGCTTGCCCTTGGAGTGCACCTCAAGGATCTGGACGCGGCCCACGAGGTCCGGCGCTTCAACGGAAATCTGCCGGTCGAAGCGGCCCGGGCGGAGCAGCGCCGGGTCCAGGACGTCGGGCCGGTTGGTGGCGGCGATGAGGATGACGTTGGTCTTGACGTCGAAGCCGTCCATTTCAACCAGCAGCTGGTTGAGGGTCTGCTCGCGTTCGTCGTTGCCGCCGCCGATGCCCGCACCGCGGTGGCGGCCGACGGCGTCGATCTCGTCCACGAAGATGATGGCGGGTGCGTTGGACTTGGCCTGCTCGAAGAGATCGCGGACGCGGGAAGCGCCAACGCCGACGAACATTTCAACGAAGTCCGATCCCGAGATGGAGAAGAACGGCACGCCGGCCTCGCCTGCGACGGCCCGGGCCAGCAGGGTCTTGCCGGTGCCCGGAGGACCGTACAGCAGCACGCCCTTGGGGATCTTCGCGCCCACAGCCTGGAACTTGGCAGGTTCTGCAAGGAACTCCTTGATCTCCTGGAGCTCCTCCACGGCTTCGTCGGCACCCGCGACGTCCACGAAGGTCACCTGCGGCATGTCCTTGTTGACCATCTTGGCCTTGGACTTGCCGAACTGCATGACCTTCGAGCCGCCGCCCTGCATGCGTGACAGCAGGAACCAGAACAGGACTCCGAGCAGCAGCACCGGGATCAGCAGCGAGAACAGGCCAGACAGCCAATTGCTCTCCACCGGCTGGTCCGTGTAGCCCTTGGAGGGGTTCGAGTCGGTAACGGCTTTGACCACGTCCGGGCCGCGGTCGTTGACGAAGAAGAACTGGACATTCTTGCCCTTGTCCTGGCCGTCGATGACCAGGTTGTCCTTCAGGACCAGGTCCACGCGGTTTTCGCCGTCGAAGATCTTGGCCTGTTCCACCTTGCCGCTCTGGGCAAGAAGCTCAAGGCCCGGCTGGGTGTCGATCCGTGTCGCACCGCCCGGAGCCAACGTTGCAAAGGCCAGCAGGAGCATGCCGACCACAACAATGATCCAGATGCCCGGGCCTTTGAAGAAACTCTTAGCTTTCATCTGTTCGGGGGCTGGCCCCGTCCCTCCTGGTAGTGCTGCACGGCGCGTGGACTGCGCGCGTGTGGTGCTGCTTCGCTTCTAGCTATACACCGTCCGGAGTAGATCACGCACGATGTAGGGGAAAAGTTCCCTCTGGGCGTAGCACGGCGCGTGGGGCGCGCCCGTTGGTGCGGCAGGCAGGCCTGACGCCGGGCCCGTCCGCCGGGCCGGCCGCTCGCGCATTTCTGCACCACTTCCGGCGCCGGCAGGATCCGGGCTCCGCGGATTGGATGGGCCCGGCCCCGTCCTCCGCGGCCAAAGAGGTGCAGAAATGCCGGACGGTGCCGCCGCCACTCCCCCTCCACAGCCCGCCTCACTCCCCTCCACAGCCGCGAAACGGGCCGGTTGTCCACATAGCCAGCCCGGCGACTGCCGCAATTCCGGGGCACAGTGCAGGCTGAACACCATGCTTCCTGCGGATTTCCTCACCGGGCAGGGCGGGGTGGCCAGGCTCGCGCACCTCCGAAGGGCAGGCTTCACGCGGGCTCAGATCGACCACGCAGTGGACTCCGGCCTGATTCTCAAACACCGGCACGGGGTCTACCGCCTGCCCCAGGCCGATCCGGACTTCATCCGCGCCTATGAGCTCAACGCCGCGGTCACCTGCGTCTCAGCCGCGGGCCACTACGCGCTGTGGACCATTCGGGCTCCGGACCGTCCACACCTGGCAGCCTCCCACCGCCGCCTCCCCGCCGGCCCCCTTGCCCACAGGATCAGCGGAAATGTCTCGACGCTGCTTCCTCCGGTCCTGCCCTTGAAGGACGTCCTGGTTCATTGCCTCCAATGCCTGCCTGAACTTGAGGCCCTCGTGATGGTGGAGTGCGCCTACAACCGTGGCGAGACCGATCCGGATTTTTTGCGGCGGCTGCTGCCGGGCGCCCGCAACGGCCGGGCACGTGCGGTCCTGGATCTCGTCGAACGCGGGTCGGATTCGCTGCTTGAGACGGTCGCCCGCGTGCTGTTCCGGAGGCACGGCTTCGACGTCCGCACGCAGGTCTACCTTGAGGGCATCGGCTATGTGGACTTCCTCATCAACGGCTGCCTCATTGTCGAGATCGACGGCGTGGGCTTCCACCTCAACAAGCCGCAGTTCAAGAAGGACATCCGGCGGAACAACGTTGGTGCAGCAACCGGCTACCGCGTCCTGAGATACCTTTACGAGGACGTGCTGCACCGCCCCGACGAGATGCTGGAACAGATCCGCCTGGCCCTGGCCACGCCGCCACGGACCTCCTGCTGACGGCCGCTTTTCCCCTGCCCGGGCTCCCCCAGCCGGCCGCGAAGGCTCGGCCTCTGCATTTTTGCACCCTATTAACCACCTCACGCCGCCATCTTAACCGCCTCACGCCGCCATCGAGCCCTTGTTTCCAAGGTTCGACGGCGGCGTGGAAGCCCAAAGCGGAGCAGAAATGCGCAGTCCGCGGGAAAAGAGGCCCGCTTACTCGTATACGTGCGGGGCCAGCGTGCCCACGAAGTCCAGGTTGCGGTACTTTTCGGCGTAGTCCAGACCGTAGCCCACCACGAATTCATTGGGGATGTCGTAGCCGACGTACTTGACGTCGATCTGCACCTTCGCGGCCGTCGGCTTACGGAAGGCCGTGCAGACTTCCACGGAAGCGGTGCCGCGGGACTCGAGGTTGGTCTTCAGCCAGGACAGCGTGAGGCCGGAGTCGATGATGTCCTCGACAATGAGCACGTCCTTGCCCATGAGGTCGGTGTCGAGGTCCTTCAGGATGCGCACCACGCCGGAGGACTGCGTGCCGGAGCCATAGGAAGAAACGGCCATCCAGTCCATGGAGATGTGGCTGTGCAGTGCACGTGCAAGGTCCGCCATGACCATGACCGCGCCCTTGAGCACGCCCACGATCAGGATTTCACGGCCTTCGTAGTCTTTGTCGATCTGCGCCGCGAGCTCGGTGATGCGCTGCTGGATCTGTTCCTTGGTGTAGAGAACGTGTTTAAGGTCTGCCTGGACGTCGGATGAATCCACCAATAGCTCCTGTGTAGATGCGGGGATGTGTAGATGCTGGTGCGACTATTTACGGATCGGTTTTCGAAGCCGGAATACAAGCTTCCCACAGCGTGCGCCCTCGCGGGGAACCCCGGCGGCGCCGCCCTGCTTCCCGTCCCGTTCGCCTGCCAGCAGCTGGGCAAGCGAAAGACGGTAGACGCTCACTCCGCCGGGCAGCTCCACGGGTCCGGCCGAACCCTGCCGGCGAAGCAGCGCTTCCGCGGCGAGGAGCCGCTGGTAGCTGGGCTGCTGGCCGCCGACGTCGGCGGCGGCCTTGGCGATCACCCGGAACCTGATGGCCGGCGACAGTTCGTTGAGGGCCGCCTCCGGCAGGCTGACGTCGTGACCGGCGCGCTCTGCGAGCCCGGCATAGGTGTTGTTGGCCACCTCCTCCAGATAGTCCGCGTCCAGCTGGAGGATCGCGGCGGTCCGGGCAAGGGACTCCGCAACGCCGGGGCCCAGCTTTTCCTCGAGCAGCGGCATGACTTCCACGCGGGTCCGGGAGCGGGCAAAGGCAGGGTCCGAGTTGCTGGGATCGTGCCAGGGTTCGAGCTCCTCGGCACGGCAGATCTCCACGGTGTCCGCGCGCCGGAGGCCCAGGAAGGGCCGCAGCAGCTTCCCGCGCACGGGCCGCATGCCGGCCAGCGACCTGGTGCCGGAGCCGCGCGCGAGGCCGAGCAGCACCTGCTCGGCCTGGTCATCGAGGGTGTGCCCCAGGAGAATCGCGTCCGCGCCCCACTCGGCCGCTGCGGCTTCCAGCGCGGCATGCCGTGCGTCCCGGGCTGCCGCCTCCGGGCCCACACCGCTGGAAGCTACGTCCACGGTGCGGATCTGAACCGGGCTGAGGCCAAGTTCCCTGAGGGTTTCCGCCGCACGGGCTGCCACGTCCGCGGAACCGGGTTGCAGCTGGTGGTCCACCACCACTGCTCCCACAGCTACCGGGTGGCCGTCCACGTGGCCGCGGCGGGCGAAATAGGCGGCAACGGCGGCGAGGGCCAGCGAATCGGGGCCTCCGCTGCAGGCCACGAGGATCCGTTCCGGGTAGCCGGCCTGGGACAGCGCTTCCTGCAGCATCTTCCGCGCTGTGCCAAGGACGGGGGCCAGCCGGCCGGGCCTGCGCCGTCCGGTACGGGCGGGGCTGCCGCCGCCGGAATCGGGCATGGAGGCGGCGGTTGATGCGCCCTGCACGGAAACTAGAGCCCCATCCTGTCGATCCAGATCTTGGCGTCGTGGATCTCCGGTTCGGTGGGGAGGTTCTCCGCCCCTTCCCAGACCCGGTTGAAGCCTTCCATTCCTGCCACTTCCACCACGGCGCGGACAAACTTGGCGCCGTCGCTGTACTGCCGCATCTTGGCGTCAAGGCCCAAGAGGCTGCGGATGAACTTCTCCATGGCGCCCCTGTCCTTGCCGCGGGCGTTGAAACGCTGCCTGATGGTCTTCACGGAGGGCACGATGCTCGCATCCACAGCGTCCATCACCACGTTGGCGTGGCCCTCGAGGAGGCTCATTACGGCGGTGAGGCGGGACAGTGCGGCCTTCTCTTCGGGGTTCTGCAGGAGGTCCAGGATAGCGCCCCTGCCGGGCGTGGTGCCTGAGGCGGTGCGGTCCTTCAGCGACCGGGCAGCCGCCGACGCCCGCTCCATGAGCGAGTCGACGTTGCCCAGAAGATGTCCGCTGAGGTTGTCGATCTCGCTCAGCATGTGGTGCCGGAGCCAGGGCGCCGCGGCGAACTGCACGCGGTGCGTCTGCTCGTGGAGGCACACCCAGAGCCGGAAGTCCTCGGGGTTCACGTTGAGCTCGCGCTCCACGGCGATGATGTTCGGGGCCACGAGCAGCAGGCGCCCGCCGGACGGTGCATGGGAACCTTCGGCGAGTGCGGCGAACGGATCGTACTGGCCCAGCACCTTGCTCGAAAGGAACGCCAGCACCGCGCCCAGCTGGCTGCCGGTGATGGCTCCGCTGACAGCCGCAGCACCGGGGCTGATGTTCCCCCTGCGGTTCTCCAGCATTTTTTCGATGGCGGGCTTCAGCATCACCGCGAAGCTCTGCGTGTTGGCTTTGGCCCAGGAGGCGCGGTCCACCACCAGGACCGAAGAGTCGCGGAGATCGCGCGCGGCCTCCAGCCCCGTGATGTGGTGAACGTGGGGCACCGATGCATCGGCCAGTGTGCGCAGCTGGTCCACGGCTTCGCCGATCTCCCTGGCGCTCAGTGAAGGGCCCGCGGGAGCAAGCCGTGCTGCTGTGGACGCGGCAAGGTCCCAATTGATCAGGCCCTGGGCCGGTGCTGTTGTCTGGCCTGCAGTTGACTCCATACGCACCATCAGAACACACGCGCCCGGCAACGCGCCTTAAAGTTCGCTCACCGGCGAACAGCCGGCAACCGGGCCCGGCGCCGGCAGGCAGCGGTGTTTGACCGTTAGCTGCAGCCGCAGGCGGCAAGCACAGTCGCCGAGGCGTCCAGGGCCGGTTTGTTGCCCGCCGCACCCGGGGTCAGGCCGTTGCCGATGAACGAGAACACTAGAAGCCGGCCGTCCGCGTCCACCACGTAACCGCTCAGTGCAATGACGCTGTTCAGGGTTCCCGTTTTGGCGCGGACCAGACCGGCGCCCTCGGCTGTGGACTCATCGATATACCTGTCCCCGAGCGTCCCCGTGAGGCCGGCCACCGGGAAGCCGGCCAGCGCCGCCCTCAGGCGTGTATCCCGGCCGGAGGTGATGGCACGGACCACCTCCGAGAACTGCCGGGCGGAGACCTGGTTGCCCAGCGCCAGCCCGGAAACATCCGCTGCCACCATGCCATCCGTGCGGACGCCCAGGCCCGTGAGCTGTCCGAGGACCGCAGTCTTGGCCGTTTCGTTGCTCGCTGGCTGGCCGGTGGCGACAGCCGACATCCGGCCGAGGGTTTCGGCGAGGTAATTATCGGAGGTCTGGAGCATGAGGTCGACCTGCTGGCTGACCGTTGCCGACTGCACCTCCCCGAGAACGGCGGCGTCTGCCGCTTGTTTTCCGTCAACACGTCCGACGGCGGGCGCCACCGTCAGTCCCGCGGCCGCGCCGGCCTCCCTGAGCCGGGCCGCGAATGCCTCACCCGCGGCAAGGGCGGAGTCCTGGGGCCGCGGCCCGGTGGTCACTGCAGGATCGAACCGTGCGGAGTTAAGCGCCAGCGGGAACAGCGGGGCCATCTCCCCGGCTGCCACGTCATCGGGGCTCCAGGCCGGGTTGAGCGAAGGCCCGGTGAAGAGTGAGTCGTCCACGAGGACCTCCACCTTGCCAGTGAACCCGTCCTTGCGCAGCGACTCCACGGTCAGCCTGGCAAGGGTGGCCAGCCCCGCATGGCCGAGCACCTTGTCCTCGGCGGATTCGCCCTCACCCAGCAGGACGTCCCCGCCGCCCACCAGCACCACGGACCGTGTCCCGGTGCGGGCCGAACCCGACGGCGACGCCGCCGGCGAGCCCGCCGGGGGAACGGCGACCGCCTTGGTGCTGAACCGCGCCTCAGGACCGATCGCCCGCAGCGCCGCCACAGCGGTGAGCAGTTTCATGTTCGACGCCGGGACCCTTTTGGCGGCACCGTCCCGGTCGAACAGCACCTTGCCCGTGGCTGCATCCTGGACCACGCCCGTGAAGGAACCTCCGCCGTCGGTCTTGAGGGCAGGGTTCAGCCTGGCTGCCACTTTCGCCGGAACGGGAACGGGTGCCGCGTTGCTGAGCGGCCCGATGCCCTGGGGGACGGACAGGCGTTCCGGCACGAGCTGCCATGCAGGGGTTTGGGCGGCGTCGGCGGCCGACTGATCGGGGCCGGTCAGGGCCGGGGCGATGAGCATACCGGCGGGCAGCGCCAGAGCGGCAAGCAGAAGCGTCAGCAGGGCCGTGGGCCAGGCCCGGATCAGCGTGTGGAGCCTTTCGCGGCTGTTTGTTGTGCCGGTGGTGCCACTCATACTGCTGGTCCTCAAAGTTCTGAAATTACCCCACTAGTTCCTGAAACCTGGGACTGTCGCTATATCCTCAATAGTAGTCGGCGGCACTGACAGTCTTTCCGCGTGCCGCGAACACCAAGCAATCGTCGAGGAGCATTCCATGAAGCATGACGTGACCATCGAGATCCCCAAGGGATCGCGCGTCAAGTACGAAGTCGACCATGAGACCGGCCGAGTCCGCCTGGACCGCGTCCTCTTCACTTCAATGCAGTACCCCACCCACTACGGATTCTTCGAGAACACCCTCGGCGAAGACGGCGACCCGCTGGACGCACTGGTGCTCCTGCAGGACTTCGATCTGCACCCGGGCGTCATCGTTGAAGCCCGCCCGATCGGCGTCTTCAACATGACCGACGACGGCGGCGGGGACGCCAAGGTCCTGTGCGTGCCGGCCGACCCCAGGTTCGACCACATCCAGGAAGTCAGCGACGTCAGCGAGTTCCTGATCAAGGAGATCGAGCACTTCTTCACCCGGTACAAGGACCTGGAGCCCGGCAAGTGGGTCAGGGCCGAGGGCTGGGCCGACCGCGCCGCTGCCGAAGCAGAGCTCGAGGCTTCCATCAAGCGTTACGTGCCTGCGGCACACTAGTCCCCACCGTCACCCTAACCTCGCTTCGCTCGGTCAGGGAACCCGGACGGCGTGGGCCCAGCGCTTTACCTCGACGGCGGCAGGTGCGGTTCCATGTGAACCGCACCTGCCGCCGTCGCGTTTTTCCCGGCCACTTTTTCCCGCCCCAGGGTGCTGCGCGGAGGGCATGTCCGGGCACCTTAGCGCAGGCGTCCGCCGGCCGAAGTCAGCTCCGTAACGTCCCCCGTCCGGAGATCTTGCCTCCCAGCTACCACCGGGTAGTCTGATTTTCACCATGTTCACGCTGACTATCAACCAAACAGACAGCCGGCGCGACGGCGACCGGGTCCCGCAGCTCCTCAAGGACCTCCGGCATATCCCGGCGCGCCTGGACTTCGACCGCTCCGTGGAGGACGAGGTGCAGGGGATCCTGGACTGTCCCCATCAGGCCGTGGAAGCCGCCATGATCGCGCTGCGTTGCGGCAGCTGGTTCGTGGGGATCGGCGTGGGCCCCGTGAACGAGCCGCTGCCGAACCAGATCAAGGACGCCTCCGGGCACGGGCTGGTCTACGCGCGCCGGGCGGTGGACCGGCTCCGCTACGGCAAGGAGCGTATTCCGGTGGCCGTGGAGGGACCTCTGGCGGACGTGGCAGCGGAATCCGAATCGGTGCTCCGGCTCCTGGGCCATATTGTCCGGGACAGGAGCGAGGCCGAATGGCGTGTCCTGGATCTGCTGACCCCCGGTGTTCGCGGCCAGCAGAAGGCAGTGGCGGCGGAGCTGGGCATCACGTCCCAGGCCGTCAGCAAGGCCGTGGCGAGGTCGCAGTGGAACGAGGAGCACGCTGCCCGGCCGGCCGCGGCAAGGCTGCTTTCACTCATTCTCGAGGTGCGGTAGTCACTATCGGGGTGGGCCGAAGCCCTATCTGGCCGTCAGCGCGGGAGCGCCTGAACAGCCCGGCGCTTACAGGAGCCCGCGCAGCACGTGCGCGGCGCCGTCGTCGTACACGGACTTGGTGACCTCATCCGCCGCGGCAACCACTTCCTCCGGGGCCTGGCCCATGGCGACGCCGCGTCCCGCCCACGTGAGCATTTCGATGTCGTTGCGGCCGTCGCCGATGGCAACCGTGCTGGAAGCCTCCACGCCGAGCCTGCGGCGCAGGCTTTCGAGCGCACTGGCCTTGGTGACTCCCGCTGCGGCAATGTCCAGCCAGGCGGTCCAGCCCACCGAGTACGTGACGCCGGCAAGGCCGATGTGTTCAATGGCCTCGTTGAACTCCTCCGGGGTGTTCTCCGTGCTGAAGACCACGACGCGGACGGCCGTGGCCTCCAGCATGGTCTGGAAATCGACGCCGATGGCTTCCACGCCGAAGCTCGCATCCTGGAAGCGCTCGGTGGAGAGGAAGTTGCCGTCCTCATCCTCGAGCGCGTATTTGGCCGAGGGCAGACGCTTGCGGAGGGCGCGGAGCGCCGGGCCGGGATCGAACGTGGCCTTGTGGATGATTTCGTAGCCATCCGCCAACTCGGGATCCAGGCGCAGGGTCACGCCGCCGTTGCAGCAGACGGCGTAGCCGCGGTCGATCCCGATCTGTTCAATGACGGGAAGGGTCGCGTTGAGGGACCGGCCTGTGGCGATCATGACGTCATGGCCGGCGGCAACCACGGCCTGCGCGGCTTCGCGGACGGGGGCGGACATGTGGCCGTCGTGGTCCACCAGGGTTCCGTCCACGTCCAGGGCGATCATGAGTTTCTGCGTCATTTCTTGCTGGTCTTCGATGCCAGCGGCTGAGTTCTCAGTCAATGTAGTCATGCCTATTAGTAGAGCAGACACCCCTGACACCCGCTAGGACGCAGGCCACAGCACCGTGTGAACAGCAGGTAAATACTCACAGGTTTTCCCCGGTGTGAGTGTTTACCCTAGAGGACCGGGAGGACTTCGAGGCCGCCGATGTACTTCTGCAGGGCCGCCGGCACGTTGACGGAGCCGTCCGGGTTCTGGTGGTGCTCCAGGATGGCCACGATCCAGCGGGTGGTGGCCAGCGTGCCGTTGAGCGTGGCCACGGGACGGGTGCCCTTGGGTGTGCCGTCCTCGCTGAACACCCGCTCACGGATGTTCAGGCGGCGGGCCTGGAAGGTGGTGCAGTTGGAGGTGGACGTCAGCTCGCGGTAGGCGCCCTGCGTGGGGACCCATGCCTCGCAGTCATACTTGCGGGCCGCGGACATTCCAAGGTCGCCGGCGGCGGTGTCGATCACGCGGTACGGGAGCTCGCACTTGGCCAGCATCTCCTCTTCCCAGGCGAGCAGGCGTTCGTGTTCCGCGGCAGCCTCTTCAGAAGTGGTGTAGATAAACATCTCCACTTTGTTGAACTGGTGCACGCGGATGATGCCGCGGGTGTCCTTGCCGTGCGAGCCGGCCTCGCGGCGGTAGCAGGAGCTCTGGCCGGCGAAACGGATGGGGCCGGGGGTGAGGTCCAGGATCTCGTCCGCGTGGTACCCGGCCAGGGGCACCTCGGAGGTTCCCACAAGGTAAAGGTCGTCTTCAGCGAGACGGTAGATCTCGGCGTCGTGCTTGACGTCAAAGCCGGTGCCCTGCATGGTCTCGGGACGGACCAGTGTGGGGGTGATCATGGGGACGAAGCCGGCCTCGATGGCCTGGTCCATGGCCATCTGCAGCAGGGCCATCTCGAGCCGCGCGCCGACGCCGCGGAGGAAGTAGAACCGTGAGCCGGAGACTTTGGCGCCGCGCTCCATGTCGATCGCGCCGATCAGTTCGCCGATCTCCAGGTGGTCCCGCGGTTCGAAGTCGGGGAATTCACGCGGTGTGCCGACGGTCCTGACCACTATGTAGTCGTCCTCGCCGCCTTCCGGCACGCCTTCCTCGATGAGGTTCGGAATGGTGCGCAGCAGTTCTTCCTGCTTGGCCTGCGCGGCATCTGCCTCGGCTGACGCGGCCTTGACCGCCCCGGCAAGCTCGCGCACCTCCGCCAGGAGCGCCTGCTTTTCCTCGCCCTTGGCCTGGGCCACCTTCTTGCCGAACACGTTCTGTTCAGCGCGGAGGTTCTCGAAGCTGATCAGCGCGGCCCGGCGCGCGGCATCCGCGTCGATGATCGCGTCCACCAGGGTTTCGTCCGCACCGCGGGCGCGCTGGCTGGCGCGGAACTTGTCCGGGTTGTCGCTGAGGTCTTTTACGTCGATCACCAGACAAGAGTATCGAATCCGAACGGCTGTCCGGGCGGACGCCGTCGGCAACCCGTTCCGGCGCGGATGACTGGACGGGTTGCTGGACTGTGCGCGGCACCGGGCGGGATAGTGTTGGAGCACCATGAGCGACCTGCTTCTCTACGTCCTGATCGCTGGGGCCTTGGCGTTCGCCGTCTCCAGCTGGTGGGGTGTGCGCAGGCTCAAGGCCGCACACGCACGCAGCGCCGTCCGGGAGGACGCCCACGAGCACGGCCTCGAACGTCAGCGTGTTGCCGTGGTTCTGAATCCCATCGCAGCCAAGGCCGCGGAGGCACGCGCCGCGATCCAGCGGGCCTGCCTGACGGCAGGCTGGGAGGCCCCACGTTTCTTTGAGACGACGCCCGAGGATCCCGGCCATTCGCAGGTGCGGGCGGCGCTGGAGTACGGGGCCGACGTCGTCCTGGTGGGCGGCGGCGACGGAACGGTACGCGTCGTGGCCGAGTCCCTTGCGCACACGGGGGTTGCGATGGGCCTGATCCCGCTGGGAACGGGCAACCTGCTGGCGCGCAACGTGGACCTGGACGTCTATGACCTTAACGGCAGTGTCCAGACCGCCCTGTTTGGCCATCAGCGCTACATCGATACAGCGCGGATGCGGATTGAGAACTCGCGGACCGGCCACTCGTCCAGCCATGTGTTCCTCGTGATTGCGGGGATCGGGATGGATGCCGAGGTGGTGGGCGATACCAACGCCGGGCTGAAGCGGGCCGTGGGCTGGCTCGCATACACGGAGGCGGGCGTCCGGCACCTGCCCGGGCGTCGGAAGAAAGTGTCAATCTCCCTGGACGACCAGCCCGAACAGGCCCGCAAGATCCGTAGCGTCCTCTTTGCCAACTGCGGGCTTGTCCCGGGCGGAATCGACCTCATTCCCCAGGCCATGATCGACGACGGGATGCTCGACGTGGTGGTCATGAGCCCCCGGAGCGCCGTCGGGTGGCTGGCCATGTACGCCAAAATCCTGTTCAAACACAAGCGGCACCTGCCCGTCATGAGCGTGTACCGGTCCGGCAAGGTGGTTATCAAGTGCCCGGAGCCGATGCCTACGCAGCTCGACGGCGATACGTCCGGGGACGCTACAAAGGTCACGGTCCAGGTGGAGCCCGGGTCTCTGCTGGTCCGGGTCAGGGAAGACACGGCCCGTCAGTAGCGGGAAACAGCAGGATCAGCGGTTAGGGACTGGCAGGTAAGGACTGGAAGGATCTGGAGGGGCGCTAAGGTCCTGGAGCACGCAGGTCTTGGGACGCGCACCGCGGAAGGGCGGCCGCGGAATCGTGGATGGCCTAGGCCGTCTTGGCGGCACCCGGGTGCTTGGCGGCTTCGGCGGCGGCCTTTGCGGCTGCCCGGGCCTCTGACTGCTCGCGGATCATGGCCTGTTCCTCTTCGAAGCGCAGGCGGTCCGCCCGGTCTGCATCGTCCCCGTCCCAGTCCTGGTTTTCGGAGGTCGGCTTGGGATTGACGATCATTCCCTGGCCGTCGTTGTCGGTGCTGGTTCTGTCTGACATGACCCGCTCCCTTCGTTGGGGCCACCCCCCATGTTGATCAGGCAAGCATACGCACAGTAACAAAGGCAGGGAAGTGCCCCACGGGGCATTTGTCTACGCTGTGGGCGAAGCATTCACCGTCATCCCGGAGCCGAGAGTTTCGCCTGCGAGTATCTCTCCGACCCATGCATGCGCAGCGCGGAATGCTTCGTCGGACGTATGCGGCGGGACCACCGGACGCTGGGCGTCCGCGCGCCCGTAGGAGCCCAGGAACCGTGTTGCGGGGCTGATGCGGTGCAGGCCGGCGAGGGCGTCAGCCACCCGGGCATCCGCCACGTGGCCGTCGGCGTCAATGCTGAAGAAGTAGTGGCCCAGGTACTGGCCCGTGGGCCGGGACTCGATCCGGCTCAGGTTGACGCCGCGGGTGGCGAACTGGTCCAGGATCTCCATGAGGGCACCCGGCCTGTCCTCGGGCAGCGGGACCACAACTGTTGTTTTGTCCGCGCCGGTCCGGGCGGGCAGCACCCCGGGACGGCTGACCAGGACGAAGCGGGTCACGGCTCCGGGGTTGTCGCCGATGTTCTCTGCCAGTACATGAAGCCCGGGCTGCTCCGCGGCGACGATGGGGGCGCAGATGGCGGCGTCATAATGCGGGTTGTCCTCCAGCAGCCCCATTGCTGCTGCCGCGGTGGAGGAACCGGGAATGTATTCCACTCCCGGAATATTGGCATCCACCCAGAGCCGGCACTGCGCCCAGGCGTGGCCGTGGGTGGAGACCCTCCGGATCTGCGAGATTTCCACCCCGGGCCTGGCCACGAGCACAAAGCTGATGGGCACAAGCGCCTCCCGGATGATCCGGAGCTCCTGTCCCGTGGCGATGGCATCCAGTGTGGCTGTCACCCCGCCCTCCACCGAGTTCTCAATGGGCACCATGGCGGCGTCCGCGGATCCGTCGCGGACCTTGTCCAGCGCGGTGTTGACGTTGGACGACGGGATACGCACAGCCTGCGCCGCGTCCGGAACCTGCATGAGCGCCGCCTCCGTGAACGTGCCCTCAGGGCCAAGGAAGGTGTAGGTGGGGCGGGAGGCAGGCATGAGTATTCCTTTGGTGTTATGTACGGGCGGGTGCGGACGGCGCGGAGGTCAGAGAACCACTGGCTTGAGGCCGTTGTCCGAGACCAGCGGCTTGCCGGATTCGAGCCACTGGTCCATGCCACCGGCCACATTCATTGCCGAGTAGCCCTGGCCCACGAGCCACTGCGCAGCGCGGAAGGACCGCCCGCCCGTGCGGCAGATGACGTAGAGGTCATCGTCCGGGTCAAGGTCACCGAGGCGTGCGGGAAGCTGGTCCATCGGGATGTGCAAGGCGCCTTCCGCGTGTCCGGCCACCCACTCGTAGTCCTCCCGCACGTCCAGGATGGTGGCGTCCGCCGGAACGTCGTTGACGGTGACGGTATCGAAGTCGCTCATGGGAGTCCTCTCCTTGGCTCAAGCTCTCAGCACCAGCGTATCGCCAGCAACGGGCCGCGCACCTCCGGGCTGCGCAGGTTACGCTGGTCAGGAGCCCCCGAAGGAGAGCCTCAGTGCCTGCCCGCCCCCTCGCAATACGTGCCGCCTCCGCTGACAGCGTGAGGGGAATGCCCGAGAGCCCGGATCCCCGCTTCCGTGGCTGATATCCACCACCTTTCCGCCGTCCGGCTCAGGGATGCGTTGCGCTCGGGCGAACTCTCCGCGCGGGAGGCGGCAGCCCATTTCCTCGGCAGGATCGAAGAAATCAATCCCCGGCTGGGGGCATTCGTCACTGTCACCGCAGACATGGCCATGGCTGACGCCGCCGCGGCGGACGCCGCGTACGCGCGGCGCTCTCCGGGCCAGGAATTGCCGCCGCTCCACGGCGTGCCGCTGGCCTTCAAGGACCTCACCGACGTGGCCGGAGTGGTCACGACACACGGCAGCGCGGCCCTGGAACGCCGCCCCGCCCCGGCGGACGGGGCACTGGCCGCGGCGCTGAAAGCTGCCGGCGCCATTTCCCTTGGCAAGACGCAGGTGCCCGAGTTCGGACTGACCGCCTACAGCGAAAACCGCATCGCACCGCCGTCGCGAAATCCATACGCCCTGAGCCGCAGTTCGGGCGGCTCCTCCGGCGGGAGTGCCGCCGCCGTCGCCGCCGGGCTGATCCCGTTCGCGCCGGGAACCGACGGCGGCGGGTCGGTCCGGATTCCGGCTGCGGCCTGCGGCCTCCTGGGGCTCAAGCCGGGCCGTGGGTTGGCCCCCGCCGGGGAAAGCGGCGGTGATCCGGCAAAGCTGGTGGTGGCCGGGCCGCTGTCGCGCTCGGCAGCGGACGCCGCACTGATGCTGGACGCACTGGTTCAGGACGGATCCCAGGGTGCAGGCCAGGGTGCGGGCCTGGAGCCCAAAGGCGGATACCTGGAGGCCGTAGCCCGCGAGCCGGCGAAGCTGCGCATCGGGGTGAGCCTGGACAGCCCGTGGTCCGGGATCTTCCCGTTCACGCCGGATGAAGAGGCCCTGGACGCGCTTGAGGCCGGGGTACGCCTCTTGACCGAGGCCGGGCACGACGTCGTCGAAACTACGGTCCGCTACGACAACCGCTATCCGGACGCCTTCACCACAGCATGGACCGCGGGGGTCGGGGCCGCCCGGATCGCACCGCAGCGCGAAGCCCTGCTGACTCCCCTGACCCGGACGTTCCGGCGCCGCGCCCAGCAGCGGAGCGCCTCGAAACTCAGCGAGTCGCTTGCTTTCCTGCGGCAGTTCCAGCGCGACACCGTGGCACAGTACGCGGAATGGGACCTGATCCTCACGCCGTCCCTGGCCCAGACGCCTCGGCCCGTGGGCTGGTTTACGGGGTCCGCCCACGGGGACGGGCACTGGCCGGTTTCCGAGTGGGCCGGCGACGCCGACGGCGACTACCGCAGGCAGTGCGAGTTCGCGCCGTGGTCCTCCATGGTGAACGTCTGCGGCCTGCCGGCCGTCAGCATCCCGGTGCACTGGACGGGCGGAGCCGCCGGCGAGGGGCTTCCGATGGGCATCCAGCTGATCGGCCATCCGGGCTCGGAAGCACTGCTCCTGCAGACGGCGGCACAGCTGGGATTCTAGGCGGCGGGCCGGATGCAGTTGCTGCGGGCAACCGAAAATGTGACAACCGCGGGCCGGAGTGTCACCCTTAAGTAAATGAGCAGAACTCATTTATCCGATCGCCCCGCTACAACGCCGGGCGATACTTCATTTTTTGGCCACCCAAAGATGCTGGCCAGCCTCTTCTCCGTGGAAATGTGGGAGCGGTTCTCCTTCTACGGCATGCAGGGAATCCTGCTCTACTACATGTACTTCACGGCGGCCGAGGGCGGCCTCGGAATTGAGCAGGGCCTGGCCGCGGGCCTCGTCGGTGCCTACGGCGGAGGGGTTTACCTGTCCACCATCCTCGGCGCCTGGCTTGCGGACCGGCTGTTCGGTTCCGAACGGGTGCTGTTCGGCTCCGCCATCATGATCATGTGCGGGCACATCGCCCTGGCACTGGTGCCCGGAATTCCCGGCCTGATCGCCGGGCTGGTGCTCGTGGGCGTCGGCTCCGGCGGCCTGAAGGCCAACGCCACCGCCCTCGTCGGCACGCTGTACGGCGAGAAGGATGACCGCCGTGACGCAGGCTTCTCGATCTTCTACATGGGCATCAACCTTGGCGCGCTGATCGGCCCGCTGGTCACCGGCTGGCTGCAGCAAAGCAACGGGTTCCACTGGGGCTTCGGTGCCGCGGCCGTCGGCATGGCCCTGGGACTGGCGATCTATGCGCTGGGCCGCAACAAACTCCCGGAGGAGGCGCACCGCGTGCCCAGCCCGTTGCCAGCCGCGCAGCGCTCCCGGTACGGGCTCATTTTCCTCGGCATCGCAGCGGCCCTTGCCCTGCTCCTCGCGACGGGCGTGGTGAACGCGGAGAACCTCGCCATGACCGTGGCCTACGCCGCGATCGGCGCTTCCATCCTCTACTTCGTGCTGATCTTCGCCAGCAAGAAGGTCACCGGCACCGAACGCAGGCGCGTGGCCGCCTTCATTCCGCTGTACATTGCCTCCGCGGCATTCTGGGCGCTGTTCCAGCAGCAGTTCACGTTCATCGCCGTGTACTCCGAGGAGAAGCTGGACCGCAACCTGTTCGGCTGGGAAATGCCGGCCGCCTGGGTGCAGTCCATCAACCCGGTGTTCATCATCGTCTTCGCCGGGGTGATGGCCGCTCTCTGGACACGGCTCGGCTCCCGGCAGCCCGGCTCAGCCCTCAAGTTCTCGATCGGCCTGTTCGTGATGGGCCTGGCGTTCCTGGCGTTCATTCCGCTCGCCGGCGAAGGAAAGACGCCCCTGCTGGCCCTCGTGGGGATCCTGTTCCTGTTCACCCTCGCCGAACTGTTTCTGTCCCCCATCGGCCTGTCCGTGACCACCAAGCTCGCACCGCAGGCCTTCCACACCCAGATGGTGGCGCTGTTCTTCCTGTCGGTCTCGCTCGGCACCACGCTGGCGGGCATCCTGGCGGGGCTGTACAACCCGGCCGACGAACTTCCGTACTTCGTCGGCATCGGCGGCACGGGCATGCTGCTGGCTGTCGGCCTGGCTGCCGCGGCGCCGGCTATCAGGAAATTGATGGGCGGCGTACGCTAACCGCGTGAACCCCGTGACACGCCTCCCTGTTGAGCGGCGCCTCTACGTCGCCGCTCCCGGTGAGGCAGCCGACGTCGAAATCCTGCCAGCGGGCGATGTCACCGACGGCGTGGTGCGGGTGGGCGGTACCGTCCGCCGCCCGCACCAGCCGCAAAGCTATGCCGTGGCCGGCTACCTGGACTGGCTGGAGGACGCCGGGTTCGAGGTTCGCCAAGGTTCCTGGGCCGGGACGGGACCGGCCGGGATGTCCTCACGTTCGTGCAGGGCGAGTGCGCCGGGGCCGTGCCGGAACAGTGGGTGCAGTCCGAGGAGCTGCTGCGCTCCGTGGCGCTGTTGGTGCGCCGCCTGCATCAGGCGTCGGCCGGTTTTGTGCCGTCCCGGCATCCGTTTCCGCAGCATTTGTTTCCGCCCCGCCCGGTCCGGCAGGACCAGGGCGGGCTGGTCTGCCATCTCGATGTGACCCCGCAGAACGTGGTGGTCCGCGGCGGCCGGGCCGTGGGCGTCATCGACTTCGACCTCGCCGGGCCCAGCACGGGCTTCAGGGATTCCTTCAATACGGCGATGCACTGGGCGCCGCTGCGGGACCCGGCGGATGCCTGGGAAGGCTGGGAAGCGGTGGATCCGTTCCGGCGCCTGCGCATCTTTGCCGACGCCTACGGGTGGACGGAAGACGAACGACGGCGGCTGCCGCAGTTCGGCGCGGAGGCCGCCAGGCTCTCGCACGACCGCATGGCACACAACGCCCGCACCCTTGGGGGCGGCTGGGCGCGGATGTGGGCCGACGGCGTGGGCGGCCTGATCAGCCGCCGCGGCCGCTGGCTGGAAGACAACGCGCCGCGGCTGATTGAGGCTCTGACGGTCTAGGCGTCAGACGGTGCCGGTCAGAAGGTGCCGGTCAGAACGTGCCGGAGGACGAGGTAGAGAGGCCCGCCATCAGCAGCGCGAAAGAAACGATCGCCAGGACCGTCAGAGCGATGCCGATGTACCCCATCACGAGGCCCGCAATGGCGAAACCCCGGCCCGACGGTTCGCGCCGCAGTGCCATGTGGCCAAGGATGACCGCTGCCAGCTGCGGCAAGAGGAAAAACCCGAAACCCACGAACACCGCAATCCCGCAGCACAGGCTGGCGATGCTGAGGTTCTTCGGCGCGGCGGCCATGCCGTAGTAGGAAGGCTGGCCGTAGGGGCTGCCGTATTGCCCCGGCTGGCCGTAAGGACTGGCAGGCTGGCCGTAAGGACTGCCGGGCTGCGAATACGGACTGCCGTACGCTCCTCCGGCCCGGTCATTCTGCCGGCCCGGCCCGCCGTACTGCTGTCCGTACTGCTGTCCGTACTGCTGCCCGTACTGCTCGCCAGGCGGCGTGTAGAGCGGCGGCGCCGGGATGTCCGATCCCTGCGGCGGAATGTACGACGGCGGCTGGTAGCCGTCAGGTGTTGGGTCGCCGCCCGGCCCGGCGGGGCGCTGCTCTGTCATGGAATCCCCTCATTAAGTCCTGAACAAAACACTACCGCCGCACCAGGACTTTTATTCCTCCTGCGTTGGCGGCGGCCGGTGCTGCGAAGGGCCTTCTCCGGCCCTGGCGCTACTTGGGCAGCAACTCCCACAGCAGCCACAGCGGCGGGGAAAGCAGCGCCGTGGAGACAAGGCCGGCCATCAGGGCAACCCCGACGGAACGAAGCGTCGGTCCGGACTGATACGCCCTGCCCCCTGAGTACAGGCCCGCTGAGTACAGGCCCCCGGAATGCCGGCCCAGGGAAGATTGGCCCAGGGAAGACTGGCGCAGCGAATACCGGTTGCGGGATGCGGGCCGGTGCGGCGGCGGAAAGGCCGGCCGGGCTGTTGGCGGAAGCACCGTTGACGGCAGAACAGTGGCGTGCCGAAAACCGGAGTTCCGGACGGTGGCGTGCCGGGGAGCGGACTGCCGGGCAGCGGCCGGCCGTGCTGCAGACAGCGGCGCGGATGATGAGGCGGCAGCTGATGAGCCGGCGGCGGGCGGCTGGGTGGTTGACGCACGGGAAGCGCACGGGCCTGAGGCGTCGGGACGGCGCCCTGCATTCTTCGCCACGGCGATCCGCCCGGGCCGGCCCCCGGGGCCGGTTGCCTCCTGCACCTGGGGCCGGGTCAGGAGCCGGCCGAGCTGGGCGTAGAGCTCCACAACGGCCTGGGAATCCAGCACATCCGGCATTCCGGCCACCGCTGCCACCACGGTGTCGATTCCATGGGCTTCAATGCCCGAGGCAGTGGTTCCGGACAGGCCGGCCTTCCCGGCAATGCAGATCAGGGAGCGGACGAAGCGCCGCCGGGACGCCGGAAGCAGGGCGGCCACGGCGGCGGCCTGCCCCAGGGCCACTTCGACGGCCGGGTGCTGTGCGTAGCCGTTGTGGCGCAGCACGCCCTCAGTGACCTCCACTCGGCCGGTCCAGGTCTTCGCTCCGATCACGATCACGCCGCCAGGGCCCACCAGCACGTGATCCAAACGGGCCAGCGGCCGCCCGGGCCAGTGGACGTCGTGCAGGAGGAACCAGCCCCGCGGAACCAGCTCTCCAAGCCTGGCCGCCATCAGCTGATTGCAACCAGGAACCGCACCGACGCCACCTGGCCCGGTATGATCCGCCCGGTCAAGGTCACGCTTCAGCCGCGCAATCCGCTCTGAGGCCAGCCGCGTTCGCTCGAATGCGCCATCCGCAGCCCCCATTGTTCCCCCCTGAGTTCCTCGCCCTTCCGAAAGCGAACGCCCCTCCGGTCAACCGTTGTCCCGAAAGCAAGGTGCGCCGCCGCTGCCCGCGCCAGGCCCCGCCGGTCCTTTCCACCCGGACGGACGCCCGCCGTCGTCATTGCTGTTGAAGGTAGCAGTCCCGAATCGGCCGGTATATAGGTACTTTTGGCCCCTGTACTCAGTTTTTGAACCTAAATACGTCCAAGTAGTCGGCCTATTTACAGACATCCGGCGTCACAGGGGCCGGATTTCGGACATGCCGTGCTGCGCCCCGCCGTCGTCTGGCATGCTGGTGCAATGGCTAGCCGCGCGGGCACAGTTGCCCAACCCCAAGACCTTGTTGACCTGACCGCTCTTCTGGATGCGTATTACGACGTCAAGCCTGATCTGGGAGACCCCGGACAGCGCGTGGCGTTCGGGACCTCCGGGCACCGCGGATCCAGCCTGAAAGCGTCCTTCAATGAAGGGCATATCCTGGCCATCACCCAGGCGATTGTGGAATACCGCGCCGGCCAGGGCATCACCGGACCGCTGTTCCTGGCCAAGGACACGCACGGGCTCAGCGAACCGGCGCAGAATTCCGCCCTGGAGGTGCTGGCCGCGAACGGCGTCAGCGTCCTCATTGATGCCCGCCACGGCTACACGCCCACCCCTGCCCTGAGCCACGCCATCCTCACCTACAACCGGAACGCCCCGGCAGGCGCCCCGCAGGCCGACGGCATCGTGGTCACGCCAAGCCACAACCCGCCTGCTGACGGCGGCTTCAAGTACAACCCGCCGCACGGTGGCCCCGCTGACACGGACGCCACCGGCTGGATCGCCAACCGCGCCAACGAACTGCTGGAAAACGGACTCCGTGGTGTGAAGCGCATCCCCGTGGCCGACGCCCTCGCCGCCGAGACCACCGGCAAATTCGACTTCCTCAGCAGCTACGTGGACGACCTCCCTTCGGTCCTGGATCTGAACGCGATCCGCGAGGCGGGCGTCCGCATCGGAGCCGACCCCATGGGCGGCGCGTCGGTGGACTACTGGGGCGAAATCGGCGAACGGCACCACCTGGACCTGACGGTCGTGAACCCGACGGTGGACCCGCAGTGGGCCTTCATGACCCTCGACTGGGATGAGAAGATCCGCATGGACTGCTCGTCGCCGTCGGCCATGGCGTCGCTCATCAACCGGATGTCCGAGGGCGCCACGTTCGACGTCGCCACCGGCAATGACGCCGACGCCGACCGCCACGGCATTGTCACGCCCGACGGCGGCCTGATGAACCCGAACCACTACCTCGCCGTCGCCATCGACTACCTGTACCGCAACCGCAGCGGCTGGAACCCGAACTCCGTGGTGGGCAAGACCCTCGTCTCCTCGTCCATCATCGACCGCGTCGCCGACGGCCTGGGCCGCAAACTGGTCGAGGTGCCCGTGGGCTTCAAGTGGTTCGTGCCCGGCCTGCTGTCCGGCGAAGGCGCATTCGGCGGCGAGGAATCCGCCGGCGCCGCGTTCAACAAGATGGACGGCAGCGTCTGGACCACGGACAAGGACGGCATCCTGCTGGCCCTGCTGGCCTCAGAGATCACAGCCGTCACCGGCAAGTCGCCTTCCCAGCTGTACAGGGGCCTCACGGACCAGTTCGGCGCCCCGGTGTACGCCCGGATCGACGCCGCCGCAACGCGTGAACAGAAGGCTGCGCTCGGCAAGCTGTCGCCGTCGGACGTCACCGCCACGCAGCTGGCCGGCGAGGCGATCACCGCCAAGCTGACCAAGGCGCCCGGCAACGGCGCCTCCATCGGCGGCCTGAAGGTGGTCACGGAAAACGCCTGGTTCGCCGCCCGCCCGTCCGGCACCGAGGACGTCTACAAGATTTACGCGGAGTCCTTCAAGGGCGCCGACCACCTCAAGCAGGTCCAGGCCGAGGCCAAGGCGCTGGTGGACGGGGTTATCTCCTAAGCTCCCACAACTCGAGGATGCGCCGGATGGTGCGGTTGCCATCCGGCGCCATGTCCACGAGCGATATTTGGTCAAGAACGACGGCGTCGCCCGGGTTCAGGCGTCTGTCGCCACGGTGGGACACATGAGGGCGGAAGTTCTGCCGCGTGTGGTGCGGGCTGGCGACGCGTCCGGAGACTTGCTCCACGGCCTGCACGAGGGTTTCGTGCAGCGCCTGGAGCGAGGGGTCAGCCCCGACGAGGCTGACGGGCACGGATCCCTGGCGCCCGAAGCGGTCGTCCGCCCCGATGGCCAGGACGGTGCCCAGCGCCTGCCTGGCCGGCAATTCGGCGAGGGCCGCGATGCGGGCGGCGTCGCCGTCGTTCCTGACGTCGAAGCGCACCAGCGTGATGTGCAGCGGCCAGTCGCTGCGCAGGAATTCCTGGCCCTCCGCCACGGCGTCGATGAACGCGACCATGATGAGGTTCCGCATACCCCAAGTTTGGCACCGCGCACCCGACCGGCCGGGGCTGAACAGGACTAATATTGGAATTGGCCCGGATGCTTGCCGTGCAGTTCTGCTGCAGAAATGCTGCCCCGAATGCCTCCGGAATGTCCCCCATATTGCCGGAGGCATTCCGCGCCGAGGCCATTTTGGTAGCCGGGACCATTTTCGGGCGCCGGAACCATTCCGGGATTAGACGGTGCGGACGACGTCCTCGTAGGCGAACTTCGGCTTCGCTTCGCCCCAGGCGCCGGCTGCGGGATGGCCGATGTTGACCACCAGGAAGCTCTTCTGGTCGCCGGCCGGGAAGAACTCGGCGTCGATGGCGGCAAAGTCCGCGCCCGTCATGGGACCCGCGGCGAAACCGAGCGAACGCACAGCCAGGATGAAGTAGCCGGCCTGCAGGTGGGCGTTGTTGTTGCCCGTGGAAGTCGCGAGGTCCGGCGAGGCGTCGTACATGGCCTTGGGTGCGTTGTAGCCGGGCAGGAAGGTGTCCCACTGCTGCTGCCAGGAGGTGTCGTAGCTGAGGACCGCGACGAGGGGCGCGGAGGCCGTCTTGGCGCGGTTCCCGGAGGACAGCGCGTCCACGAGCTTGGCGCGGGCTTCCTCTGAGCGCACGTAGGTGACGCGCAACGGCTGGGAGTTGAAGGCGGTGGGACCGAATTTGGTCAGTTCATAGATGGCGCGGGCCTGCTGCTCGGTGACCTCGCCGGTGAAGGCGTTGGCTGTGCGGGCTTCGGCGAAGATCGCGTCCACGGCGGCGGAATCGATAACGGCTTCTTCATGGGCGATTGTCATTGGGTCCCTTTCGCTTGGCCGCCGTCCCTGCCGGGACGCGCGGGCAGTCCTGCTTTCCATGCTTTCAGCTTCGTGTGCCGGTGTCCTCTTCCCGTGACGGGCGGTTACGGGGCCTGACGTTTCGCACACGCCCTCTCGCGCCGTGCGCATTGGCCCGCCCCGCTCCGGTCCCTTCGCATTGGCCCCTCCCGCGCTGCCCTCTCGCATTGGCCCCTCTCGCACGCGGCCGCAGCGCGGTATTGTTGCACCCGAAAGATCCCGGCCCCCGACAGTGCGGGCTACCCCTCGGAAAGGCCCCGGCAATGAGCATGCTCGGAACCAAATGGAAGCTGCACGGCAACGGTAAAGCCGTCCGCCCGGGCGAAGTGGTGGCGCTCAGTGAGCGGCTCACCTGGCCCCTGACCATCGGCGTGGGCATGCAGCACGTCGTGGCCATGTTCGGTGCCACATTCCTGGTGCCCATCATCACGGGAATGCCCCCGGCCACCACCCTCTTCTTCTCGGGCATCGGCACGCTCCTGTTCCTGGTGATCACCCAGGGGCGCGTGCCCAGCTATCTCGGCTCGAGCTTCGCGTTCATCGCGCCCATCCTGGCGTCCCAGCAGCAGTACGGCGTGGCCGGCGCGCTGGGCGGCGTGGTGCTGGCCGGCGTCGGGCTTGCCGTGATCGGTGCGATCGTCCAGAAATTCGGCGCGGGCTGGATCAACCGGCTGATGCCGCCCATCGTCACCGGCGCCATCGTTGCCCTGATCGGCCTCAACCTCGCGCCCGCAGCCAAGAACAACTTCGACGCCGCACCCGTGACCGCGCTCATCACGCTGGTGACCATCATCCTGGTAAGCGTGCTGTTCCGCGGGATCGTGGGCCGTCTAAGCATCCTGGTGGGCGTGGTGGTGGGCTACCTCGCGGCCATGATCCGCGGCGAGGTGAGCTACGCCAAGATGGACGCGGCCGCGTGGGTCGGGCTTCCGCATTTCCAGACTCCCGAGTTCCACCTCGGTGTGGTGGGCCTCTTCGTGCCGGTAGTGCTGGTGCTGGTGGCCGAGAACATCGGGCACGTGAAGTCGGTGTCCGCCATGACCGGCCAGAACTTGGACGGCGTCTCCGGCCGCGCCCTGATGGCCGACGGCGCCGCCACCGTGCTGGCCGGCTTCGGCGGCGGTTCCGGCACCACCACGTACGCGGAAAACATCGGCGTCATGGCCGCCACCAAGGTCTACTCCACAGCCGCGTACTGGGTGGCCGGCATTTTCGCCATCCTGCTGAGCTTCTCACCGAAATTCGGCGAACTGATCGCCACCGTGCCCCCGGGCGTGCTGGGCGGCGCCGCCACCATGCTGTACGGCATGATCGGCATCCTCGGCGTGAAGATCTGGGTCCAGAACAGGGTCAACTTCTCCAACCCCGTGAACCTGACCACCGCCGCCGTCGCGCTGATCATCGGCATCGCGGACTACACCTGGACCATCGGCGACCTGAAGTTCACCGGCATCGCGCTGGGCTCCGCCGCCGCCCTGGTGATCTACCACGGCATGAAGGCCATCGCGAAGGCCCGAGGAACGGCAGCCGAACCGGAGACCGAGGGGCTGGTGCAACACAACCTGCCTCCGGCCGCCAAGGCGGCGATCAACGCGGCCGCCAAACGGTCATCGAAGAAGCGGTAGGGACCGGCTTCAGGGTTTCCCCGGCATTTCTGCACCATTTTCAGCGCCGCTGGCCCCTTGGCGCCCCGGGAATCCGGGGCGCCAAGGTTCTGGCCGGCTCCAAAGTGGTGCAGAAATGCGGCACACTGCGGCCTACTGCGGCGCGCGGCTACCCGGCGTCGAAGGTCTCATCCTCGCCATTCGGTGACTTTTCCTTCGGCAGATCGTTGCCGCTGCCGTCCGGCACCCGGCGGCGTCCTGCCCCGGCTCCGAGGAGAACTGCACGGAACCCGGCTCGTCCGCATTTCCTTCATCTATTTCGGCGTCCGCAGACGGCACAACGGCGTCTTCGGCCCCGGGAGGAGGACCGGGATCGCGCGGAATGGGCGCTTCCCCTGAGCGTTGGTCGAACCCTGCTCCGCTGCTGTCCTCCTCCTCGCGGGGCTGGGCGAATTGCTGGGCATTTCCGCCGGTTTCCTGCTCCACGGTGGGTGTGCCGTAACCTCCCGCCACCTCTTCAGGGGCTGCGTGCTGGTTGTCCTGGCTCATGTTTTTCCTCCTGGTTGGCTGGAAATGGTTGGCTGGAAATTACCGGATGTTGGTGAGGCGCCGCGGTCATATCCCTCGGCGCCGCAGTCAGAGTCCCTTGCCTCCGGTGACGGGAACCACTGCCCCGGACATATACGAACCTGCGTCGGATGCCAGCAGGACGTAGGCGGGGGCCAGCTCGGCGGGCTGGCCTGCCCGCTGCACGGGCGTGTCCCGGCCAAACGTGGGTAGCTTGTCCGGCCATTCGGTGGCCGGAATGAGCGGAGTCCAGATGGGGCCGGGCGCCACGGCGTTGACCCGGATTCCCTTCGGCCCCAGCTCCTGGGCGAGGGCCTTAGTGAAGGCAACCTGGGCCGCCTTGGTCATGGCGTAGTCAATGACCCCCGGGGAGGGGTTGAAGGTCTGGATGGACGCGGTGGTGATGATGGACGCGCCGGCTTTGAGGTGCTGGGGATCCATCGGGCCGGTCAGACCCGGCTGTTTCTGCTCTGCTTCGGAAAAGGCCCGGCATGGTACGTCCCCCCGGGGACCGGCGGGCTCGCCAGGCTGCTTCGCTGAATCACTCATAGTCCACCTACTCACAGTGTCGGGCTACTAACAGTGCATCGTTCAGGGCCGGCACTTCGGGGCGGCAGGTAGAAGATCCGCCCAACGTCCGCCCCCGCTCCGGTCCGGCCGGACGGTCAGGCCGGTCGGTCCGGCCTTTCGAACCTAACGCAGGTTTGAGGACCAAGTCCATCACCTGGCCGAAAATAGACAGCAAACTGAGCAGTTGTTGAATTTCGGCTAGGGTTGAGCCTAGGTTTGGAGCAAAGTGCCAGCCGTGACGCCGAGGGAGGAGGAGGCATGACCGATCCTGACACCCCGGCTCGCAGCGGCAGGAATGAGACGCGGGAGGAGCAGCTCGACCGGAACTGGATGGAACTGCTCCAGGAGTTGCGGGTGCTGCAGACGGGGGTGCAGATCCTTGCCGGCTTCCTGCTGACGCTGCCCTTCCAGCAGCGGTTCCAAACGCTGGACGACTTTCAGACCAACCTTTACCTCGTCAATGTGGCGCTTGCCGCACTGACCACCGCCTTCATCCTGCTGCCGGTCAGCGTGCACCGGCGGCTCTTCCGGCAACGGCTCAAGGAAACCCTCGTGACCAGCGCGGACAACATCACCAAGATCGCCTTGGGCGGCGTGGCGGCCCTCAGTGTAGGGACCGCCGCGCTTGTTTTCGACGTCACGGCCGGCCGCAGCGTCGGCCTCATTGCGGGCGCGGTGCTCCTTGCGGTGCTCGCCATCCTCTTGGTCTATGTCCCCCTGCATCTGCAACGGCAGGCACGGAAATAGGTTGCCAGGGCTGAAACATCCAGGACTGAAACATTCAGGCGGGGACATCCGATCAGGCGGCGGCTTCCATTCAACTGAACACGGAGGATTAATGAGCAAGTGGGTCAAAGAGCACGGTCTGCTATTGGCAAACGTGGCGCTGTTCCTGATCTTTTTCGGCGGCATGATCCTCAGCGGCGCCAGCAGCTACAGCGAAGACCAACTGGCCCACGGCGAGCCCGCCGTCACCGTCGCGCAGTATCTGGGAACCGGCGCTTTTGTGGAAGCCACGTTTGAAAACTGGGAATCCGAGTTCCTGCAGATGGGCATGTACGTCGTCCTCACCGTCTTCCTCTTCCAGAAGGGATCCTCGGAATCCAAGCCCATGGGCAAGGACGCACCGCAGGACCAGGACCCGCGCGACGCCACCATCAAGCCGTCAACGCCCTGGCCCGTCAAACGCGGCGGCGTGGTGCTCAAGCTCTATGAACACTCTCTCTCGATCATGTTCCTGCTGCTGTTCCTCGCCTCGTTTGCACTGCACGCGATTGGCGGCAGCGAGGAATACAACAGCGAACAGGAGAGTCACGGCCAACCGACAGTGAGCATCCTGGGCTACCTCGCCACGAGCCGCTTCTGGTTCGAGTCCTTCCAGAACTGGCAAAGCGAGTTCCTCGCCGTGGCGGTGCTGGTGGGCACGTCCGTCTATCTGCGCGAGAAGGGCTCTCCCGAGTCAAAACCGGTGGCCGAGCCGCACTACGAGACCGGAGCCTGAGCCGGCACCTCAGAGCGACGGACGGTCAGCCGTCATGCTCCTTCGAGCACCTGCCGCGTGGCCCAGGCGAGGTATTTGCCGGCATTGGCGACGGCGTCCTCCGGGCTGTCGGCCACGTCCAGCAGCTGCGCCGCGGCAACCACACCGTGTTCGGCCAGCTCCTCCGGAGTGACCAGAATCCGGCCGGCCACAACAATCACCGGGATCCCGCGGTCCCGGGCGGCGTCGGCGAGGGCGATGGGCGCCTTGCCGGTCAGGGACTGCGAATCCATGGAGCCCTCCCCGGTGATCACGAGGTCGGCGTCCTTGAGCTGTTCGGCGAGCCCCGTCAGCCCGGCCACGAGCGCGAAGCCGCCTTCCAGCGTGGCTCGCGTGAACGCAAGGAACGACGCCGGGAAGCCGCCTGCCGCTCCCGCTCCCGGAACGTTGACGTCCCGGCCAGTGGCCTCCCGGAGGAGGGACGCCCAGTTTCGCAGGCCGTCGTCGAGGTTTTCCATGGCGGCGTCGTCGGCGCCCTTCTGCGGGCCGAAGACATACGCGGCGCCGGTGCGGCCATACAGCGGGTTCTGGACATCGACGGCGATCCTGAAGGTCACGGCGGACAGGCGCGGGTCCAGCCCCGAGACATCGAGCGACACCACATCGGCCAGGGATCCGCCGCCCAGCGGCACCACGTTTCCTAGGACGTCGAGCGGCTTGAGGCCCAGGGCGCGCAGGGCGCCGCTGCCGGCGTCGCTCATGGCCGAACCGCCGACGCCCAGCACGATCTCGGTGGCGCCGGCATCCAGCGCGGCCGCGATCAGCTGGCCGCAGCCGTAGCTGTGCGCCCGGAGGGAGTTCTCCGGCGTCGGCTCCATGTGGGCGAGGCCCGAAGCCTGCGCCGTCTCGATCACTGCAGTGCCTCCGCCGGCGCCGTCTTTCCGCAGCGCCCACGCCGCGCCGACCGGTGCCAGGATGGGGCCCACCACCGCGTTGATCCGCTCTTCGTAGCCGGCAGCGACCGCTGCCTCGAGGGTGCCTTCGCCGCCGTCGGCCACCGGGAACTGGGTGGCTACGGCGTCGGGATACACGCGGAGGGCACCTTCGGCGATGGCGGCGGCGGCTTCGACGGCGGTGAGGGACCCCTTGAACTTGTCCGGGGCAATGAGGATACGCATGGCACCATCCTGCCAGCAATCTAGGGGAAGACGCTTGCCGTTTCCGTCATTCGGGCAGCGTGGGCCGTCTGGCAGCCAGCGCCGGTGCGCGGCGCGGGCTACTCCTCGTGCCCATGGTCCCCGCTCATCAGGTCAGGGCCACTCGCCGCGGCTCTGCAGCATGTCCTTGAGCAGGTCGGCGCGGTCCGTGACGATGCCGTCAACGCCGAGGTCCAGGAGCCGGCGCATCTCCGCCGGTTCGTTGACGGTCCACACGTGCACGTAGAGGCCGAGCTCGTGCGCACGGCGGACATATCCCGGCGTCACCACGGGAATGGACTTGTAGCTGACCGGCACTTGCAGGGCATCGACGCCGCGCAGCGCCCGGCCCAGCGCGGCCCGCGCCAACGAACCCGGGCCCGGAACGGCCAGCAGGGGGCCCAGCAGCACAACAAGGGCGTTGGTTACGATCCCTGCCGAGGACGCCGTGCGGCGGCTGAGCAGCTTCAGCACCGCCCGCCGCCGGCGGTCCGAGAAGCTGGCGATCAGCACCCGGTCATGGACGCCGTGGCGTTCGATCGCGGCGGCGAGGCTGCGCACGGAGTGCCAGTCCTTGACGTCGAGGTTGAACCGCGTGTCCGGGAATGCCGCCACGAGTTCATCGAAGCTCGGCACCGGCTCCGCCCCCCGGATCCGCGCCCGTGAAACATCTTCCGCGCTGAGGCCGGAGATCCGCCCGACGCCGTCCGTGAGCGCGTCCAGCGAGGAGTCGTGGAAGAGGAGCAGCACGCCGTCGGACGTGGTGTGGACGTCCGTTTCGACGTATCGGCAGCCGAGTTCGACGGCGGCGCGGAACGCGGCCATCGAGTTCTCCAGGCCTTCGCGGGAAAATCCGCGGTGTGCCAGGGCGACGGGCTTGCCTGCACCGGGAACTGCCCTGGCCTTAGCCCCGGCATCAGGACCTGCACCAGTGCCGGCGGCGGAGAAGAAAGGCAGCGGTTCGGTCACCTTCGAAGCGTAGCGGAGGCGCCGGGCTCCCGGTCAGTCCGGAAGGATCTCCACGCCGTCGCCGCAGTGCAGCAGCGTGCGGCCGCGGCCGCCGTCGAGGTCCACCCAGACCACCGTGTGATCCGGCGTGACCGCAGAAATCATCCCGCCCGTTTCGAAGCCCGGCGAGAGCCGTACGGTGACGCGGTCTCCCGCGCGCAGGGCGGACCAGTGCGCATCCGGCTCCGCGCGGCGCAGCGGAGTATCGGCCGAGCTTGTTGTCTTGTTCCTGGCCACGACGTCCCCTATCGGTCACACTCTTGCATCATCAGACGCGCCCCACTCTAGGGTTCGAACGTGAACGTGAGTTGACCGCCAGCTGGGAGAACGGTGGCAGGCCGGCGACGGCAGTGTTTACGGCAGCCGGACGCCGAGCGCGGCGAGCTTTTCCTCGAGAATCTGGGCCACGCCGTCGTCGTCGAAATGCGGCGCCTGCTGCCCGGCGGCACGGATCGCTTCCGGGTGGCCGCTGGCCATGGCGTAACCGTGGCCGGCCCAGCGGAGCATCTCGATGTCATTGGGCATGTCGCCGAACGCCACGACGTCGGCGGCTTCGATCCCCAGCGACGCGGCATACTCCGCCAGCGTGACAGCCTTGTTGACGCCGGGGACGGACAGCTCCAGCATGGCGATGGTGGGCGCCGAATGCGTGACGGCGGCGAGGTCCCCGACGGCGGGTGTCACCTCGGCAAGGAAGTCGTCGGCGGTGCCTTCGCGGACGATCGCCAGGAATTTGACGACGGCGTCCTCCGCCGTGAGCGTCTCGGCCAGCGGCGCCGGGGTGAACTCGGAAAGCAGCTCGCTGGAACCGTTTTCGATGAAGCCGGGCTCGAGGTGGAAGCCCGTGAGGGTTTCCGCGGCGAAGAGGGCCGTGGGGCGCAGGCTCTTGATGATCCGGCGGACCTCGAAGACGTCGTTCAATGCCATGGTCCGGGCGGAGATCATCTTGTCCGCCTCGAGGTCCCACACCACGGCTCCGTTGGAACAGATCACCGTGCCGGTGTGGCCAAGCTGCTCTTCGAGCGGGTGCAGCCAGCGCGGCGGGCGTCCGGTGACGAAGACGAGTTCGACGCCGGCCCCCCGGCAGGCGTGGAAGGCGCGGATGGTGCGGTCACTGATTTTTCCATCGTGCCCAAGGATCGTTCCGTCTATGTCACTTGCTACCAACCGCATGCTGCCAGTCTACGTGGGCACGGAGGGCCGGTCGGCCGCCGTCTTCCGGGCGTCCTCCCGGATCAAGGGGCAGAAGGCGGGTGGCTGGTGGATCCCCGTACCTGCAGCTCACTGGATACCAGATGAAGGCGGCGCGGCACATCAGGACTTCCGATGCGTTCGAGAATGAACTTGCCCGCCTGGACTCCGACGGCCAGGTTGCCGTTGTCCACCGAGGTCAGGGAGATGTGGCGGATCCGCGCGAGGTACGTGTTGTCATAGCCCACCAGCGAGACGTCCCCCGGCACGGCAAGGCCGTGGTCGGCGGCAGCGGAAAGGGCACCGATGCAGGCGACGTCGTTGAAGGCGAAGATTGCCGTTGGCCGGTCGGGGCCGGCCAGAAGGCGGTTGGCGGCAGCAAAACCGCTTTCCTCGCTCATGCCTCCCGACACCACCCGGGGTTCGAGTCCGGCAGCCTTCATCGCATGTTCGTAGCCCGCCCTCCGGCGCCTTCCGACCTCATCGGGACCCTGCAGATGGGCGATGCGCGTGTGGCCGAGGGCCAGCAGGTGCTCGGTCGCCTTGCGCGCGCCCGCTTCGTCGTCGTTGACCACGATGTCCACTCCCGGCAGGGCAGGGTCAAGTGTCCCTGCCAGGACGACGGGCACAGCCGCGGCGGCGGCTTCGATGGCGGATGACTCCGTGGTGGTTCCCACCACCACCAGCCCGTCGATGCGCTGTTCGAGCAGGGCTTCCACGGAACGCCGGCCCACCCTGCGGTCCGTGTAGGAGTCCGCGAGGATGGGTGAAACTCCGGCCGCGTGCAGTGAGGCGGTGAGCCCCTCCAGGAGTTCGACGAACCAGGGGTTCCGGAGGTCGTTCAGCAGGACCCCGACGGTGCCGGTGCGCGGCATGGAGAGCCCGCGGGCCAGCTTGTTGGGGCGGTATCCCAGTTCCTCCATCGCCTCCAGCACCGCCCGGCGTCGGCTTTCACTGACATTTCCGGAACCCTGCAGGACCAGGGAGACCAGCGACTTCGAAACCCCGGCGCGGGTGGCGACATCGCGGATGGTGGGCCTGCCGGCGGGCGTCCCGCTCGCGGCGGACGGGTGGGTCACGGTTTCTCCTCTCGGTGCCATCTCAGCCTAAGGGGTTGACGGTGATGTCCGGCTTCATCCATTATGGACCGGTCCAAGGAAATTCCAAAGAGGGAAGAATCTTCATGAGCGCACCGCACACACGACAGTTGCTCGCCGGCATGGTGGGAGGCGGGTCCGGAGCGGACATCGGCAAGACCCACCGCCATGCCATGCGGCTGGACGGCCAGTTCGACCTGCGGGCCGGCGTGTTCGGCCGCGATCCTCGCGAGTCCGCGGTGCTGGCCGGCCAGCTGGGCGTGCCGGAAGACCGCACCTACCGGGACTACCGGCACATGGCCGAAGCGGAAGCAGACCGCGAGGACGCCGTGGATGTGGTGGTTGTCGCCACGCCTAATGACAGCCATTTCGAGATCGCCCGGACATTTCTCGAGGCGGGCATCTCGGTGGTGTGCGAGAAGCCGCTGACGCGCGATTCGGCCACCGCCGCGGAGCTGGTCCAGGTGGCTGCCGCCAACGGCGTGGTGCTGGCGGTTCCGCACTGCTATTCCGCCTACGCCATGGTGCGCCAGGCGGCCCGGATGGTCCGCGACGGCCGGTTGGGCAACATCACGTTCGTGGACGTGGAACACGCTTCGGGCTGGGCCGCCTCCCCGCTGGAGCATCTCGGGCACAAGCAGGCCGCCTGGCGCACCGATCCGGACATCGCCGGGTTCCCCAGCGTGGTCGGAGACCTGGGCACGCATGCCTTCCACCTTCTGCGCTACATCACCGGGCTTGAGGCCGAGCGGCTGTCCGGGCGGCTGCACACGCTGGTGCCCGGCAGGCGCGTGTTCGACCACGCCACGGTTGAGCTGCAGCTGACCGGCGAGGTGCCCGCCCGGATCTGGGCCAGCATGGCCGCGACCGGCCACAACCACGGCCTGCGCATCCGCGTCTTCGGCGACCAGGGCAGCTTGGAGTGGGAACACGAGGACCCGCACCACCTCAGGGTCCAGGACCTCGACGGGACCACGACCATCCTCACGGAGGGTCTCCGCACACTGTCCGAGGACGCATCGCGCCTTACCCGGGTCGGACTGGGCCATCCCGAAGGGTTCCTGGAGGCCTTCGCCAACTTCTACCGCGATCTGGCAGAGGAGTTGCGCGCCCGGCGGGACGGCACGCTGCCCGCCACCCGCGAGCTGAGCTTCCCCACCGGCGAGGACGGCCTCGCCGGCGTCAGGTTCGTCGAAGCCGTCGCGGCCTCCCACCACAACGATGCCGCCTGGGCCGTCCCGGCGGGCGCCACAGAGAAAGCACGGGTCTAGCCATGCAGCGCTTCGCACTCATCGGGGCAGGATTCATCGGCTCCGTCCACGCCGCCAACCTTGCGGCCAACCCTGGCGTCGACTTCCGCCTCGTGTACGACGTCGATCAAGGCCGGGCGCAAACCCTGGCCGCAGCCCACGGCGCGCGCGCAGCCGCCTCCCTGGACGAGGTGTTTGACAGCTCGGCCATCGACGCCGTCTTCATTGCATCCTCCACCGATACGCATGCGCAGCACCTGCGCCGGGCGGCCGACGCAGGCCTGGCGGTGCTTTGCGAGAAACCGATCGATCTGGACCTGCAGCAGGCCCGGGAGACCGCAGCGTATGCCTCCGAGCATGCGATTCCGGTGATGGTGGATTTCAACCGCCGGTTCGACCGCGATTACGCCGAGCTCAGACGGATTGTTGACGCCGGTGAGATCGGCAAGGTTGAACTCATTCAGCTGTCCAGCCGCGGCCCCGCGATGCCGCCGCTGTCCTACATCGCCACGTCCGGCGGCCAGATGCGCGATCAGGCCGTTCACTTCTTCGACCTGGCCCGCTGGCTCACCGGCCTCGACCCGGTCGAGGTCTTTGCCACCGGATCCGCCCTGGCCGAACCCAGGCTGCAGGAGTACGGCGACGTCGACACCTCCGCGGTGACACTCCGGCTCCCCGGCGGCGCCCTGGTACAGATCGACTGCGCGCGCCGCACCGGCTACGGCTACGACGAACGCATCGAGATCATGGGGTCCACAGGCATGGCCGAGGCGCGCCGACACCGGACGGGCGCCGTCTCCCGCTACCAGGCCGGACGAGTCACAGACGACGGCCTGCACCCGGGCTGGTTCGAAAGGGTCCAGCCCACCTACGCGGCCGCGCTCGCCCACTTCGTCGCTGCCCTGGACGACGGCTTGGACGGCGGCGCGCTGGGCGAGGGCGCACTGATCACCCCGTCGCTCGAGGACGGGCTGAAGGCCCAGGCCATCGCGGAGGCGGCCACGGCTTCCCTCCGCAGCGGACGAACCGAAACGATCCACTACGAAACCGTCTTGGTCCCTTCAGCGCTCCATGGATCGGACTGATCACCGGCGCGTTTTGTTCCGGCCCTCAGATCGTGGCGGGTCGCGTGGCGCATTACCTGCGGAGTAGGTTCCGGAGGCTCTCCACGGTGACGGCCTCAAGCGACGTCACGAAGTGGCGGCCGGCGGCGGCGGAGGGCCGGACAACTCCCGGGACCACCACGACTTCCATCCCGGCGGCCTGGGCACTTGTTGTGCCGCTGACCGAATCCTCCACGGCCACACAGTTAGAGGGCTCAACGCCGAGGAGTTCGGCGGCCGCCAGATAGGGGGCCGGGTGGGGCTTTCCCTGCGGGACCATGTCACCGGCGACGACGGCGTGAAAGGTTCCGATGGGTGCTGCGGATGCCACGCGGGTGGCGACCGGGCTGAAGGCCATGGTGACCAAGGCCGAGGGTATCCGGGCCGCCGCGAGTTCGGCGAGGATCCTTTCGGCGCCGGGCAGCCACGGGATGCCCTCTTCGAGTTTCGCCACAACGCGCCTGAGGAGGTCGTTGATGATCTCCTCTGCGGACAGGGGTACGCCGTGATGCTGAAGTATGGCAGCGGAGACCTGCATGGCCTGCCCGACAGTGGAGCGGCCGTTGTCGGCGGTCCACTCCACGCCGTGCGTCCCCGCAAGATCCCGCTGGGCAGCCATCCAGAACGGCTCTGTGTCAACCAGGGTGCCGTCCATATCCCAGAGAACGGCTTTAAGCTCATGCGGGTCCGTTGAAGTCATGGCCCCGACCGTCCTTTCGGAATTCCTGAGATCCGCTGCTGCGCTCATCCGCCCACCGCGTTCACGGCGACGGATGCGAGCAGATCCCGGACCGCGTCCGCCCCCTCGTCGGAGGAGAAGTCTGAGCTCAAGCCTACGACGCTGACTCCGGCTGCGAGGTAGGTCAGCGCGGTGGCCGCCTTCATGCCGCCGGTGGCGACGAACTGCACGTCGGGGAAGGGTCCTTTCATGGCCTTGACCCAGTCGGGGCCGAGAACCGAGGCGGGGAAGGCCTTGAGCCAGGTGAGGCCGAAGGCCTTGGCACGGAGGATTTCGCTCGCCGTGGCCACGCCCGGGAGGTGCGGCATGCCGCGCCGGATGCTCTCGTGGATGATGCCTTCATCCAGTCCCGGGGAGACTGTGAAAGATGCGTTGGCGGATGCCGCGGCGTCCAGTTGGTCGGTTCCGATGATGGTGCCTGCGCCCACGGCCACGCCGCGTTCGGCGGCGGCGCTGGCCACCGCTGCCAGCGTGCGGATGGCTTCGGGTGTTTCGATGGTGACTTCGACGTGCTGGACGCCGGCGTCCCATGCCCGGGTGGCGGACCGGACTGCCTCGCCGGGTGTGAGGCCGCGGAGTACGGCGATGACCGGGACCCGGAAGAAGTCGTCGTCAAACCAGTCGTGGAGCAATGTGTGTGCCAAGGTGTCCTCTTTCAGATGTCGTGGAGCGGTTGGGGAGCGAAACCCCCGGATCTCGACAAGCTCGATCAGCAGACGTCACCGGGTCGCGTAGCTGCGCGGTCTGGTTCCGTGGCCCGGGCGAAAGTCGGCACGCGTGCCCAGCGTCCAGGCGGCGAACGAATGTCCCAGGGCGAGCCGGTCCGCGGGTTGGTCGCCGCGGAGAAGGCCGGCCAGGTATCCGGCCGCGAACGCGTCGCCCGCGCCGACGGGTTCGACGACGTCG
Source organism: Arthrobacter sp. Soil736 (assembly GCF_001428005.1). GTDB lineage: Bacteria > Actinomycetota > Actinomycetes > Actinomycetales > Micrococcaceae > Arthrobacter. The sequence goes on from NZ_LMSB01000034.1 coordinate 566,837, forward strand.
ACCCGGTGGGCGGGGACGCGGAAGGCGCGTTCCTCGCCGTTCTGATCCCGGACAAATTCCACTGCTTCGGCGGCCGAGTCCTTGATGACCAGGTGGCGGGGACCCGGCAGGAGTGCCGATACCTGTTCCGCCGTGGTGCAGCCCCAGAGGGTTTCCGCTTCATCGAGCCCCACGAGGACTACCGTGGCGCTGGCGGCCAGCTCCAGCAGCCGCGGTCCGGCGGCGCCGACGCCCCACAGGGCGGGGCGGTAGTTGACGTCGAAGGAGACCTTGTATCCCGTCGCGCGGGCGTGGGTGAGGAGGTGCTCCGTCAGCGCCGAGCAGCTGGCCGACAGCGCGGCATTGATGCCGCTGGTGTGGATCCAGCCGGTCTGCTCCAGCGGCCAGGCGCCGGAATCCTCCGGCGCCATGGCTGAGGCCGCTGACCCGGCCCGGTAGTAGAGCGTCCTGGCGCCGTGGCCCAGGTCGGGGTCCTTGAAGTACACGCCCGTGGGGGCGGTGCTGTCGCGGGTGACCAGGCTGACGTCCACGCCCCGGGCGGCCAGGCCCTCCATGATGCGGTCACCGAACGGGTCCTGGCCGAGGCGGCTTGCCCACCCGGCCCGGTACCCGAATTCGGCCAGGTGCGCGGCGACATTGGCCTCCGCTCCCCCGTATCCCAGCAAACATTCGTCGGCTTCGCTCAGTGGCTGGGCCTTTGCGGGGGTGACTACGGCCATGGTTTCGCCGACGCAGAGCACGTCCAGCGTCATTTGACGGCTCCTGCGGTGAGGCCGCTGACGAAGAACCGGCCCAGGACGAGGTAGAGCAGGACGGTGGGTGCGGCGACCAGCACGGCGCCGGCCATCAGCTCGGAATAGTCAACGGTGGTGGTTCCGATCAGGTTGTTCAGGGTCACGGTGGCAGGCCATGCGGCCGGGGAGGCCAGGATGAAGCCGAAGAGGAAGTCATTCCAGATGTTGGTGCACTGGAAGATTCCGGCGACGACAAAGCCGGGCACGGAGAGCGGCAGCATCACCCGGAAGTAGGTTTTCCAGATCCCTGCCCCGTCGATGGACGCAGCTTCGATGATGGCGCTGGGAATGCCCTCGTAGTAGTTCCGGAAGATCAGTGTGGTGATCGGGATGCCGTAGATGATGTGGACCAGGATCAGACCGATGATGCTTCCCTGCAGGTGCAGCATGTTCAGGAACTGGAACACGGGGATGATGACGGCCTGGAACGGGATGAACATGCCGACCAACAGAACCGTGAAGAGGCCGTTGGATCCCCGGAACGGGAACTTGGAGAGGACGTAGCCGTTGATCGATCCGAGGAGGCAGGAAATCAGGGCGGCCGGGACGGTGATCTGCAGGGAGTTGGCCAGGGAGCCGTGGAGTTTCGTCCAGGCGCCCTTGAAGGCATCCAGGCTCGGCGCATCGGGGAAGGCGAGGAAGAAGTTGGGCGCCCCGGTGCTTCCGGACAGTGCCGTGGTGATGATGACGTACACGGGCACCAGCATGCCGAGGGTGGCGATCGTGCAGACAGCCAGGACAATCCAGCCGCCCGGAGTTTTGGGGATGCTCCAGGACCTTGGTTTGGGGGCCAGGGCTGCGGGGCGTCGGCGGGTTGCGCGGGCGGTCTGGGACGACGGGGTTGTTTCGAGGGTTTCGACGGCCATTTCTATGCCTTTCGCTCTTTCCGGTATCCGCGGATGAGGTACGGGACGATTACCGCGAGGGTTAGCAGGAGCAGGATGATCGCCATTGCGGAGGCTTTGTCGTAACGGCTGGTGAGGTAGTTGTAGATGTAGATGCCCGGGACGTCCGTGACGAATCCGGGGCCGGAACCTGACATGGCGACGACGAGGTCGAAGATTTTCAGGGCCACGTGCAGCAGGAGCACGAAGCAGGTGATGGTGGAGGGCCACAGCTGCGGCAGGACGATGTGACGCAGGCGCTGCCAGACATTGGCTCCGTCAACGCTTGCCGCCTCGAGATGCTCTTCCGGGATGGAGGCAAGGCCGGCCAGGTACATGGCCATCGCGAAGCCCACGAGCTGCCAGGCCGCAGCGAAGATGATGGGCAGCAGCGCCACCGGGATGCCGAATTGAACCTTCAGGAAGTCCGTGCCTGAGGGGTCGTTCAGCGCCCCCAGGATGGTCGGGTCCGTGGTCCAGCCGGGCGGGTTCTCGATGCCCATGCTCCGAAGGATTTCGTTGACGCCGGTGGAAGGCGAGAAGATCCAGCGCCAGGCAACACCGGTGACGATGAAGGACAGGGCGTAGGGCAGGAGGAAGACAGTCCGGAACAGGCCCTTGCCCACGGAGACATGGTGGATGAAGAGGGCTGCGATGAGTCCGCCGAGGATGGCCAGCACCAGGAAGATGACGGTGAAGATCACCACGTTGCGGATGTCTGCCTGGAAGCGCTGTTCCTGGACGATCTCGGCGTACGTGCCTCCGAAGGGCTGGCGCAGCGACAGATCCGGGCTGGTGCCGATCTTCCAGTTCGACAGGGAGATGTAGACCGTGATGCCGATGAAGACGTAGACGAAGAGGAAGCTGACCAAAAGGCTGGGGGCGAAGATCCAGGCGGCCCGGCGGGAGGTCTTGACGTTGTGGGGGACTTGTTTCTTGGGCCGCGGGCCGGGGCTGACCGGCGCGGGCGGCAGTGCTGTTGAGGTTGTCATGTGAGAACTGATCCTGTCCGGGGTGCGGCCGCAGTGGCCTGCAGCCACACCCTTTGCGACTTGGTTGGCTGATCGGCTGCTAGAGCTGGGTCTTCTGGGCCTGCGTCATGCTGGCGATGAAGGCATCGGCGTTGCCGCTGCCGTTGAAGGTGGAAACAGCGTCGGCGTAGGTCTGGGCGAATTCCGCTCCGGCGGCCTGGGCGTGGGCCAGGGAGGAAACCACCTTGGCCGAAGCGAAGCTCTTGGCGGCTTCCTGCTGGTATTCGGACAGACCGGAGATGTCAGCGGACTTCACGGCGGGGATGGAGCCCTTCTTCGCTGCGAAGTCAGTCTGGACCTTGGGGTCCATGAGCGTCTTCAGCCAGGCGTTGGCCGCTTCCGCGTGCGGAATGTTGTTCGCGGGGATGGAGAAGCCGTCACCGACGTAGTCGAAGATGTCTTCCTTGCCGGGGAACGTCACCCAGGTGAAGTCGGTGCCCGGCTTCTTCTTGGCGTTGACCAGCTCGCCGTAGGCCCAGTCCCCCATGAGGTTGACGGCGCAGGCACCGTTGGCCATCTTCTTCGAGGCTTCATCCCACGTGATGGCGGAGTGGTCCTTGTTGGCAAGGGACAGGATGGTCTTGTAGTCCTGCAGGGCCTGCTTCACCTCGGGTGCGTCGAAGGAGTACTCGTTGGTGAAGAGCTTCTTCCAGTTATCGGCGCCCGCCCGCGACATGATGATGGACTCCAGCAGCTGGGAGGACGCGAAGATGTCCTTGTCCCCGAGGCACACCGGTGTGGCCCCGGCCGCCTGGACCTGCTTGAGGCTGCTGATCAGTCCGTCGACGCCGCCTGCCGGATCAATCTTGACGTTGGCCTTGGAGAGGACGGCGGGGTTGGTCCACAGCACGTTGCCGCGGTGGACGCCGATCGGGACAGTGTAGTACTTGCCGTTGACCTGCTGGGCTTCGGCCACGCCCTTGGGCATCTGGGATGCCCAGTTGTTCTGCGTCCAGAGCTCGGTGAGGTCCGCGACCTGGCCGCCGTCGACGTAGCTCTTGAGCTGCCCGGCCGGGTGTACCTGCCAGGAATCCGGCGGGCTGCCGGCCTGAAGCCGCGCCGCCAGTGCCTGCCGGGCGTTGGAGCCGCCGCCGCCGGAGACTGCGGCGTTGTCCACGGACAGTCCGGGCTTCGCCGCCTTCACGCCGTCAATCAGAACATTCAGGGCGTCGGCCTCCGAACCGGAGGTCCACCAGGAGGTGATTTCCAGCTTGTCGGAGCCGCCGGCGGAGCTTCCGGCGGGCTGGTTGGCGGAACATCCGGTTACTGCAATGAGGCTTGCCGCGGCCGTTACGGCCAGCGAGATCTTGAGCTTGTTTGGTGCACGCATGACTACTCTCCTTTGGGTTGTCAGACGCCGGATAAGGCCCGGCTAGAGCCTGCGTTGTGGTTCAGGTTACATAGTTAAGTAGATCGATGCAATAGATTCTTTGCGGCGACCGCGCTTTTCTACCGCCTGGCACCCCGCAAGCCAGGCCAATCCAAGAATTTCCGCTTGTTTACTGGAATCATTCAGCTAAATTATTGGTAGATCGGTCTACCGCAGGATTGATTAACATGGTAGAAATGGGAGACAAGCCCCAAGGAGGAGGTGGAGAAGAAGTGAAGAAAGTGACATTGAACGACGTCAGCCGGGCCGCGGGAGTATCTCGATCTACCGCATCGTTGGTCCTGCGCGGAAATCCCCGTATTCCGGAGGCGACGGCGGACCGGGTCCGGCTCGCCATGGCCGAGCTCGGTTATGTCTACAACCGCCACGCCGCCAACATGCGCCGCAGCGAATCCATGACCCTCGGGCTCATCGTGACGGACATCCGCAACCCGTACTTCGCGGGGCTGACCATGACCATTGAGGAAGCTGTCCACGAGGCCGGCTACACGCTATTCGTGGGCTACAGCCGGGACGACGTCGAGCGGCAGGCCCTGCAGCTCGAGACAATGGTCCAGCAGCAGGTCGACGGCATTTTCCTGCTGCCGGCCGAGGGGACCGAGCTGACCCCGGTCTGCCAGATCATTGACCGTTCCTCGGTACCGGTCCTGCAGCTGGCCCGCTACTTCTCCGAAGAAATGGACTACGTCGGTCCGGACAACATTGCAGCCGGGCAGCAGCTGGCCAGGCACGTGTCCTCGCTGGGCGCATCCTCCGCGGTCCTGATCGGCGGTCCGGAGCATTCGTCGGCCCGGACGGAACGGATCAAGGGCCTGGAGACCGGGTTCGCGGGGAGCGGCGTGGCCTTCGATCCGTCCCTCTCCGCGCCGACCACAAACAACGCCAGCGGCGGATCCGAGGGTGTGTCCCGGGTCCTTGACCAGGGAATCTGGCCGGACTGCATCATCGCCTACAGCGACGCGGTGGCGCTGGGGATCTATGCGGAGCTTCGCCGGCGGAACCTTGAACCGGGCCGCGACGTGTCGGTGGCGAGCTTTGACGACATCACGATGGCAGAGCTGCTGCTGCCGCCCCTGACTTCGGTGTCCACGTACCCGGACCTCATCGGCCGCAAGGCAGCGAACATGCTGCTCCACCGTATCCGCGACTCGTCGCTGGAACCTCAACGATCCCTTGTTGAACCGGCCCTTAAGGTCCGAGCCTCCACCGCCCAATGGCGACCCAGAACGTAGGAGAAACACCATGCCAGCACTGAATTGGGGCCTCATCGGCGCCAGCGACATCGCTGCCACGCGAGTGATCGGCGCCATCCGCACCAGCGGCGGGAACGCCGTCGGGGTCTTCAGCGGATCAGCCGGCCGGGCACGCGACTTCGCGGCCAGCCACGGGCTGGCCACCGCCACCACCGATCTGGACGAACTCCTGGCCGGTGACATCGACGCCGTCTACATCTCCTCGACCAACGACAAGCACTTCTACCAGGCAACCAGGGCGCTCAAGGCCGGAAAGCACGTGCTCTGCGAAAAACCACTCGCCCTTGACGCCGGCCAGGCCGAATCCATGGTCAGGCTCGCGGAGGAAACCGGCCTCACGCTTGCAGCCAACCACCATCTCCCCGGCAGCCCCCTGCATGCCAAAGTCCGCGACCTCGTCACCGCCGGGACCATCGGCACCGTCCTTTCGGCAAGGGTTGCCCACGCCGTTCTCCTCCCGGAACGGCTGCGCGGCTGGCGGCTGGGGCAGGGGACGCCCGGAAGCGGCGTGATCCTGGACATCACCTGCCATGACGCTTCGGTGCTGAATCCGCTGCTGGGCACACCCGTCGCCGTCACGGCATTGGCCGTCCGGCAGGCCGATTGGAACACCGGCGGCCAGGAAGATGCCGCGATGACCGTCATCCGTTACGAGAACGACGGCCAGGCACCGGTACTGGCCCAGACCCATGATTCCTTCACGGTGGGATACGCCAGGACCTCCCTGGAAGTCCACGGCACCGAAGGCACCATCCAGGTCCTCGACGCCATGACCCAGGACACCGGGGGACAGGTGATCCTGACCACCGGATCGGGCAGCCGGACGGTCGACGTCGACTGTTCCGAAGATCTCTATGTCACCGGCCTTCGGGCCTTCACCGCCGCCGTCGAAGGCACCGGAGTTCCCACGGCGACCGGCCGGGACGGCCTGATGGCCCTCAAGGTCGCCCTGGCAGCCCAGGAATCCGCGATCTCCGGACGCACCGTCCACATCAACTAACAGCCAGAAAGAACATCATGCAGAAGGTACAGATCCTCTCGGCCCGCGAGGCAGCGGACCTCATTAACGACGACGACGTCATCACCGTCAGCTCCTCCAGCGCCCTCGGCTGCCCTGACAGCGTCCTGGCCGGCATCGGCCAGCGGTTCGAGGAAACCTCCCACCCGACCAACCTGACGTCCGTGCACCCGATCGCCGCCGGCGACATGTACGGCGTCAAGGGCATCGACCACATCGCCCGCCCGGGCCTGCTGCGCAAGGTCATCGCCGGCTCCTACCCCTCGGGCCCGTCCAGCGCCGAACCGCCCAGGATCTGGCAGATGATTGAACGCGACGAGGTGGAGGCGTACAACTTTCCCTCCGGCGTCATCTACCAGATGCACCGCGCGGCCGCGTCGAAGCAGCCCGGCGTCTTCACCCAGGTCGGGCTCGACACCTTCATCGACCCCCGCCTGCAGGGCGGCCGCATGAACGGCACCACCCCCGTCGCCCACGTCGAAACCGCCGCTCTGGCCGGAAAGGAATGGCTGTTCTTCCCTTCCGTCATCCCCAACGTGGCCATCATCCGCGCCACCACCGCCGATGAATACGGCAACCTGACCTTCGAGGACGAGGGATCCCCGCTCGGGGCCCTCGACCTGGCCTACGCCGCGCATAACAACGGAGGCGTCGTCATCGCCCAGGTCAAGCGCCTGGCCGAGGCCGGGAGCCTCCACCCCCAGCACGTGAAGGTCCCCGGCATCCTCGTCGACGCCATCGTGATTGCGGAAGACCAGCTGCAGACCACCCTGACCGCCAACGATCCGGCGATCTCGGGGCAGCTGCGCCGTCCCCTGAGCTCGCTCCCCCACGTCGGGTTCTCCCTGGAGAAAATCACCGCCCGCCGCGCCGCCCAGGAACTCAAAGCCGGCGAGATCGTCAACCTCGGCTTCGGCGTCTCCGCCCTCGTCCCCCACATCCTGGTCGAGGAAGACCAGGGACGGGAAGTCAGCTGGGTCATCGAACAGGGCGCCGTCGGCGGTATCCCCCTGCTCGACTTCGCCTTTGGATGCGCGCAGAACCCCGACGCAATCATGCCCAGCATTGACCAGTTCACCCTCCTGCAGGGCGGCGGATTCCACCGCTCGCTGCTTTCCTTCCTGGAGATCGACCGCCACGGCAACGTCAACGTCCATCACCTGCCCAAAAAGCGCCACGTCACCGCCGGCGTCGGCGGCTTCGCCGACATCACCTCCTCGGCCCCGGAAATCATCTTCATGGGCGCCTTCACCGCCGGGCGCCGTGACATCGCCGCCGGCGTGAACGGCCTGGACATCCGATCCGACGGGCCGTTCACCAAGCTCGTCAACGACGTCTCCGCCGTCACCTTCTCCGGGCCGAGGGCCCTCGCCCGCGGCCAAAAGGTCAAATACATCACCGAACGCGCGGTACTGGAACTGACCGCCGAAGGCCTCGTCGTCACCGAAATCGCCCCGGGCGTCGACCTGCAAAAGGACATCCTGGACCGCAGTGAGTTCCCGCTGCTCGTCTCGGAGGACCTGCGCACCATGGATCTTGCCCTGTTCGCCGACGCACCGGTCGGCCTCCGCCTTCCCCCGCTGCCGCTGCACGAGCGGATCGAACGGCGCTCCCCCTCGCTGGCCGTGCGCTGACGCCAGGCCGAAACACCTGAAAGGACTTCCGCGATGAAAAGCTTCCGCATCCTGACCCCCTACGAAACCGAGCTCGCCGACGCGCTGTTCGAAGCCATGTTCCCCTCCGACGGGGAAAGCCCCGACGTCCGCGACGCCGGCGTCACCGAATACCTGGACCTGACGCTCGAAGGCTACGGCCGCAAGGACCTCTCGCGGTACCAGTGGCTGTTCGGCGCCCTGGACCGCTACGCCGAGGACAAGCACGGGCGGAACTTCGCCTCGCTGACCCTGGACGAGCGCACCGACATGCTGGTCCTGCTCGAACAGGGCGAACTGAGCGACCAGGTGCCGGCCAAAGACCAGCGCGACCTCTTCGGACTCGTCGTGGCCCACCTGCAGGAAGGCCTCTTCGCCGACCCCGCCCATGGCGGAAACAAGAACGCCGCCGGCTGGAAGTTCCTCAAGCACCCCGGCGTCTGGCTGGAAAACGCGGCGGAGGAAAACCTCAGCACCGGGCACGTGACCAAGGGCGGGATCATCAAGACCCTCGCGGACGCCATGCAGGAAATCCCGCGCGACACCGAAGGCCACAAGCTGAAGCAGCTCGGCTACGAGAACGCCGTCAACCCGCAGATGACCGATGAAGTGGACGTCCTGCTGGTCGGCGTCGGCGCCATGGGCGGGCTCAGCGCCCAGGTCTTCGCCGAAGCCGGCCTCAGCGTGGTGGGCCTGGAAGCCGGCCCGTTCCGGCCGCTGGACGAGTTCCTCCCCGACGAGCTCGAACACGCCTACTACACCCGCGGCGGACTGGGCCCGAAATTCCAACAGGAAACGCCCCGCTGGCGCGAATCCGCCGACGAGGAGGACAGCCGCGAAGCCACGTTCTCCCTGGGCCGGATGGTCAACGGCGTCGGCGGATCCGCAGGGCACTACGGATCCTGGCTGCGCCGCTTCCACCCCTGGCAGTTCGCCCCCAAGAGCCACTACGACGGCCTCTACGGCACCGGCGCCCTGCCCGAGGACTGCACCCTGGCCGACTGGCCTGTCAGTTACGATCAGCTGGAGCCGTACTACACCAGGCTCGAGGACCTGATCGGCATCGCCGGGGACGAGTCCAACCCGTTCATCAAGCGCAGCAGGCCGCTGCCGCTGCCGCCCACCCGTCCGTTCATCCTGGGCAACAAGTTCACCGAGACGACCAAGGCCGCCGGCCTCCACCCCCACCCGGTTCCCGTGGGATTCACCACGGAGTCCTACGGCGGGCGTCCCGCCACGGGCTACAGCGCCTGGAACAACGGGCTGGGCTCGTTCCGCGGGGACCGCTGGCACCCCGGCCTCGGCCCCGTGCCCGCGGCCATCGCCACCGGCAACTTCGAGCTGCGAACCCATTCACGCGTCACCCGCATCATCATGGATGAGTCGGGAGCAGCCCGCGGCGTCGAATGGGTGGATCCCCTGGGCCGGGTCCGGCGCCAGTACGCCCGCGCCGTCATCCTCTCGGCCTACACCTACGAGAACCTCCGCCTGATGTACCTGTCGTCCGATTCGCGGCACGAGTACGGCCTCGGCAACAACACCGGCCAGCTGGGCATGCACTACATGACCAAGATGTTTGGCCACGTCGATGCGCTCTTCCCGGGCACGGAGTTCAACCGGCACACCGGGCCGGCCGCGCAGGGCGTCGTCCTGGACGACTTCCTCTCCCCCGGGTTCCGCTCCCTGGACCACGGCTTCATCGGCGGTGCCACCCTTGGCGCCGAGCAGCAGGCGCTGCCGCTGCAGATCGCCCGCGAAACCCTGCCCGAGGACGTCCGCCGCTGGGGCGCCGGCTACCGCGACCACCTGAAGCTGTGGTCCCAACAGGGCGTGATCAGGATCCAGCCCGACGCCCTGCCCTACGCCTCCCACCGCCTGGAAATCGACCCGAGGCACCGTGACTCCTCAGGCCTCGGCATGCCGCTGGTCCGCGTGACCTACCGGCTGCGGGAGAATGAGCGCCGCCTCGCCTCATGGATGGCGGACAAGGCCACGGGCCTGCTCAAAGACATGGGTGCCGCCAAAACCTGGCAGGGCCCCTACTTCACCGGCGTCGGCTCCAGCCACGACCTCGGCGGCGCACGCTTCGGCCACGACCCTGCCGGTTCCGTCCTGGATGAACACCTCGGCGTCCACGACACCCGCAACCTCTACATGTACTCCGGCGCCGCTTTCCCCAGCTGCCCCGGCATCAACCCCACCCTGACCATCTGGGCCATCGTTCTGCGCGCGGCCGAACACCTGGCCGGCGAGCTCGGCGGCCAGCGGAAGGACCAGCCATGAGCACCGCAACTGATCAGATCACCGAGAAGGTCACTGTCGGGTACTCGCCGGACGGCCACACCGCCACCATCATGATCGACAGGTCCGCCAAGCTGAACGCCCTCACCCTTGGACTGCTCGAGGACCTGGCGTCAGCGGCCCGCGAGGTTTCCGCTTCGGCGGCGCGCGTGGTCATCGTGCGAACCGCGGGTGAGAAGGTCTTCTGCGTCGGCGCGGACATTAACCACTTCGCCGACCTCTCGGCGGCCGGGATGTGGCGGGACTGGATCGCCACGGGCCACCGGGCGTTCGACGCCCTCGCCGGCCTGCGCCAGCCCAGTATCGCCGTCATCGACGGCCTCGCGTTCGGCGGCGGCCTGGAACTCGCCCTGGCCTGCGACTTCCGCGTGATCGCCGCCGAGGCAAGGGTTGCCCTGCCCGAGACGGGCCTCGGCACGGTTCCGGGATGGGGCGGCACCGAGCGGGCCACCGAGCTAGCCGGCAGGGCCAGGGCCAAGGAACTCGTCCTGACCCGCAGGCAGCTTTCCGGCGAGGAGGCCGTCGCCTGGGGGCTTGCCACCGCCGTCGCACCGAAAAAGGGCCTCGAAGAGGCCGTTTCGCGGCTCAGCAGCGACCTGCTTGCCGGGGCCCCGCTCGCCGTACAGCTGGGCAAGCAGCTGATCGACGCCGCCGCGGATGGTGCGCCGTCCCGGGTACTTGAGGCGCTGGCCGGCGGCCTCGCCGCCGCCACCGATGACCTCGCCGAGGGCGTCGCAGCCTTCAGGGAAAAGCGCACCCCGCACTTCACGGACAACTAAATCGCCGCAGGCGAATCACACACTTACGAAGGACACCCGAGATGGAAACCAAGAGCTACACGCTCGACGACGTCGAGCCCACCTACCGCCCGATGATCATCGACGGCGAAGATGCCCCGGCGCAGAGCGGGGAAACCTTCACGCGACTGAGCCCCGCCCACGAGGTCGAGGTCACCTCGTTCCCGCAGGGCGGCCGGGAGGACGTGGACCGCGCGGTCGGCGCCGCCCGCCGGGCCCTGGACCGCGGCTGGCGCCAGTCCAGCGGATCCCAGCGCTCCAAGCTGCTGCTGAAGGTCGCCGAACTCGTCCGCCGGGATGCCGAGGAACTTGCCCTGGCCGAAACCCTGGAGACCGGCAAACCGATCACCCAGTCGCGCAACGAAGTCGCCGGCACGGCCGAACTGTGGGAATACGCCGCCAGCCTCGCCCGCAACACCCAGGGTGACGCCCACAACGCCTTGGGACCCGACACCCTGGCCCTGGTGGTCCACGAACCCATCGGCGTCATCGGCATGATCACGCCGTGGAACTTCCCGCTGCTGATCATCAGCCAGAAACTGCCGTTCGCCCTCGCGGCCGGCAACACCGCCGTGATCAAGCCCAGCGAAAGCACCTCCGCGACCACAGTGATGCTCGGCCGGCTCATCCGCGAAGCGGGCTTCCCGGCCGGCGTGGTGAACATCGTCACCGGCGACCGGGTCGTCGGCTCGGCCATCGCGGAGCACCCCGGCATCGACATGGTCAGCTTCACCGGCTCCACCGGCGTCGGCAAGAGCATCGCCGCCACCGCCGGCCGGGAACTGAAAAAGGTCGAACTCGAACTCGGCGGAAAAAACCCGCAGATCATCACGCCCAACGCGGACTTCACGGCCGCGGTGGATGCCGGCGTCTTCGGCGGTTACTTCAACGTCGGCCAGTGCTGCAACTCCGGCAGCCGCCTGATCGTGCACCGCTCCATCGCCGATGAGTTTGCCGCCGCCGTCGTCGAACGGGCCAGACACATGCGCGTTGGCGACCCGCTGAAGGCCGACACCCTCGTCGGGTCCCTCGTCAACGACGCCCAGCTCGCCGTCGTCGAACGCTACGTGGCCGAAGGCCGCGAAGCCGGCGCCCACCTGCTCACCGGCGGCGACCGCCTCGACACGGGCCTGGACGGCCGCTTCTACCAGCCCACCGTTTTCACCGGCGTCACGGCGAAGATGTCCATTGCCACCGACGAAATCTTCGGCCCGGTTCTGTCCGTGCTTCCCTACGACACCCTCGAGGAGGCCGTCGGGATCGCGAATTCCACGTCATTCGGACTGTCCGCCGGCATCTGGAGCAACGACATCAACGAGGCCCTCACCGCCGCGCGGGACCTGCGCGCCGGCACCGTCTGGGTCAACCGCTGGATGGACGGCTACCCAGAATTGCCCTTTGGCGGCTACGGCCAAAGCGGCATCGGCCGCGAACTCGGCCGCCAGGCCCTCGCCGAGTTCAGCGAACTGAAGACCATCCAGCTCCAGGTGGGCAGCCGCGAAAGCCGGTGGGTCGACGCCCCCGATGCCCCCCGCCGCTAATCCACAGACACCCCAAAGGAAGAACCATGACTGCCACCACCGCAACAGCCCCGGCACCCGCCGCCACCGTCCTGCCCGCCATGCTGCCGCTCACCCTCCCCACCGGTTACGAGGTGCCGGCACCGTTCCGGGAAGCCGCGTCCAAGGCCTGGAAAACCGCGTCGGCGAAACTGGACGGACTCATCACCAAACACCCGGACCGGTTCCCCCTCTACACCGAGGAAGGCAAATGGGTGGTCGACGGCGAAGCCTGGACCAACTGGTGTGAAGGGTTCCTCGGCGGCCAGCTGTGGATGCTCTCCCGCCGTGCCGACGACGCCGACCAGGCCCGCTTCCGCGGCGCCGCCGAGCACTACTCGGAACTCATCGAGCACCGCAAGGACGACGACACCGTCCACGACCTTGGCTTCCTGTTCTGGTCCACCTACCGGCGCTGGTTTGAAGCCACCGGCGACACCGCCAAGCGCGACGTCGTCGTGGAAGCAGGACGCACCACCGCCAGCCGATACCGGGAAGCCGGACGGTACATGCCCAGCTTCCGCCAGCCGGACAGCCTGTTCATCGACATCATGATGAACATCCACATGGCCCTGTACGCCGGCCAGCAGACCGGCGACCAGGACATGGCCCGCAAGGCCGTGGACCACTGCCTCACCACGCGCCGGTTCCTGATGCGCGGCGACGGTTCCGCGTCCCACGAGGGCATGTTCGATCTCGCCACCGGCGCGTTCCTGAAGCAGACCACCCAGCAGGGCTTTTCCGACGACGGATCATGGGCCCGCGGTCAGGCATGGGCCCTCTACGGCTTCGGCACCGTCTACCGCTTCACCGGCGAGCGCCGCTTCCTCGAGACAGCCATCGCGGCCGCCGACTTCTACATGGAAAAGACCGGCGAGCGCCTCGTGCCGCCGAACGACTGGGAAGAACCCGCACCGGTCCGGCCGTACGAATCCTCCGCAGCTGCCGGAGCTGCCGGCGGGTTCTGGCAGCTGGCCGGCCTCGTCGAAGACCGCACCAAGGCCAGAATCTACGCGGACTACGCCGTGAACATCCTCCGCCGCCTCACCGAGGAAGACTTCCTGGCCAGCCCGGACGAAGAGTGGGAGGGCGTGCTCAAGCACGGCAGCTACCACGAGGGCAAGGACCTGGGCGTCGATGAATCGGTCATGTGGGGCGACTACTGGTTCCTGGACACCATCGACCAGATCCAGCAGTTCGACGAAGCCCGGCGCCCCGGCACAGCCCGGCGGAGCCGGTGAGCACTGTGTCCTGGGAATCCATCGACGACGCCCCGCTGCCGGAGGCTCCGGAAGCGGCGGCGGCCCCGGATGAGGTGATCCGGACCGACGTCGCCATCATCGGTTCCGGCATGGGCGGCGGAACCATGGCCTATGCCCTGAAAGACTCCGGCGCCAAGGTCCTGGTGATCGAACGCGGCCACCGACTTCCCGCGGAACCGCAGAACTCCGACCTGGACGAGGTCTACCTCAAGGGCCGGTACAAGAACGCCGACACCTGGTACAACGGCCGCACCGGTGCCGCCTTCAAACCCGGCGTCTACTACTGGGTGGGCGGAAACACCAAGGTGTACGGCGCCTGCCTGCCGCGCTTCCGCGCCAGCGACTTCGAAGAAACACGGCATGAGGACGGAACATCGCCGGCGTGGCCCTTCAGCTACGACGACCTGGAACCGTATTACACCCGGGCCGAGAGGCTGTTCCAGGTCCGCGGCCAGATCGGCGAAGACCCCACCGAGCCGCTGCACTCCGAGGCCTATCCCTACCCTGCCCTCGATCATGAACCGACCGTTCAGGACCTCGCCGACTCGCTGCGGCGGCAAGGGCTGCACCCGTTCCGGATGGCCAACGGGCTCGACGCGGACACCCCGGAAAAGCGAGCGCTGTGCGCTACCAGCGACGGCGCCCCGAACGAGGCCGGACTCAAGTCCGACGCCGAAAGGATCGCCATCGATCCGGCGCTGGAAAGCGGCGCCACACTGATGACGGACACCAAAGTTGTCCGCCTCGTTCCCGGCCCGGACGGCCGCACCATCGTCGCTGCCCTGGCCGAACGCGGTGACCGGATCATCCGTATCGAAGCCGACACATTCATCCTCGCCGCCGGGGCCGTGAATTCGGCCGCGCTGCTGCTGCGCTCGGCCACCAGGGAACACCCCCGCGGCCTGGCCAACTCCTCCGGCCTGGTCGGCAGGAACTACATGGTGCACAACAGCACGTTCTTCATCGGCATCAACCCGTTCAAGGTCAACAGGACGCTGTGGCAGAAGACCCTCGGACTGAACGACTGGTACGAAGCCGGCCCGACCAACCGGTACCCCCTGGGGAACCTGCAGATGCTGGGGAAGCTGCGTGCCAGCATGCTCAAGATGGCCCGCAGCTGGGCACCAACCTGGCTCCTGAAGGCCATGTCTGACCGCAGCATCGACATCTACCTCACCACGGAGGACCTGCCGCGCCGGAGCAACGGAGTAACCGCGGCGGACGGCAAGATCCACGTCTGGTGGGAACCGAACAACCTCGAGCCGCACAAGGAGCTGGTCCGGCGGGTCAGCCGGGCCATACGGAAAGCCGGATATCCGGTGATCTTCACTGAACGGATGGGCATCGAGACCAACTCCCACCAGTGCGGAACCGCCGTGGCCGGACACGACCCCCGGACGAGTGTCCTCACCCCCGACTGCCGCGCCCACGACCTGGACAACCTCTGGGTCGTGGACAGCTCCTTCTTCCCGTCCTCAGCGGCACTGAACCCCGCCCTGACCATCGCCGCCAACGCCCTGCGCGTCGCGGACAAGATCCTCGCCGAAGGCAGCGCGCCTGGCCGGACACGTTCAGCCGATTCCCCCGTCAACAACAACAGATAGGCACTTACGTGAGCCTTCACTACGAATCAACACGAGCCCCGGCGGCACAGGAACCCGGCGTTTCGACCCGGGACCTGGCCAGGGCCGCCTGGGCCAGCTCCCTGGGCAGCGCCCTGGAGTACTACGACTTCGCCCTGTACAGCCTGGCCTCCGCCCTCGTGTTCAGCCCCCTGTTCTTCCCTGGCAGCAACCCTGCGACGGGCCTAATCCTCAGCTTCGGCACCTATTTCCTGGGCTTCGCCATACGGCCGCTGGGCGGCATCATCTTCGGCCGACTGGGTGACAGGCTCGGCCGCAAATTCGTCCTGCTCGCCACCATCCTCCTGATGGGCGGCGCCAGCACCCTCATTGGTGTCCTGCCCACGTACAACGGCTCCCCCGGTGACTGGTACGGGGCCGGTGCCGGAGTCCTCGCACCGATCCTGCTCATAGTGCTCCGGCTGATGCAGGGACTCGGCGCGGGTGCCGAGATGGCCGGCGCGTCCATCCTGATGACCGAATACGCTCCCGCACGCCGCCGCGGATTCATCGCTTCGCTGCCCTTCCTCGGTGTCCAGATGGGCACGGTCGCGGCGGCACTGGTCTACTTCCTGCTGCTGAACGCGAACCAGGCCGTCAAGATCACCGACACCTGGCTTTGGCGGGTGCCCTTCCTGGCCAGCGTCCTCATCCTTGGCATCGCCATCTACATCCGGCTCCGCCTCAAGGAGTCCCCCACCTTCGCGAAGCTCGAACCCCACGAACAGGTCACCGAGCGGCCCCTCAGGACGCTCCTGAAGCGCTCCGGGAAGACGGTCCTGCTCGGAATCGGGCTGCGCATGGCCGAAAACGGCGGTTCGTCCATCTACCAGGCGCTCGCGATTGCCTACGTTTCCAGCGCCGCGATCGGCATCAAGGGCCCCATCGGGGCTCTCTCGCTCGTCTTCGCCGCCGCCGTCGGCGCCGCCGTCGTTCCTCTTGCCGGCTGGCTGACGGACAGGTACGGGCGGGTCCGCACGTACCGCGCTTTCGCGATCTTCCAACTGGTCGCCGCCTTCCCCGTCTGGTACGCGCTCAGCTTCGGTGACACCGTGCTGACCATCGTGGTCGTCTCCGTCGGCCTGGGCGTCGGCACGTGGGGCATGTTCGGTTCCCAAAGTGCCCTCATGTGCGAACTCTTCGGCTCACGGCAGCGGTATCTGGGCGTTTCAGTGGCCCGGGAAGGCTCTGCGGTCATCGCCGGAGGCATCGCTCCCATGGTCGGCGCCTGGCTGATGTCCCTCGCGGTCACCGCCGAGGGCGGCAGCGCCGTCCAGGGTGCGGGTGGCGGGGCCTGGCTTCCCATCGCGGGATACCTGGCCCTGCTGACGGCCATCACCATTGCCGCGACCTTCGCAGTTCCCGAGACCAGGGGGCGGAGCCTGGAAGACCCGCGGGACGCAATCCACGAGAAGGCCGCCTGACGAACAGGAAGTCCCCGGTCCGGGACATCCGCATTGGTAAAGTCGATAGGCGGGGAGCGCCGCTTCTCCGCCTATCGACTCACCGGCAGGAATACAGCATGGCCCCGCGCATCACCCTCGAAGACGTGAGCAAGGCCGCCGGCGTCTCACGTTCAACCGCTTCGCTCGTCGTTCGCGGCAGCTCCCGCATTCCGGAGTCCACGGCCCTGAAGGTCCGCGAAGCAATGGACCAGCTTGGCTATGTGTACAACCGCCAGGCGGCCAACCTGCGGCAGAGCCGGTCGATGACCATCGGGCTCATCGTTACCGAGATCATCAACCCGTACTTCGCCGAGTTGGCGATGGCCGTGGACCAGATCACCCATGACGCCGGCTACACGATTTTCATCGGCTACAGCCGCGATCTTGCCGACCGGCAGCACGAAATCATCGCTTCCATGATTGAACGCCAGGTCGACGGGCTGCTCCTGCTCCCGGCTCCCGATACTGACCCCGAAAGGCTCGCCAAGCAGGTCAACGCCGCCAACGTCCCGGTGGTGCTGCTCGCACGCCGGTTCACAGGCTTCGATTACGTCGGCAGCGAGAACGTCAAAGGCGCGACGATGCTCGGGGAACACCTCTCGGCTCTGGGCTGCAGGAGCGTCGCGTTCCTCGGCGGCCGGGCAGCACCGTCCCTCACCGAACGGGAGGAAGGCCTTCGCGATTCGCTCGAGCGCAAAGGCTGTGAACTGTGGAGTGTGGATGAGTTCCGTAGTTCCATCACCCCTGAAGGAGGCGCGACGGCGGTGGGCCGGCTATTCGATCTGGGCCGGCTTCCGGATGCGGTGGTTGCCTACAACGACATTGTCGCCGAAGGCGTCTACGGCGAGATGCGCCGCCGGGGGCTCGAACCCGG
This sequence comes from Arthrobacter sp. Soil736, assembly GCF_001428005.1. Lineage (GTDB taxonomy): Bacteria > Actinomycetota > Actinomycetes > Actinomycetales > Micrococcaceae > Arthrobacter. The sequence continues at coordinate 584,719 of NZ_LMSB01000034.1, forward strand.
CCGCGACATCGCCGTCGCATCCTTCGACGACACGCGCATCGCCGCAAGCCAGGTTCCGCCGATGACCTCGGTGGCGGGATTCCCGCAGCAGATCGGCACGACCGGCGCCGAGATGCTGATGAAGCGCCTCGCGGACGGCAATTCCGACATACCCACGCAACTGACACTCGTGCAGCCCCAACTCAAGATCCGGTCCTCGACAGCCACCTGGCGTCCAAGGACCTAAGCACGGGCTCGACGCCGGAGGCACCGGCTGACCTATCCTCAGGGACCGGCCCATGGCATCCCGTTCGAGGCTTGTACATCCAGACATCACGGTCCTTACTGGTGGGAGGAGCCCGAGCCGCCGGCCAGCGGGGCCGCCATGCCTACAAGTTCCCGGTATCGAGGGGCCAAGCGGACAGCGCTCCGACCGTCGACTAGGAGGCACTTCATGTTCGCTCGTATCAGCACGTATAGGCCGGCCCCCGACAGCACAGGCGCGCCGTCTGACGACACCGTCAACCGCGTGCTCCGGCTGCCCGGATGCCTGGGCATCTATTACTTGCTGGGGAAGGACAACAAGTCACTGTCCATCACCCTCTGGGAGGACGCGGAAGCCCTCGCCGGCAGCGAGCAGGCAGCCAACACCATCCGCTCCGAGACCAGCGCCGAGCAACACATGCAGATCCTCGGTGTGGAGGAATTTGAAGTGCTCATACGGCAACTTCAAGTTTGAACCCGGGCGGAGCTCACACGCCGGGCGATGTCATCGCTGGCCACCGCAACCACCCTGTAGCAGGGCCGTAGCAACGCCGCGGGAGCGCTTACCCCGCCGCGTCAGGCCCCGGCAACGCGCGCGCTTACCCAGGCTGTGCCCGTCCACCGGGGCCTTGCCGCGGCCCGACGGAGCTTCCGGGCCCGGGCGCGGAGGCCGTCTGCCCGGGCGGGCTCGTTTTCATGTGCCTGCGGAATGGCGGCGGGTACTGCCGCTTCGGGCGTTGCGCCCGGCCGGTTGGCGGGGCAGAGGTCGGTGATGAGCCCCATGCCGGCGCACTCACGCACGGCGGCGATGCCGGCGGCAGCTCCGCGCTTATCAGCGAAGGCGGCCGACACAGCGAGCTCGGTACCGTCCGGGGCCCTGAGCCGGAACCGGAAATGCGACTCCGCGTCAACGAACACTTCAAACTTGCCGGCCATGGCTATCCTTCCGGTCTGCGGGCTCCTCGCCGCGAGCCTCCCCGCCGCGGAGCAGGCCCGAACGCATCGCTGTGCCCGGCTCCCGCTGGTCTGGTCGAACGGTCTTGAATGACCCGTTCATCAAGTAATGAAAGTCTTTCGCGGACGCGCATAGCCTCACAAGGCTTCCCCTGTAAACCATAGGTAAATTGCATGCAACGGCGTCCCGGGCGCAACCGGACGCTTAGCCTCTAGCTGACGAGTCTGGTCGGGATCTTTTCTACTCGCAGCGCTTCCCTTAAAATTTGGTTGTTGCCCCCGGACCCCGGCAGCGCACTTTTGTAGCGCCACTACCTGCAACCCACGGTGGATCCCCACCGATCACCAGCCCACGGCCATGAAGAACTCCAAGGGCTGTCCAGAATTAGCGACCAAGCGTGAAGACACAGGAGATGCGCGATCCACAGCGACAGGCCAGCGCCGTGGAGCGGAATGGAGGCCGGCGATGACTAGCGAAGAAGCTATCCGGGCCGTTGAAGAAGCTGCTGCAATGAGCACATTCCCGGACTTTGAACACGAGCACTCTGCTCCCGAGCTGCAGGCTGCCGTCGCGAGGGCAGTCAAGAGCGGCATGCCCATCAGGGACGTGGCCGCCGCCGCCCACATGACGGCGCTGGAGGTCCTCGACGCCGCCGACGCCCTCACGTATCCCGGCCCGGCAACCGCGGACATGCAGCAGTCAAAGCGATAGAACCACGGACGTTCTGGCGCACAACTGTCGACGCCGCCCCGGTTCTGCCGGCTGACGGAGACCACGTAGTGACTCATGTCAAGATGCTCGCGAAAGTGTTGTGCGTGCCTCATCTATTTGTGCTCGCGTGGATGCTGTTTCCAGGGCCCGTGTTTTTGCGGCGGCG
>NZ_LMSB01000035.1:0-36595 GCF_001428005.1 Arthrobacter sp. Soil736
CGCAGCCGTTCTTTGCCTCGTCCACCGGAGAGCAGCTGGAACGCACAGGCCGTCCAAGGCGCAAGATGAGGTGCATGACAACAACCGTCATGATCCTCGGCGCCGGCTTCGGCGGGTTGGAACTCGCGAGCACACTGTCGGAGCGCCTTGCCGGCGAGGTCGACGTCACCCTCTTCGACCAGCACGACGCCTTCGTGTTCGGCTTCTCCAAGCTGGAGGTCCTCTTCGGGCACCAGAACGCGGAACAAGTGCGGATCCCGTACCGCGAGATCCGCACKCCGGGTGTGGAGTTCCGCCAGGAGCGGGTGCTCGCGATCGACCCGGGGACGCGGCACGTCGTCACCGATGCTGCGGKTTACGATCCCGACATCRTYGTCGTCGCCCTCGGTGCCGACTACGACATCGCCGCGACACCCGGCTTCGCCGACGGAGGGTTCGAGTACTACACSGTCGCWGGCGCCGAGCGGCTGCGCGACGAACTGGCGGCGTTCCGCGGCGGCCGGGTGATGCTGGCCGTGCTCTCCATCCCGTTCAAGTGCCCGCCCGCGCCRTACGAGGCGATCCTGCTGCTCCACGACCGGCTCGTCGCMSGCGGCATACGCGAGGGCAGCAACCTTCACATGGTCAGTCCGCAGCCGTCGCCCATCCCGGTCTCGCCCCAGGCATCGGCMGCGCTGGAACGCGCGATGGCCGAGCGTGGGATCGCGTACACGAAACGCCACCGGATCCACGGGATCGACCCCGACGCGCRGGTCGCGCAGTTCAAGGACCACGACGAGCCGTACGACTTGTTCATCGGCATCCCGACCCACAAGGTGCCCGACGTGCTCGTCGAGGCGGGCCTGACGCAGGACGGCTGGGTCGCGGTCGACCCCGTGACGCTGCAGACGCCGYACGCCGGGGTGTACGCGATCGGCGACTGCGCCGAGACCGGGATCCCGAAGGCCGGCACCTTCGCCGAGAGCGCGGCCCACGTCGTCGCGGACGGCATCGTTCGCAGCRTCCGAGGCGCCGGCGGACTTGCATCCGGGGGCACCGGRCTMTGCTATCTGGAGTTCGGCCACGGCGACGTCGGTCGCGTCGACGTCGACTTCCACGCTGACGGCGGGCCGACCGCGCCGCTCCTGGGGCCGTCGCCGGCGTACGCCGCTGAGAAGGCGGAGTTCGGCGCGGTGCGACGCGCCCGCTGGTTCGGGGCCTGACGCGCCTCGCACGTTCGGGGTGTCGCAGGACCGGGGTGGCAGAGCCGGGGTGGCTAGCGTGGAGGCATGNGCGGAGCTTCGCATAGACCGCGCCGCTCCTGGGGCCGTCGCCGGCGTACGCCGCTGAGAAGGCGGAGTTCGGCGCGGTGCGACGCGCCCGCTGGTTCGGGGCCTGACGCGCCTCGCACGTTCGGGCGAGGCGCGTTCGGGTGTCGCAGGACCGGGGTGGCAGAGCCGGGGCGGCTAGCGTGGAGGCATGCCCGGCCCGCGTCGCACCCGCGCCCCGGGCGTGGTGCGGGCGCCGCGGACGCTCGGCGTGTTCCGGCTGTTAGTCACGTACTCGAGATTCGTCGCGATCGTCGGGAACCTCCAGTACGTGCTCGGGTTCCGGTTTCTTCGCGGCCGCGAACGACGCGATCATGGCACGCTCCGCCGTCCTGGCGGGGCGCACCTTCGCTGACCTGGTCCGCAACGCGTTCATCCTCACTCTCCAACTCGGTGTGGGCGTCACGCTGGCGTTCCGATGGCAGACGAGCATCTGGCACCTGCTCGCTGCCATGTGGGTGACTGTTAACTTCGTTTGGTTCTGGCACGAATTTCGTGAACGGTGATGGGTCGTCGCTGCGGGCGGTGTTCCCGCGCCTGGACAAGGCGCTGGTGAAGCAGGCGCGCCGTGTGGACGGGACGGCGCCGGTCTCGGCCCGGACCCGCGCGAGCAGCGCGTTCCCGTGCCTGGCCTGCGTGATGCTTTCGCCGCGGGCGCACAGCCGCTACCGGCGCCGGACCGCGGACACCGGTCCCCGATTCACGAAATTCGTGCCAGAACCCCGGCGATGGCGGTTGATTGGCAACGCGACTGGCGGTTTCGGTGTCCTCAGGTGGGACTCTGAAGTGGGCCGTTTACAAGGGCTCGTTTCCACCGGGTACGAGAAGGCGTGTGAGAACAGTGAGGGCGACGGCAGCTCTCCCCGTGCCCCGGCCAGCACGTTGCTTCCGGGATGTGGAGCGGACGGCTGCTGTCCGCACATATGAGCGGTAGAGATTTTCCCTACCCCGGAAGGACATCACATGAACACCCTGATCGCAGATCCCCGGCACCATGTCGCCGATCGTGTCGACCCGGCATTGATGGCCGGAACGGACCCGTATTCCATGTGGTTCTGCGTCTGCGACTACTACAACAACGGCGTCAGCGAGGTCGCCTCCTATGCTCTGGGCGACGGCATGACGGCGTACGTCAGCTTCTCGCTGCGGCAGGGCTTCGCCCTTGTCGTGCGCGACCTGTATGAGCGCGAGCTGTTCGCTTCCCGGATGGCTAGCGAGGCGGAGATCCGGACCGCGCTCATTGATTACGTCTCTTGATTGGCTCGGAGGGGGTCGGAGGTCCGACCCCCTGCTTTTTCAGGGCGTCAGGATGACGAAGCCCGCCGCCGGGGCGGTGACGCTGATCGCTAAACCGTTCCGCGTCTGGGCCGTCACGGGCGACCCGACCTGGGTCGGATCCGTTGAGTAGGCGTATTCGTATTTGTCACCGACCGCATGCAGGCGGGCGTCTATGGTCACCCACGCTGTCCTTGCCGCTGCAAGGTCGGTGTTGATGGCGCACACCACCTCCCGGTTGGACATGATCCGGGACCAGGCCACGATGGAAGTCATCGTCCCTGGCCGATGCGGTTCGGATACCAGAAGGCGACGCCGTCCTCGGAGATGGGCCGCAGGTATTGACGGCCGCGGCGGAGTGCAAGGTCGCTGGTTCGAACGGCCAGGATTTTGGCCAGCTCGATGTACGTGCCCGACGTCTCGTCGAAGAAGTGCCTGTCCCGGCTCCTGAATGAACCGAAGCCGGCCAAAGATCATGCCGCCCAATACAGGACCACTCCTAATCAGCACCGGTAGCCTCCGCTGCTTCTCGAGCGTGGATCCAGTCGGTATCTGCCGGGCCGAGGCCATATTCCGGTAGGTAGTCCGCCTTCGCCAGCTTCCATTTCCGCGGCGCACGCAGCTTGAACGAGCCGTCGTCGAGTTGCGTCGCTACGGTGAGGAAGGCGTGCGGCGCGTCCGGGTCGTCGGCGAAGGTGACCAGGACCTGCCCGCCGTGAACCGGCACCCTGTCGTCCGCCGTCACCACCAGGCCGAAGACAGTCCGGCCCTCGGTGTCGAATCTGTCGAACGTTGTGCCGCGGCCGGTCGCGACCTGGACGTCAGCCCCGCCCAGAAGCTCCAGTGCGTGCCGCGGGTCGTCTTCCGGGTTTTCGGCGTAGGTGTGCAGGCCGAGGTTGTTCGGGCGTCTCATTAGCTCTTGCACCCGTTCTTTGAAAGCTTGCACGTCCAGTGGGATGTCATCGGAGCGCGGATCCAGCGCGTACTCCACCATCACTCTGATCTGGCGAGTCTCGCCGGGGTCGAGCAAGAGCCAGGTCGTGTCCAGGTAGGTGCGGTAGATTGGGTTGGTCTGTTGGGCGATGATCCACACGCGGGTCGGTCGGGCGTACGGGTTCCCCACCTCGACCATGGTTTCCTCGCGGATGGAGGGTGATCCGGTCGTTGAGACGAACCGGTCGTAGTTTGTCTGCGCCGTGTTGTTGAGTTCGGTCATCTCAACCAAGGTCGGGACCGTCGGTACGACATACAGCGGGATTCTCGCGATGATGCAGAAGTGCCCGGTGGCGGGCGGCACCCACGTGGTGGTGAATTCGACGGTCGCGCCAGCCGGGATATCGCGGACGTCAGCTCCGAGGAAGGCCTCCGGCGCCCCGCCGATGTTGAAGTTCTTGACGTGAAAGTTGACGCGTACGTCAGGGGCCATCACGTTGCCTTTGTTGGTCACTGATGCGACCACTGTGTTCGGGTTGCCTACCCATGGCACGTTGAACCATTGCGCGTCGACCATGCTGCGGGCGTTGCGCACTTCGATGTCGGGTGACTGCCAAGGTCGGGTCGACGATGCCGGCCATGGCCGTATGGAGGGGTCTGGGCGTCCGTTTGTGCCGTAGCGAATACGCACGTCGGCCTTGTTGCCGTTGATTCCGGATACATCGGCCCGAAACTCGACCGGACTAGGCGATGCGTCGATCTCACGGTAGAAGTCCCCGTTGCCCAGCACGGCACCGGCGTCGTCTCCGTCACTGGGCAGCAACAACACTGTGGGTCGGGCGTACGGCGCGATGAACGGCGGTGAAGCCACATCGGTGCCGAGGACATGGTCGTCGTTGGGCAGTGAGCGGTCCCCGATCTGGGGGAATTCGCCGTTGCGGTACTCAAAGTAGTAATTGAATCCGTCGCCGATCCGGACTTCGATGGCGCTGGCCCGATCGATCGGCGGGACGCCCTGCTCGATCGGGTGCAGCGTGACCGGGGTGTCCACGGGGGATCCGCTGACGGCGAAGTTGAAGGTGCGCACCCAGCCGGCGGGCACCCAGCCGAGCATCATCCGGTGGCCGACGGAGAAGTGTGGGAGCGGGTCATCGGCGTGCATCAGCTCCCAGCCCCCCGCGTTGCGACCCGCGACGGCCGGGGTGTACTGGTCTCCCAGCCCCAGGTTGTGGCCCAGCTCGTGGGCGAAGGTCTCGTGGATCTCTCGGTCGTTGGTGGTGCCCCATTCGTTCGGCATTGAAACCACGCCGAGGTTCAGGTTGCCCTCAGCTGTGGTGTAAGGCCCCCAGTGGCCGATGCTCGCGTAGGGCCACGCGGACTTCTCCGGCGTCATGCCGACGGCCGGGACCGTCGGCGTGACGCACACGACGGTGTCGAATTTGCTGTAGTCAATCAGGCCGTCGCCGGCTGTGATCGCGGACTGGTAGAAGCTGCCTTTCGGCGACCTATCGGCATTGAAGTACGTGTCGTGGTCGGCCGGGAGCTGCACCGGCCCGTAGGCCTCGGCGGTGAGGTCGAAGTTGCCGAAGGAGACCTCGCGGAAGAACGCGGCGGTGCTCCGAGTCTGGCCGGCGACCGTGACGCCGTCAACCAATTCGGCAATCCAGCGGTCGCGATGGCCCTGCATGGTGGTCGCGTCGGAGGTGTAGCGCTGTGACGAGGTGTCGACGAACAGTACCGCAATCCGCCTCGTGCCGAGGGCGGGCACGGTCGCTACATTCTGCGGACCGGAGGGCCCGCCACCCCAGGCGGCACCTGCGAGCCTGGCGTCGGGCTCGCCGCTGAACCACAGCGGCGGTCCCTGCTCGCGCCCCTCCCAGGTGCCCTCGATCTCGTACTTGAGCTCGCCGACGATGGTCCCGCCAGCCCGTTCCCGGGCCTCCAGCACGTGGGTACCCGGTTCGTACCCCGCCAGCAGCATGAGCACGGGCTTCTCTATGTTGAAGTTTCTGCTTCGTGAGAGGGAGACCATCCCGCCGGCCAGGCCGGATGTCACCTCGAAGTCAATGTCGTCGAGGCTCAGCCCGCTCCCGGGATCAATGGTGATCGCCAGTTGCGTGAACGACCCGACGAACAGTTCCTGTTCGTCGATTTCCAGCTTGACCGTTGTCATCCCGGCGCCTCCTGTATTAGTGCGGGGGCCGCCGCGAACGATGTTGTTCACTCCGAGTCGGAGCACAAGGCGGCAAGCCATCGCCACATTAGGACAGTGGCCGTTACTGGGACGTTATTTCATTATCGAAGAATTCGAATATCTGGTGGACGACGGCCTGGTTGCCGAGCCCCGGCTCAGCTCACATCCAGGGCTCTCCAAACGATCCCGCCAGACCGGCGACCCTTCTCCATATCGGTCAGACTTACATTCACACGTCTGGCTGCACCTATGCCATCCTGACGTCAGGAAAAAACCTTCCGGTGGCGCCGTCTAGGGCAGCGGCTCGCCTTCCCGTTCTCGTCCTTTGAATCTGAGAAGGGGCCCTCGGAATCGAAGAGAACGGCCATGTGGTGGTCGGCGTGATCCCCGTTAGCAGACTGACATCCCGGTAGCCCCGTCAAGGCGGAAGTGTTCCCAGGAGCGCCACAGGGATTCGAGCCAGGAATGGCCTCGGCGTTTCTCCACCATTCGGCCTGCCAGCGGCGGGGACCACGGGCGCCGACGTTGCGCCGGTAGGTGGTGATGATTTTCTCCCGCACGAACTCGTTCACGGATCCGTAGAACAGTTCCGGTTGTCAACGCGTGTCCCTTGGCTGAGCTGGAGCGGGCGCTGATCGGTCAACGGCAGCGGGAGGGGTGGCCCTGGCCCGATCCCGCGCACGCAGGAAAGCGCTCTCGTCCGCCCGGACGGCCGAGCTGCGGCAGCGGGCCCGCGCGGGAGAGCAGAAGACCGGCGTCGCCCGTGAATTCGGCATCAGCCGCGAAACGCTCTACCAGTACCTGAGAACGGACAGCTGAGCGCCGCCCCGGGACAGCACCGGCGGTGCGGCCGGCTTCGGACATTCCGTGCCGTCGACTTCTTGAAAATGACAGGAGTGCAGGACAGGGCATCCGGCGTCTGAAAATCACGTACGCACTGGGAGGAATGGCTTGTTGTCGGGCAATGGCGTCCTTCATTGTCTGCCGTAACGCGACGGTAACGCTCTTGGGGGATTATGACAGTGATTTCCTCCAACCGGGGTGGGATTGACAGCGAAACCGGGAATGCGATGGCTCCTACGGCACGAGATTTGATCAGCTTCAGGCGGTCAGATCATTCAATCGGAACTCAGTGCTTCAGCTGCATGGGTGGGGTCGCTCAGTCTTCTGCTCGGCTGCTGGCGTTCCAGGTCGAAAGGACCGATGGCGTACTCCGTCTGCTCGCCCGAGCAACAGGCCGAGCCCTACGCTGTGAGGTCGGAGGACCGGTTTGAGTTCGCTCTACGTTCGGGCGCATTGGTCGAACAATCTCTCCCCGGGTCCGCCGCCCGCGCAGCCGCCGCCCTTGTGGGCTCTGGCGCACGGCAATGTTCCCATCATCACCTTCGTCGGAACTCCACCTTTGCCTCAGGTATGGACATCCGCAGGTCCGGTCCAGCGCAACGACTACCGTGTCTGGGTGCCGTTAGTTACAAGCCAGGAACTCGAACTGGCCGGATGGGCATCAGGGCCCGGCTTTGCAGGACCACCGCCGCCTGCCTGGCCCGCCAGCTCTGGGGTGCCCGCCAATACATTCGACGAGGGCTATCCCAACAATGCTGTCGGATTCACAACTACCCGGGTCCGGTTGTTTCAGGATGGGGTTCCCGGAACGGACCACACCTATACGGTTTTCGCTCCAAACGGTCAACAGATCGGAACACTCAGCGCACCGGGGCCGGGGTGGACCCCATATCTGGCTGTTCCGGCCGCCCTCACCGATACCCATGGAATCTGGTCGGTTGAGATCAACAGGACTGCTACTTCATCGGTCGCGGCCCCTGGCATATTTCCAAACGGATCGGGCCCGGCAAATGGTGTCAATGAGCCGTACGTCTCACCCTACGGAGATGAATATGAGGGAATCCTTGGGATGGAATTCGAGGGAACCCCCATCGAGCCACCTGTCGTTTGCCGGAACGATGTGATCCTCTCCGCCCCAAGTGCACTGCCCTGCGCCCAGTCTGGTGGCACTGTTCAGGTAACCTTCACAGCCGCTGTCGTACCAGCGGTCCCTGCATATATTGGGGACTATCGGTGGCGGGTGACGCAAGGCAACACCATTATTCAGCCCTTCACAGCCGGTTCTAATAGTTTCCAGATCGATCTCGCTCCCGGGAATTACAAGGTTTCGGTCAAGGTTAAGCAGCCTTCATGCCCTGACGGTGACCTCGTCGATGGGGACACATTCACCATCCCCGTATGCTTACCTCCTTGCGACCTTCAGATCACAGCTATCACCACTGCTATTGGGAACTGCAATGCGAACGCCGATCGGCAGGTCATAGCGACTCCCCACGTTAGTAATCCAAGTCCCGGCGACGAGTACTGGTGGACGATCGATGGCAGTGCGGCAACCATGCCGGTACCCGCCGGGCCGCTCACGTTCTACTTGTCTGCGGCAGGTCCAGGCCAAACCATGCACACAATCGGCCTGGCCGTCCGACGTGGAGGGAGTTGTCTCGCCACGGCCTTGCCTGTCAATGTCCTTCTCGACCCGTGTGGACCTGGACCCAACTGCCCCACAATCACGTTCATCAGCACCGCTCCCGGCCCCTGCACATCTGACCGCACAGGCCGGCAGATGCAGGTCGACGCAATTCTCGCCGGCCCAGCCGCCACTAGCTATACATGGACGTTCGGCGACGGTACGAGCGAAACGCGGCCCGCATCATCCCTCCCGGCGACGACACACACATATACCGCTCCCGGAACCTACACGGTGACATTCACCGCGTCGGGACCGGGCGGCTGTTCAGTCACCGACAAAAAGGAACTGACCGTTGACGCCTGTTGTCCGGAGGCCACTGCCATCACCGTGACCCTGGGTACCTGCATCCCGGGAACAGCCGGCAGCACGGACATGCAGCCGGTAACGTTGGCCGCACAAACAAGAGGCTCGGGAATCGCCGGCTATTCGTGGGATTTCGGCGACGGAACGACGCTTCCACCTCCCTCACAGGCGTCACCGCCGCCACACGACTACTCCGCTCCCGGAACCTATACCGCCACCGTGACGGTCATCGCAACCGATCCCACCTGCCCACCGACAATGGCGAGCACGACCCTTACCGTCGCTGCCTGCACAACCCCTCCTCCACCACCGCCAACCATGGGAGGAGGATGTCTGTGCGTGCTGCTGCTCGTCCTGGCGATGTCGCTCATCGCCCTCTCATCGGCTGGCATCTTCGCATGGGCCTGCGGTGGATTCCTGAACGTGATCCTGCTGTCCGCCGCCAGCACGATGTTCCTGCTCGGACTGTTCCTCCTCATCCTTTGGGCATTTCTCTGCGGCCGGTTTATATGCCCCGCCTTGGTTCTGCTGGTTAACGTCTTTGCCTCATTGGCGGCAGCCTTGGGTGTACTAGCGCTCGTCCTGTTCCTGCTTGGACTCGTCACCTGCGCGATCGGGGCTCTAATTATCGGTGGCCTGTTCGCCGCCATCTCCATCGCCCTAATCGGAGCCGGAAAATCCGTTGGATGCATTCCATGACAGCGGGCGCGGCGGCACCGACAGGCGAAAGGTAGGTAGCCAAGATGCGACTATTCCTAGGCGGTCTCGTTGGTCTGTTCGTCGCGTTGGTCATCGCCGGCGTGACAGCTACGATCCTTGGGATTCCCGCCGTTCTACCCGGATCCGGGCCATTAGTCGGTCTGATCCTGGCGCTAATACTGCCGCTCTCACCCGCGGAGTGGCTACTGATCGCGTTCTTTACCGTCGCGCTCTTCACAGTGTTTGCCTACGTACTGGCTACAATCGGACTGCTGCCTGTCATCGCCTCGACGCCAATATCCGCAGCCCCGACGCCGCTGCCCGTAAGTCCGCTGGAAGAGACGATGCGTGGCTTTATGATCGGGCTGACGGCGGGACTGAACTTCGGGATCTGGGCACTGCTGCCCTTCGGCCTGCCCATCGCGATTGTCTTGGGCCTTGTCTGTTTCGCGGCGGTGTTCACATTAATATCGAGAAATCTCTTCTACCAGGGCATCTTGGGATGGCTTAGCTGGCTGATGCCCATGTCGTACTTCGTCACACCCCTTGGCATCCTGTTTTTCCTGATCAACCTGCCGTTCGCCCTGGGAGCCTTCGGCTTCGCGGCACTGCGGTTCGACGCCCGAACGTCAACGATCGAGACGACTGGCGGACTGTCCGGAATCACCGGGTTTCGCGGTGGCTTTAACCTTGGGAACTTCACTTTCCTAGCGACCGCGCCGGGGGTGGTGCCGGCCACCGTCCAGACGGCGTTTGGGGCACCGGGACTATCGGCACACGAGACAGGGCACACGCTGACCATCGCCGCCTTCGGCGGTTTGTATCACTGGACCGGTGCTGTCGATGAGAACGTGCCCCCCTTCCGCCGGCTGGTGCTTGCCTATAGTGAGCTGGTGCCCGAGAGCCACTTTCCCCGCTCCGGACTTCCGCATGTGAGGGTGTGGAGTTAATGAATCTTTTCGATGTCCTTGCCGCAGCCTGCTACCTAGCCGTGGTTGCAATCCTTGCTGCCGCTGCTGTAGGCAAGGCCTTAGACCCCGAGGGCACCGTTCGGGGGGCGCGCTCCCTCGGCCTGCCCGAGAGCTTCTCCCGCGCTACAAGCTGGGCGCTTCCCGTCATCGAGGGAATGCTTACCATCGGCCTGATCGCGGCCCCACGACTTTCATCAATCGCAGCAGTCGGACTGTTCTCTGCCTTCACCATAACGACTGTGATTGCACGTCCTTCGCAGAAGTCTTCAACGTGCGGATGTTTCGGTGTCCTAGGGCGAGCCAGGCAAAAGCCCGTCATCGTCGGGCGGAACCTCGTGTTCGTCGCAGCGGCCGGTCTCGCGACAGTAGCCGACCACACGAGCGCGACCCGACTCGCAGCTGGAATTGTTGTGGCCGTCAGCGTCGTCATCTGTGTTCCCCTCGCGGTGAAGCGCCGGCGAGTCGCGGGTGCCTTTGACAAGACACCGCCACCCGCCGCCCCGGTAACGTACGCGCTTGTGGTCGAGCAGGCCTGTCCTCTCTGCGATCGCTTGCTTCAGCATCTTGCCGGAATCCTGACAGGGAAGGAACCCTTGGTGCTCGTAATCCGTGGCAAAGACAGCGGATGGCTGCAGACCCGCCTGCCCGTGCTACAGCTGCCGCAAGAGCTACTCACCGGACCGTTCCTGAACGACGTGCCTGCGCTCCTCGTCCTCAATCCGGAGGGGACACCGATACGCACTCCGATTATCGGAATCGCCGACGTGTTCAACACGCTAGCAGCCATAGCTTTTGCCGGAGTACGATCATCGCAACCGTCGCCCATTGAGCCGAACGAGCGAGAATGCCTACCCTGTAAGGCACATCAAAGTGTTGAGAAGCCGTGACGTTGAACCGCTAAGGACGGTGGTGCTCCGGAGGAACGCCGGATCCGTCCTGGTGTCCCGGAGCAGGGTTGGCCGCGTTGTTTTCCTCCCCCAAGCTGCGACTCTCAAGGGCCGCGGCCCGATGCCGGTCAGCAGAAGTTTGCGGCCGATTGAAGGCTCACAGCGCATTGATTACCTCAAAATTGAACATTTGTGGTCACAAACTATTAGCCGGAGATGGGTAGCAGAAATGGCTTTAACCTGCGGAAATGCGCGAAATTGCCCCGCTTTGACCCATATAAATTTTCAGATTTTCTTGCCGGTGAATGTTGAAAGACGAGGTGGGTTGGTTCAGATCCCTGTTTCCCTTGTTCAGGCGCGGTTCTCGTCATTCATTTGGCCCCTCGCAGGGCGAACAAGTCGACCGTGCCGAGCTTGACCGGACGACGATAACGCCCTTGCGAGAGACCATGTGAGAGGAGCTTGATTGACGAACGTTCAAGAACGAGGTGGGTCGGCTTGGGCCCAGGTCGCATCGTGCTCGCTCAACCAACACGTTCAGGTTCCGAGCAAAGATATCGAAGACGAGCTTTCCGGACGCGTGGTGGTGTCGATTGGACACGACCGGCGGGTGTCCTAGAGATGGCTGGAGACAGAGCGGGGTTTCGCCTGCGTAACGACGCCCTCTACTGGCATGAACACGGCTAGATTTGAAGCGACAGGCTCCCCGTAGGTGACTGGGTCCAAGAGAGGCAGCGGCCGCGTTGACAATGAAGATTACTGATTCCACAAGACGCAAGATCATAGATTCCTACCAGCTTGAGCCCATGGCTTGGTCCGGGCAGCTCAGTGAGTCTGAGTTCCTGAGTCGCATTTTCAATCTGAACGAGGTGCGGAGCACCGACAATCGATTCAAGACTGCCTATCAGGACATCCAGCAACACCGGGAACGCAACGATGACTGGGGTGACGATTATCTGTTCACGGATCCCAGATTTAACATTCAATGGGGAACTGATGAACTCTTTATCCAATTTCTGGAGCTGACCGTCCACCCTCTTGTCCGGGGCGCTGAGCAAAGCTCAAAGATCGTTGGCATCTACAACAAGATCCTGCGCAACGATGGACTCCATCTTGTGGCGGACGGAGAAGCCAAAGGTCAGCCCGTATATAAGGTCAAAGTCCGAGGCAGTTTCCACGGTGATGTGCCCGAGGTAATCGCGCGTCAGCCTTTGCTGACTGATTCAGGGGTCCTGCACGAACATCTGGGGCGAATCAAAAAGAGCATTGGCAAGGATCCGGCCAGTGCCATCGCGTCTTCTAAAGAGCTGCTTGAGAGCCTGTTCAAGCTGATCCTGGACCAGGAGGGCGTTCAGTACCCCGCCAAGGACGACGTCCCGGATCTGTACAAGAAGGTAGGAGAGGCCCTGAAAATCAATGCAGAGAGCGTCAAGGGTAGCGGCAAAGCAAGCCAGACGATCCAGAAGATTTTCCGGACACTGACCACGACGGTACAGGCCATTGCCGAGCTCCGGAACGAAATCGGAACCGGTCATGGCCGTACGACGGCAAGCATTGCCACGGAGGCGCACGCACGGCTGGCACTGAACAGCACTGTGACGATCGCTGAGTTCCTGCTCGATACTCTTGCCCGGCGAAAAACCGAGACATCGGCGTATGAACTGATCTAGCCAATGTGTCCCTTGCGGGACGCCCGTTCCGGCCTGAAAATGCCCTTGTGGTCGCCTGCCGACGCCGTAGCACTATGGTTCGTTGAGGCCGTGATCTAGCCGGGCGTTGGGGATCATGCCGTGGGCCCTTTACTGTTTCCTTTGCTGAGAACGAGGACTAGTTTCCCTTTTCCCTCGTGACCCCCACGGGCGGCCGCTCATGCAATCTGCGGGTGCGTTCCGTGAGGAGATGAGAAGACCATGCTGGCCGAGTCCCAGGACGAGGAACAGATCATTGCCAGGGTCGCCGCCATCGACATCGGCAAAGCCGAGCTCGTGTGCTGTGTGCGGATCCCCGGCCCGGGGAATACCCGAAGACGCCTGCAGGAGGTGTCCACTCATCCGACGATGACTCGGTCATTGGCGGATCTGGCCAGCCACCTCGTCGGCCTCGGCATCGAGCGCGTCGTGATGGAGGCGACCTCCGATTACTGGAAGCCCGTCTTCTATCTCCTCGAGGCGCACGGTCTTCAGCCGTGGCTGGTCAATGCCCGCGACGTCAAACACCTGCCGGGCCGGCCCAAGACCGACGTGCTCGACGCGGTCTGGCTGTGCAAGGTCGCCGAACGCCAGATGCTGCGCCCCAGCTTCGTCCCGCCATACCCGATCCGCCGGCTCAGGGACCTGACCCGGTACCGGATCGATCTGGTCGGCACGCGGACGGCGGAGAAGAACCGGGTCGAGAAGCTCCTCGAGGACGCCTGCATCAAACTCTCCGTCGTCGCCTCGGACATTTTCGGGGTATCGGGGCGTGCGATGATGGCGGCGCTCATCGCCGGCGAACGGAATCCGAGCGTGCTCGCGCAGATGGCGCGGTCAAGCATGCGCAGGAAGATCAGCGAACTCGAGGAAGCATTCACCGGCCAATTCGATGACCACCACGCCTTCCTGCTGGCACGGATGCTGGCCAGGATCGACGGCATCGATGCCGACATCGCCGCACTCGACGAACAGATCGAGGCGCAGCTGGCCCCTTTCGCCGCGGCGGCGGAACGCCTGGATGAGATCCCGGGCATCGGCCGCGTCGCCGCCGCAGTCATCCTGGCCGAAACCGGGGTAGACATGACCCGGTTCCCGACCGCGGGGCACCTGTGTTCCTGGGCGAAATTCTCCCCGGGCATCACGTCCTACGCCGGGAAGAACAAGGGAAACGGCTCCACAGGGCACGGCAACCGCTACCTGGCCAGGGTCCTCGGAGAAGCCGCCGTGAACGCCGGCAGGACCAAGACATTCCTCGGCGAACGCTACCGGCGCCTAGCCAGACGACGCGGCAAGAACCGCGCCATAGTCGCTATCGGACGCTCCATCCTCGTCATCATCTGGCACCTCCTGCAGGACCCGGAGGCCCGGTTCCACGACCTCGGCCCCGAGCACTTCAGCCACCGCATCAACCCCGATGCCAGCAAACTCAACCACGTCCGCCAGCTCGAAGCCCTTGGCTACACCGTCAGCCTGACTCCGGCGGCATAACCCGCCACAGACGCCTCAGATCCGGTGCCGCAGCGCCCCCGCCGGACGCGCAACCCTGCCCACACCACACACAAGTCACCTCATTTTCGGACTAGTGCCAGACAAGAGGCTGTTCTATGTCGAGGGTCTGGTGCAGCTTTGCTCGGTCTGTCTCGTCGTCAGCGTGGTCAGCGAACCACTTCCAGGCTTCATCCAGAGGCATCCAGGGATAGCGCTGGCTCACCCTCGACTTGTACCAGGCTGAGCGATCCTGGAGTAGGCAGTGCGAAACGCGATTACTTCGAGCCCTCGGGGATCATGGCTTCGGCGGCTGCTTTGGCTAGTTGATAGGTCTTGTCTTCGGCGCTAACGCGGCTCAGCTGGCCGTCGGCGGCTTCTACAGTCTTTTTCTGCGCCGCCGCCGTGGCATAGGGCCAGCGTGAGCTCAGGTCAGTAGCGTATGCAGCAGCAACAACGCGGATGGTCTACGCATTCCGAGAGCTTGGGGAGAAAATGGGAAGCCACACGGGGCAAATGGGGGACCTCCGAGTCCTGATGGACACAAACATTGTTCTCGCCATCGAGGGTGATGAGGATGCAGATCACGTCAACCACCAGTCGGCGTCGACTGTTTATCGCCTCGTTCTGGATGCCGGCGGCCAGGTCTCCATCGTGGATAATCAATTCGACGACATCTCGCGGATTCAGGATCGCCAACTGAGGGACCGCCGGCGCCGTCAGTTGGAGAAGTATCCGCGGTTGGGACGTGTTGAACTCACCACAGGGTTCCTTAGTGAAGCGCGTTATGCACTGAACTTGGGTGCCCACACCAACGACGGTGTGGACGCCGCGCTGCTTCTTACACTGCAACGAAACGCCGCTACCTGGCTGATAACTGAGGACCGGAAGCTCCACGCGCATGCCCGTCATGCCGGACTTCAAGAGCGCGTGATGATGCTCGATGATGCTGAAGGTGTGTTGACAGCACTATCGGGTCAGCTCCCCGTCCATTATTCGGTCGATGACGTCCAGCCTCACACCATAGATCCGGTCCAACCGTTCTTTGATTCGCTTCGGGCTGATTATGGGGACTTTTCCAGCTGGTGGCACAAGGTCGTTGCCCAACGACGGACCTGTCTGGTCATAGGGGGCGGAAAGGACATCCGTGGCCTGGCGGTCCTGGATCGTCAGGAACCGGAAGTGTCCGGATTGACAGCGAACAGCGTGAAGATCTGTACATTCAAAATTGCCGAAGCCAATCAGGGCAAGAAGCTGGGAGAGACGTTGCTGGAAGCGGTCATAGCCCGCATCCGGTCGATGCGGGCTGAGACCTGCTTCGTCGAGGCTTCCCTGGACAAAGAGGCTCTCCTGATGATGCTGAGGGAATTTGGATTCTTCGATCTGGGCCCCAAGCCCGGAGCATCCGGGCAGACCGTCCTGGGCAAGATCCTTGAGCCCAGCGTCGATGACATGCCGCCTGACCATCCTCTGGAGTACAACAGGCGCTACGGCCCCGGAAAGCGCCGTGTCAACAGGGCATTCCTCGTCCCTATCATTCCGGTCTTCCACAGCATGCTGTTCCCTGCCTCCGAACCCCAGCGTTCCTTCTTTGATTCGACCTATGGAAACGCGATCCGTAAGGTGTACATCTGCCACTCAGGCATAAAAGCATTGGAACCGGGTGACACTCTGTTCTTCCTCCGAACGCACGAAAGGCGGGCTGTGCATGCTGTCGGGGTTGTTGAGGAAACACTGCGCACCACGGAATTGGCCGATGTGCTGAACTTCGCAGGAGCGCGCACCGTATACCGTGCCGAAGAACTCCAGAAGATGTGCGAAAAAGAAGTACTGGCGGTCAAATTCAGGCTTGACCAAGTGCTGGAGGCGCCTGTTAGCCGCGAGAGCCTCAAAATGCTGGGAGTCATGGAAGAGTCCCCGCAATCCATCGCCCAAATCAAGTCAGAGGAAGGAATTCAGTGGGCAAGAACGCTCCAGGGAGGGTAGCACTGATGTCTATCAGGCCGGAGTTTGCCAATGCGATTGTCTCCGGCGAGAAGGTTGTTGAGTTCCGTAAGCGGCCCGTCGCCGATGACGTCAGCCACGTTCTGATCTATGCCACGATGCCTGTTGGCTCACTTATTGGTTGGTTTGCCGTCCGAGGGCAGAAGACCATGTCCCCAAAGGGGCTCTGGTCCACATTCCGTGAAGTTGGTGGTATCTCAAAGAGCAGATTCTTTGAGTACTACGACCAGCGGGAGTACGGAACAGGGATCCTGGTCGAGACAGCCAGCCGATTCCCTGAACCGGTCCCCCTGGCTGAACTCGGCACGACCCTTCGTCCCCCACAGAGCTTCCAGTATCTGACCGCAGCGCAGTCAGACACATTCTTCAAGATGGTGCACACCCAGCCGAATGTTGAGTCGGACTCCGAGCTGTATCCGCTGGCTCGTGTTGGCTGATGCTCCCGGCGAAGCGTGCACGCCCGACACCGTTGACGCAGCATCGGCTCGGGGCATGACGAAGAATGAGACGGCACTCGGCCATCCTGGTGCGGCCCAGACCAATTGGACCCGTGCCGAACCGGTCCATGATGTCCCGAGCAGCGCCCCGATGTGTTTTCCTCGTGGGCGGTGGTTATGCCAGCAGCTTTGACGGGGCGCCGAACGGCGGCAGGTAGGTCAGTATGACCCGCCCGGGGCGTATGGCGCTCCGTCCACGAAGAAGACAGAGGCATCTGTCTCGAATTTCCCGAGGACATCGGGGAGCCCGCGGGGTCGGGGCCCGATTTCCAGCAAAGGGCCTGGATAACGACGTCGACTCAGACTCAAAGGGGGTCGGGACGGCCTGCAGTTCAGCATCCCGAAAGTCGAGGACAACCGGACGTGGTCGTAGTGCGGCGGCGACTGCGCGCTGAGAGGGAGACCGGCCTTGTACTTTCTTAGCGAGATGAGTCACAAGGCGCCGTGGCAGGATTTGATCGCTTGCCTCCAGTTGGCAGATCATTTTCCCATGCGAATCATCGACGAGCTTTCCAACGGTATTACGCGGAGCCTGGATCAGGCACTTCGACTCAAAGTGACTGGCTACGACCAAGACGAAGTTGGCGAGATAGCTCGGGACGCCGCTGCTCTGTGCGAGAGATCCCTAAAAGCCTCAGACCCGGACTGGGCAGACTCATCACTTTTTGCGATCACGCAACAGCTTCGCTCCGCAGGGTGGCAAGAGGGCGCCGACGCCATGGATTTCGTCAGAACGAGCGCCAACCATGACAAACATGATGCTCAGCCCGGTCACGACATCGAACGAATTATTGAATCACTGCGGGTCTTGCAAGCTCAGCTGGGCTCGTTGCAGGCCCATGCTCCCGGAGCAGCCAGCGAGCTTCCACCCAGACTGCGCATCCGCCACATGGTGTGCGCAGTATATGAAATGTTCCACACGGGCGAAACCTTATACAGCTTTCTGGAGGCCACATCAAGTGACTCCTGGCAGACGGTAGGAAGCATCGATGATTTCCAGATTGAGAACAAGCACAGTCAAGCCGTTGAAGCACAACTTGCAGCACTGCCGGCATGGACGGTCAATCCTCCTGAGCTGAGCGACCTGTCAAGTTCTCTCAAGGAGTCTGACGTCGAGTTGTGGTTCATCGCAAGCTTCGATGCAACCTACCAGCAGGTTCACGACATCATGGCGAGCTATCAACATGACCTCCCAATATTGCGAGGCCTCCATCGCGAAGACTCTTATGGCAACTTCGTAGCATCTGTGGCTCAAGCGGTTCTCACAGGTGGAGCGCCGGTGCTTGCCGGGCGTAACACCGCAGATTTGGAGGATGTACAGAAAAAGCTGGACTACCTGATCCGTCGAACTCCCGACCGCCTGAAGCCGCTGAGGTTGGATCGCTGCAATGCTGCTACATACCAGAATGCAGTGAGGGCGGCCGTTGCTGTGGATCGTGACATACGGGCTTTAGTAACCAACCGCGGCGTGCTGCTGGTGCAAGCCGACTAAATTGGGGTGTCTCGCCGGCCACAACTCAGGGCAAGAGAGCCTTCGGCGTTTCGATCACCACTGTTAGCACGAGTCTCGTGAGTCCCACGGCACCGACAGGTGTTCTTGAGAGTAGCACCGCTCCTCCGCGTCAGGACGATGAGCTGCGACCGGAACACGAGCTCAAGTAAGCACGCGTGCAGGCCGATGACGGCCCTGTCAGTTCTTTAGTAGGCCCGAAGGACCCATTCTGTTCGCAAATCTGCGGACGACTGCGGAAACACGGTTCCTTTCCCACACGGGAGAGTTGAGGGGAATCGCCTGGAGGTGAATGTGCTGGTCCAGCGGGAGTGAGGGATTGTCCAGTCTCCACGACCGCAGGATATCAATGGTGTCATGACCAAGGGCGGCGGCGTTTTCCAACATGATGAGTTCTTTGAGCGTGATCAGTGCCACTGCAGAGCAAAATTCCTCGGGGTGTCCTAACGACGCCAGACGTTCCCGTGTCCGGTGTTGGACCGGCAAAGTCCAGGGCAACCCGGTTTCGCCTGTAAGTACTAACGGGATATAGGTGAACCGCCCGTCGCTTTGGCTGCGGCGAAGCCGTGTTTCTTCCTCCAGCAGTCTGATCGTGGAAATGAGTTGCTCCGCCTTGCGAGCTGTCAAAACCTTGTCTAATTCGTCGTCCAACGCGGTTGCGGAGGCGCTAGCCAAGACCACGGGCCGCGGCATTGCTCGATCCGTGACTTCGACGAGCAGCCAGGTGCGTCCCGAGCGAATCGCGAAGTCACACATGCGGGGCATGCTTTTTCTGCCGGCTGCGAGCCTTTTCTGCAGTTGTCCTTCATCCAGGACCTGCAGTTTTTTCTTGAAGAAGATTCTCCGTAAGGCAGCGCCCGCCTCGTACTCGAGGATGTCTTTGGTGCATTGGTGGAAAGCCACTTCACGTTTGGCGTCGACCTTGCGGAGGTACTGACGAACGTCCCAGAACGTGGTCTCGCTCAAGGCGCGTTGCATGACGAAGTTCGGGCTAAGCATAAGTAGCTCTCCCGATTCCAAGCGGACGAGGGGGAAACGCCGGAATGTATCGAACCCAAACCTGGACGGTCTCGGGGCGGCGTGATCGTCACGGATGTGCCTGCGCATTTCCGACGCTGAACAAGATGTCACGGCAAGGAAATGTTCGACCGCTTCTGCCGGCAACCCAAGTGTTGCGAAGAACTCATCTGGGTAACGCACATACCCACGATTAGCTGCCTGTGCATACAGATTGAAGGCTACGGCGGCGAAATCCACAAGTTCAATCCCGGTGGCTTCCTTGAATAGCTCGTGCGGTTCACCCCCGACCGTCTTGGCTGCTTTCGTTCGCTTCGGCCAACTGCGGAACCACGTCCGTTCGAACCAAACCAACTGACGACCAACCCACAGAGTGCGGTTGAAGTGAAGGTTCGCGATGAGTTCGCTAGCCAGCGACACATCCATGCCACCCCAAGTCGCACCACTGGCAACCTTCGGTCCTTCATCGTTGTCATCTGCGATTCCGAGCAAGCAGATGACCAGAAGATCGAGACCTTCCACGTTGTCTGTTGGCGGCCCTTCTGGGGAGTGCAACATGGCCTCTTTGGCCGCCAACAACAGCATCTGTGGAGCAAACAGCGTGACACCATAGGTCGAGGCAATTTCAAGATGTGTGCGCAAATTGCGGTTTGCCACCTGCTTGGTCCAGCGCATGTCCACTTCCGAAGCCGGCGCATCTGACATGCCGGAGCGAACTTCGATATCTGTGATGATTTGAGCGATAAGGGACAACGCTTGTCCAAGGGATAGCTGCTTCCAGAACTCAACCCGGATCTTTTCGGGTACACGCTTCCCCAATAATTCCGAGGCCAGGGCATACGTCCGTATTCCCGGGATTCGCATCGGAAAGGGGGAAGTCCAAGTGTCCGGATCTGGCATATGCCCAGCTTAGGTGCCCCAAGTCATTTACCTGTCGGACATCACAACTGTAGGTACGTGCCGGCGATCGTTTGGGCGTGATGGGCGGGGTTCAGCACGCAGGGGCGGAGCCACAGGAATCGCCTCCTGGCCACTACGCCCAACCTCAGGACGGCGGCCAGGCGCTGGGCACGCCGGCCACGCTGTGCAGGGTGGTGGGCTGGTGCCTCACCATATCCGCGTACCTGGTTGCAGTCCCATTCATCATCTTCGCCGTTGTCGGTGCCGCCACAAGCATGAGCCTGAAGAGGAACTACTAAAGAGGGCCCAGACCTGACAACAAGTGGCAAACCGGGATGCCGGGGCCCGCTGCTAGGATCCGGGGTACTAGACGATGAACGATACCTAGGCTTGTGGGGTGCCACATGGAGAAAAGCGGTTTTGAAACTCCGCCTCCGGTGAAGGTCGAAACAACTATGAAGACCGCCTGGGAACAGATCCAAGGATGGGGTGCACGCTTCACCCTTGGCTCTACAGCTATTCCCGTAGCGGCCAGGACCGGAGACCGGGTTGGAGGAAGCTCTCGAAATGGCAAACCAGCCGCCCACTTCCCAGCTGGAGAAAGTTGTCCGTGCCGGCTGATAACGTAACCGTCGTGAAGCGCTCTCGCAAAACAGGTCCGGCTGGCGGCATTACTCCGGAACTGCAGCAGATTCTCGATGCAGCCGCGTCCATGACGGCCAAGGGACAGGAACCACGCCGCCACCATCTGGTTCCGAAGTTCTACCTGGAACGCTGGGCAGAGAGGAACCTCATCCGCGTCACGGACCTGAACAACGGCCGGCGCAGTTTTTCCGTGCCACCGAGCAAGGCACTTGTCGAGACCGACTACTACCGCGTGCCGTCCGAGTCCGTTCAAGGCGGCTCGCCGGTTCTCTGGGAAACCTGGCTGTCCGCGATTGAAGGCGATGCCGCAGCGGTCTTCGCCCGAATTGATGAAGTCGGGCTCGAGGGCCTGACGGAGGCCCAGTGGGGGCATCTGCTGAACTTCCTGGGTGTACAAATCAGCCGCTCCCGTTCCTACCGCTTCCAGGGCCGGTGGATGTCAGGCCCGGCCCAGTATCAGTTATGGGAGTTGGACCGGCCCGGTGCGATCGAAGCCACGCTCAGACGAGCCGGTGAGAAGCCGCATCCCGAGCGCATCAAGGAGATCGAAAGCTACTTCGTCAAAGTCAACGCTGACCCGTGGAGTGTCCCCATCCCCGCGGAGCACGAGATGGACATGGCGCTCAGAGCGGCTCGGAGTCTCGCCCAGACTCTATCAACCCGCCAGTTCGTGATGTACAGGACCGCAATGCCCCTGCTGACGTGTGACGAGCCGGTCGTGCTTTTCCATGAACACATGGGAAATCACCAGGCCCGTTCAGGCGGGTTCTTCGGTGCCCCCATAATCGTGTTCCCCTTCGGTCCCCGGGATGTGCTGGCCATGTTCCGGCAGGACCTGCCCGTCATTCGCCCCAACGACGTGGAACTCACCTGGAGCGAAACACTGGAACTGAACCGCGCCATTGCGGGCAACGCGCATCGCCACCTCGTCGAACGTCCTGACGGGAAGCTCGGCGCCAATCTGTTCGTCCCGGATTCAAAAGACCCGGCACAAATAGTCAATGTGGCTAGCAGGGCCGGCCAAGACCAGGAGCTGGTTTGGATGCCCGCACAGCGCCGGTGGACAGGACACAGCGACGCACCGGTACGCGCTGTGGCATCATGGTGGCCTGCTGCCGTACCACCAGCCCCACGTCCTCCGTCACAAGGTGCCGACTGGCAGCGGGAACGGGACGCCTACTACGCCTAACCCCGGCCTGTGTTGCCCCTCCCCCACGTAGGGAAGGGCGCATCAGGCTGTGCCATGACATAAGAGCTCCGGCAGAAGTCCCGGGACGGTGATGAAGCGCCGCCTGTAGCCAGCCAATGACAAGATGGCCGTGTGACTAAGCCGTGGGAAGCTGCCCCGAAGCCGGAGTGGGTACTCATGTACCGCGGCGGCCTCACCCGCGGCCAGATCGCGAAACTGGTCGACGCCGCAACTTCGACGGTCGGCTACCATCTGGCCGCGGCCAGAAACGAGGACCCGGAGTTGCAGTCCGCCCACGAGGCAGCCGCTGCCCTGAGAACTACCCATGCATCGACCGCGCAGGGCTTGGAGCACATTCGCGAGCTGGTGGCGTTCGTGCAGGACACCGGCCGATACCCATCCAGGGCCAGCACCAGCGAAGCCGAGCGGACCCTGGCGGCATGGTTGCAGCGCCGGCGAGAGGAAGCCCGTGAGGGAACCCTGGCCCCCGCCTACCGGGACGGCCTGGCGGCGCTGCCCGGGTGGCAGACCCCGACAAGGGTGGAGGCAGACGAGGCCAGGTGGCGGGAACGCCTCACTGCTCTGGTTGAGTACCGGGCCGCCGGCAGCGACTGGCCCCGGCACAAAGCCTTCGTGGAAGGCCTGGAGCACGAGCTGGGCGTGTGGCTGCACTCCCAGCGATCCAAGCTGCACCGCAGCGAACTGGACGAGGCCAAAGTACGGGAACTGGACCGGGTGCTGCCCGGGTGGCAGATCGGCCGACAACGGGGAAGGAAGCCGCGCGAAGGCTAACCGACTGGCTGTGAGTTGGCCATCTGGAGCGGCGGCGGTTGCCTTGAACTGCGGGCCTGCCCACCATGGAAACGTGGGAACGAAGGACAGGCTGCACCGGCTTGCGATTGCCGTGTGCCTGCTGATTCCTCTAACCGGCACTGCGGGGTGCGTCTATGAGTACCCCGAGCCCGACCGCACCTCGGCAGCTGGCTCCGGGCCCGTTTACACACCAACAGCTGACCCGGCCCCGGTAGCGGGTGCCCCGAAGCCATACAGAAATCCCCAGATACTGGAACAGGAAGCTAAGAACTACGCTGACCTGGACCGGTTCCTCGGGGCGTTGCCGGAGCAAGTCCTCTTTGGCGATGTGGGGCCACTGGACGGCCCCCTCAGGGGCTTTGGCAGTACCGAGAAGGTGCCTGCGGAAGCCGGCCCGGGCCATCAGGCGCGACGCGGCCGCTCAGCAAAGTACCCAATGCGCGTACACGCTCAATCAAGACAAAAGTTGACCGCCTTAGTTCCGGAAGCCACGGTTTCGGGCCCTTTGTCTATGCCGGTAATCGAATCCGGGCCCCTCGCAGGGTTCCAATCCAGGACCAGGGGGACAGATGCCGATCCGCCTTTCTGTCCGTCCTCCGGGGCGCGCTTTCCCCGTTCTTCGGATGGCCCGGTTTCCCGGGCTTGAATCTCATGTGTGCGGATGTGACGAGAACTCTCACCACGACCCCGGTAGCATAGTGCGCGATCGCCCGCTGGGGTGGGAAACGAGGTTGTCATGAACCGTCCGGGCCGTCCCGTACGCATCCTGTCCATCGTCGCTTACACCGTAGCGGGGCTCCTGGCCGCCGGCGGAATCATCGTGGGCCTGGTCCCCTATAACGTTGCCGGCTTCGATGCCGTGTGCCCGTCGGCACTGGGACACCTGACCGGCGCCGTCACCCCGCTGCAGTCGGTCGCGGACAGGCTCGCCAGCGCACCATGCGTCGCCTTCGAGGGGCAGATGACGGCCCTGATGTTCATCCTGCTGGGCGCCGCGGTCATCGCCCTGGTTGCCGGGCTGATGACGCGATCCTGGGCACGGAGACTGCGGCCGGTTCCTCCGCGGGCGACCGGCCGGACGGAAGTGGTCGCGGAGCCCACGCACTTTCCGCTGTCCACCAAGGACCAGGACGCCGCAGCGGCCCCTTCGGGTCCGCCGGCCTCGGAGGACTGAGATGAGAGTGCGGCGTACCGTCTGCTGCGCGGCTGCCGTCCTGGCCCTGGGCGTGGCCCCGGCGGCGCCGCCGGCCGTGGCGGATGAATGCGGCGTCGTGGTGGTCATCCAGATGGGACCCTGCCAGGCACCTGCCACACAGCAAGCGCCGCCACCGCCGACACATCATCCTTCGCCCACCCCCGGTTCATTCTTCACCCGCCCCGGCTGTTTCCCCGACGACGGCTCCTCTGAGTGCTCCGAGGGCACCGGCAGCCACCCAGCCATCGCGGGCGGTTCCGGCCGGCAGCCCGCAGGTAAGCACCCATCCATCGGCGGCAAACGCCCGGCCGGCCGGTGTCGGCGCCGCCGCGGGCCAGAGCCCGGCCGCGTCGGCGCCGTCACGATGGGCAAGGGCAGTGAATTCTTCGGCGATCGCCCCGGCAGAAGCAGCGAATGCGCGCAGCCAGCCGCGCACCGTGGAGGCAGGCCGGCCCAGCCGGGCCGCGATCCTCCGGTGCCCCTGAGCTGCGGCGGTTTTGGCTTCAACGGCGGCGGCGATCACCGCCGCCGCATCGGCCCGCCGCGCAGCCAGCCCGGCTTCGAGCAGCACGTGAGTGGCCGCGCAACCAGTGCAGCGTCCGCGTCGCGGACGATGGCGCATCACCGACCGTCCTGTCCCGGTGCCGTGGCGGATCAGCCGTTCCCGCGCCCAGCCCCACGGTCGCAGCCTGCCCCTGCACCCCGGGCAGGCCAGGCGCCCGCCGGCCAGATCCGACTCGACAGAGAAAGCCTCATGATTTACCGTGAGCATCAGCGCGGCCTTTACGCGTCAGAGCGGCCCGGCGTGGACCTTCGAAATCTCATGCCGGGCCGTTCGTCTTATCCGGTCATCGTCAGCCTGACGCCGCCGACGACACTAAATCAAGACCCCACAGCAAGAATCCGCATCGTCACGGGCAAAGACGCCCCCACCGCCAAACACCGCGACGCGCAACAACATATGAAGAAAAAGATGGTCCTTTTGCAGATCGGCAAAGCCCGGATGCAGTGCCGCATCCTGGACCCGGCGAGAGAAGATCGAACGCGGCCTGTTATGCGCGTTCAGGAGGATAAAGATGACCGGTAAATTTGAACTCTTCATCGACGAGAACTTGTGTTTCAGATTCAGGCTCAAAGCCCCTGACGGAACAGTGGTGGCCATCTCCAGGCCGTTTTCCGACAAGTCGGGTGCTGTCTCCGGTATCAGTGCGGTCCGCGAGTATGCCGGAATGGGCCTGATCACCGATCTCTGCCCCGAAGTGCCCGCCAGCGGATCATCCACCTGGCCTCCTGCTGTTGCCTTGAGGACCGCTCCGGCGCCCGCGGTGGGCCGTATCTCCGACCCGCCGCAGCCCCCAGTCGGTGGCCAGCTGCCCGGAACGTGCGGTCCCGCAGCTCCACGCCGCGTTTCCGCCGCCAGACCAAGCAGGGTTGCCTGAACAGTGCGCGTGGCGCCCTGGGAATAGTTGTGAAAGCCCGGCTCCCAACCCGTTACGTCAGGCCAGGGAGGCAGACGGCCCAGAGACGGCCGATCCGAGGGCCCCTCTCGGTGCAGTCGCAGAAAACTGTGGGGCGCGAAACCGCCAACTCATCCTGCGAGATAACCGCCATTCTCGACCAACAGTCACAGGTTGCAGTGAAACTTTCTGAGGAGTGCCGGAATACTAAGGGTTTAGTAGGGCGGACATCTGGGTCAAAACTCATAGCCGCAACCAAAGAATGTCAAAACACCGCTGGGACCCGTTTTGCACAGTCGGTGCGGCGTTCCGGCGCCCTAGCCGTCGGACCGACCGTCTCGTCTTGTTTGCGAGGGAAATGGGACATCTCCCCGGGGCCGGCCGTCCTGGCCGAAGCGAACCGTCACTAGGGTTCGCGGCGCGGGATCGGTTTTTGGCTTAAGCTGCCGGCGACTATTCTGCCCAGTCGCTGTCGGCCGCGCCGATGCCTTTGCCGTTGTCGGCGCCCGGAGCACCGCCCGCCTGGCCCGCGGGTCCGTACCACGAACGGTGGCCCGACATCCTGTGCGGGAGGCCGGCGGCCAGAAGGATGCCGACGACCGGCATGACCGTTAAGGAGGTCACCACCGTTGGGGGCGGGACCGGTATGTCTGGCCTGTTACGAGTGGGGTTCCTTCGAAGAGTTCAGGAACGTTCACTAGGTGGTAGCCCTGAGACTGGAGGGCTGTGATGAGCCAGGTCTGGCCGGCGATGGTTGTGGCGTGAATGTCGTGCATGATCACGATAGCGCCGGGTGTTATTTCCTGGAGTACTTTGGGCACGAACACGTTAGGGTCCCGGCTTTGCCAGTCCAGCGAGTCGACTGACCAGTTGATGAGTGGCAGTCCTACCGCCTGCCGGACGGTGGCGTTTGTCGCACCGTAGGGCGGGCGCATGAATGTGGGCGCCGGACCGGTGGCGGCCTGGATAGAAGCTTGGGCGCGGCCTATTTCGTTCATGATGCCGGCAGCAGACAGCATGGTTAGGTTGGGGTGGCTGTAGGTGTGATTGCCGATGGCATGACCGGCATTGCTGACTTGTCTGGCTATGGCGGGGTTGGCGGCGGCCTTGATGCCAAGCATGAAGAAGGTCGCCGACACCTTCTTTTCTCTCAGGATGGCCAGCAGCCTGGGGGTTGATCGGGGGTCAGGTCCGTCGTCGTAGGTCAGGGCAGCACACGGGACAATGTCGCAGTTGACGTGTCGAAATGCCTGGGTTGCGGCTGGCGGGAGCTCTACTGGGGCGTGGCTGCGGAGCTGGCTCAGGACGTTTCGGCCGAATTCGCCCAGTGCGCTCTCGGCCTCTTGCGCCGGAATCGTGGCCGTCGCTGTGCGGGCAGGGCGGTTGCCGGTCCCGGTCTGGGCGGTGGTGATCCGAAGGGCCCCTTGGTCATCCAGAACTATGTCAAGCGGCGCCGCTTCGTTGGGCAGCGGTTTGGGGTTATAGCCCGCCGTGTTGGAGAGAAGGGTGTGGATTCGGGGGAGGGCTTCGGGTCTTAGCAGGTCCGCAGCACGGTGGACTTGGCCGGTGTTTGTGTCGGCGTAGACCGTTTGGGAGGTGACGGAGCTGGTGCCGTTCGGGAGGGTGTTGTTCTCTGTTTCGCGGTACACGATCACTCTTCCCGAGGCCGCGACGGGTTCTGCCGTCAGCGTGGTTCCGGGGCCAATAGCGGTTGCCGGCCTGGTGTTCAGGGCCATCGCGGGGCGGTACCGCTCTCCTGAAGCGGCCGCCTTGGTGTCCAGTGCACCGAGCAGCCAAGAATCCAATTGCGCGTTCAGGCCGGGCATTCCGTCGATGTACGTCCACGATGCCTTCACTGGCAGTCCGCCGACACGTGCGGCTAATGACATTGCATAGGCGCTGCGGATCATGCCCTGCGCCGGTACCTGGGCATGTACCTGCAATGCTGCAGGTACATTCGACGTCTCGGGCGTTATTTTCACGGGGCCGACATTGATCCTGTCCCCACCGCAGGTCAGTGCAACGACTGATACCAGAGCCAACGCAGTTGCCCGCAACCCAGTGGCACGCCGTCTGCCCCCGTTGGAGGAAATCCATCGCATAAAAGCAAGTGTCCCCGGATCCGCATTGCACACTGCGACAGCCGCGCCGTAGAAACAGCGGAAAGTTAGCCCGCTTGTCAATGGCCATTGGTTTCTGCCCGTAGCGGCTGAGCGGCGCTGCCGCTACGGGCAGTTTTTCATGGCCGCTAACACCCGCTACAGCTGAGCCTAGTTTCACTCCACCCACCCTGCCAGACTCACTAGTCGGTTGACCTCTGAACCCGTTGCGTCACCGACTGAGCTCGGCCGGTAAGATTTGTCCCATTCCTACAACGTCCGAACCGGGCCCCATCCTCGGGAGTCAGACACCAGCCCTGTTGCGACGCTCCACTGCGGTTTGCATGAACCGTCTCGCGCACATCCGAACAACACGACCACAGGCTTCACGTGATCGACCCCGAAATTCAGGGGAATGGTCAGGACGTGCGTCGGGTCCCACGCCTGGTACCGGACCGTCCGGCGGGAACGAAACCGAGGCCGGCGAGGATGCCCCGGCTGCCTCCGCGACCGCGCTGAAGGCTTTTTCGAAGAACCAGACCGGGTCGCTCCAACACAGGCATGCGGGAGGCGCTGGCGGAGCCGGCGCTCCGGTGCCAGCTGCGGGGGTTGTCCCATTCGACCACGACCCGGTCGTTCAGGGGTGCAAGGAAGCCTGACAGGCGCAAGTCGAAGAAACGGTTTACCTCAGTGCGCTCCGCGGCCACTTCGCCGTGGTTCTCGAAGGTGCCCCAAAGCGGGAGCGGCGCTGGCCGTCGGCGACGAGGATCACCCAGTAGCGCGGAGGGACTGAGGGGAAGCGACGGGGCGAGACGTCCTGCTCTCTGGTGTAGGCGAGGACTCGATCTTCGGTCAGGTCCTCCGGCCAATGCAGCGCACCGGGGTCGCCCGGCTTGAAAGCGTGGCGGATGACGTGTACGTCCTCCAGCCGGACCGACGGGTCATAGTCCGCGCCCATGCCAGTCAGTACATGGCCGAGAGTGAGGGACGCACGCGAAGCCGGCACCAGGGAAACTGTTGTCTCGGCAGCTACGTCGAGAGCAAGGGTTGGCAGATCACACACTGGAACACCAGATGTCACCGACCGGCGAAACTCAGGGTCGACTGAACATGTAAACCACATCCGGCCCCGTGAGGACAGTAGTTTCCGGCCCCGCTGGCAGGCACTATTCAATGGACTCGCGCTATTGACAGGGCTGAAATGCGCGCCCGAGAGCCGGAACATGGACGCACCAGATCGCATTTGGAACCGTTCGCTTGAAACAGCGGCACGGCAATTCCTTCCGCCGCTTTCCTGGAATCTTCTTTCGGGTACGGCGACTGAAGTCTGCATAGGCACGGCCTGAAGATCGCCAGAGTCCGCACCAACTCTTAACTCAGGGGTGGGTGGCGAAAGTCCCCGCTGAACAGCCGCTTTGCATAGGCATGCGTCGCGGCGGGGCTGCGACACCCATCCCCCAACTTTCGCCGGAGACTGCGGTGAGATGGCTTAGCCCGCTGGCCTTCATCGCCGCGTCGAGGTCCGCGCTCGCCGTCGTCCCCGGCGAGCCCGGGCAGCAGCTCGGGCAGGCGCTGCATCCGCGCGATGAATGCCGAGCACACGTTTGACGGCAAGTCGGCACCGCTCGTATGCCTTTCTCATATACATGGTTAAGGGCATACCCCCGGGGGTCTATGTGATGGATGGATTATGTGCTCATAAAAGAGCACAACACATGCCTGCGAATCCAGCACAAACAAGCCCACTCCACTGCGATCACCACATGTTCACTAACTGACCGGACGATCGGAGTGACTGATCAGAAAGTACGACTCCGGCCCGGCCGGCAAGGACCGGTCGGATCCAAATTCAGGTTGTTTCCACCCCGTCGCTTTTACCGATTGACGAATTCACCCGGGCACGCCCTTGCGGCTGCCGGGCTGCCCAGCACGTACAGCGACAGGTGGTCTCCGGGCACTCCCCGGTGCACAAGAAGGTGCAGCGGATGTGTCAGACCGTCCGCCTCGGGGATGTCAACGTTGGGGTTTCCGTCGATCCCAGCAGCTGGCGTAAAAACTGCTGTGGGACCGCGGGTTTTCGACTCGCTCTTAGCAGCGGCCATTACCGGGTGCCGACGTCTCGCTCTCGCCGTGCCAGCCCCGACAAGGCCATGGCAATGGAGAGGACGGTGCCGAGGACGGTCAGAGGAGTAGTCTTCGTATCGGGGTGCCGGAAGGATGCCCGGATGCTGCGTTCACTAAGGTGGCCGTAGATATAGGCGCAGCCCAGCCATCCCAAGGCTCTCCCAACCCAGGGCCGTGGCTTGCCAAAGAGCATCAGGGTGCCAATAGTCTGGGCCGCAAGGACGGGCCACGGTGCAGCCAGCCCACTGCCCGCGGTCCACATGTCCCGGGCGACGTTCTCGGGCTTCCCGTGCCCGGACGGAGTGTCGTACGGCACCTGGTCACGGATCGCCTTCCGTGCGCCGGCGACTTGGACAAGCAGTGACGCCATCGAAACCGCCGCGAGGATTTTCATGGTCCCTTCCTTACGTTGAACCGTGGCCGCAGGGCGACCCTAGCCCTTAGCGGCAAACGGGTCAATACTTCAATCGGACCGGACAACTAGCAACCAGCGGCGTTTCATACGAGCGGGTCCAGCACGGTGCCTTGGAAGGACGAAAGCCGGCCTAACAGCGGCGAAAGCACGCGGCCGGCTGACGGCCGGCCCCGTCATGACGCCGGGGAAGCTTGTCGTCGTGAGTCTTCTCTGGGGGTCTCGGACAATTTATCTCGTTCGCCAAGGACGAGGAACAAGCACCTGAGTTGAGTACGACAACAGGAGCCTCCGGGTACGAGACAGTGCACGAACGTCCCACTAAGGGTTCCTTTACGGGCATGCCCAAGTTCTCGATCGAGATGCCGAGACCACAGGTGTCATCAATCATTCATCAGCCCTCTGGACCTGTCTGGCAGAGCAGTCAGACTCTTTCGATCCGGTTCGGCCAGCTCCCGTGCCAAGGCTTCCCGAGCGGCCGCGAGGTCGTATTCGAGGGCGTTAACGGTGCGTCTGAGGTCGACGATGGTATTCGCGAGCCCGGCCTGTTCATAGCGGCGAGGCGTCGTTTAGAAAGGCGCTCCGTGCGTGAATAGTGCTCGCTGAAAGCCTGGAGTCAAGAGCCTCCACTAAGCCTGCGTGGATGGCTGCGCTCTTCCCGGCTTGTCACCGTTGGACCGGCGGAAAGAAAACCTGCCGGCTTGCCGACGCCGGCGGCCGGCGCTTCTCCTGATCGGTCCCGGCGAAACGCCAGCCACAGACTGGCCACCAGGATCCACAGCAGGACCAGCAGGAACGATGGGGCGTAGAAGGACCGGTCCATATTGACGCCGCCGATGATGATCACGGCCATATTGATGACACCGAAGGCGATACCGGCCCAGCCGATGATCCTGCCAACGGCTCCCGCCTTCATGGCTGCGGCAGCTGCGGCGGCCACGAAGAACCCGGCAGCGAGAACGTGCGCCATGAACCCGGTCCCGCTGAGGTATCCCAGTATGTGTGCGCTTTCCGGGGAGAGTTCGTCACGCAGTAAATAGACCGTGGCCGTAGGCGCCAGCGAGCCGATCTTTATACTGATGGCCGCAATACCTCCCACCAGCGCTGCTGTTGCCAGCCACCCGGCGTCCCTGGCTCGCGTGAATAGGTACGCGACGAACACCATCCAGGCCAGAAACCCGAACAGCTCCATGCTCACAGCCACTTGGGCGACGGGGTTACCGGCGTACCAGTCCCATGATTTTAGGGTTTCCTCGCCCGTGGGCCTATCTGGTTGACCCGGCTGCTGGGACAGGCCGTTGCCGGCCAAGCCCAGCAGGACAAACACCGCTCCGCTGAGTGCACCCGTCCTGTCTGTAGCCTTCATGGGACCGCTCCTGATCCATAGCCATCGCTGCGGCACGCTGCGAATTCATAATATTGGCCTTCGGGGTGAAGTGTGTCAAGAGTACGGAGTGGCCCGGGCCTCGTTCATCACTGGATCGCAGTACACGGTGGACGGGGGATTCACCGTACGACATCGCTAGCAACCTCGTGGAAGCAGCCCGCCACAGCGGCGCCCGGATCCTGATAGGCGGAAACCCCGATACAAGCCAGCCCGGTTACTTCTACCTACCTCCCCTCGTTGCGGACATTGACGGCGACAACCCGCTCGTGGCCGGACACGGACGAAGGTCCAGGCCCGGCGCGCGATCAAGGTCGGTGAGCACAGCGCGCTGTGGTCCGAGATCATGGATCGGAACCCCGAGTACCTCGTCGCGGCGAAGGAGATCCTGGAGGGCGACGCGGACGTTGCTGCCGATGGCTCCACGCCCAGGGTCGTCGAACATGCAGCCGCACGATGCAACGCCCGCAGCCCTGTCAGCCACCTCAGAACTGACAGTTGCCGAGTCACATCAGGTCAGGGAGGGTCTCGAGGACGAGCGCCTACTTGGCGGCAAGTCAGCCGCAGTTCCATGCATACTCAGTTAGGGTCAAGCGTGCTTCACTTCTTAGGGTACATATCGAGCAATCAGTCGGCGCGCATCCCAACGCGACCGCCACCATGAGACGAGGAACCACTGCCATGGAGCTGAAGGTCAACATCCAAGTGTCCGTCGACGGTGTCTACCAGTCCGACGGCGGACGTCATCCCGACTTCGGCCCGGGCATGGAGAGAGGCGGCTGGGCCAGGCCGCTGTTCGACGACGAGTCGCTGGCCTACGTCGGCGACTACTACCAGCGCGCCGACGCGTTCCTTTTCGGCCGACGCACGTACGAGATGTTCGCCTGGTCCTGGGGAACGGGCACCTGGGGCTCCGACCAGGGCGACAACCCGATCTCCACGGCCTTGAACACCAGGCCGAAGTACGTTGCATCCACCACCCTCACCGACCCGGTCTGGGCGAACACGACCGTGCTCTCCGGGGACCTCGCCAGCGCGATCCGCGAGCTCAAGACCCCGCCCGGCGGCGAACTGCAGGTGCACGGCAGCGGCGCACTCGCCCGCTGGCTGCTGGCAAACGACCTCGTCGACGAGCTCACCCTTCTCGTGTGCCCCGTGATCGTCGGCCAGGGCGCGCGGCTGTTCGCATACTTCAGCAGCGCCTCGGCGCTGCCNGAGCTCAAGACCCCGCCCGGCGGCGAACTGCAGGTGCACGGCAGCGGCGCACTCGCCCGCTGGCTGCTGGCAAACGACCTCGTCGACGAGCTCACCCTTCTCGTGTGCCCCGTGATCGTCGGCCAGGGCGCGCGGCTGTTCCCCGAACACGGCCCCGATCTGGCGCTCGAACTGGTAGCGACGCGGGCCTTCCCGAAGGGAATCATTCTGCAGACGTACCGGCCCGCCGGACTCCCCCGGTACGCGTCCGGCCCCACCAAGTGAGAATCAGGAGACCATCGTGACTGCCATCTACACCTGGGACGTGTTCACCACCCTCGACGGCTTCGGCTCGTACAACGCCCACGGCGACTGGGGTGGTTACTGGGGCAAACAAGGTCCACCTGGGACGTGTTCACCACCCTCGACGGCTTCGGCTCGTACAACGCCCACGGCGACTGGGGTGGTTACTGGGGCAAACAAGGTCCCGAGTTCCTGGATCGCCGCGTCGCGCAGTACGGCGAGGATCTGCGGCTGGTCCTCGGAGCGAACACGTTCCGGATGTTCCAGCGGTTCCTCGGAACGCTCACGCGGGATTCAGAGGCGATCGATCCCGTGAACACCAGGATGAAGCACCAGCCCACGACGGTGCTCTCGTCCACGCTGGAAGATCCTCTCGACTGGCCCGATGCGACTCTGGCACGCGGCGACGCCGTCGATGTCGTCGCACGGCTCAAAGATGAATCCGAGATCCCGCTTCGCTCGCACGGCAGCCTCTCGCTGAACCGGACCCTCATGGCCGCCGGCCTCGTCGACCGGCTCCAGGTGACCATCTTCCCGGTGATCAGCGGCCAGACCGGAGACGCACCGATCTTCGCCGGTGCCGCCGACTTCGACCTGGAGCTGATCGAGAGTCGTACGCTCGACGGCCGCACCCARGAACTCCTCTACCTTCCYACTCGGCATCACTGACAGACCACCGCGAGGAGAATCACCATGAGCAAGGCCATCCTGTACATGTCGATGTCYCTCGACGGCTACATCGCAGGTCCCGACGATGGCCCGGACAACGGGCTCGGAACCGGCGGTCTCCGACTTCACGAGTGGCTGGGCGAGCCCGTCTCCGAGTCGATGTCTCTCGACGGCTACATCGCAGGTCCCGACGATGGCCCGGACAACGGGCTCGGAACCGGCGGTCTCCGACTTCACGAGTGGCTGGGCGAGCCCGTCTCCGACTATCCCCACTTCGACCCGCCGGGGGTCAGCGGGCASGTCCTCGCCGAGTCAATGGCGACCGGCGCGGTCGTCGTCGGCCGCAAGACCTTTGACTACGCCGGCCACTGGGGCGGCGACCACCACGGCGTGCCCATCTTCGTGCCCACCCGTGGCCCCTTGCCCGARCCGCAGAGCGGCTGGGTCCACTAYGTGCACGACCCGGCCACGGCGGTCCGCGAGGCCAAGGCAGCAGCCGGTRACCGGGACGTGATGGTGCACGGGGCCGGGCTCSCCCAGTCCCTTCTCCGCGAGGGCCTGCTCGATGAGCTGGAGATCCATCTGATCCCGGTGCTGCTCGGTGGCGCAGAACGCGCCGAACTGGAGCTGACGCGTGTAATCGACGCACCCGGCGTCACGCACATGCACTACCGTGTGGCGTAGCGCCTCCCGCCGCGTCGGCTCGGCCGAGCAGCCATTCCCACGATGCGCCGGGGCTACTCGCCTCCGGCCGCGACCGCGTCGAGCAGATCGTCACCAGCCATCCTGACGGTCTGTCGCCCCGCGCCTGGCATGTGTCGACCCGACCCACCCGTTAGCGGAACCGATAAAAGCCCCGACCCAGGGATCACCAGACCCACCCAACCTTCTTCTCAGAGCTGGGTAGCCGAAGCTCCCTTCCCCAGACGATTCACAGGGGCCCGGGTCGCACCGGCTCGATATCAGCCGCTGAGCAGCTGTATGTTCCGGGAGCATCATTCTGCGCCGACGGTGGGTTGCTCTCCCCCGAACGTGCGACTCTCAAGGGCCGCGGCCCGAATCCGGTCAACAGAAGTTTGCGGCCGACCGATTGAAGTCTCACGGCGCATCGAATACCTAACATTGGTGGTCACAAACTATTTGCGGGAGATGGGTAGAAGAAATGGGCTTTGACCTGCGGATATGTGCAAAATTGCCCCGTTTTGAACCCATATAAATTATCAGATTTTCATGCCAGATACCGCTGTTAGATGAGTTCTTCGCCGGCATGCGACTGGCAGCCGAGCCGGTCGGGATTATGCCAACGAGGGCCCGCGATGGGGATGGCATCCGAATTCCGGATGTTTATTAAGCCTTTGACCGACAGCACCTTCTCTTAACCGAACGATGCGGGGAGTGCCGACGGAAGCACGTCGCCGACACAGACACGCCCCGACGCCGAACCGGCACCCGGCGGACCCAGTGAAAGCCCAGCGCACGCAGAAGAATTCGTGCCGACGTGTGGCACTTACCGCGTCATGCCGCCCCACTCCCCCACTCCATGAACCACTAGAAGCAACTTCGCTGTTTGATGCTCCTATGTCTCGTCAAGCGGCGTTAAGCCATTGCCGGTAGGCGGTTGTTAGGGCGGTGTCGTGGAGTTTTCCGCGTTCGATTTCTGCCACGATCACTTCCTGCGCGGCTGTGTACGGTTCGGTCCCGTCCATGACCGTCAGTATTTCATCCGAACTTCGCTGTTTGATGCTCCTATGTCTCGTCAAGCGGCGTTAAGCCATTGCCGGTAGGCGGTTGTTAGGGCGGTGTCGTGGAGTTTTCCGCGTTCGATTTCTGAGATCCGGGCGGGTTGGACTCCGAAGTGGTAGGCGACGGTTTGAAGGGTGATGGCGCGTTTGAGCCGGGCCGGGCGTAGGTCCTCGGTTCCCGGGGTGGTGGGCGGGTTGGTTAGGAGCCGGTAAACCTCGCGGGCGATGGCGCGTTTGAGACAGCGGATGGCTTCCCTGGTGCCTTTGCCTTCGCTGGTTCGTTTCTGGATGTAGGCCCGGGTGCGTGGTTCGCTGTTCATCCGGGTCAGGGCGATGCGGTGGAGCGCTGCATTGGCTTGACGGTCTCCGCCTCGGTTGAGGCGGTGGCGATTGGTCTTGCCGGAGGATGCCGGCAGGGGGCTGGTGCCGCAGAGGGCAGCGAACGCGGCTTCGTTCTTGATCCGCTCCGGGTTGTCCCCTGCGGTTACCAGCAGTTGCGCGGCGGTCACGATGCCGATGCCCTTGGCCGCGAGCAGGGCCGGAGAGGTGGCCTGGACGAGGGCGCGGAGCTGGTCGGTGGCTTCGTCGATCTCTTCAGTGAGGAGGTGGTGGCGGCGGGCGAGGTGGCGCAGGGCAATCATGGTGGCAGCCTCGGTCCCGGCGAGCACTTCACCCGGGCGGACGCGGCGCAGGGCATCGAGCAGGGCTTTGCCGGTGTGCCGGGCGAGTTTCTCGCGCTGRGCTGCAGGGGCGGTGACCAGAACGGCCTTGATTTGGCGCAGCACGTTCGCCCTGGCCYGCACAGCCGAGTCACGCACCAGGTGCAGGACACGGATCGATTCCACGGGACCGTTRGCGTGTTTGGATGCCGGCAGGTCATCGTGRGCAAGAGCTTCCCGGGCGGCGGCCACCGCGTCCAGAGGGTCGGATTTGCCGCGCAGGCGCCGCGCGGCCCTGTTGGRGCGGATGATTTCTGCGACCTCGAACCCGTTCCGGTGCAGGTGGCGGGCCAGGCCTGCTCCATAGGAGTTGGTGCCTTCAACCCCAAACCGCGCCGGTTCACCGTGCGCCAGGACGAACTCTGCCAAAGCCGCGTAGCCGGCCTGGTCGGCCCGGAACTGCCGGTCTGCCAGCAATTCGCCGGTCCCTGCGTCCAGAACCGCTGC
>NZ_LMSB01000035.1:36626-39679 GCF_001428005.1 Arthrobacter sp. Soil736
GCCTCTTGGCCAGGCTCCTATAAGGTCATGTCCGCCCGGTCAGCGTGCACAGGACGTGCTCCGCCGCCGGGTGGACAGATCAATACCAAGGCACCCAAACCGGGGCCAGTCATTCTGCGGGTCACACCCAACAGCGAAGTACTTACATCATCAACGTCATTCTGATACCCCATCATCGCTGGGCGGGCCCTCCACGCAACCAGGGCGCGATGCGCCGCTCACGATCCAAAGTTTCGTTCGGCGCTCCCCCGTCGCTTATTTCCTCACGAAACTTTGAACCGCTCCCGGTTCCCCAAGTTGCACTCCGGACCCTCAACCCAGCGGTGACTCCGCTATCAGAACGACGCACGAATCTGACAGACACATCCGGTGCCCGCAAACGGCCGACTACCTCGTCCACGACGCCAGTGCCGCCAACGTGATCGTCGCCGTGTTCAGCGGAATGACCGTCGGTGACGGGCCCGTCTCTGAGAACCGCGGCAGCCGCCTCGTCTACCGCAAGTCTGCTCGGGACGCCCTTCTTCGCGGGAACGGCACTGACCCTATGCATGGGAGGAAGACGATAGCCGCGCGTCCAACTATGGACAGGTCGCACGGTTCAACCAAACCAGGACAGCCCGGAAGAAAGTCGGGATCCCACACACCTCCGCTCTGTGGACGGATCGTACGCCAGCCATAGATAACCCCAAAGAGGTTCCCGCTGAACCCGGAACGTCCTAGGAAACTGAGGGTCCAGGCCGCAAAGTCATGTCGCCTGAAACAGAGAACTTCATGAAGTAGTGAAGGCAGAACCATGAGGAAGGGACCAAAATGCAGGTGGAAAAGCCGCCGTGCACAAAGGTGTGCACAATGTGCACACCTCCTTTGGCCGGACAAACACACGATGAGCGCACTCTGCCTGGCTCGCAGAAAGCAGATTTCCCAGGAAGATCCTCAAAGAAAATTCGGCTAGGTCATGTCGTCACCACAACTCTTGGCCATGAATGAGTGACGGCCAACAACTGGCCACCGGAAACAGCAAAAAGGACGACCCATAACCCTAGATTCCAGCAGGCGGAGGGCCCACAGGCCAGGACCCTGGCCCGCCACCCACACAACCGAATAGGCGACCGCAGCGCCAGGCACAAACCGCGGACAACGCCAGAGGGACCCGCGGAGGGTCAATGTCCACACATTAAAGCAAAAACCCCTCTGACGAGGGGTCATGCTGTGCCCAAGGTGGGACTCGAACCGGGTTCCAACCCTTGCAAACACTGGGAACTCCAGAAAACATTGCCAATCCGGCCCAATCCGACCGATGTACGGCCCAGTCCGAGGCAAAATCTGTTGACACTGTCAACACGCCTTTCTTGACAGACTTCGAAGAACACAAAGCGACTGCCGGTCCCCATTTTGAGGGGCGCGGCAGTCGCCTGTGTTCGGGGTCAGGGGCCTTCCGGAATCAATTTCAGGCCAGTCGGTTCTGGCAGCATCTGTTCGCAGCACATGTGTCGACTCGAATTCAGTCACGGCGGTCCTCCTCCCTTCGTGCGTCTCATGGGCCGAAGCGCAGGAACTCGCATGACCAGCACGCCAGGGCTAACCACATAGCGACTCACATGGTCCCTCGCGTGGTCGGAAGAATCAGGCTAGCCTGACGCGCATGACCCAGGCAGCCTCGCCCGTACGCGCGTGGATCGGGACGATCGTCTTCCTCTTCCTCGCGCCCGGCGGCGTCGCGGCCTCATGCCGTGGCTCATCTCCGGCTGGCGGTGGTACGACTGGGACGGTGCAGCCTGGGTCGTCGTGCCGATCGCCTGGATCGCGATCGCTACCGGGGCGGCTTTCCTCCTGCACGCCTTCGCACTGTTCGCCATGCACCGTGGGACGCCCCGCTCCGGTCGTTCCGACGGAGAGGCTCGTCGTGACGGGGGTCTACCGATTCGTGCGCAATCCGATGTACCTCGCGGTGCTCACCATCATCCTCGGCCAGGCGCTGCTATTCGGCAGCTGGTGGCTGGTGCTCTACGCCGCCGTGTTCGTCCTAGTCGCGGTCGTCGCGCTCGCGAAGGGCTACGAGGAGCCGACCCTCACCCGCACTTACGGCGGGCAGTACCTCGACTGCAGCGTGGCGATCAGCGCCGCCACATGCGGGGATGGCTTCAGATCCAGTCGTCTGAGACGCCCGGGACTGTGCCGTCCCGGTGCACCGCGACCATCTGGGCCGCGCTCATCCCCCTCAGGTACCCCTCGGCTGCCTGCGCGGCGGTGATCCCCGCGTCGGCGAGCCTCATCAGGTCGTGCTCGTCCGGCAGGCTGACAGCCCTGCCGCCCGCGNGAGTCCCCTGTCTCCCACAGGGCACAGGGCTCGGCCTCTTCACATGCGGGGATGGCTTCAGATCCAGCCGTCTGAGACGCCCGGGACTGTGCCGTCCCGGTGCACCGCGACCATCTGGGCCGCGCTCATCCCCCTCAGGTACCCCTCGGCTGCCTGCGCGGCGGTGATCCCCGCGTCGGCGAGCCTCATCAGGTCGTGCTCGTCCGGCAAGGCTGACAGCCCTGCCGCCCGCGAGGCCCCGGCCAAGACCTGCGCCCCGAATAGGATCAGGCGCCGCTCGACGTCCAGACCGCGCCTCTCGCCGTGGGCAGCACGCGAGAGGCCGTTGGCAAGCCTCACGGTGCGGGCATCCCGTGGGATCTGCGCGGCGAAGTCGCCGCCGTGCCGTACAGCGAGCCGGTAGACCCCCTGCTTGACCTCGTTCGGGGTCGCCGGGCCGATCCCGAAATGCTCGATCCAGCCGCTGATGTCCTCGGCCCGGACCGGCTGGCCTGCGCCCGACTTCAGGCTGGCCAGCAGCCCACCCAGGGTACCCTCGTCGTCCTCGGCGTCGAGGAACCGCGAGATGCCGATCTGGAGGATGTCCCGCAGATCGATCCTGCGCTCCTGCACGGCGGCCCAGACCGTCTTGTTCCTCCGGAGCTTGCCGAGCAGGTCCTCCCCCAGCTTCTCCTCGAAGCCCTCCGGGTCGTCATAGAAGGACAGGGGGGAGTGCTGGAAGCGGTCGAGCACCTCC
>NZ_LMSB01000035.1:39698-42766 GCF_001428005.1 Arthrobacter sp. Soil736
CGGCGGTCTCCGGGGACGCCACGCAGAGGACCTCGCAGAAGTTGTATGGAGTGGCCGTGAACTCGAACTCGGCCTTGCGCCCCCCGCGGCTCGTCCGCTTGGCGAGGGCGTCCAGCAGGCTGTTGCCACTCGGGAGGTCGCGAGCGTACGTCTCCACGACGCGGCGGTGCACATCGTAAGACGGAGCGTCCGGGAACCTCCTCCCCGGCACGGGATCGCTGCCCATACGTCCGAGACTAGACCCTTCCCGCGCCGTCAGAGGTCCTCGGGACGGGAACGCCAGATGCCTTGAGAGGCATGGCCGACCGATTTCGATTCGTCCCGGCCCAGATCACCGACAGACAAGGAGGCGTACCACCCTCTACCGGCGACCTCCCAAACCTCGTCCACGACGAAGACACACACGTGGCGAGGTCACACATGCTCACAGAACCACACTTTTTGGAGTTTTGTACACCCTCAGGGGCTGTGCGGCACGAACTGCTAGAGCGGCACCACGCCGTTGAGGATGAGGAAGGTATAAATGCAGAGGATGATGAAGACACCACAGACCGATTCCAGCAGGATGATATGACCTCGCCTAGACCTAAGGGCTGCATCATTTCCATGACGATCATTCCCAGGCAAACCATTATCGCTGACCAGACCGCTTCGGCTTCAAAGCTATTGGCGGAGCCACGTGCGATAGCCCGCACGGCAGACAGTTCACCGACGACAATCACCACTACGAGTGCAACCCAAAACCCCAGGAAGAACGGCTTGGTTCGCTTGCTGGCCTTTTCAATGAGTTTTGCGAAGGCGTCTGCCTGCTTCAAGCCCACCACGATGGCAATTAACAGCGTCGGTATGGCGGCCGCCGCTATCTGAAAAAAGATGATGGGAACATTGTTCATACTCGTCATCGTGCCAGATTTCGGCCCTGGCCAGGACCGTGACCTAGTCCGTCGGCCTCATCCCATATAGTCCTCAACATGACAACGCACACATCCGCTGACCTGGCCTCCATGGCGGCACGAGTACCCGATATTGCCGCTTCAAAGAAGCTGCTGCTATTCGACGCCGTCTACCTGAACCAGCCAGAGGTCACCATGGATGGTGAAAACGTGACTATCGACGAGGCCATCGAAGTCGCGGTGCTGACCGGCGCTCCCTTCGTTTCGCTGGAAATGGACGAATTCAACCCTAAAGACCTACTGGCAGAAGTACTTGAAAATGTCCCGGAAGATGCTCCCTCGGCCGAGAACCTCAAAGGCCTAATCGGTGGCGCCGCAAAGCACAAGGGCGAGAGTGAGCGGCTTTGGCTGTGCTGGGCTGCTCAAGGGCTGAGTTATGAATGGAGCGCGACAGCCGACTGGCGGCGGAAACTGGCCGTCGATCTAGCCAGGGTCAGGTTCGAGGGCCAGCAGCTAACGGCCAACCAAGAGAGAGCCAGAAAAACGGACATGGATGCCCTAGTCACCCTGCTGATTGAATCGCCGGAAGTCAGGGCCGCCCAGCCGACCAAGCGCCATCCGATTGGTCACGCAGTCATCTCCAACACCGGTTACGAGGAGGATGAAGGTGTGATTATCCGGGCATGCTCAGAAGCAAACATTTTAGTGGGACGCCGCGCACAGGAGCTTGAACTATCTCTCAAGCCGCGATTGAACGAACTGGCTGAGGAGTTCCGGAAAACTCCCGAATGGAAGGCCGCCACATCCAATCCAAAGCGTCAGGCGGCGGCGGACGCCTTTCTCATAGGTAAGGCTGACGGCTACCGCCTCAGCGGAAACATTATGAATCCGCTCATCGACGCGGCCAAAGCACTGGATAATTCCATGGCGAACAAGATCACCTTTACGCCGAGGTAATTTTCCCGGTAAATTCCCAGCCAATAGATGATAGCCTCGTTTTATGGCACGCAAAATAGTAACGATTCTTTACGATGATCTCGACGGTTCGGAAGCAAGCGAAACCCTAAACTTCGCACTTGATGGCACTGAATTTGAGATTGATCTCACTGAAGCCCACGCTAGTGAACTCCGCGAGGCTCTCAGTAAGTACACGACCGTAGCTCGTAAGACTTCCGGCGGCCGCGGACGGCCGGCTCGTAAGACAAGTGGCAGCGACGCCAAAGCAATCCGCATGTGGGCTCTCGACCAAGGGCTCCAGGTCAACACGCGTGGCCGGATTCAGGCCGACATCGTGGAGAAGTACCAAGCAGCTCACTGATAAGGAGCCAGAATGGCCACCTGCCCTAAGTGAAACCACGACCTGCCGGCGGATAGTCAGTCCGGGCGTTGTCCCCATTGCGGACGCGCATGGATCAAGTCAAACTTCACCAGCGTCGGCACTCTTGAAGTTACGAGGATTGAGATCGGCTATGGAGCTCAAAAGTCATGGCTTGAGCAATGGGGCCAGGTCGAACGGTCATATAAGCAAATTCAGGACCTTTACCAAGCGACCGCCGTCGATAATCTGGAAGCACAGACGGTGTTGAAAGACTTCTTCATACACAGCTGGCATCTTGGCGAATGGCTCGCAAAAGACACTGAAACGAGTGTTCAGGGGCCGGAAATCAAAGCCTTACTCGAAAGCGAACCCGACATTGAGATATGCAACGCCATGGCAAACATGGCCAAACACTATAGTCGCGGCCCAAAGGCGATGAGCGCTCGTGTTAGCTCGCTAGTTACCAAGCCCCACGGCAAGGCGGCCATTGAGATTTCTACCGCCGGCGGCAAGCATGAGCGTGACGCCCTGGAACTCGCCACGAGCTGCATGGCCATCTGGCAGAAGTTCCTGGAATCTCACGGCCTAAAAACGTAGGCCGACACCAACCAGGAAAATAGTGCGCACGTCAGATTGGTCGGGCAACCAGCCATCGGGCCGGCGCTTTTTTGGTTTTTGGTGCTCTGGATCGCGGTGTTCTTTCATGTCGCAATTCCTCCCGACTCGCATCGGATCGCGTACGGCGATCCTTCCATTAACGGGCTCTTCGTGGTTCGTGGGGAAATGATTCCGTGTCGTAGCTGAAAAAAGGGCCCGTGGCCCTGCTGGGATGAGTGTGTCTAAGCATTCAACCTGGA
>NZ_LMSB01000036.1 GCF_001428005.1 Arthrobacter sp. Soil736
GCAGGCAATTACAAATCGGTTATTCTCATGACCAGTGCCGTCCGGACGGCGGCATGACACTCATCCGGGAATCAATTTCCCCACGAACCGCGAAGAGCCGGCAAAGTGAAG
The DNA here is from genome assembly GCF_001428005.1 of Arthrobacter sp. Soil736. Taxonomy (GTDB): domain Bacteria; phylum Actinomycetota; class Actinomycetes; order Actinomycetales; family Micrococcaceae; genus Arthrobacter. Next base: position 112 of record NZ_LMSB01000036.1, read on the forward strand.
TCGGGCGGTGTCCCGCTCGCTGAGACAGATCGTACCTTCACTGACGCTGCGGGGTGGCGGCGCATCTCCACGCGCGATGTTCATCGAGGTGTTCTGGTTCAGGGCGGACTGCACTACCTTTTTTTCTATGGCCATGGGCAAGCAACGGTGCTCTGACCCCGACAGGAATTTCTACTCAGAAGGAGTGGGAAAGGTCATGAATCCACGAACCAAAATCTTCTTTGCTCTCATCGTCCTGTTGCTGGTTGTCGGCGGGGCGACATTATTTGTCTTCGACACCACAAAAAGGAGCAGGGCCGCGGAGTACAATCCGCAGATCGACCCTGCCGATTTCACCACCAAAATAACCAATAAATACTTCGCCCTCCCTGTCGGCAAAAAACTGACTTACGAAACTACCCAGCAAGGAAGAGTCACCGAGAGGATCGAAATCGAAATCCTGCAGGAGACCATGACCATTGAGGGCGTTGAGACGGTTGTCTATCTGGACAAGGAATACAAGAACGGCCACCTGGTTGAGGAAACCCGGGATTACCTGGCGCAACATAGGAACGGCGACGTGTGGTACTTCGGCGAGGACGTGAACAACTACTGGAATGGGATGTTGCTGCACCATTCGGGCAGCTTTCTCCATGGAAAAGACGGGGCAAAAGCCGGCATTTGGATGAAGGCCGAGCAGCGCGTTGGCGACTCCTATAGGCAGGAATTTTACGTTGGTCAGGCAGAAGACATGCGGGACATCGTCGCCACCGGCGAGACCGTCTCGACGAAAACCGGCACATACACCGACTGCGTCAAGGTCTACGACTGGACGCCGCTTGAAAAGAATTCACGGGAGCATAAATATCACTGCCCCCAGGTGGGTTCGCTGGTGCTTACCGAGGACCTGGAGACCGGCAGCCGGTCAGAACTCGTGAATGTTGTCCTGCCCTAGGCTTCCAACAGCACATCCGCCTGCCGTCAGCTCCTCCGCCGCAGCATCGCGGAGGGCCAGGGCTGCCTGGACCAGCGCGGCGTGGGTCAGTGCCTGGGGATAGTTTCCGAGAAGGGCCCCGGTGGCGGGGTCGACTTCCTCACTGAAGAGGCCCAGCGGATTGGCGATGTTCAGCAGAGCCTCAAGCAACTCTGCGGCTTCCGCTGTCTTTCCAGTCCGGGCGAGCGCCTGGGCAAGCCAGAACGAACAGGGCAGGAAGGCCCCCTCCGCCCCGGGCAGCCCGTCCTGTCCCGGCGGGTAGCGGTAGAGGAACGGGTAGCCAGCCGAGAGCTCCGCCCAGACCGCATCCACTGTTCCCAGAAGACGCGCAGAGTCCGCTGCCTCGAAGCCAGTCACAGGCAGGATAAGCAGGGCCGAGTCGAGGTCCCCGGATCCGTAGGTGCGGGTGTAGGTGTTCCTGGCGGGGTCGAAGCCCTTGGTCCTGATCTCGGCGGCGATATCGTTTCTCGCTGAATCCCACCGTCGCCGCCGCCGGACGCTAACGGGATGGGTACGGGCGATCCGCAATGCCCGGTCCAGGGCGAGCCAGCCCATCACCTTGGAGTGCACGTGGTGTGCCGCATCGGCGCGGATTTCCCAGATGCCGGCGTCCGGCTCGTGCCAGCGCCGCGCCACCAGGTCCGCAAAGCCCCGGATCGCCCGCCACGTCTCCGAATTCAGCCTGTGCCCCTGCTGGACGAGGTTCCATGCGGCGTCCAGGACCCAGCCGTAGCCGTCGAGCTGATGCTGGTGAGAGGCTCCGTTGCCCACCCGCACGGGAGCGCTGCCAAGGTAGCCGGGCCAGTTCCGAAGAGTGCGCTCGCGGGGTACATGCCCTCCTGTCAGCGTCAGCAGGGCCGGCAGCCGCGGCCGCTGCAGCCTGCTGGCGTGCAACAGCCAGTTCAGGAAGTTGAGAGCCTCGCTGTCTTTGCCCGTGCCGAGGAAAGCGCCGATGCCGATGCTGGCATCCCGTGGCCAGGCGAACCTATAGTCCCAGTTGCGCACGCCGCCGGGGTCCTCGGGCAAGGACGTGGTGGGTGCCGCGACGGGCGCGCCCGAAGGGGCATAGGTCAGCAGCTTCAGCGTCAGGAGACTCCGCAGGACCGGCTCACGGAACGGGATGTCCCGACTGATGCCTGACGCCCATTCCCGCCAGCGGTTTTCGTCGGCTTCCACCAGTTCCCAGGCGGTTTCAGGAGCGACGCAGATCAGTGGTTCGGCGTAGGCCAGGGCGAGCACCAGCACAACCGGGCGGCCGGGTGTGACGGTGATTGCCGTCGTCGTGCCTGGCTCCAAAGTGAACCCACCACTGCAGCCGAGCGACATGGCCAGGGCGCCCCATTCGCAGATCAGGTGCTGGCCGGACCGGATGCGGGGGCGGAGGTGGTGTTCGCCGAGGCGGGGGTCAAAGTCGATGACGGCGTCCACGGGGGCGCCTTCGGCGGCCAGTTTCCGGATAAGGAGAGTGGTGGGCAGCAGGCGGCCTGATACTTCCGCCACCATGGCTTCGGTGAGTGAAAGTGTGCCTCCGTCCGTGGCCCATATCGTCTCGAGCGTGGCGGTGTGTGGCCGGTACTGACGGACGAGGCGCCGGGCGGGCAGGGCGGGGCCGGCACGGAAGGCTCCTGCTTCCGGGCCGCCGAGCAGTGCACCGAAAACGGGTTCACCGTCGAACGTTGGTGCGCAAAGCCAGTCGAGGCTCCCGTCGGCCGAGACCAGAGCCGCCGTACGCGTATCACCGAGCAGCCCGTAATCCGAGAGGGCAGACGAGTGGAAGGTCGCTCTGCCGCTAACAGCTTCCATCCGCGTGCACCTTCCCTCTGACTGCGGCCTCAATGGACCGTGAGGAGCAATCCCAGCATGGAGCCGTAGATCACGTGGGCTGCCACGGCGACGGCCGGTGTCTGAATCCCGTAGTTCAAAGCCAACAGGCCCGGGGGCTCCAGAACCGCCCGGCTCGCCGGACCGGCTCTGGTGGTGGCCATTCTGGGATGAACCCCAGGCAGCAGGGGGAGAATGACGGTCAGCGCAACGGCAACGTGCAGGAGCCCCAGCAGTGCGCCGATCCACCATGTGGCCCTGCCCAACAGCGCAAAGACCGCCGCGTATCCGAGAGCGAATGCCTGCCCTGCGGCCAGGTGAATGAAGAACCCGGCGATCCGCGCCTTATCCGGGTCCGCCGTGACAAGGGTGCCCAAGACCAAAGGCAGATCGAGCCGGGTCCAGCCGGCCATCTGGGAGGCAATCATCACCACGGTCAGGGCTGCGGTGGCGAGCAGACCGAAGAGCGCCCAGCCTTGCCAGTCCATTTCAATCCCCGGGTCCCTGTCGCCCGGGCGTGCGTGACGCGGGTGCCCCTTGTGCCGTTTCCATGCCCCACCCTTCTAAAACTAGATTCTCTAATTTTAGAAGGGTGGGGCACGGCAATCAAGGTCCGACGGCGGCGGCTACTTCTTCGCGCGGGGCTTGGAAGCCTTCGGCTCCTTGGGTGGCAGCCCGGCCGCGTAGGAGTAGGCCTTCGCCACCCAGGCTTTGGCCCGCGCGTTATCGCCGTCGCCCTCGGCGTTCCATACTTCCGGCAATCCCGTGTAGCCGCCCATCGGACGCTCCTCAGGTCCAAAGGGAACGGTCCGCTCGGACCCCTCCAGCACAGCCCGGTCGGCATCCGAAAGCCGAACCCCGATGGTGGGGCCGAAGAGGCCCGCGAACATGTTCCCGTTGACGAAGGCGCCAAGGTTGCCGAACATCGGCTTGACTACAACGTCGGGGTCCGACGGCATGACGGCGCGGAAATGTTCCTTGTCTGCCTCTGACGGCTTGGGCATCTGCATGGCTTCATCTTCCGGTTCGCGTGGGAGCACGATGGGCTGGTTTGTTTGAAGCATATTGCGTTCCGGGGGCGCGGGCGAGGCCATTTGCGGTCCGTGGCGGGCGGGGTCGTCCGGGCGGTCTGCAGGTGCCTTCCGTACTGCGCGGACCTTCGCCCATTCGTCTTTTGGTCAGGCCGGCCCAGAAACCCGTGTAGTGTAGAGACCGTTGTTGTGTTTGTATTTGGTAGTTCAGGCAGTACGCGCGGTCGAAAGTCCGCGTTCTTCTGAAGTAGCGGTTTTGAACACCCCACACCGGAGGACCCGAAAGTCGGGACTTTTCCTCCACCTTCACGAAGGACAAAAATAATGGCTACTGGTACCGTCAAATGGTTTAACGCTGAAAAGGGCTTCGGCTTCATTTCCCCCGATGACTCTTCACAGGACGTCTTCGCACACTACTCTGCGATCGCTTCCTCCGGCTTCCGCTCCCTCGAAGAGAACCAGAAGGTCTCCTTCGAAACCGAGCAGGGCCCCAAGGGTCCCCAGGCCGTAAACATCCAGGCTCTCTAAGACTTAGCTTCTAGCTAACTCTTCTGAGTCCGGAGCCGTAAGGTTTCGAGCAGGGTCCGTCTTTGACGGGCCCTGCTTTTGTTAACCCGGGTGTGCTTGTTTGGGGTTTCGACAGGCTGATTTCGACAAGCTCAATCGGCGAGGCCATTGTGGCGCTGCGCCAGGAACGCCTCCAATGCGGGATTGTCGATCTCCTTCGCCAGCCAGGGCACCGTTTGCGCCGCTGCCTCGTCGCCGAGCACTGCCCGGTGGGACTGCGCCCGCACCACGAACTCCCGCATCCCGCTGCGGCTCGCCAGCTCGCCCAACCGCTCCACGAATTCTGAAGCGCGCGGAGACCGGGCCGCGATGGCGACTTCCGCCGCCGTATCCAGCAGCCGCGCCGAATACCAGAGGTACCACGGCTTCGGCTCAAGTCCCCGGTCAACCCAGTGTGCGGCGGCCACCAGATCGCCGTGCGCCAGGAAAAGGCGTGCCTCGGCGCCTGCCGCCAAAGCCATGTAGCAGTGGTCACCCGCCAAATCGGCCATCACCCAGGACCGGTCAATCAGTTCGGCAGCTTCCTCCAGCCGGCCGGCGGCAAGATACGCTTCTCCCCGGACCCCGTCGACAAACGGTTCGAACGCCGTCCAGTGTTCCGCCGCAATCCAGTCCAGCGCCCGGTCCAAGCATGCCGCCGCCGGCTCCAGCTCCCCGCGGAGCAGGTGCACCCGGCCGAGCAGCGCCTCGCTGAACGCTTGCTGACGGCGGTTCCCCACGGCCTTGGCGAGCCTTCCGGATTCGGTCAGCGCCGTCACGGCGTCCGCGTACCGCGCAGTGTCGGAGGCCAGCATCCCCTGGATGGCCAGAATCCTTGCCTGTTCGTCGGGAAATCCCTCGGCTGCCACCATCGCCCGGTCAAGCCACCCGGCCGCGCGGTCGGGGACACCCCGCTGCACCGACAGGTAGCCCAGCTCGCGGTAAGCAGCGGCGGCAGTTCGGGAGGCGCCGTCGGGCCCTTCCGCCGACAGCGCCTGGTGCAGGAAGTCCGCCACCTCGGCGCCGCGGCCGCCCGCCTGGTGGATCAGCGCCCCGGACAGCGTCACGAGGGACTCGGCGAGCAGGTGGCGGTCGGCGGTGCGCTGGGCGAGTACGACGGCGAGCCGCAGCTGATCCAGCCCCCGGTCCACGGCGCCCGCCGAGAGTGACGCGCCTCCGGCGTCGAGATAGGACCGGACCGTCGCCACGGTGGCCGGCATGCCGGGGTCCGCCGCCGGAGCCGCAGCCGACAGGGCCTGAAGGACTTCCGCGGGCAGCGGCAGGCCGAGTTCCTGGCGGTAGAGCTCTCCGCATTTGGTCACGTGCTCCCGGGCCCGGCGGTGCTCGCCCAGGGCCACGAGCGCCTTGACCAGCACGGCGTTGCAGTCCGCGTGGAAGGGGTCCCCTTGCAGCGCGAGCGTCGCCAGCTCCACCGCCTCGCCGGGAGCGCCCGAAGCCAATGCGGCCAGCGCGGCCTCATAGAGCAGGGACTGAACGACGTTGTCGAGCCGGTACCGCTGGTCCGCCAGCCACGAATCAAAGACGGGGCAATCGGCGAAGGACAGCCCCTCCAGCAGCTGGCCGTCGAGCCGTCGGGGGTCAAGGCCCGGGCTGCTGCCCGAGTCAACCACGTCGACGGCGTCGCAGCGCCACGGCGGCTGCACAGCCATCCGCAGGGGATCGCCGGCGATTTCAACGCCGTCGAGGGTCCGCCGCAGCTCGGACAGGTTCCAGCGCAGGGCGCCGAGCGGATCCTCGGCATCCGGAAACAGCAGCGCGGCTGTCCGGGAGCGGCCAGTGCCCTCCGCCTGCAGCGCGAGGTAAGCCAGCACCGCCCAGGCCTTGCGGCCTCTGGGCTGCGGGGGAGTTGCGCCAGGGGACTCGATCCGGGGCGGACCGAGGAGCCGGATCCACGTCTCGGCCATACCGCCCATGTTACTGCTGCGGCTCTCCGGCGTCTGCGCTGCTTCACACGCTTGCTCACACGCCGGCCGGACAGACTGAAATCACCCAATCAGCACACACTCAACCGAGGTGCATCACCATGGAACTGCTCATCCTCCTGCTTGTCGGACTCTGGGTTGTCTCGGCCACCGTCCGTTCCGTCCTCACCGACGGCCGGGGCCACACTCCCGGCGTGCGCTCCACCGAGCCGTGGAAAGTAGGCAACCTTCCGAGCGTGCCGTTTTCGGAGGCGCGGCTCTAGAGGGGTTTCGGCTGGCTTAGCCGGCGGGGCGGGCTCAACCGGCGGGTTTCGGCAGGCTCATCCGCGGGCCGGAGCGCTCAACCAACCGAACCCCGACGGCGGGAGCTGGCTGATCTGCCGGCCTCCCGCCGTCGTACTTTTGTGAGGGCCGGTGGCTAAACTGAGCCGCAATCGTGGGCGACGTCAGCGGGTACCAGGCGCAGAGTGACGCCTTCGATGCCTTCGTGTGGGAGTCCAACCGCGGCGATTACTTGGGGTTCCTGCCCGACAACGAGGCGCTCAACGAGAAGTTGGCGGTCCGGGCCGGCCTCAGCTGACGGCTGAGGCTCCGTTCGCCGTTCCGGTGCGCAGCGGCGAGGAGTAATGTCTCTGAATATCCATGTGCGTTCAGAGCGGCCCGGAGGTGAACCCATGGAAACCGGAATCAGCGCGTTGAGCCAGCTTGATCCCCTGCGGTACCCGTGGACTCCACCCACAACCTCGGGGGTGATGAGTGGCGACGACTTCCTGCCTGCACGGTTTGTAACCGGCAGACAGTTTGGCCCCCGACGCTTTGGACAACGGCAGCAGCGGAGTGGAGACGCCTCTATTTTCTCCTGGCTAGATGATGTCCTCATCGAAGCCAATGCGGCACCGCTGGACTCCCGCTTTCCGGTGGTCTCCATCGGCTCGAATTCCAGTCTGGACGTCTTGCGGAGAAAGTTTGCAAACCACAGCCAGCCAGTCAGCAGAATTCTGCCGCTGGTCCGCGGCCAGCTGCACAACGTGGGTGTCGGCCATTCCGCGCACGTGAGCAAACCCGGCTACATCGCGGCGGCTCCCTATTTCCGGACGGGGGAGTGCGCCGCCGTCTGGGTGTCGTGGCTTGATGAAGGCCAGTTGGCGGCTCTGGACGAAACGGAGCCCAACTACCGCCGGATTCAGCTCAGCGGCGGAGCCTGTCCGCTCGTACTGGAAACCGGCGCAAGGCCAGGGACTTTTTCGCTGTTCACGTCGCGCTGGGGCGTGCTGACCGATGGCAACGGCGTAAAGCTTCCCTTCCTGGACCAGCAGGCCCTCTTTCGCCGCCTCGCAGCCATCGGGTCCATGGACCCGGACAAGGACCCGGACGAGGCGAGGTACTTTTTCGAAGGACCCCCGGCGCGGGTTGTTGAGCGACTCGTGATGCCTTCGGTACAGGCGGGCGCCAGGGAATGGTTTCGTGGGGCCGGCCTGGGGCGGGTCCCCTAAATCTGTCAGCCAGATCCTGATGGCTCGGAGAACGGCTCCGCCTCGGCAGGTGAGTTGAGTTCGTCGTAGCGGGTGGGCCGGAATGTCATCGAACGGCGCCCTCACGCCACCCTTCGAGGTCTGATGACCAGCCCAAGGACGGCTGCCAGCGCGAGGGCGGAGAGGATGGTCGCCGACCAGAAACCAGCCCGCCCGCCGGTCAGGAAGTCGCCGGGGACAGCGAACGCCGCGTAGGTCGAAGCCACGATGGCCAGTCCGACGGCGCCGCCAAGTTGCTGCATTGTCTGGAAAAGCCCGGAGGCGGACCCTGCGTGCTCGGGTTCGACATTGCGAAGCGCGAGCGTCGTGAGCGGCATGAACGTCAGGCCGGCCGAGATTCCCGTACACAGCAGGGCAACCATGACGATCACGAAGGGGGTGTTCGGATTCAGCTGCGTGAGCGGCAGGAAGGCGACAACGCGAAGGGCGGCGCCGAGGATGACGAGGCGGACGGCCCCGAAGCGCTCGACGAGTCGCGGGACTATCCGCGACATCGCGAAGATGCTCAGGGGCATCGGCAGGAACGCCAGCCCGGTCACCATTGGCGTGAGGTGCAGATCGTCTTCGAGGTACTGGACCATGAGGAAGAACATCGCCAGCATCCCGCCGTAGGTGGCCGCCATCGCCGCCAGAGCCGCCACTCGGCTCGGGCTGCGGAGCAGCTGCGGGCGGAGCAGGGGATGGGCCACTCTCCGCTCGGTGAAGGCGAGCACGGCGATCAGCGCTGCGCCGACCACAAGTCCGCCGATCGTGCGGGGGCTGGACCAGCCGACGTCGCCCGCTTGGATGAGGGCCCACACGATGGCAACGGCGCCGCCCGTTGCGGTCACCGCTCCGAGCACGTCGAAGCGCCCGGGTCTCCGGGGAGTTTCGGCGACAAGGCGCGGCACGGCAATGAGGACGACGACGCCGATCGGCACGTTGATGAAGAGGGTCCACCGCCAGCTGGTCAAATCGGTGAGCAGGCCGCCAAGAATGAGCCCGAGCGCGCCGCCCATCGAGGCGATAGCGGAGAACAATGCAAGTGCGCGGTTCCGCGCGCCATCGTCCCGCGCGCTCGTGGTAATGAGGGCGAGCACGCTCGGGGCGGCGAACGCGGCACCGAGGCCCTGGAGTGCGCGTGCGATGACGAGGAGAAGGGGCGAGGTGGCGAGGCCGCCGAGCAGCGAGAAGAGCGTGAAGGCTGCGACGCCCACCAGGAACGTGCGGCGACGGCCTAAGACGTCTCCGATCCGTCCGCCGAGCAGCAAGAGGCCGCCGAAGGCAACGGCGTAGCCGTTCAAGACCCAGCTGAGCTCGGCCCGGGTGAAGTGGAGATCAGTGGCGATGTGGGGGAGTGCGACGTTCACGACCGTCGCGTCGAGAACAAGCATGAGTTGGGCAAGCATGACCAGCCAGAGGCCAATGCTGCCGGCGCGGCGGCCGGATGGCGCGATCCCGGCGGGCGCCCGTGTGGCGATTGTGGGTGTCATGGAGTGGTGTCCTGTTCTAGCCGGAGGGCTGACGTACACTAAGAGGAGAGATGCTCCGGTTAGAACTATACGGAGACACTCTCCGTTTTGCAACCATGTCTTGAGAGGTGTTTCTTTGCGCGCTGACGCTCAACGCAACCGCGATCGGATCGTGGAGGTCGCACGTGCGCTCTTCCGCGCCAAAGGCTTCGACGCCGTATCGATGGACGAGGTCGCCAAAGGGGCCGAGGTGGGCCCCGGCACGCTGTACCGGCACTTCCCGACCAAGGAGTCGCTGTACGACGCGGTTCTCGAGGCTTGGGCGGAGAAGGTCAACGCCACCGTCGACAGCGCGCTGGCGCTCGATGCCCCCGCGCGGGAGCAGCTGTTGACTTGGTTGACTGATTATGCGGCGATGCTGACGGAACACAAGGGTGCGGCCGCGCGGATCACTGCTGCGCTGGGCGATCCAGGGTCTCCGTTCGCGGCAAAATGCCAGACGTACCTCAACGCGAATCAGCGCTTGATTGACGCGTTGGACTCGGCCCTGCGCCCCGGGGTCGAGGCAATGCAAATCAGTCGGCTTGTCGGCGGTGTGGCTGCAGTCGCAGACAACAGCGCGCTTCCCTCCGACTCAGTGGCATCGATGCTCGCGATCGTCGCCGACGGACTGCTCGCTCCCTGACGGCTTCAGAGAGCACGTTCGAGGCCAAGTAGCGGTCCCCTTGGTTTCGACAGGCTCAACCAGCGGGCCCCGGGGTTTCGACAGGCTCAACCAGCGTTTCCAGCGATGTGCTCCGCGATATACTTCGCGTCCCGGCCCACGCCGGCGAAGATCGATGAGCCGTGGCTCGTCAGCCAGGGCAGCCCCACGGCGTAGAGTCCGGGATGTTCGGTGACGCCCCTGCTGTGCCGGGGGTAGTTCCACTCGTCCAGGACCGGGATGTCCAGGATGCTGAAGTCCAGCTTGTAGCCGGTGGCCCAGACGACGGACGTGATGTCCTCCGTCTCCAGCTTCACCCGCGCGGGTCCGTCCGGCAGCCAGCCATCCGCCCTCGGCGCTTCAGCCGCCGGCGCCGAAATCCCCGCGGCGGCGATGTACGCGTCGATCACCGGCTGCAGCCGCTGCCCGAACCCGGCCTCCACTGTGGCCAGACGCTCGGGGAGGTCATCGCTGAAGGCGAGTTCGCCGTCGTCGGCTGCTTCCAGGTGGCCGTGCAGCCGGACGCCGCGGCGGCCCAGGTCCCTGAGGTGGATGTCGTGGCCGCCGTCGGCACCGGACACCAGGGGGTTGCAGGCGAACCGCGCCGCGGGGGAGGGCAGCTGCCCCACGGTCAGTGCGTTCAGCCCGTACTCGGGGCCGTGCTGGCCCAGCTGCATCAGCCAATGGAGGATGTCCTTGCCGCGGTACCGGCGCGGCGCCTCCGGGCACGTGGACACCGCCAGGTGGACCTCGCGGCCGGCGGCGAGCAGCTCCTCCGCGATCTGGCCGCCGGACTGGCCGGTACCCACGATCAGGACGGCGCCCGCGGGCAGCTGTTCCGGGTTGCGGTAGGCATCGGTGTGCAGCTGCAGGACGTGGTCCGGCAGCCGTGTGCCCAGCGCGGGGATTTTCGGTACCTGGTAGCCGCCTGTGGCCAGCACCACGTTGCGTGCCCGCCAGCCTCCCCGGTTCGTTTCCACGCTGAACCCGCCGCCGTTGCCGGGGGCGATCCGCGTGACATCAGTGTCCGTGCGGACCGGGGCGCCGACGGTCTCCGCGTACTTCCGCATGTAATCCACGACGTCCGGGCGCGGCATGAAGGCCTCCGGGTCGGGCCCGTCGTAGGGCATGCCGGGGAGGGCCAGCGAAAAGTTCGGCGTGTTCAGGACGAAGGCATCCCACCGGTCCTGCCACGCGCCTCCGAGGGCGGGGCGCCGCTCGAGCAACTGGTGTTCGACGCCGGCCTGCCCGAGCCAGTAGCTCATGGCCAAACCCGCCTGCCCGGCGCCGACAATGAGGGTGTCCACCTCATCGCCCGGGGGCTCCAGGTTCTTGGCAGCGGCATCTACGTCCGGTCCCATGGGAGGAGTGTACGCCCGCAGCGGCCGCTTCAGGAGGAGCTGTCGGAGGCCCGCTTGGACAGCGACGGACGCACCTGCCGTTTCGGATGGTTCCCCTCGCGGCTGTACACCTCGTAGCGCGCCTTTCCGCCGTGTTTCGCCGCGTACATGGCGGAATCCGCCTGCCGCAGCAGCTCAGCGGCGTCGGCCGTTTCGGCGCTCCGCTGGGCCACGCCGATGCTCACGGACACGGTCAGCGGATGATCGCCGATGAGGAACGGCTCGCTGAGCGTCTCGTAAATCCGGTCGGCGACGGGCCCCGTGGCGGGAGTGCCGTCGTCGTTATTGAGAACGACGACGGCGAACTCGTCGCCGCCCAGCCGGGCCACCATGTCGTGGCTGCGGACGCTGGCCCGGAGCCGGGCCGCCAGCTGGATGAGGAGCTCGTCGCCGCCCTCGTGGCCGAAGGAGTCGTTGACGTCCTTGAAGTCGTCAATGTCGATGAAGAGCAGGCCCTCGTGTTGCGTCCTGAGGTCGCTGCCGGATGCAAAGGAACCCGCCAGCCGCTCGGTCAGGGCAGCGCGGTTGGCGAGGCCGGTGAGGGCGTCGTGGGTGGCGCGGTGGGTCAGCGTGCGGTGGCTGTCCTGGAGGGCGGCGGCCATCCCGTTGAACGCGGTTGCCAGTTCGCCCAGCTCGTCCCGCCGGGCGACGTCGATGCGGTGGCTGTAGTCCCCGGCCTGCAGCTTATGGACGCCGCGGCGCAGGCTGTTCACGGGCCGCATCAGGTCCTTGACCATGCGGCGGCGGAAGTACAGGGTGGCGCCGATTGCCACGGCCAACAGTCCCGTCCTGCCGACGATCAGCAGCTGTTCAAGGTCGCCGGTGTCAACGAGCCCCCTGTCCAGCGCCTCGAGTGAGGAACGCTGGATGTCTATGAGCTTGTCGCGCACGCCCTTGCTGGCCGCGGCGAAGGCCGGAGTTTCCGCCACATGGTTTCCCTTGAGTTCCAGCACCTGGCCTCCCCACAGGCCGCGCGCTGCCAGGGCCGCCTCCCAGTCCTGACGGGCCTGGCGGAGGGCGGACTGCATGCCGTTTTCCGCCGGCAGGACCCCGGCGGCGTCGTCGAACAGCTTCGCGATGTCCCGCTGCTGCAGCATGAACGCCTGACGGTTTACCGGCGCATCGGACAGGAGCTGGTGCCCCAGCTGCTCGTGGTCGTCAACCGCGGCGGCCAGTGTTGCGGCCGCGCGGGACTCGAGCTGGATCTGGCTGGCTGTCGTCTCCAGCTGGTGCACGACGGCACGCACCCCCACAATGGTGACGATCGCGCCAAGTATCAGCGCCAACAGCATGACGATGAACGCCCTGGACCACTCGCGCTGCAGGCTCCAAGTGCGGGCCGGTCTCGTGGGGTCCGCCGGGGTTGGGGGAGTGCTGTGTGCCGAATCAGCCGGGTCAGCGGGCGTTGTCTCCGGGGCCGTCTCGCGAGGGTCGGTTGACCCGACCATCGGTCCGGTTGTCATACGAGGAGGCTAGCAGGAGCGGGGTTCCCAACGGCGTTGCTGCCGGGACATTTCGTGGTTGGATCTTCTGTTGTCAGCGTTAGCTGAGAATGGCTGTTAAGTCACAGCCTGGATTGGCGGTTCCGCTGTTGCATCAACGCGGCTTGCGCCTATCGTTGCCGCTAGCATCCGATAGCGAGGGGCCTAAATGAATGCAAGGGAACACCGACCGCGGCGGATCCCGAAGATTCGGATCACCCCGTTCCAACTCTGGCTTCTGTGCGCGGCCGTCTTTTTCGCGGCAATAACCCCCACCCGGGTCCAGTTCATCCTCTCCGGTGTAATGGTCGCCTTCGCAGGTGTCGCCATGACGGTTACCAACCTGCGGAAAGAACCAGCCCCGCCCGAAGTGTTCCTCGAGGAGGAGCATTTCGAGGGCGGCGGCACGATCCAGGGGAATTTCGTGATATCCGAAAGCTTCCTGACCTCCCCGCAGCTCCGGCTCTTGGTGCTGAGCCCTACCGCGGACGCCTTCGAATTCAGCCTGGCGTACGGTCTGGGGCGGTTCTTTGGACCATGGATTCTTCGGCGAAAGGACATCGCGCAAGTCCAGCGCGTCCGGACGTGGCTTTATCCTCACGACGGCATCAAGTTCGTTCCGGTCTCCGGGCCCCCATGGTACTTCTCGACACGTGAGCCTGGCACCGTGCTGGCCTGCTTGGAGGAACTCAGCTACCCGATCGCCAGCGACGCGCCTAAGTAGGGTGTCCCCGAATCCAACCGCCATCCGAACTGCGAAAAAACCGCCATTCTCAACTAACACGAAAGTCGTCGGATATATGCGGGTCTCGAAGGCGGACGGCTCCCAGACCACCAATCTGCAGCGTGATGCGCTCCTCGCCGCCGGCATCCACACGGACTCCCTCTACGAAGACATAGCCTCCGGGAAGGAGGATGACCGGCCCCAGCTGGCCGCCTGCCTCAAAGCCCTGCGCCACGGCGACACCCTGGTCGTCTGGAAACTCGACCGGCTCGGCCGGGACCGGCGCCACTTGGTCAACATCGTCCACGACCTGACCGAACGCGGCATCGGCCTCAAAGTCCTCACCGGCCAAGGAGCGGCCATCGACACGACCACACCGTCCGGGAAGCTCATCTTCGGAATTTTCGCCGCCCTCGCAGAATTCGAACGCGAACTCATCTCCGAACGCACCATCGCCGGCCTCGCCTCCGCCCGCGCCCGCGGCCGAAACGGCGGCACGTGTCACTGGCGGGCGAACTGCGCCCAGACGGCCAAAAGCTACTTTCCCGATAGACACCCAAGTGCGCACCTACGCTAAGCAGTTGCGGGATAAGCCTGTCCCACAACTTAGGGTCTATCGCCCCATGGAGGCTAAGCCCTTCGAGCGAGAGTTGCGGCGAATGCCCACAGAGCGCTCGAATGCGATCGCCGACGAGCTCATGCCTCCGCTTTGCCGAAGACGGAAGAACCCGAGGTAGCCCAGGACCCCCTGCCAGGCGGAACCCCCACCGTCCGGCAACCGTCAACGATTCATTGCACGGTCACAACAACGAGCCAGTCCAGCAACCCGTCACGGTAGATGCGGTTGCTGTGTCAAGCGTCATAGACCACCACTGGCCGCCGTGCCGAGTTCTTGTCATCACCCACAGCGGGCAAGGGCTTGGCTCTCTGCCGTCTGGGCGCCTGAGAGGGGGTCTGGCCGAGTCAGGAGAGCCAGTCGGTGTAGCGGGTGGGGGCGAGGTGAGCGTCCTTGTCGGTGAGGACGTCACCCTTGACGACGGCGAACATGCCGGCGGTCGGGTCGGTAACGACGGTACGGTAGTCGTCCTTGCGGGACAAGGTGATCCGGCCCAGCTCGTCCAGGGAGAAGATCTCGGGGCCGGCGATGTTGCGAATGCCATTCAGCGGGGCGCCCGCGGCCACCTCCGCCACCGCGTTGGCCACATCCTTGGAGGCGATCGGCTGGATCGGCATGGCGGGCAACCGGACGGTGTCACCGTCGGCGGTCCAGGACAGGACGGCGTCCATGAACTCCATGAACTGCGTCGCCCGGACGATCGAGTAGGGGATCGGCCCGGCCGCGAGGATGTCCTCCTGGAGCACCTTGGCGCGGTAGTAGTCCAGTTCCGGGACCTGGTCCGCGCCGACGATCGAGAGGATGACGAAGTGGCCGACGCCGCCCTTCTGGGCCGCGGCCAGGAGGTTGTCCATTGAGGTCTGGAAGAAGGCCGGGGAGGCTTCGTCGAAGGTGGGGGAGTTCGTCAGGTTGACGACGACGTCGGCTCCCGCGACCGCCTCGTCCAGGCCCTGGCCGCTGATGACGTCGACTCCGGTGGACTGGGAATGCGGTACCGCCTGGTGCCCGGCGGCGTTCAGATTCTTGACGACCTGCGACCCGATCAGCCCGGTACCGCCGATGATTGCGAACTTCATGACATGCCTTTCGTCCAGAGTGTGTCCGTCAAACCCTCGACGAACGTGACCGTCTCGTCAAGGGGCGCCCGGCCCGTACGGGCGTTACCCTCCGTGCCGTCCTCGAACCCGATCGACATGCCACAGAAGAGGATGAGATCGTCCGGGGGTGACAGGACCTCGGCGACGGTTTTGTGATACTTCGCCCATGCCATCTGCGGGCAACTGTGCAGCCCTTTGGCGCGGAGCAGCAGCATGACGGTCTGCAGATACATGCCGACGTCGGCCCATTGGGCCGGGCCCAGGTCGCGGTCGATGTAGCAGAACAGGGCGGCGGGCGCGCCGAAGCAGTCCCAGTTCGCGGAAGCGGCCCTCTGGCGCGCCTCCCAGTCCTCGCGCGAAATACCGAGTGCGCCGTAGCGCTGCTCCCCGAAGGCGGATCGGCGTTCGTGGTACGGGGACTTCAGTGCGGGCGGGTACTGCTCGTACTCGGGCTCGTCCCAGGGGTCGCCTGCGGTCACGCGTTCGCCGGCGCGCTTCTTGAGCTCGGCCAGCGGTCCATCCGTCAGCACGTAGGCGTGCCACGGCTGGATGTTCGATCCGGACGGCGCCCAAGCCGCGGCGGACAGCACGCGCTCCAGCACCTCCCTGGGGACATGTCGGTCGGTGAATCCGCGCACCGCTCGTCGGCTGGTTACCGCCTCATAGACGTCCATGATGTTTTACCTCCGTGTCTGTTCAACATGCCTACCTCGGTTACACTCGAAACTGTATCATTCAATACCATCTCGTGTTTAACTATCGTTGAGTACGAATCCTCAGCCCTTGGTTCCCCGCCTCGGGCACCGTTCTTTAGGAGAAATTCCATGGCCACGCTGCTACACATCGACTCGTCCGTGTTCCCCGGCGAGGCGTCCTCGTCCCGTTCGGTCGCGAACGCCTTCCGCAAGGCCTGGCAGGAGCAGCACCCGGAGGGCACGGTGATCTACCGCGACGTCGCCGCCAACCCTGTCCCGCACATCACCGCCGACGCCCACACCGCCGGTTTCGCCGCCCCGTCCGAGCGCACCCCGGAGCAGTCCGCCGCGTTCCCCGCGCGCGTGAAGCTCATCGAGGAGCTGGAGCAGGCGGACGCCGTCCTGATCGGCGCCCCCATGTACAACTACTCGATCCCGTCGACCCTGAAGGCGTGGCTGGACAACGTGATCCTGCTCGGCCGCACCGCGGGCGAGACCCCCTCCGCCCAGGGCACCCCGGTCACCGTCGTCGCCAGCCGCGGCGGCTCCTACGCGCCGGGCACCCCGCGCGAGGGCTACGAGTTCGTACAGAACTACCTGGAGGCCGTCCTCAAGGGCACCCTCGGCCTGGACCTCGACTTCATCGTCCCGGAACTCACCATGGCCCCCCGCAACCCGGCCATGTCTGAACTGGTCCCCCTGTACGAGGCCTCCCGGAAGCGCGCCTTCGAGGACGCGACCACCAAGGCCAAGGAACTCGCGGAGCGCCTCGCCGCGTAACGCCCCGGGCCATAGACGCCGTGCGGCGCCTCGACCCGGGACGTCACCCGGCGTCCTCGTCGCCTGCGCCCTCTCCAATGGTGACGGTGGCCCTGTCCCTGGGAACCGGTGGCCCGGCGCTGGGGGCGGCCGGGGCGCTGGGCCTGCCGGCAGGCGCCGCATCGAGACGACGATGCGTGCGGGGGCGAAGAGCACACCGCCGGACAGGTGTGCTGCGCGGTAGCCGAGCGGACAGCTCGGTCCCCGTCGGCGATGAATTCCTGACCGCCCCCCCGGCCAGGTACGTCGCGTAGCGACGATGGCCGCAGCTCTCAAGGCCGCGTTCGCCGCGAAAGCCGCGCAAGACGAAGCGCGCCTACGCGGCAGGCAGCCGGTGCCCGGGCTACGCCTCACCGCCTGCGGGATAGGCAAACCGGGTCAGCAGATCCGTCAGCTGCTCGGGCTCGCCGGGCCCAAGTTCGGCAACTAGACGCTCAGCCAGCGGGTCCGCCGCCACATGGGCTGCATCGAAAAGCTCGAGTCCCTGAGGCGTGATCTCCACTGCCCGCGCCCGCCGGTCCCCCGGAACGGTCTTGCGTACGGCCAGCCCCCTACGCTCCAGGTCGTCCACGACCCGCATGATTCCCGCCTTGTCCGACCCTGTCGCTGCCGCCAAGTCCCGCTGCACTGTGGCTCCGCGGTCGACTAGCACGATCAGCACGGCAAAATGCCGCAACTCGATGCCGAGCGGCCGGAGCGCCTCCGCCATCACCGTGGCCGCGTGCCAGTGCGCCCGGCGAAGCAGCAAGCCGAGAGCGAAAGGCGAGGCATCCCCGGGGCGGTCGGTCACACGCGAGACGGTGGCTCTGCGAGAAGCGTTGGTGGTCATGAAGCCAGAATACAGCCATCAACTCAATCGATACGGTATCATCCGAAATTAAATGCGGTTGCGTCTGCTGAGGCCCTGTTACCTCACGCCGGAAGGCCCCCGGTCAAGACCGCGGGGTGCGATGGCAGGCGGGTGTGCTTCCAGACCGTGAAGGGAGCGTGCGCCCTGGACCACCACCGGGCGCGGCTCTAGGTACCGTCACATTAACCTCGCCATGGCGGCACTGGCCTATCTGACAGCCCTCCGCGCCGAAGAAGCCGAAAACGGGGCAGCGGATGGGGGGAACACGACTCCATACCTTCTCAGCGTTCCGGAGATCCGCCGGCTGATCGGGCACGTCATCGTCACTCCCCACTGCTCCAGCCACGAGCACGGCCTGCACTGGTCACGCTACCGACGTACCAGCCGGGCCCGAGCCCGCCGGTGCCACTATCAACACCAAGGCCAGACACCCCAGATGCGGTTGCAGTATTAGCGCCGGTTTCCGGTCGGATGTTCCTCGGCCGCCTCGGAGGAGCCGACGAGTTGAGCAGCATCGCAGTCGCACCGCCTATGGCCCCGGTCCCGCCCAACAGAATCGCACGCACTTCAACCTCCGAATCCTCAACCAGCTTCGCACCCTACGGGAACCAGAGTGGAGGGTGAGGAACCTCTGAACTCCACCCATCAAACCGCCATTCCCAACTAACAGTCACACCTCTGTGATGACGGCGCAGCACTCTGCAGCCCGAAAGTGCGGGAGACTGTAAGCCACGACCACGAAGGCGGAACACATTGATTACTCTCCAGCAGGATGCAGAAGGCTTCATCCGGATGAACCGGCACTTTCCGGAAAGCGTCCTGATTTCCATCACGTTTGCCGACGGCACGACGGAGCAGGTCTCGGGCGGCCGGCTCAACAAGGCCTATGACGAGGCGCTGGCCGAATACCGCGCCCAGAACCACCTGGACGCGAAGGGCTTCTCGAGGTCCCCGGCGAAGAAGAAAACCAGCCCGGGCAACAAGATCGATTTCGTCAAGGTCCATCCCGGCATAGGTGAGTAAGCCGTTGGCCCGCTTGGTTTCGACAGGCTCAACCAGCGCACGCCGCCGTTCTTTGACGGTTGTAAGAGCTCTGGGGCAGCAGTGGCTCCAGGCGTATGGTTGCTTCCATGGAACCGACGCGGGCGATGCTTCTCCCTGGCTCTGTGCTTCCCGCCGAGCTGGCCTATGCAGCCCTGATTGAGGCCTTGGGGCCGGATGTTGAGGCCGTCGCGAAAGACCTTGAACTCTACGGGGACGACAAGCCCCCTGCGGACTGGAGCCTGGACACAGAGGTTGAGGGGGTCGTGCGCGAAGCCGACGCCCGGGGCTGGTCGACGTTCCACCTACTCGGCTATTCCGGCGGCGGTGCGGTGGCACTGGCTTTCGCCGCCAGGCACCCTGAGCGATTGCAGAGCCTGGCGTTGCTGGAGCCGGCGTGGGCCGGCCGCTGGGACTGGAGCCCTGCCCACGCCCAGGTGTGGAAGGACCATGACTCGCTGGAGGCCCTGCCGCCGGACGAGTTCATGAAGGCGTTCATGCGGCTGGCGGTCAGACCCGACGTCGTCCTTCCGCCGCCGCCGGCGAGCGTCCCTCCGCCGTGGATGGCCCAACGACCCGCGGGCATCAGGGCGTTTCTCCGGACTTTCAAGAGCTATGAACTGGACCGCGGAATGCTGGCAAGCTTTGACCTGCCGGTTTTCTTCGCCCTCGGCGCACGGAGCAATCCGGACGACTACGGTGAGATTGCCAGCCGGTTGTCCACGGTGTTTCCGGACTTCCGCCTGGAAGTTTTCGAAGAGCGCCACCATTTCGATCCGCCGCACCGGATCGAACCGGAACGGCTCGCGGGTTTATTGCGGAATCACTGGGAACGGGCGGCCCGGCGAGGGCCTTAATGGCCTCCTTGAACCAGCGCGCGCCCCGCTGATCGAGCTTGGTCCCGCTGATCGAGCTTGTCGAGATCGAGGGCCAGCGCACCTGGTTTCGACGGGCTCAATCAGCGGGGGTTTCGACAAGCTCAACCAGCGGGGATCTCGACAGGCTCGATCAACCGTTCAGCCAGCCGTCCATTCCCTCAGCCGCAGGGGCGGTTCCTCGCCGCCGTGCTTTTGCACGAGAACCTGATTCACGCCCGTCAGCCCGTTCTCGAAGCCCAGCGCACTGGATGCCATGTACAGCCGCCAGATCCGGGCCCTGCCCGCACCGGCGAGCCGAACCGCCTCGTCCCAGTTCTCCTCCAGGTTCCGCACCCAGGCCCGCAGCGTCAGGGCGTAGTGCCTGCGCAGGGACTCGACGTCGAGCACCTCGAAGCGCCCGCCTTCCAGCGCCACCACCATGTCCGAAAGGCTGAGCATCTCGCCGTCGGGGAAGACGTAGCGGGGGATGAAGGAGTCGGGGTCATCCTCGGTGGGCCCGGCGTTCCAGGAAATGGCGTGATTGAGCAGCCGGCCACCCGGGCGCAGCAGCCGGTGCAGCTGGGAGACGTAACGTCCGAGCTGTTCGCGGCCCACATGCTCTGACATGCCGATGGAGCTGATCGCGTCGAACGGCCCGTCGACGATGTCACGGTAATCCTGGACCCGGATTTCCACGCGCTCGGTCAGCCCTGCTTCCGCAACCCGCTTGCGGGCCCGCTCCGCCTGCTCGGTGGACAGCGTGACACCCACGACGTTCACCTCGTAGCGTTCCGCGGCGTGCAGGGCAAAGCTGCCCCAGCCGCAGCCCACATCCAGCACCCGCATCCCCGGCTTCAGCCCCAGCTTCCGGCAGACCAGGTCGAGCTTCGCTTCCTGGGCGGCCTCCAGCGACGTCTCCTCGCTGTCAAAGACCGCGCAGGAGTACACCATCGACGGGCCAAGGACCAGACGGTAGAAGTCGTTGCCGACGTCGTAATGGTGGGAGATCGCCGCGGCGTCCCGCTTCTTGGAGTGCCGCCGGCCGTGCCTTTCCACCTTCGCTTCCTCCGGCGGCGGCGCGGGATTCGGCCCCAGCGCGCCCAGCCGGACAGCGGTGGTGAGCAGCGTCCAGATTTCACGTGGAGTTGGCTTACTGAACGGGCCGGGTCGGGCAAACTTTCCCACCGAGCTCAGGGCCGTGAAGGTGGCGAAGATGTCGCCATGCGCTTCAATTTCGCCAGCCACGTACGCCCGGCTCAGGCCCAGCTGCCCCGGCGACCACAGCATCCGCCGCAACGCCCGCCGCGACCGGAACTCGATGACCGGCGCATCTGCCGGACCCGCTTCCGAGCCGTCCCAGGCCCGCAGCCTGATGGGGATCTCCTCCGTGCCCAGGACAATGGCCAGTGCTTTGGCCAGCCGTGGTGCCACACCCGATGTCTTTGCCATGTTAGTCGCCTCTCGTCCGGTGCTCGCGTCAGGCTGGCGGGGCTGCGCCGTTGCAGTCCCGCCACTAGAACATAAAGCTACACAAGCCCGCGGGCCCCGCACAGGGAGACAAGCCTGTCCCGATTTCGTGTCGGTCCGCCTTCGGCCGTCCGCACCGCCGCCCGGGGAGCCGCCGTGAGCAGCAGTCGAGTCTGGACCGGCACTCCGGGCGGTGGGATCCTGATCGCACACACCGTCGGACCGGGAGGCTGGTAGCAGATCATGGACGAATCACCGGGGACGCGTCAGAGGCTGTCCGACCGCATCGAAGAAAAGCAGCAAGCCATCCGCGCCTACCTGGAACGTGCACGGCCCCGCCGGAACCGGCTCGCCAACGTTAGCGTCGTGGGGAGCACCCTGGCCGCAATGCTCACGGCCGGTCCTGCCCTTGGCGGCACCGCGTTTACACAATCCGTGCAAGGCATGTTCTCCCTGGACGACCCTTCGGTGGTGTGGCGAGTCCTCTGCATGGGGGCGGTCGTCCTGTCTGTTGGGGCCGGGCTCGGCACCAACTCCGCCAATTCGCCTGCACTGGCCGAGAAGGTGAGCGCAGCAGAGGCGGCCAACGCCCAACTGGAAGGGCTGCAGGTCGCTTTGGACTTTGGCCACATTGACACGGACGAGGCGGTGCTGCTGTACAAGCAATACGTGTCCCACGTGCCGTTCGTGGGCGAGGTGCCTTCGCGCTGACGAGTCGAGTCTGTCCATACCTGTCTGCCGTCCTGCCTTGCTGCCCTGCGGTCAATGGCGGCCGCCGGCACCGGAGCGGCCGAGTCTGGACCGGGCATCTGGGCGGTGGGATCCTGATCGCAACCGTCCGACAGGGAAGGCTGGTAGCAGATCATGGACGAATCACCGGAGACGCGTCAGAGGCTGTCCGACCGCATCGAACAGAGGCAACAAGCCATCCGCTCCTATCTGGGGCGCGAACGGCCCCGCCGGAACAGGCTCTCGAACATCAGCATCGTGGGCAGCGCACTGGCCGCCATGCTCACCGCCGGGCCGGCCGCCGGGGGGACGGGGTTCACCGAAGCAGTCCAGGGCATATTCTCGCTGAACGACGATTCCGTGGTGTGGCGATTCCTGTGCCTGGCAGCGGTAATCCTGTCCGTAGCAGCTGCCCTGGCCACCAACTTTGCCAATTCACATGCCTTGGCTGACAAGGTCACTGCGGCAGAGACTGCGAATGCACAACTGGACGGGCTGCAGGACACGTTGAACTTTGGCCACATCCCCATTGACGACGCATTGAAGCTTTATCAGCAGTACGTCGCCCAGGTGCCGTTCGTGGACGAGGTGCCTGCGCGCTAACGTTTCGGAAAAACAGGAACGCACGACGGCGGGTGGCTGGCAGAAATGCCAGCCACCCGTCGGATCGGACTGTGGATCAAGACGTGGTTGGGGAAGCTGGCACTACGAAGGGTCGTCGGAGACTTGCAGTGCTAGCACGGAAGCGGGGGAGGGGTGCCCGGTTTCACTATTGAGTTACCGGATTCAAGGAAAGCAATAAGCAGTCCGGAACGGCCTCGGACCCCGCCGGGGCAGCGCACCTCATTCAAACCGCACCCATCCAAACCGGATCGTCCCTCAGGAGCACTCCCTTGTTCAAATCATCAGTAACCAAAAAGTCCCACCCTGTCCGCCGCAAGCTCGCCCTGCTGTCGGTGATCGGACTGGGATTGGCGTCCGTGCCCGTTGCCTTGGCCGCCCCCGCCCAAGCAAGCGTCACAAACTACGCCTGCTCGGTCACCCCGCTAAAGCCGGTCTTCGCCGGGTTCAATTCGTCGGGCGTCAAGCTGGTGGACTACCGGATCCAAGTCCGCTGCTACAGCGACCGCTACATCAACATCACCCAGGAGCGCTGGGAGGATGACGACTGGCCCAACCCTGACGACCACCTCGGCACCTCGTACTTCAGCCGCCACCTGAACTACGCGAGCGGACTGGTGACGATCTCCAACGTCCGGACACTGGTCAACGGCGAAATCGGAAACGAGGAGGTCTACCAGAAGACGAGGTGGCAGGAAGGCAGCAACGGAATCTGGTCCGCGTACACGGGGTGGCGCACCAGCGCCTCGACGTCGATGTCGAACTGACATTCCCGCAGCCGGCGGCGCCGGCTCACAAAACACCCAGGGCCCGGCTTCCCCGCCGGGCCCTGGGTGTTGGGCGGGCCCCTCATGGCATCCACAGAACCTTGCGCACCCTGAGGGGGCGGCGTAGCTTATAGAGAACTAGCAGTTCTCTACCTCCGGGACCCTCCAATGGGCAGCAAGCAACGCGAAAACCCCGCAGTGCCGGCGGCCATCCGTGCGGCGCTTCCGGGAATCCTGCTGGTGATGTTTCTGGGGGCCCTGGACCAAACGGTCATGGCTGCCGCCTTGCCGACCGTGGCCGGTGACCTGCGTGGTTTGGACCAGATGCCCGCCATCATTACCGGGTACCTGGTTGCAGCTACGGCGGCCATGCCTCTCACAGGAAAGCTGGGGGACGCCTTCGGCCGCAAGCGGGTCCTGCAGGCTTCGCTGGTTCTGTTCGTCGTTGGCGCCGTCCTGTGCGGACTGGCGCAGTCGGTTCCCGAACTCATCGCCTTCCGTGCTCTGCAGGGGATTGGCGGCGGCGGTCTGATGATCGGAGCCCAGGCCATCATCGGGGAACTCGTCAGCCCGCGGGAGCGCGGGAGATTCCTCGGCATCATCGGAGTGGCCTACATCGTGGCGGCTGTCGTAGGTCCCCTGGCCGGCGGGGCGGTGGTGGACAGACTGTCCTGGCGGTGGATCTTCTACGGCTACGTGCCGGTTGGGCTCGCGGCCCTCGCCGTTGTTTCGCTGGCCCTGCACCTGCCGGCGCCACCGCGGGGCCGGCGCATCGACTACGGCGGGGCGGCACTGCTGAGCCTGGCCATCGTGTCGATCATCCTGCTATGCAGCGTCGGCAATTATGCCGGTCCCCCATGGCTGGTTCCGGTCCTCGCAGTGGCGGCTGCGGCGTCGCTGGCAGGCTGGCTCCTGACGGCGCGCCTGGCCGCCGATCCGATCGTCCCCTTGGCCCTGTTCCGCGACCCGGCCTTCACGATTCCGACTGCGATCAGCTTCCTCCTCGGTTTCGCCATGTTCGCGGCCGTCAGCTACCTGCCAGCCTTCCTGCAGGTCGGGATGGGTCTGACCGCCACAGCGTCCGGAGCCATGCTGATAGCCCTGGTAGCGAGCATTCTGCTGACAATGGCGGCCTCCGGGCTGCTGATTACGCGCACCGGGCGCTACAAGCAGTACCCGATCGCCGGGACGCTGCTGGCGGCGCCCGGGATGTGGCTGTTCAGCACCTTGGATTCGACGAGCAGCCTCTTGCTGGTCCTGGTGGCCA
Source organism: Arthrobacter sp. Soil736 (assembly GCF_001428005.1). Classification (GTDB taxonomy): domain Bacteria; phylum Actinomycetota; class Actinomycetes; order Actinomycetales; family Micrococcaceae; genus Arthrobacter. Next base: position 24,543 of record NZ_LMSB01000036.1, read on the forward strand.
TGCTGCTGCTGGGACTGGGGATCGGCCTGGTAATGCAGGTCATGGTGCTTGTGGTGCAGAATTCCGTGGAACTGCGCGATCTCGGTGCCGCCACCTCCGCCGTGACGTTCCTGCGGCAGGTGGGCAGCTCCGTTGGCGTGGCCGTGCTGGGATCGCTCATCACCGTGCGCTTCGCCGCTGCGATCCCCGCGGGACTGGCAGTTCAACTCGGCGACAGGATCAATGCGCTCACCCCGAAAATGCTGGCTGAGCTGCCGGAGGCGGACCGCTCCGCCGTGGCCGTGGCCTTCGGTCAGGCGCTGCCGCCTGCCTTCGGCTACGCGGCGATCGTGCTCGCGATTGCCTTTGTGCTGACTCTTTCCCTGCCGGAACGGGAACTGCGCACCACGGCGCATTCCGACGCCGGCCAGGGCCACTCCAACCCCAGCCCCCCTCCCCAAGGAGGCTCGGATGACTGAGAAGTTTACGGGTGCGCTCGCCGACTTCGACGCCGCGGACCTGGCGTCGGCCGGCGGGAAGGGCGCAAATCTCGGCGAACTGGTGCGCCACGGTTTCCCGGTTCCTGCGGGCTTCGTCGTCACCACCGCGGCTTACGCCACCCTGCTGGCGGAAACCAGTCTGGGCGCCGAGCTGGGAAGGTTGCTGGAAGTGGAAGACGCCGGAACACGGATCCGGGCCCTGTTTACCGAAGCGCAAATACCGGCGCGCGTCAGCGCGGACATCGCGACGGCCTACGGAGCCTTGGGCGGCGGCCCGGTGGCCGTGCGTTCCAGTGCCACCTCCGAAGACCTGCCAGGTGCCGCGTTTGCCGGGCAACAGGACACGTTCCTGAATATCGTCGGCGAGCAGGCGGTCATCCGGGCCGTGGTGGATTGTTGGGCCTCGCTGTGGACGGACCGCGCCATCGCCTACCGACAGCGTCTGCGGATCGACCCGCGGGAGGTTTCCATCGCCGTCGTCGTTCAGGACATGGTGCCGGCGGACACCGCCGGAGTCTTGTTCAGCGCGAACCCGGTGACGGGAGAACGCGGCGAAATTGTGGTCGACGCCAGTCCCGGCCTGGGCGAGGCTGTGGTTTCCGGACGCGTCACGCCGGAGCACTATGTGCTGGACAGCGCGGGCCGGACGCGAAGGTTCACCCCGGGCGCCCATGAGGTTGTCATCCGCGCCCTGGCAGGCGGGGGCACGGAGGAGAGCGCCGGCACGGGCAGCCCACGGACGACCCTCGGCGAAGAGCAGTTGGTGGAACTGGCGCGGCTGGCACTGCGGGCCCAAGAGCATTTCGGCCGGCCGCAGGACATGGAATGGGCCATCGCCGGCAGGCGCCTGTACGTGCTCCAGGCCCGGCCGATGACGGCCCTGCCGCCGCAGCCAATGCGGCTCAACCCGTTCCAGAAGTTCGTGGGTCCGTTCTTCGTGGAGATGTTCCAGGATCGTCCCTATCCCCTGGATGTGTCGGGCTGGATGCAGCGTGGAATCCTGGCCATGCTCCACGGCATGGCCGGCAGCGTCGGGGTCATCTTCCCGTCGGTGAAGGAGCTCCTGCCGGAGGAAGACGGCGTGGTGATCCGGCTGGTTCCGCCGGTTCCGCGCCCCACGCTGCGCACCCTCGGCGCCCCGCTTTCCGTGGCGCGCCGTGCCCGCCGGTTCAATCCGGCCCGTTGGACCGAGGACAGCAGGTTCGCCACGTTCCTGGAGAACGTCCGGCGGCTCGCAGGGCAGGATCCGCGGTCCATGTCCTGGCGAGGGGTCGTTGTTTTCGCGGAGGACGCCTACGCCACGATGCGCGGGATCACCGAGCTGCGGATCTCATACCTGCCGGGAGCCTTTGTTCCGCAGCTGAAGCTGCGCCTGATGCTGCTGCTGCTCGGCAAGCGGCACCTTGGCCCGGCACTCATCGCAGGTGCGGAAACGCGCACCAGCCAAGCGAACCGGGCGCTCGAGGACCTGGCGGATCGGGTCCGGTCCCATGACGGGCTGGCGCGGGCCTTCATCGGGCTGGCGCCGGGCGAACTGCTGGCCCGCGTGGAACACGACCCGGAATTCAAGGAGTTCCACGCACGTTTCCGGGCATTCCTGGCCGAATACGGGCACCGCGAAACCGTCAGCGTGGTGATGAGCAGTTCACCAACTTGGTCCGATGCCCCCGAAGTGGTTCTCGGGCTGATCACGTCGATGATGGGCGAGCGGCGACCGGCCGCAGACCAAACCGGCCAGGCACTTGCGGAACTTAAGCGACATCCTGCCCTGCGAATCACAGCCGTGCACCGGCACCTGCTGTCCGCCGTCGACGCCGCCAAGGCCGGGACGGCCTTCCGCGAGGACAGCCACTTCTACGCCACCATGGTGCTGCCGCCGCTGCGCCGCGCGCTGTCGGATCTGGGCCGAAGGCTGTGCGAGGCCGGGGTGCTGGCGGATCCAGCCGATGTAAATCACCTGCGCTTTGAAGAACTGGCGGGAATGGACGACGGCGGCGCACTGCCGGCCGCAGAGCGGGAACGCTACCGCCGTCTGGTGTTGGCCAGGGCCGCGAAACGGCGGGAACTGGAGGGTATTCCGCTGCTGGATACGGCCTCGCTGTTCGCAAACGGACACCGGAGACCGGGCGCCCTGGTTTCCGGCGTGCCGGCCAGCCGTGGCCAGGCCACCGGAACGGTACGGATCATCCGGGGGCCGGACGAATTCGGGTTGCTCCGCAGCGGCGAGATCCTTGTCTGCCCCTATACCAATCCCTCCTGGACGCCACTGTTCCAGCGCGCAGCCGCCGTTGTGGTGGACGCCGGCGGGATTGCTTCCCATGCCGCCATCGTCGCCCGGGAATACGGGATCCCCGCCGTCATGGGCACCGGGTCGGGCACCAGTGCCTTGCAGGACGGCCAGTTGGTTCTTGTGGACGGCACCCGCGGCCGGGTCACTGCGGCTGATGCGGAGCCATCGGCATGACCGTGGTGCCGGGCCCGGACCACCGAAAGCTGCCGCGCCGACGCGGTGCGGTGCTGAGCAGGGCGATCTTCGATGCCGTCCTGGCCGAGATCGCTGAATCCGGCTACTCCGCCCTGACCATGGACCGCGTCGCCGAACGCGCGCGCGCCAGCAAAGCCTCGCTCTACCGTCGCTGGCCCGGCCGCGCCGCCCTGGTGCTGGACGCCGCCTACGAGGCGATGCCCGGCCCCGACGCCGTCCCGAATACCGGCAGCCTGCGCCTGGATACCCTGACCGTCATGCGGCAAGGGGCTCGGCAGCTGGAAGGGATAGTGGGTCAGGCCATGCGTGGAGTGCTGGGTGAGGCCTTGCAGAACCCCGAGGTTGCCGCCGAGGTCCGCGAATTCGCGCGCGGAAACGCCGGCAGGATGATGCGCGAAATCCTTGCCAACGCGGTCAATCGGGGCGAATGCGATCCGGACCTCGTGACCGACTTCAGGATCGAGGCCGGTCCCGCCCTATTGCGGCAACGGTTCATCTTCGGTTCCGGACCGATCGACGATGACTTCCTGGTTGGGGTTGTGGACCAAGTGGTACTGCCGCTGTTCGGCGTCGACCCGAAAAACAACCGGCGAGGCACCTGAAACCGATCCGGACCAGTTCACGGGCGATTCGAGGGGCCAGCGGGAAACCAGACGTAACGCGGGCGTTCACATCGCTGTCGCCGCCGGTTCACGCCGCCGGTCAAGGATGGCAGCATGACTCCTTTCACCCGCCGAAACATCCTCAAAGGTGCCATCGCCGCTGCCGGTGCTGCCGCCGTCGCCCCCTCATTCGTTGCGCCCGCCCACGCCGCCCGGCCCTCCGGCGTCGCGCTGGTCCGCAACCGCCTGACCCTTCCCTCCGGCATCGCCACCGGCGATGTCACCGCCGATTCCGGCGTCCTGTGGTCCCGCGCGTCGGGCCCCGGCCGGCTGGTGGCTGGCCTGCTGGCGGTCGACGACGACGGGTCCCCGCTCCGCGGCGGCCGCGCCTTCCGGCGGGTGCTTCGGGGGACCGCCGCCAGCGAGGCCACCGACTTCACGTCCAAGATCAACGCCCGCGACCTCCCGGCCGGCACGCGGTTCGCGCTGACCATGCACTTCGAGGACCCCGAGGGCCACGCCGGCGAAACTGCCCGCGGCTCCTTCAGCACGGCCCCCGGCACGCTCAGCAGCAGCCGGACACCCCGCCGGCAGAGCTTCGTCTGGACCGGCGACACCGCCGGCCAGGGCTGGGGCATCAACGAGGAGATCGGCGGCATGCGCGGCTACGCGGCCATGCACGCCACGAAGCCGGACTTCTTCATCCACTCCGGCGACACCATCTACGCCGACGGCCCCATCGCCGCGCAGGTCACCGAGCCGGACGGGCAGATCTGGCGCAACCTCGTCACCGAGGAGGTGTCCAAGGTGGCCGAGACGCTCGACGAGTTCCGCGGCCGGCACCGCTACAACATGATGGACAAGAACATCCGCGCGCTCTATGCCGAGGTGCCGGTGATCGCCCAGTGGGACGACCACGAAACCCACAACAACTGGTACCCCGGCCAGGTCATCACCGACACCCGCTACACAGAACGCCGCGTGGACGTGCTGGCCGCCCGCGGCCGCCAGGCCTGGCAGGAGTACCAGCCGATCGCCCAGCTGAGCGACGGCACCACCGGCTTCGAGCCCGCCCGCATCTACCGCAAGATCTCCCGCGGCCCGCAGCTGGACGTCTTCTGCCTGGACATGCGCACCTTCAAGGACCCCAACACGGACGGCAAGGAAGCGGGCCTGACCCACATCCTCGGCGAGGAACAGGCGCGCTGGCTGATCACGGAAGTCAGCAAATCCAGGGCCACCTGGAAGGTCATCTCCGCCGACCTCCCGCTGGGCATCATCGTGCCGGACGGCCCCGTCAACCAGGAGTCCCTCTCAAACCGCGACGCCGGCGCCCCCTTGGGCAAGGAGCTCGAGATCGCCGGGGTGCTGTCCGCGTTCAAGCGCAACCGGGTTAAAAACGTGGTCTGGCTTACGGCCGACGTCCACTACTGCGCCGCCCACCAGTACTCGCCGGAGCGGGCCGCCTTCCAGGACTTCGACCCCTTCTGGGAATTCGTGGCCGGCCCCATCAACGCCGGAACGTTCGGCCCCAGCCAGATGGACGGCACCTTCGGCCCGGAGGTGGCCTTCTTCAAGGCCGGCGCCTACGCCAACCAGTCCCCGCGCAACAGGGAGAGCCAGTACTTCGGCCACGTCGACCTCGGCGAGGACGACGTCTTCACCGTCAGCCTCCGCAATGCCAACGGCACCGTGCTCTGGAGCAAGGACCTGCACCCGGAGCGCTGACCGAGCTTGTCGAGATCGGGGACCACCCCCGGTTTCGGCAGGCTCAGCCGGCGGATCGCGACGGCGGGTGGCCGGCAGCCATTGCCAACCACCCGCGGTCGGGCCGTTTATTCGAAGAATTCAATCCTCGGTTCTCCCTGGACGCCGGCCCTTTGCATGGCGTCTTTCAGGTCGGGATTGTCAAAGAAGGCCTTGGCTGCGGCCACGGTGTTGAAATGGTGGATGACCAGGACGTTGTCCGGATCGTCAGCCATCCGGTGTACGGACTGGTCGGTGACGCCGGCGTCCTTTTCCGCTTCGGCGACGGAATCGTAAACCGTGCGCCAGGCATCGTAGTCGGCAACGCGGTGCAGGACGAGTGAAAAGGCCATGACGGTTCTCCTTGGAACTGGCGCCGCTGATGTGGCGCTGTGTGGCTTAAGCCTCGGGGCCTGCAGTCAGGTAGTTGTGCACGTCGCAGAAGGTGATCTCCGGGGGGCCTGGGATGCCGACCTCGGCGACGATGGGGCCCGTTTTCTCTTGGGTAAATGCATCGAAGTCTTCCCGGCTCCGCCAGACGTCAGTGACGCGGATGCCGTTGTCGGTGGCGGTGACCCAGTGAAAGAGCCCGCCCGGGGCGCCGGGTCCGCCGGGCGCGAAGCCCATCTTTTCGACGACTTGGTTGTATTGCTCGAGTGTTCCGCCGGGGAAATCCTGGATGACAGCGACAGGCATGTGATGCTCCTAAAGGCTTTCGGAACAAACCAGAGACGGCCCGGGATTGGACCGTCTAAGCCCCGTGGTACTCCGCTCCCGGTGGGGTGTCAACGGGTAGTTGCTTGGGTCCCGGAGCGAAGACGGCGCAGTTCGCAGACGGCGCCCCGAAGCGTAAACTGAGAGCCACAAATCGGCTTGTTGCCGCACGTCCTGGACGTCCGGCGGATGGCTTGGTTGACGTGGCGGGCGGAGGAGGAGCCGTGATCAAATCTGCTGAAAGCGTGATCATCAGGCGGACGCCGGAAGAGGTCTTCGCCTACGTCGCGGATCTGCGCAATGAACCCACCTGGCACGTCGACATTGACTCGGTGGACCCTGCCACGGATCACGTGCCCGCCGTCGGGACGGCGTACCCCCTGCGGTTCAAGCCGTTCATGGGCAGGACACAGGGCACGTTCACGGCGCTGGAGGTCTCGCAGGGGGAGCGGGTGGTGTACCGCGGGGACTTCGCCGGCCTCCGGCCCCTGATCACCTACGCGGTCGAGCCCGTGCCGGAGGGTACCCGGTTCACCCGAAGCGTGGAAATGCGGCCCCGCGGGCTGGGCGCGCTGATGGCCCCGGCCATGGCATTCATGGTGCCGCGCCGGAACAGGGTCTTTGTCCGCAACCTCAAGACTGTGCTCGAACGCTGACGCGGGGCGTCGGCCGCCGTTCTTACGCGGACTTCCGACCATCCCGCCGCGTTCCACAATCCCTGCATGACTATAATCTGGCATTTAGTCTGCAAGAATGAACCGTCAGCGGACAGGCCAAGCAGCGGTGCCTACCGCCCATTTAGCGCGCCTGGGGGAGACATCCATGGCAGGGATCGGCTTTACCGCCATCGACTTTGAAACCGCGAACAGCAACCGCGGGTCGGTGTGCGCCGTGGGCTTGGTGAAGGTCCGGGACGGACGCGTCGTGGACAAAGCGTCCTGGCTCATCAAACCACCGCCAGGCATTGACCACTTCGATCCCATCAACGTCGAAGTCCACGGCATCAGGGAACGCGACGTTGTGCACGCGGCGGACTGGGAGATGTCCATAGAGGGAATCCTGCAGTTTGCCTGCGAGGACCAGCTGGTCGCATACGGCGCCCCGTATGACGCCTCGGTCATGCGGCAAGCCACCGAACACCTGCGGCTGGACCTGCCGGCCAAGGATTTCTACTGTGCCCAGGAGCTGGCCCGGGCCCAGCTGGAGCTGCCGAAGCATCGCCTGAACGACGTCCTGGAGGCATTGAAGCTCCCGCCCGTCCACCATCACGAGCCCGGCACGAATGCCCTGGCCTGCGCCAACGTGGTCCTGACAATCGCCGCCATGCGCCAGTTCGCCAGCCTGGCCGAGATCTGGGGTGCGCCGGCCGCTTCGATCGGACAGCGGCGCCCGGGCCGGCGAGTCCGCGATGAGACAGCCGATGCGGAGGGTGATGAACCCGGCGGTGAATCGGCCGAAGGTGTAGGGCCTGACGCCGTCGTAACTCCCCGCCCGGCGCCTTCCGTGGAGGCACAAACTGCGCCGGAGCCGGCGGCGCGGGCCGAACAAGAGCCCTCGCAGGCGGAGCCTGGGCCGGAAACCCCTCCGGGCCCGGCACCTGCACAGCCGGCGCACCGGTCGGAAACCCCTCCGGACCCGGCACCTGCACAGCCGGCGGACCGTCAAGGGGTCCAGTCCGATGTGAAGTCCCGCGCAAAGTCCGGCTTCGCACTGTTGGCAGCGGGACTTCTTGCCGCCTTTTTTCTGTCCGCCCTTACCGGCCTCTCGATCCAGTCGTTCGCCGCGGGCCAGGTAGGAACCGGCGCAGTGGAACTGGCGCTGGCGGTGGCCGCCGCGTGGGGTGTCTGGGCTTCGATCACGGCAGGCTGGCGGAGGATCTGGTCCGCCAAGTAACCCGCCGCGGCTGCACAACTCGATTCCCGCGCTAAGGCCCATCGGCCAGCCGCCGCGGGCCGCGCATTCCTGTCTGCAAGAATGCTCATGGTCCGGGACCGGGCGCAGCCGCACCCTGGCGTTCTGCCGGGGTGAAGGCGCCAACGCGTGGCTGGCGCGCTCCGGAGCGAAGCACCGGAAACGGTCCAAGGATCAGCAGCCCTCCGAAAAGGAGGATCCGGGGGCAGCGGCACGGCCATCGCCGTCGGGGCCCTCCTCGATGGAATCCCCGAGTCAGTGGTCCTGGGCCTTGGCCTGATCACCGCCGGGACCGTCAGCCCGGCGATGCTCGCAGCGGTCTTCATCTCCAACGTCCCGGAAGGCCTGTCCAGCACGGCCGGAATGAAGAAGGCGGGCCGCAGCGCCAAGTACGTCTTCGGCGTGTGGGGAGGGATCGCCCGAGGAGCACCACAATCTCACCGGCCTGGTGGCGGCGGTGGGCTTCCTCACCGCGTTCACCATCCACCACGTTGGCGGGTAGCCGGACTCATCCCCGGGGGAACTTGAGCTATGGGGCTTTGGGAATGATGATCCACAACGCGATGTAGACGAGTTCTCCGACGCCAAACACTCCGAAGAGCACGAAGCCGATGCGGACAAGCGTCCTGGAGATGCCGAAGCGGTCTGCCAGTGCTGCGCAGACTCCCGCGATGATCTTGCCGTCCCTGGGCCGAACCATTGATGCTGCCATTTCGCCACACTAGCAGCCGGTCCGGGGACAGGTAAGCGGTCCGAGAGAGTCAATCACGGGCGCTGCCCGCGCGGCGATGCCGGCTGCCGCAGCTTCCGGCAGGGGACCGCTTCGCACACGGCCAATCCCGACGACGGGAGGCCAGCATCGTTGATGCCCTCCCGCCGCCGAGCTGTTGGTGACCGGACCTTACAGCAGGAGCGTCCGGTCAGGCGGCAGTGACTGTAACGGTGCGGGGGGCAAGTCTCTGCCCGGTAGTCCGGTGCAGAAAGTCGACGGCAACGGTGTGTTTTCCGGGCGCGGCAGGGCGCAGCAGGAGGTCCGTCACCGCTGTGCGGAGGTCGCCGAATCCCTGGTGGTAAGCCAGCGACCCGTCGTCCATGGGAACGAAGCCGTCATTGACGTGGAAGTCCTGGACGGTCACGGCCGTGCCCTGGGATGATTTCGGCCGGCAATAGCAATACAAAAATTCATGTCCCCCCCAATAGCGTTTGCGGACACTGCCCATCCTCCCTGCCGAAGCCTAGAGAAACATTGGGCTGAGCGGGACCGGAACGGGGGAGTCAGCTGAGCGGCAATCCGCGTCAAAAACAATCCGCGTCAAAACCACGACGGCGGGAGGCCGGCAGCGTTCGCCAGCCTCCCGCCGTCGTGGTTCCGGCTATCGCGGCAAGCCAGAAGGCGGGTCGGAAGGCAGCTCAGGAAGACCTGGAAGGCTGCGGGGTCCGGCTTTCCAAGCGCAGTTCGAGATCGTTCATGACCACCTCGGCGAGGTCCCGAAGCGTTGCGGCTTCCGAGGCATCCAGGACGCGGGGCTCGTAGTCGAGGACGCACAGAGTCCCGAGGTTGTACCCGTCCCGGGACTTGAGGGGCGCCCCGGCGTAGAACCTGAGCGAGTGTCAGGCTCGCCAGGTTCGATGCAGCGGCGCACGTACTCGAGGGCGTCGGGTCCGAGGTGCGTTCCGTAGTAAGTGGATGTGTAGAGCGCAAAGTGCGAAGTGATGAAGCCGCGTCGTACGAGTTCTTCGATCAAAGGTGACGCAACCTTCTCGTGGATGAGCTGATCGAACGTCAGGGACCCTTGAGGGTCCTGAAGGACGAATTCGGGACGGAGACGGAGCTCTGCCCAGGTGTGGTGGCGGAGGAACCGGATGTTTTCCTCGCAGTCCGCGATCTTTGCTTCAATCTCACTCCGTACGGGCTCGTCCCACTCAGCCTGGTCGATGGTAATCCCGAGCAGAGCCTCGAGTTGTTCCGCCGAGAACGTCAGGGTCATGGTGTGTCCGCGGTGTGTGCGTGCTTGCAGGGGCAGGAGTGTTCCAGAAGCGATGGCGTGCCAGGTGGTGCGCTGCTGGACAGTCACGAAAGGCAATCTGCTCGAGCTCGTTCACGATGGTTCCATCACCTTGGCGTGAGTTGCTCCGAGAGATGGGGGATCCGTATGCAAGGCTCGCCGACCCGGAACTTGTCAAGGTGAATGAGGCCAGCGTGAGTTTAGGCGGCTAGTTTCTTGTGGGTCGTTGGCTCCGTGTCTGTCTTGGTTTTCTCGAGTGGTTTGTTGATCCAGGTCGTGCCGGGCAGGGCGAGGATCTTCGGGTCGGCTGTGGTGGTGAAGCGTTCGGGGTTCC
>NZ_LMSB01000037.1:0-35911 GCF_001428005.1 Arthrobacter sp. Soil736
GCTCCTTCACTCGGCAAAATGTAGGTCTCGACAACCACTATTTTCCCAGTTCAGAGCACCCTTTCCCTGCTTAAACACGCGCCATCAACAGCCGCACCATGAAAACCCCGGGCTAATGGCCCTATTTTCGGTTGGCGTTAACACCGGATCAGATGTGCCGCGGCCTGAAGAGATTCATAGCTATGGACAAGGAGCATTGACGAGCCAAGAGGCGACCGTTACGAGGAACGAATATCACGTAGCTTCCAGGTGCCACTCTCACCGGGCACTTTTGCATGGACGATCTGTCCGGCGGGAGATTCCAATCGGGATAATCAGCATCGACCCGCAAAGTTACCGCCCGCATTTGTTTCATTCTGGCTTGCATCCTTGTTCCAGTACTCGACTCCGGCATCCTTTGGTGTGCATGCCGGCAATTGCGATCGGCGACCGGGCCGCTGCCTGGGACCCGCTTGATCGCAATGTCCTTCGCATCGACCTTCCCTGATGGTCGCGCCGGTCACCGTTATGTTGTTCCTGGCGGTCGACTCAGTGTGCCCGAGGTATCGGGTGGTGTTGGCTCATTACCCGCGCCTCCCGGCAAGTCCTCAACGAGCGTCTGGGCCTTTGCGTCCAAATAATGCGTCAATGCCTGTTGAGCGAACCCGAATATGACGGCATAGGCCAAAATCTGCCCTTGCGAGTCCAGAGCCGAAAGACCGGGGATGAAGTTGCCCTGTATTGCTATGAGCCCAAGCATGGCAGTCAGGGCTCCTAAAGGTACTTTTAGAAAAGCCAAAGCGACGGGCACGTCGTACGGAGTGGACGTCCCTTTGAGGTTGCGAATCGACAAGGTGGCAGCCAGTGAACCGCCAAGTCCCCCTAAGACCGCCACAACAAGGACGTCCGCGCCACTGGGATGCGCTCCTAAGCCCGAACTGGTCGGACAAGCCTGATCACTTGCTGCGGTAGGGGAAGGGTTCGTATTTAATGTTATTTGCCGCGGGAAACAAAACGGCATCAAATGCGGATTCAGAGCTACAAATATGAGGGTCGCGACCACCCCAGCCACGATGAAGCCGGCAACAATAAGGAGGATATTGCGGAAACTGCGCAATTGTGCATGCTTGAGATCAAGTTGTTCGTAGCTGTCTCCCACAATGCGTCGCATGCGGGCCCGTTGGCTCCCCAGGGGCTCAGCTTCCAGGTCCGGAATCGAAATACGCCGTGGGTCATCCCTGTGCAGGGCGGCGTTCGCACGCGCAACGACCATCGGAATTTCAGCTCTCAGTTCTTCGCTGCTATAAAGATCGATGATTTGAGCTCTGGCAGCGTGCATGTTACGGTAGGCGGCCTCTACAAGAGTTCCACGCCACCAGTTGGCTATGTTTCCAGGGATGGGATCATCTCTGAATGCGGCTGCGCGAGCCTTGTCCGCAAACCGCCATACACCTTCAGCTATGACTTTCTCATGTTCGGTCAGCATGCCGCGCGCTCGAGCAGCAGCTACGCGCATTTGCAACTTATCGGTTTCGACCGCAACGTGTTGAACCCAGATTCGTGTTCGTGGCGCTCCCCTGAACCCGTCGGCTCGAGCACGGTCATCCCTTGATCCGGCCACTGCCCTGTCCCCTTCTGCCACACATTCGTGGCCTGTAGCTGGAGCAGTCAGGAGATGAGCTGAGGTTGCCATACCCTCCAAGGGCCATGGCTTAATAACGACAGCGATCTCGCGACGCCCTTAGTTCCAAGTCGTCAAGCAAGCTGCTGTCCACTATGTAGCCTCATAGATCGTTACTTGCGCGTTACAGTCTTACCGGCTGCGGGAACAGAGCGGACCATGCATGCAACTACACGCTTTACAGCGAACCCAAAAGCGGATACAAGGGAGGCATTGACGTTTCGGCCCTTGCGTCGGTCAAAGGAAAGCAGAGCGTCCAGGTCGAGTCGAGACACGGACAGAGGGTTCACCAGAGGACCCGGATGAATGCGGCCACGCCCAGCGCAGTCGCCGCAGCGCAGCAATGAGACCAGGAAGCCCACTCATCCAACTCCATTCCCTAACTGTCGATTCCCACCGGAACTCCAAGACCGGTGCCGTTCACGCTCAATGCCGAGGAACACATCATATATTTCCGTCGCATCGGCCACTTGGGCGACGTCTACAGACCTCAATGGTGAACCTCGACAGTCGCTGAGCGCTCCGGTCCGTTCAGGGATGCTGTCTCTGCAGACCCAAAGGGCCAGGCGGATGACTGTGGGCCGGAGACAAGCTCGGCTCGCACAATGTTCGCTTTCAACCGCCGATCACGACATTGAATTATCGAGTCTCGCCCGGCATCAAACCCGTCGCCCCCTGATCCTTTACAGGTAGTTCCTCCCCCGGCATCAAACCCGCCGCCCCCTGATCGTCCCTGGGTGCTTCCTCCCCCGGCATCAAACCCGTCCCCCTCTGATCCTTTACAGGTGGTTCCTCCCCTGGCATCAAACCCGCCGCCCCCTGATCGTCCCTGGGTGCTTCCTCGCCCGGCATCCTGCCGGGGACCTGGGTTTCTCCCGGCATCAGGCCCGCGCCTGGCTGCTCGCGGGGTGGGGTCGGGCCGTCCTCCCATCGAGCGGCGGCCTCTACCCTCTCGATGAGTTCCTGAGGTGCGTTCTCCGGAATCGCCGACCGGGCGACCTTCCGAACACCTGCATCAGTATCGCCGACGAGGTCCGCCAGGACAGCGACAGCAGATTCAGCGGGCAGGTTTCTGGCTGCGCCAGCTGCAGCAGCGCGAATGATCGCCTCGTCGCTGTGTGCTGCTGCCAAGACGACATCCTGGCCCCCCTCAAGGAGGCCGGCGGCATAGGCAGCCTTGGACGCCAGCATGGCATCATCTCCCTCCACCAGCGCCCGGAGGTGGGGAAGGCTTTCCGGACCAAGGGCTGCTGCTTCGCTGTAACGGGGCTCCTCGGGCTCCAGGACCTTTAGCACGTCCTGCATGGATACATTCATCACGGCCTCCTAGATGTCCTGGGTGAAGGGGCTGCTGATCATGGTTGCCACCTCCGTGTCGATCAAATCCGGCGGCGGGTTGGTGATGTTTGCAGTGCCGTTTCCCGTCATGAGCCGGTCGTTATTGTTTACGTGATTAAGTCCCAGGACGTGGCCGACCTCGTGGCCCAAAGTCCATTGTGTGGCTCCCTGGGCGACGACGGCGCCGGGCTGTCCCGCCGGGTGCGCTGCGCAACCATTAAATGGCGGATCCGTGGCCTGCACGAAGTACACCACGACGTCGTTGGCACCGGCGTTGTTGCGGTTGGCGAAAAGCTGATTCTGCTCCGCCGTGGCCTGCCCCCGTACGCACTCACCCACATCGACAATGTTAAGGCTTGGCAGGTTCAGGTTTTCGGTGGAGGCCAATTCCACCCCGATGCCCCCCGTCGCGTAGACCTCGCGCATCCGCTGAACTGAGGTGTTCACGGCGACGTTGGGAGCTGTGAGGATCTTTGCATGCAGCCGCACGGTCTGCACCGCGGACCACCAACGGTGCCACATGGCGCTGTTGGTCCCGGTTGCGAAGATATCGATCCGGTTCGGGCCCCAGGAGACGGCACCGGGGCCGGAGGTGAGCACCCCGCCCAAGCTCTCCCAGCCCGACCACCCATTCTGGAACCACTTGTGCCACAGCGCCGAATCCGTACCGCGGGCAAACACGTCCAGGCGTCCCGAAGCCCAGCTGGAAACGGCTGGCCCCGAGGTGAGCACCCCGCCCAGGCTCTCCCAGCCCGACCAGCCGTTCTGGAACCACTTGTGCCACAGCGCCGAATCCGTACCGCGCGCGAACACGTCAATCCGGCCATTGCCCCAGGAGACGGCGCAGGGAGCGGAGGTGAGCACCCCGCCCAGGCTCTCCCAGCCCGACCAGCCGTTCTGGAACCACTTGTGCCACAGCGCCGAATCCGTACCCCGTGCGAACACATCCAGCCGTCCCGAAGCCCAGCTGGAAACGGCGGGCCCCGAGGTGAGCACCCCGCCCAGGCTCTCCCAGCCCGACCAACCGTTCTGGAACCACTTGTGCCACAGCGCCGAATCCGTACCGCGTGCGAACACGTCAATCCGGCCGTTGCCCCAGGAAACGGCGCAGGGAGCGGACGTGAGCACTCCGCCCAGGCTCTCCCAGCCTGACCACCCGTTCTGGAACCACTTGTGCCACAGCGCCGAATCCGTGCCGCGTGCAAAGGTGTCCAGCCTCCCGGATGCCCAGGACGATGCCACCGGGGCACTGGTCAGTACCCCGCCCAAACTTTCCCACCCAAACCAGCTCATCGGGGGTTTCCTCCTTGCCATCCTGCAGTCAGATACATCTGTTGATTCCTTACTGGGCCGCCGTTTAGCTGTACTTCCGAGTGCAATGTCGATAAGTCCTCATTGACCAGTGCTACCGGTCGCTGACAGTCAATACCACCGCCGTTACTGTGCCGTTACATGTCCGCTTTCCCCGGTGGCTGGTGGCGCATGCTCACGGCTTTGCTGCCGAGAACCGGCAGCAGTTGCTCGAAGGCCTGCTGATTCAAGACAGCTGATATGCGGGAAGGAATCGGGCGCTGGGATGAACGAATAACAGGACCGGGCTGAAACCCACGGTCACAGGGCAGGCCATCGTCAACGGTCACGGTGTACCAGAACATGCCGCCGGTCTTCTTTGAGTTGCCGGGCCGGGCCGGGCAGGTGTCGATGAACTCCAGCGCGGTTCGGTTCCGCGTCCAGTCTTCGCATCCTTCACGGGCATTAGAGCCCGCCGTCGGTTCAGCAAGCCGCCAGGTGGTCACTTCCTAGTCCGGTGGCCAGAGCAGGCACGGCGACGGGCACAAATCGCCCGGACATGAAAAAACCGACATGGTAAGAACACGCGTCATTGCCTCCCCCTGCGGTAAGGCGAACGGGCGGCGTGAAAAAATGATCGATTAGGCGCAGGTGACAGCCAGCTTGATCACCGGCAACGTTGAAGAGAAAGAGCTGGACGACTTGCGGGCAATGGGGGTGGTCGTTGACACCTGCCCGGCCCGCCCGCAACTCTACGACTGCGGCAATGGCGGGCGGCAACATGGCTTGGAGCGCTGGCCCCGAGGGAACGCAACCGGACGCCAGCAAGCCCACTCCTCCGTCTGAATCCGGCGAAACAAGTAACTGGGTCCTCAGCCTTGATCGGCCGTTGGCTGAGGACCGTACAGGGTCGATCGAAGCCGCTGGCATAGTGCTGGAGGCCCACGGCCCCAACTGCTCCTTCACTGCCGCGGCCCCGGAACAGCCTGGCGAACTGATGAAGTCCGCGGCAGTTGAGCAATAAGCGCCGGAGGCAGCGGTCGGCGTCAACGGGACTGCCCCGCCTGCTCGGAACAGGCGGCTGTGAATCTGAGGCGTAAGTGCTACGGCGTGAAGGTTCCATTGGAATAACGGTAATCTGACTAAATTCGAATAGATTTGCCCATTCAGTGATCATGTGACTAAATTTGTCACATGATGATTCTAAGGAGATCATACAAATGTCTTGGTGATCGCCTGAGTCGAAAAGAGAAACAATCAAGCATGCTGCCCGGGCGTGCCGGCGCTCGGGTCTTCCTTGGCGGACCCCGCAAAGCCTTGCTGGCGGACATGAGGCATACGGGGGCATGGAGACTCGTTGATGTTGATTGTCCTGCAGGTGACCGCAGACGCAGAGTAAGGTGAAATGCCGTGATAAGCGATGATCGTTCGCCAGGATTACCCGATCAGGACGGGGCGGACGCAGGAATGCCTCACATGGGCACGCTAGTCATTCGTACCTGGTACGAGCCGGACCAGGTGTCCGGATTCCGCGCCAGGGTGATGTATGGCCGGGGTTCTGAGGGTGAAACCAACAAAACTGCCAGCGCAAATCCAGACGAGGTCCTAAGTATTGTACGTGAGTGGCTCTCGGCCCAACCTGGCTCCTCAGGCGGCTAAAAGGCACAGATCCGAAGATCATGAGCAAGATCGCCGAAACCGTACGGCGGGACTCTCCAATCCCGTCATTGTCGTTGCCAAGTATCAGCATGGCCCCGACCAGGGACATCTGGTGGCTGGTGGCCCGGCCATGGAAAGGCGTCTCTCATTCCGCTCCGTAGCGCTCACAGAACATCCGTAACAAAGCCTTCGAATCGCTTGTGGTGAAGCAACCTGCATGTCCGTCTTCAGCTGCGCTTCGTACTTCTGGAAGGTCCATAGTGCTGAGGCGTTGTTACGCTTCAGCCGCTCAGCTCGAATTAGGCTGTCCAACCGCTCTTTCGTGGAGTGGCTCAAGTTCCACTCCTGCCTCTGCCTCCAATGCCACCTGGCAGTCGCATCGTGCCAGCGACTCTTTGGCTATAAAGTACGTAGCTCATCAAGACAGGAAGCAGCGCCGCCGTTGAGCGCAACTTGGCTCAGATGCCGGATTTTCTACCGGACCCTGCAGGCGGCGGCGCGCTGCCGCAGGACGCTATTCGCTGCCCCTCGCGGATCATGGTGTCATCAAAGGTTCCAACAGTGTCACCAAAGGGTGCGCACGGGTGTGGCGGGGCAGTGTCCGGCCTGCAGATGCAGCGGGTTCTCGGCCGTCAACCTGGGCGCGAACTAGATGGGTTCAGGCCGCCATATGTCCGCGCAGACGAGATGAGTGTTCTCTGATCCGTAGAGCCATGGATAGTCTTACTTGCCCAACCGCACATTCGATTAACTTTCACATTGGAACCGGACGTGGGTGTCGCCTCGACCGCCGCATACGCAACCCGGCTTCCGGGGAATGTGCCTACATCTCGGCGTTGCGCCACGATGCTGGTTTACTCCAGCATCCACACGTCCATCCTGTAGTCCTATCGTCCGGTGAAGTCGGAGAAGACCCGCATCCGCAGGTAGGTACGCTGGCACTGGGTCATAGGAGTTAGGTTCCACATAATGGGCTGGGCCGCCCAGCTGTAACCATACGACGCTGGCGAGACTTGCGGCCTTCCCTTCAAACCCGGTGCCGCACCGCCCTTCTCTTGGCTGCAGGAAGCCTGGCAGCGGCGGGCTCCCTACCTGTCAGGCTGGAACGGTACCAGGGGCTCGTAGCAAGTCCGTTTGATCGTGTGGGGCGAGAACCAGGAATCCAGTAATCATGTCCAGTCCAGCTTTGAGTGCAGTACGCCAAGATAGTGCTGTGAGTAGTAGCAGTGGTAGTTCCGGGCCGCGGGCTGGTGGACCACGGCCTCGTCGGTCGTTCACCCCCGTCCAGAAGCTCGAGTTTTTGACCGCGTACGAGAAGGCGTGTGAGAACAGTGAGGGCGGTGCTTTCCTGCGACGGGAGGGTCTGTATTCCTCGCAGATGACCGAGTGGCGCCGGCTGCGTGACGCCGGGGTCCTGGCCGGGAAGAAGGCCGGGGAAACGATCGGGAAACTCTCGGCGGACCAGGCCGAGAACGCGCGTTTGCGCCGCCAGCTAGAGGTGAGTGAGAGCCGGTTGCAGAAGACCGAGGCAGCCCTGGAACTGATGGGAAAACTACAGGCGTTCTTAGAGAGCGCCTCAGAGGATATGCCGGACGGGCCCCGGTCCAGGAAACGCTGATGGCCACGTACCGGTCGATGCTTGAACTGAAGATCCCCACGCGCCGTGCAGCATCATTGACCGGTGTTTCCAGGACGACCGCGAACCGGAAACCGGCCCCGCCGCGGGACCAGCTGCCGGTCGTGCCGCAGAACAAACTCAGCACCGCCGAAAGGGCCGGGATCCTCGCGGCGCTGAACTCGCCGGAGTTCGTGGATCTGGCGCCCATGCAGGTCTATACGAAGCTGTTGGATGACGGGATCTATCTGGGGTCGCTGTCGACTTTTTACCGGGTGCTGGAGGAGAACAAGCAGGTCAAGGAACGCCGCCGGCTGGCCAAGCATCCGCCCCGGGCGGTTCCTGAACTGGTCGCCGCGGCCCCGGGCCAGGTGTTCACTTGGGATATCACCAAACTTGCCGGCCCGGTCAAGGGCAAGTATTTCGACTGCTACATGATGGTCGATATCCATTCCAGGTTCATCGTCGGCGCGCACGTCCACGCCACCGAATCCGGAGTCCTGGCGGTGGAAATGATGAAGGGAATCTTTGGGATCCATGGCATCCCCCAGGTTGTGCACGCGGACCGGGGAACGTCCATGACGACGGTGGCCGCGCTGCTCTCGGACCTGGAGGTCACCAGGTCCCACTCCAGGCCCCGGGTGTCCAATGACAATCCCTACAGCGAGGCGCTGTTCAAGACCCTGAAATACGGTCCGGAATTCCCCGAACGCTTCGCCTCAGTCCACGACGCCGGGGCGTTTATCAGCGGCTTCGTGGACTGGTACAACCATCACCACCAGCACTCCGGAATCGGGTTCCACACCCCCGCGAACGTCCACTACGGTCACGCCGCGAGCGTGGCCGCAGAGCGCTCAGCAACGCTCGCTGCAGCCCGAGCGAAACACCCCGAACGCTTCACCACAACCACCGACCCCAAAATCCTCGCGCTCCCAGGACCCGCGTGGATCAACCAGCCCCAGGAAATCACAGAACCATCAGCCGCCTAACTCCCTTTGGTACCGCTCAGCTTGAAAAATTCCGGCTCGTGGAATGCATCGCTCCAAGTCGGCGCCAATTCCCTTGGGACCGTCAGTAACGTCCGGATAACAGCCCGGATGTTTAACTTTTCCCGCAAGCAGGCTCAACATGACTGCGGAATCAGCAGCGGATCGACCCGTTCAGGACGATCAAAATGGATGACGTGATGTCCCGTCCGCATTGCAGCGTGAAGCCCAGGACGGTCCGGGCGCTACCCGCCGGGCTGCCGGCCAACCGGCTGGAACTCATACGAGTCATGGCCTCCAAATGGGTCAACGGCACCGTGCTGCACTGCTCCCTGACGGACGGTCCTGAATCACAGCACCAAGCAGTTCGGGACGCCTCAACGAGTGGAAGAACCTGCCGGTCGGCCTGGAATTCGTCGAAATCACTGACCGAAGCGAAGCGGAGATACGGATAGGGTTCGACCAGGCCGACGGATCCTGGTCCTATGTTGGTCGCGACATCCTTGGGATTGGGACGGCCGAGACGACTATGAACTTCGGTTGGGACCTTACTGACGACTACGGTCACACCACGGCCCTTCACGAGATCGGCCACACGCTCGGCCTTCCCCACGAGCACCAGAACCCCTTCGCTGGCATTGTCTGGGACGAACAGAAGGTCTATGACTACTTTGGCGGCGATCCGAACAACTGGTCCAGGGACCAAACCTGCCAAAACGTCCTGCGGAAAATCGATGCCGGCGAAGTCGAAGGCTCCAACTGGAACCCGGACTCGATCATGGAGTACTGGTTCCCGGCAGGGCTCATCGTGCAACCCGCGAAATACCACGATGGCCTCAACCCTGCCGGCGGACTCTCCGAAACCGACAAGCAGTGGGTGAAACGCTTCTACCCCGCTTTGCCGGCCCCGTTCCCCACGCTCGAACCGTTCCAGACCAGGACGTTGTCGCTGAAATCGGGTGAGCAAGCCGACTTCAAGCTCGAGCCGTCGGCATCACGGACATATCAGATCGGAACCTTCGGCACGGCCGACGCCATACTCGTGCTGTTTGAGGAAGTCAATGGCGAGCAACGGTACGTCGCCGGCGACGATGACAGCGGGCAGGACCGCAACACCAACATCTCCGCCAAACTGTTCCAAGGCCGCCACTACGTTATCCGCGTACGTCTCACCTGGGCCGGCGGATCCGGACAGACCGCAATCATGTACTGGTAATCAACTGCCCCCGCGCGTTGGACCGGAGAAAGCTCCTGCCCCCTTCCGCCTGTAGGGGACCTCGTCAGCGCAGGTAGAAACACCGGGCAGTCGTCTGGACAAGGGGAGGTCAATGCAGGACGTCGCCGCCGGTTGGCTGGATCCAGACGAGGTTGCTGACATGGTATGACAGACCGGATTATGAGGATAAGGGTATGACAGACCATCCCACAAAGACGAGGTGGCTTCTAATCGTAGGGCTCCTCCTGATTCTCACCCCATTGGGCCTCAGCACCGTGCCGGTCATTTTCGGTCACAGCGAGCAGCAGGCAAACGTTGTGTCCACTTCAAGTGGTCTCCTCAGTGGAGATTTATGGCCAGGAATACTCCTCTATGCACTGTTTCTGTTCGAACCGCAGTTGCGCATGCTGTTGTATCATTTTGGCAAAGGCGACATTAGTTAAGGCGGCGGGCCTCGAGATACAACTCAAGAGTGCAGCGGTCGCACTCAGTGCAGCCAGCGCAAAAGCGCCTGATGAGGAAATTACGGCCGATAGGGCGGTTGGGGTGCTCAGTTCGGTTGTTCCGGATGAAATGTCGCTCCAGCGACTCGCGGAGGCTAAAGTGCTCTGGGTCGACGACAGGCCGGAAGGTAATCGTTTCGAGCGGTCGGCCATGCAGCAATTAGGTATTGCTGTCGACCTCAGCACAAGTACTGAGGATGCCTCAAGCGACTCAAGGTGGATTCTTACGACCTGATTATTTCCGATATGGGCCGGCCGCCTGATTCTCGCGCAGGCTATACTCTCCTGGACTCTATTCGGAAACGCAACGATCAGACTCCTTTTGTAATTTACGCGAGTTCAAGGTCTCCTGAGCACGTTGCAGAGGCCGTAGCGCATGGTGCGATTGGCTGTACAAACCGGCCATCTGAACTCGTAACCTTGACGACAAAGGCGATACTCGGTCGTCCTTGATCGAAAAGACGGGACATACCCTGTCTACCCCACTGCGCAGGTGACTTGTGGAAGCCTGGGCCGCAACCCCTTATCCGTTGGGCAACTTTGACGTGACTTGGCTGGCCGGTCGTGCCCTCAGGCAGGCTCATCTTCGTGTCATTGATGTTGCCGGCGGTATAGGACGGCTGAGCCCATCCAGCTCCGTTAGCGAATGGACAGTTTGGCAGGGCCCAAGATCCCTGGCACCTTCGGGTCTCCCGCAACTTCAACCGGCAACTGACCTGACTTGGCTCATTTGCTTAGTGCGTGAGTTTTGAGCTGTGGATGGCCTCGAGGATTGTTTGCTGTTCGGTGGAGATGGCGGGGTCGAATCTCTGTGTGGTGCCGTTGATGGCGATGGTGGCCGAGCGGAGGGGTCGGAGCTGTTTGATGACGTTGACCACGGCGAGTCCTGTCTTGTTCTGGACTGTTCTGGAGATGGCAAGCGCGGTGAACACGATCGTGAGGTGTGCCTCGATCGCGTCGCGGGTGCGGTGGAACATGGGCCTGGCCCGCAGGTCTGTCTTGCTCATCCGGAAGGACTGCTCGACGTGCCACAGGTCGTGGTAGGAGCCGATGATTTCCGTTGCGGCCATGGCTGTTGCCGGGATGTTCGTGACGTAACCCTTGAGGCCGGCCAGTTGCCGGGCGCGTGTCAGTGATGCCTCGTCGAGGCTGCGTTTCCCGCCGGCGGTCTTGACGAAGCGTGGGGTGCGGGCAGCTTTCTGTCCCTCGATGACCTCGCGCGCCCGGTTCTCTTGGGCCGTGAGGGTGGTGGCGTCGCGGACGGCCCTCTTGCGGGAGTAGGCCCACACGGTCCGCCATGAACCCGAGTGAGTGGCGGGGTCCCAGACCGGTTCGGCGCGCAGGTCGGGGTTGTTCTCCTTGGTGTGGCCGGTCCCGGGGGTGATCGTGTCATTCAGCTGCCCGTCGGTGCACGCGTCGCCGTGCCAGCGGAAGTGGGAGGCCAGGTCGGTCGGGGCCTTCGTCATCCGGGAGCCGACGATGAACCGCAGGTTCGCCTCATCCAGCTCGCGCAGGTTGCCCGCGGAGAGCATCCCGGCGTCGGCCACGACGACCATGTCGGCCAGACTGTGGCGGGCCTGGAACTGCTTGATAATCGGGATCATGGTCGAGGTCTCGGCCTTGTTGCCTTCGAAGCAGCCGATCTCCAACGGGAACCCGCCCCGGTCCACGAGCAGACCGACAACGATCTGCGGGTCGACGCGGCGTTCCTTGGAGTAGCCGACCTTGCGCAGCTCGTCTTCCTTCTCGGCCTCGAAGTAGAGCGTGGTGACGTCGTAGAGCACAAGGGAGATGTCCCCGTCGGCGCTGGCGTGCTGGAAGCACCAGGTCGCGATCCGATCGCGGTACTTGCCCGAAGCCGCCCGGCCCAGGGTGCGCTTCATCGTCGCGTAGCTGGCCGGGGACTGGCCCAGATCCCGCAGGACCCTGCCGGCATCCAGCAGTGATGTCGGCTCCACGACCCGGGCGATCACCAGGTCCCGGAACACCTCGTCGCCGAGGCCATCGAACCCCAGCGCCGTGAACACGCAGGACAACGCCTCGAACAGGATCCGCGAGTCCGTCCCGATCACGCGTCCCGGACCGTCACGACCGGCTGGCATCGCCGCGCCGGCCGCCTCGAACAAGCCCGGTCCGGCAGGCACAATCAGGCCTTTCACCGGAGGCGTGGGCTCGACACCGAGCTCGAGGACGCCCTGGGCGGGGTTGTCCAGCAGCTCACGGGCGCGCTGGAGCAGCATGCCGAGCTCGGCCTCCGTATGCGCCGAGCCGACGTGCTCCACGATCCGCTGACGACCGCGCAAATACTCGGCGATCTGTACTGCCGTCGCTCCCGAGGCCGTCCGCACCCTCCTGATGAACGCCACACCGGTGACACTAGAACAAAACCCGTTAGTGCGTGAAAAAGCACCGATCCGCTGACATCACCGCAGGTCAGAGCGTCGGTCCACCGCGAGGCCACGACCCGTGAGCCAACTCAGGACTGACGGTCAAGACCGTAGTTCAGTTCCCGCCGCAGCTGTTCGTTACCCGCCGGAGGCACTAATAAGCCGACGCACATTCAAGGCCCGCGTCTGTAAGCCAAACAAGAAGCGTGGATGGAGGCTGCGCGGCCGCCACCCTCACTTGCAGGTACCCGAGCCGCTAGGTCACTGCCTTATCGATCCGCGAATGCCAGCCGCAAGCTGGGTGAGGTGGGGCGAGGGACTCACCCCCAGCTCCGCAGTCAGTCTGGCCTTGAAATTTTCGAACGTGTTCACGGCGCGGGCGCGGTTTCCCTGTTTAAGTTCAGCACGCATCAGGAGCCCCACGCAGCTTTCCTGAAGGGGCTCAAGCTCGAGAGCGCTCCGGGCCGCGTCGGCTGCTTTTTCAGCCTCCCCCTGCTCAAGCCATCGTCGCGCATGTCCCACCAACACGCGCAACCGCAAATTCCGCAGTCGGTTCTGCTCCAGGATTACCCAGTCTTCATACCAGCCGGGCAGCAGGTCGGCGCACCGGACATGGGATAGACAATCATCTTCGTCAGCGCTTGACCCAGAACGTTCACAATTCCGGACCTGTTCGAGGCATTGGTGGAGATCCACGCTCAGGCTGTCAACCAAGGAAAGAACGGCCCCCCCATTCACCAACAGCCCAGGAGTCTGGCGTGATATCAAGTGCATGCTTACTCGCAGACTTTCCAAAGCGCGGGCTTCCGGGCTATCCGGCCACAAAAGGCCACTCATGTAATGTCGGTTCCGGGGACCAAAAAGTGCCAGAGCGGCAATTAACCGCTGTTGCCTGGAAGCAACGTGAACTTCGGTTTGCCCGCACAGTAATTGCCAGCGTTGAAAAAGGTTCAATTGAAAGCGGACGTCTTTGTCCTTTACCATCAAGTCCCCCATGGCTATACTCGCAACCTCGAGACTCTCGGGAGGCCGCTGCAGCTTATGCAATACGGCGGCAGCCAACATTGGCCATCGCACCTTAATATCCGTTCTTCCCTTCAACGGCTACACAACCTACTGCGTCTCAGGAAGACCTTCTGTATCTCCTTCCAGCTTTCCCGGCCTGAGTATCAAATTAGCCCATCGCCAAGAAGAAGGAAATGGAAGCCGCTATTATTTCAAGCCCCAGTCAGGACGTCACAGCCGTGCGGTTGCCGGTCTGACGTCCCAGACTTAAGCCAATGCCTTAGGTTACAACGTAAGTGCACCGCGTGGTGTCCGTCTTAGGAACCGCATGCCAACGTCCGTCAGGATCCGCTACTCTTGCCCGGATTCAGCGGCCTACTGTTTTCCCGCAGAACTGCCAGTCGAAGATGGTCGGATCCAAAGGCTCATCATCTTGAGCTTTTCTTGATTGAAGCCACCTCTGAACCTTGAGACTTATGGGCCAGCATATTACTGAGAGCGATCTATCCGAAGTTTTTGATGAATCTTGGGATGGCGTCTGCGACAGAGAATATATTAGCGATCTTGAGAAGGCGAGGTGCCTGCTGTGGCTTCTATGATGGCCAACGAGGGGGAAGTAGGACGACATGAGGCAACTTTTGTGATCAGCGTTTGGTACGAAGCGGAGCACGCAGAGCCTTTTCGGGCTCGGCTCACTTCGACCTCAGGTGAAGCGTCAGAGACAGTGATTACGTACGCTGGCAGCCGCGAAGCGGTCATCTCGCGTGTGAGCGAATGGCTGAGCAACCTGCCGAATCGATAGGGCCAGCCTTGGACTGCGCAACATCACGTTCAGTCGTCGGCCGCGCCACCGCTCCTCGGAGAAGGAGAAGCCCGGACCTTGCGGGTGGTACGTATGGGCGTCCCGCACAATGATCGGCAACATCCTCTAACGCCCTTCATTATCCAGGCCATACATCCTAGACTGACGAAACAATGGCCATCGGGCCCGGGCACACTGCGCTTTGGGCCCCACCCATCCGGACCTTCCTGCTGGCCCTGATCCGCACCGATAACGTGCCGCCCCGCCTTAGGCCGCACCGCCTCGCTGGCGGCGGGAAACTATGGTCGGGTTTATCTCCGTCGAGGACGCCTGGGCCACGCCGCTGGCCATACAAGCCCCGTTCTCTACGGCGGGACACGGTCTCGGCGGGCTTCGCACTGCTGCGCATAACAGCTAGTCGACGAAGCCCAGGAAGGCCTGCAAATTGCTGCGGAAGCAGAAGGCCCAATGGCATATATGGCGCTTCGCAGACCCTCCTCTATCGGTCATCCGGAAGGTTCCGGCGATGATGCCTGGCTCCCATTAAAGCGCTGGTTATGGGCCAGGAAGCGGCTATGCAGCTTCCGACGGCATGCTCCCAGAACCGCCGACTATTTAAGACTGAAGGTCGCGACGACTGGGGCGTGGTCGGATTCGGGGTATTTGCGGTCGACGGCGAAGGCCGCGGACTCGTCGTGGAGAACTTCGTTGTGGATCTCCGAACCCAGGTAGTCTTCCAGCAGGTTTCGGGTCACAAGCATGTGGTCAAGCATCTGGCCACGGCCTTGGTGAAAGAGGGTGTACCTGACCGACTCGGGAAGCGTGTGCTCGATCGGCACCAAGATCCCTTCTGGCCAGTTCAGTGTTGCCAGTGTCCTCGACGTCGCCGCGGATGGTCTTGACCGGCACCTCTTCGGGCGTGGCGTTGAAGTCGCCCGCGACGATGATGCGGGCCGCCGGTTCGGCCTCCAGGATCCTGTCGACGAGTCGGCGCACTTCCAGTGCCTGAGACATGCGCTTCATGGATGAGATGAAGCTTCCCTCCGCCCAGGCATCTGCAGTTCGCCAAGTGAAGTTGTCGATCTTCTGTCCAGGGATGTCTGTTCGAATCTTGGATTTCAAGTGCACATTGATCGCGTGCAGCCGCCGGCCGTTGCCTAGATCCAATTGCACGTACAGAATGGGGCGTTCCACTCCGATCTCGACTGCGGCGGCATCCGGGGGGAGTGCAGTGACCCTGTGTGTCAGGCTCTTGTGTGACAGGTTCTCTGTTGGTTGGAGCCGGTGCGCGGGGTGGGGAAGGTCCGTGATGGATTTTGTTATTCCTGTCCGCCAATCGAATCGTCACTTCACGGTTGGCGAGAAAAACGCGATTCTGGATGAGCACGAAAAGTGTCTTGAGCGGGGCTCGAAGATGGCCTTGGCCAGGACGATCGGAATCCGGGCTGCCACGGTCCGGGAATGGGCACGCGCCCGCGAATCCGGTGAACTGCCTGCCGTGGCGGATCCAAGCAAGGAGGACCAGCGATTGAATGCCGGAGACAAACGACAGCTGCAGCGGGTTTTGAAGGAGAACGAGATCCTCAAGGCCAAGCTGGCCCGGTCCGAGGCCGCGGTGGACATTCTGGGAAAAGCTTCCGCGCTCTTGGATGCAATGGCCAAGAGCGCGGCGGCAACGGAACCGGAGCTGGAGGAACCGGAGCCGGGACGCCCGGAATGGTTGATACCAAAGCCTGGAAAGACATCGTCCTGACCTTTGCCGGCAAACTGGTGACGGCTGGCTGGTCAGCGGTGAAGGCCTGCGCCCTGGTGGGCTTGCACCGCACCACCTGGTACCGGCACCTGAACCCGCCTGCCCCGGCCGGGATCACCGTGCCGCAGACCGAGAGGGCCTATCCGAACCGGATCACCACGGCCGAAGCCGAAGAGTTCATGGGACTGCTCAATTCCGAGGACTACGGCAACCTTTCGGTCACCCAGGCCTACTACCGGATGCTGGACGCGGGGCACTGCTCCTTCTCGATTGCCGCAGCCCACCGGATCGTGGCCCGACACGGACAGAACGGAGACCGCCGGCCACAACGGAGCGGAACCGGCCCCAAACGGGCCAAACCCGTCCTGGAAGCCACGGCCCCGAACCAGCTCTGGAGCTGGGACATCACGATGCTCCACGGCCCCGGCAAACACACCTACCGGCTCTACACGATGCTGGACGTGTTCTCCCGCAAGGTTGTCGGGCACCGGGTTGAATACACCGAAACCGCAGCCCTTGCCTCGGCACTGATCCGGGACGCCGTGGCCGGCAACAGGCAGCGCCCGGCTGTGCTCCACGCCGATAACGGGGCGCCGATGCGGGCCGGCACCACCCTGGACCTCGCCCGGGCCCTGGGCATCACCCTGTCCTACTCAAGGCCCCGGGTATCCGATGACAACCCGTACTCCGAATCCCTGTTCAAGACCGTCAAATACGACCTCGACTTCCCGCAAAGGTTCCAGGACCTGCAGCACCGCCCGCGAACACATGGCGGCGTACTTCGCGGACTACAACGCCAACCACCGCCACAGCGGCCTGAACTACTACACACCCGACACCGTCCACCACGGACTCGTCGAGCACACCCGCAGGCAACGGCAAGCAACACCCGACGCCTGCTACGCCCGCAACCCGCACCGATACCGACACAAACCCTCAGCACCGGCAGCCCCTCCCACAGCCGGGATCAACAACAAACAAACCACCCCGCTGTCACAAACAGCTTGATATATACCGGTGAGGCGCCGATACTGGAGCTTTGCGACCAAGTCATTGCTCAGCTGCTCGACTGCCAGCACCGGCAGACGGGTGGCGATCACCAGGTTCCGTTCGTCGAACACACCGCCGTCCTCTTCCCGCGTGCTGACGAGGGTGGCACCAGCGAGGTTAGTGGCGGCCAACAGCTGTTCCAGTGCCGCCAGTGCCCGGGGCTGGCCTGGACGCTCCTAGCCGTTCACCTCCTGAAAAAGGCAAGATTCGTGCGAAGCCGGACGATTTGTGGTCGCATCAGCTCGATCCGTTCGGCCAACGACGGCCGTACTCCCGGGCCTGGCTCGTCGAAGTTCTCAAGGTTGAAAGTCGACACCCGAAACTCCGCCATGTCCATCATCGCTGCCTTCCGAGACGAATAGCATACGAAATGCGGTTCAAATGCTATGTGGGCCCGTCTCTGATTACTTCCGTTTGTGAGTGCGTAAGCGAATCAGCGCCTTACTCGACCGTGACGTCCACCTGCATCTCGGGGCCACCGGGCGTGCCGGAAACATTGATCGTGACGCCCGACCAGGTACCGTCGGGAAGGTTTAGGGCTGGGGCCGTCGTATTGCCGATCGAGTTGTTGTCCCCGAAGGGATAAAGATCGCTCGCGTCCCCCCTGTTTCCCTGGCCGAAGATTTTTGCGAGATCGCGCCGGTTGTCCGCCTGAATGAGTTCGACGGCGAGCGCTTTTTCGTTATTGACATCGTTGATCGCCTCATCGACGACGTAGACGGCGATTCCTTCGTCCGGCAGGAACGAGTCCTGACCGTGCCGGCGCCGGTATTCGACGACGACGTACTGAGTTTCACTCATCCGATTTTCGTTCCGTATGAACAGCATTCCACCGCCCTCGGCGGCTGGTTCGAGCACGATGTTCTGAGTGGTCTCCGTAACCAGCTGGGGCGTAAGCCAACCGTGAAACATGCGCAGCATGCCATTGGGGAAAGCCGGCGTCAGCCCTCCGTTTCCCCACGAGCCGGACGCCATCAGGCAGTAGTCGCCAAGGCCGTTGGATTGGGTGGCTTTTACTCGGCCAGTATCGTAGTAGTCCGCCCAGCGCGCTGCCAAATGGCCCCACTCATGCGCGCAGACCCCGACCATGCAGTCTTCCGGAACGGTGAGGAAGGTCCGAACAGAAAGGCCCTCACCTACCCCGATGCCTCCGGGCACAACCCATTTCAGACTCCACAGATCGTCTCGTGACCCTGTCTGCTCGGCTCCGCGCCCTGCGTGAACAACGAAGAGTGCCGTCACAATGTTCTCGTCGAGAGCATCCAGGCTGGGGTCGAACTCAACGCCCGCATCGAGTGCTGCCTGCACGGCGTCCAGGGCCATCCCCTGGGCATTGCGTGGAAAGCTATCGTTCATGCCGGAATTTCCGCCCGCATAGAAGCTCAGCGGCCGTGGCAGGCGGAGCCAGCCATGCACCTCCCCCTGCACGTCTATGCCGCTGTCGGAATCGGCATCGAACCCGCTCACCTTTCGGTAGAAATCACGCATGCTGCCGGTGGGGAACAGTCCGTTGCTGAAAAGCATCGTGTCATAATAACCCTCGCCATGATTCGGATCATGTTCCAAATCAGGGAAGTCGACCAACAGTACGAGAGTGCGTATCGTTCCCTTTAATTGCTTCCCCGGCCTCGCGATCAGTTGCTTGTCCGTGCTGGGACCTTCGGTCATGGAACCGTCGTCAAGGCCAACAAAATTCTCTCCTCGCCGTCCAGACCGCCAGACCGAGTAGTACTGCTCGAACGTCATGTTCGGAGGCAGACGACGCGATCTAATCAGCTCCTGATACCGGGCGTAGAGCTCGGCCAGAGCCTGCGGCGACAACGGAACCGGACAAGGACGTTCGCAGTTATGGTGGCGACCATCGTAGCGCCATGGGCTGAGGGTGACCCGCATTGGTGTTGCCTTTCACGTATCTTCAATTGATGTGGAGATGGATGTGCCACCCTCAGTAAGCCCAGCTTCCGTTACCACGGCGTTACCGGCTTGTCACGCTTGGTGGGCTGCCCGCTTCGGCCTTCAACGTCTGGGAAGCGCTCGGTTGCCCCTTCCCCTGTGGATTTCAGTCGATGCCGAACTTCGGGTCCTCCGATTCGCGTTGCGGAAGCAGTGCGGCGACATGTCGAGCGCGAGGTACCCGGGCTCTGGCATACGTCTCTGATGCCATCGAGTGACCGCGGGCATGATGACCCCTGCAACAGCCTTACTTTCTAAGATCGAAGACATCGGCGCGGACTCCATGGTGTCCGCGTTTACGTTCGTCAGCCGGCGTGTCAAACACCACCAAGGCCTTTCTGCCATCCTCCAGCACGGTGATTCCTTCGGCACGGTCCTGGCCTTTTCCGAACGCTACGTCGAATTCGCATCTCAGCTCCCCTGTGTGCAGGACGGCCTCCTCTTGAGACGTCAGGGCACCCCGCCAGCGAAAGACCGCAGTGCGGCCGTCAAGCTCCATGGCGGGTCCTGCCAAAACGAGGAGGTCGTCCCCGTGACGGCACAGATCCCGCACGCCCAAGCCGCGCAGGTCCAGAAAGTGCTTCCGGTAGCGACGGTTCCCTGGACCGATGGGCTGCGGCTCGATGTTTGACCCATCGCCAACCTTGAGCTCGACAATCATCGCCCACCCGCGTAACACCGGTCCCCGCAGGCCGATAAATACACGGTCGCCCAGCACGGCAAGGCCTTCGCAGTCGATCCCGTTGTCCTTGCCTGGGATCGGCCATGACGTCGTGTCGGCGGAGGACGATAAGAACCGCCCAAGGTGAGGTCATCGGCCAGGAGATCCAACAAGCCCTCCATACTTCCACCACCGAACACAGGAAGCAGCTTCTCACCCGCCCGGCCACCTGCCGGTGCAAGGAGTGTCCTGGTCGAGAGCCTGGCGAGCACCTGTCGACGCCGGCTGACCTCGACTGTCGCCAGGGATCTCAGGGCCTCGGCCGGCTCAGGTCCGCTTTTGATTTGCTTGCGGACCGAACTGTGCGACCCGACAAGCCAAAGGATTTCCCCATCGACATCCAGGCCTTCGATATCGATCTCCCCCTTGTCCCCTGGCAGGTCGAGGAAATTGGTGAGATCAAAGCTGTGGTGCGCACCTGCCCGGTCGCCGGTCTCAAGCGTGAGCCGTTCGAGACTGGTTGTCTCGTCGTTTGCAACCCAGAGGTGGTCACCATGGCGAACGACCGTGCGGATAATCCGTCGCGGAGGTCACCATCCGCATCGAGAGTGCTCTGCTGATTGAGAACGAGTTCGATTTTGCCGGTCGGTTCGTCTGGGCGGGGCCATCCGGTCACCGTGCACCCCCCCAACTGCCTGCTGGACCGCTGTTCCGCCCCGTAGATTCTCATTGTCTGCTTCGTCCCCATGCGTCGTAAGTTGGCCGGGCACACGACCCCGATACTGCGGAAGTCTGCAATTGCGACGTCCTGTCGTGCCCTTGCTCGTAGATCACCGCAGCTCCTCCTCCACGTCATCAGACGGATATGACGATGCGTTGGCCAAGGTCCGGGCTGTAGACATATGACATTCGGTCACCGAAGTGCGTGGGAACTGTCCGACCGCTGTATCAGTCGGTGGTCAACAATCAGTGATGCTTTCCGGTCGAGTTCGTTGGCGTCGGATCGTGTGTGGCACCGGCAGCGGTCCAGTCCCGCCGGTGGAACGGACCCATCCAGTGTCAGAAAACAACAGTCCACCCTTCCCGACTTGCCTGGTCCCGAGTGTATGAGACTCCGTGTACCTTCCGTCCCAGGGCATCCAGAAGCGTGATCTGACCGCCGTTGTTTCCCAGTTGGGCGCCGTCGGTCATCGGAACCTGCAAGGTCGCACCTGGAGCGAGCTGACCTCCAGGAACGGGGCATAGATTCTTGAGTCGGTCCGCCAGGTGCCATCCGGTCAGGTCGAGCGCCGCAGGTGACGCGTTAATCAGCAACACGCTCTCCGCCTCCGATGCCGTACCTACCGGATTGACCATGGCGGCCAGGATCTGCAGCGCGCCGGTCCCATGGGCAGGCCGCGGTTCCGCACCATCCAGGGCATGGCCCGTAACATCGTCGGTATGCCACGCCTGGCTTTGGAAGGCGAGGAAGATGCCGACCCACCGGGATTCTGAGGGATAGTGCAGCAGCAGGCCCCCGTCCTGCCGGACCCCGTCGTCTCTGCGGAACGCGACACTGTTGCCCTGGTTCATGTGAATGTCATGAACTCCATTGCCAGGCTCGAAATCAAAACCTTATCCGGGAAACCCGGTTCCGGTCCAAAACGCTCCCCAAATACGTAAAGCACGGCATCGTCGTCCCCGATCGCACGCTGCACGTAATAGTCCAGCAGGTCCGCGAGATCGTTGTCGGGCCCCTGGAGGTCTGGCGGCAGCAGTCGCATCTGCGCCG
The DNA here is from genome assembly GCF_001428005.1 of Arthrobacter sp. Soil736. Taxonomy (GTDB): domain Bacteria; phylum Actinomycetota; class Actinomycetes; order Actinomycetales; family Micrococcaceae; genus Arthrobacter. The sequence goes on from NZ_LMSB01000037.1 coordinate 21,650, forward strand.
GGTCGAAGAGATTACCCCGTATAAAATCCAGATTGGGGCCGCCCGGCCGTGACGGCAAGGCGGTCCAACCTGCTGTGGTGCTAGGCATTAGACCTAGGATGGGGTGCTGGAAACTGTCGTCCACCAGATATAGCAATTCCGACGGCGACTCTTGGGACATGACGTTCACGGCTGCACGGTAATCGGTACCCTGACGATCCTGCAGGTGAATCTGGTAATGCGGAGTATCAACGGCCCCTTCGCGTCTGCGTGCTACGGCCCTGGCGGCCAAGACGCCATATTCCTTTAACGGCATTTTTCCTCCGAGTTCGGGATCGAATGAACAAATTCTTCAATCTGCTGCAGCGGCCAGTTGGCCTCCTTGCCCTCATCCAGGTTGGGAGCGGCGCCACTCGACGCGCGATGATGCCAGCAGTCCCAGGGTGACAACCGAAAGTGCGGCGACGATCGCCCATTCGAGGACGCCACTGCCGGCGTCGGGGTCGATTCCGAAGACGGTTTCAATCCATTCCTTGTTGATAAGGGTGGCCAGGAGGAGACCTGCGCTCAACGCGGCCCCGCCTAGTTCCCACCAGAAGACTGATCTAAGGCGTTTCTTCATGATCGGTTATCCTCTCTTAGGCCGGTATCAGTATCACCGGCGGGACGGAGCCACGCCGACGAGCCCATCGCTCCTCCACAACACGTGGTTCCCGGGTAACCGCGCATCGTCCGGCAATTACTTATTCCGCTTACGGTCAGGCTTTTTCTCGACCGACGCCGATTCGTTTTCGGCCTGCTGGGGATTGTCTGAAGGTGCCTGGACGGCCGTATCAGATGCGGTCCACGTGGTGACGTAGTCCGTCTTTTCAGTGACGGCCCCGTCCATGTCGGGCGCTGGTCCCCCAGAGACATCTACCGCCAACTCAATAGGTCGTTCACTTGTGAACAGGTCGCTGCCGAGGATTGTTGCGGTCGGCGCTTCCGTAGTGAAGGGGTGCGGTGCGTCGTCCGGGAGAGGGGAACTGGGAGCGGAACCACCGTCCACACCGCCCGCGGCGTACGCCTTGGCCAGAAGACCCGGTGAGGCCGCAGTGGAAGGCTGCACGGGCTGCTGCCGGTATGGGCCGCCGGTGCCGCCTGCAAGTGCTGTCTCGCTCGAGGCGGTCAGGTCAGCAGGGGCGCCGTCCGTTGGCCACGGGGGGATCGTTGCCGCGCCGGTATCGGTGATGACGGTGGGTGTTTCGTCTCCGGTATCGATTTGGATCACAATGCGCATAGCGGTGCTCTCCTTAAGTCAGGACTGCGTAGCGGGCTTCAAAGCTCACGGTCTGGTTTGTGAGGTTCTTCACCGTGATCCAGTAAGTGCACTGGGTGGCGTTTGCCCGTTCGACGGCTACGTCCCAGTCCACTTGGGGATTGCCGGCCTGCGGTGAGATCGGCATGACGTACCACACGACATGCCAGGCGGTGAGCCAGTTGAAGGTGAACCATCGGTCGGAGGCGCCCGGGCCGAGGGTTCCGGTGAACTGGGTGTTGGTCCACATGCCCTTGTCTTTCTGCTCAGTATCGGCTCAATACGGCGTATCGGCCTTCGAAGGTCAGCTGGTCGGGGGTGAGATTGCGGACCGTAATCCAGTAGGTTGCGTATTCCGCGTTGGCGCGCTCTATCTGGACCGCCCAGCTGATTTGGGGCGACCCGGGCCGGGGGGTCACCGGCATGATGGTCCAGATGATATGCCAGGTCGCGGGCCAGTTGAAGGTGAACCAGCGTTTGGTTTCGTTGCCGGCGAGGGCACCGGTGAACTGTGTGCCGGTCCGGGGTTGGGTCTGCCATCCGTCCACCGGTATTTCCCAGATGCCCCGGTTGCGGGTACCGGCGCGGAGCACGCGCGCATGCGGGTGGCGCCCCCGGACAGCTAGGCGTGCAAGGGCCCGGGCCGTACTGGCTGCAGCTGTGAACGCCCAGCCATGAAGAACCCGGAAGAATTAACGTGCGAACAAGCCGCGGCTGATGCTCTGAGGTGCGAGTGGTCCATGCCGTTGGATGACCACCCGCTGGACCCTGACTGCCAGAATATCTGCGTGAAGCGGCAGGCCGTGGCCCTGTCCGCTGCTGATGCTCACGACGCGGCAAACGGCATCCACCGTGTCATGCTCGATGGCTCAGCACCGAAACGCCAGGCCATTACGTCAGCTGCGGGGCTGGATGCCCAGCCCCACTTGCCAGAACCTCCAGAAGCGTGGCCTGTCTGATAGTGACTTTAACGTCCCCTGCGGCGTGTTGCAGCTGGTCGGCAAGGGCGGTCATGGGGGAAAGACGACATGCAGGAACTCCTGGTAAGCAGCGATCTTGAACAATCACCTGTTTAACGGGAGTTCCCCTACTTTAAAAAAGCACCCCGGCAGGGCGTGTCGATCCCCGACCACGACCTCGGCCCACAACTTTGCATCGGCCTGAACCCCTGCCCCGCCGCGTTGACGGCTGTGCGAGCGAGGCCGATACTTTATCGTTAGGGCTACTTACCTTCGAGCGGATATACCCTGCCTCAGTTTTCTTACTGGTTTCAACGCAAATGGAGGAAAGCATGGACCCGGTAACAATCATAAGTGCTGCTGCTTCTGCGGTCGGTCTGATCGATAAGATCGCAGATCAGGTCGAACGCTTCATGACGAAGACTACTAAGCCTGCCGTTCCGAAGGAGCATCGCCTTAAGATTGAGAAAGAAGGTGATGCGTTAGTCTCGAGGGATCATGGCAATGAGTACCAGAGGATCACTACGAAGGATCTTCAGAAGCTTCCGGAAGCTAATCTTCGCCATATCAAGGTCTTGGAACAGGCGATGGAAAATCATTACTCGATCTGGGCTGCTGTATACCCTCAGCTTGCACTTGCTGTTGATCCAATAGCTAAAGCCAAGATCGAGCAGCAGCTTAAAGGTATCGTGGCGGACATGAAAGGAACCCTGGAGGGCATCCTAGGGTTTCTTGAAGACATCGGCATACATCTGGATGATCACTACATGCACATAAGGAACGTTGTCATGTCCGCATAGTCCTGGGCCAGGGGGACGTGGGCGTCAAGACCAACGAAATCACCATGTTCACTACCCTTCTAGACGGGATCGAGGACCTGGCCGGGGTGGTCGTCCCGGCCGACGCCCTGCACACCCAGGGCTCCTACGCCGAGTACCTGCATGGGCGTGGGGCCCGCTATACGCTCGGCGTCAAGGGCAATCAGAAGAACCTGCACCGCCAGCTCATTTCCCTGCCCTTGAACCAAGTCCCCTGTCGGTGACCGGCAACGCGACCGGGGCCACGGCCTGGTCGGTATCCGCGGCATCAAGGTCCTCACCATCAACACCGGGATCCATTTCCCGTACGCTGCCCGCGCCGCGCAGGTCACCCTGCGACGAACCAGCGCTCTCACGGACAAGAAACGGCGGACGGAAACCGTCTACACGATAAAGTCCTTGCCCACCAGTCAGGCCAGTCCACGCCCGCCGAACACATGATCCGCGAGCACTGGACCATCGAGAACCGGCTCCACTCGACCCGCGACGTCACGTACGCCGAAGCCCTTAGCCAGATTGGGTCGGAAAACGTTCTCCGCATGATGGCTTCCCTGCGCAATTTGGCGATAGCCTCTACCGGCTGGCCAAGGTTACGGACGCTGCCAAAGCAACCCGATACACCGCACGAGGCGCACATCGTGTGGTCGTGGATCTCATTCATCGTCGAACTCCTTTCGTGTGAGCGCCAAAGTGACTGCGGGGCAACCCAGCTCAGGACGCCTGGTCGTAGGCTTTCGGCTCGAAACCCCTGATGATCAGCCAGAAACCCAGCGCCACTTCGAACAGGCCGCCCGGGATAGTCAGGACGAGGCCGATGTGGATGCCAAAGATCTCGGCGATGGCGCCCGTGGCGAAGATCGCGTAGCCGGCCATGCCCCACACCGACAGGAATCGGGGCAGTAGACGGATGCGAAACAACAGGGCGAACACGAAGATGCACCCGATTCCCAGCGCCATCATGGCGACTTGGTAGGCCACGGCATTGCCCGCCACGGCGAGTGCGCCCAGGGACTGGGTCCACTCTGCGCCCGTCTCTCCGGCAGCAACGGACTGCTGGGCGATGGGCACGATCATGAGCACGGCCAGCACACCCACCGTCAGCAGCACGACCTCGAAAATCATCGTGGCCAGATAGATCAGCGCGGTTCGCCGACCGCGAGTCTCGATGATCGGAAAGAACAGCACCGCCTTGCCGACATCCACCACCGCGTTCAACAACATGAGGAAGGCGCCGAGCACCAGGGTGGTCTGCTGTACGGCGACCGAGGCGAGAAAGTCGGGGGCGCCGACCACGGAGGCGACCAGGGCGGCCCCAACCCCGTAGACCAGGAACCCCGCCAGGAAGAGCCCGCCGATCAGCCGGGACGTTGCTTTGCGTGAACTTCTCAGCGCCGGCGCCTGGCCGGCTCCAAGAAATGATGTGGACATGGTCTTCTTCTTTCGTGCGGGTGTGGGTGTGACGGGGCTCAGACATTGATGGCGATTTTGGCTTGCGCGTGGTCTTCGGCGAAATAGCGGAGGGCATCGGCGGTCTCGGCGAGGGGGTAGGTGCGGTCGATTGCCGGCGTGACCGTGCCGGATTCGATGAGCTCACGGAGCAGGTCGAGGTGGGCCGTGCCGGGAGTGGCCGTGAAGGTGCGCAGGTTTTGACCGACGAACCGCGACAGCAGGAGCGCGCGCAGGATGCGGGGCAGGGGCCCGAGCACCCGGTCGCCGGTGCCGTTGGAGAGCACAAGCGTCCCGTGGGGCGTCAATGCGCGTCGGCATGCGGTGAGGGTGTGGTTACCGATGTTGTCGAGGATCACGTCGTAGCGTTGCGCGCCCCGCGTGAAGTCGTGCTCGGCGTAGTCAATCACGTGATCGGCACCGAGTGACCGCACGAGGTCGGCATTTCGGCGGCTGCACACCGCGGTCACCTCCGCTCCGAGCGCGGCGGCAATCTGCACCGCGAACGTACCCACCCCGCCGGATGCCCCGTTGATCAGGACCTTCTGCCCTGCCTTGAGCCGTCCGCCGTCACGCAGCGCCTGCAGGGCGGTCCGTGCGGCCAGAGGCACCGTGGCCGCCTGCTCGAACGAGAGGTTCGCCGGCTTGAGCGCCACCCGGCTGTCCGGGGCGCAAACGTAATCGGCGAAGCTTCCCGATTCGACCTCGGCATACACCTCGTCACCCGCGCGCAGCCGGGTCACGCCGACGCCGACCGCTTCCACCTGACCGGCGACGTCCCTCCCGCGAACAATGTTCCTGGGCGCGCGCAGCCCAAAGGCCAGGCGTGCAATCAGCGGGCGGCCGGTCGCGTACACCCAGTCGGCGTGATTGACGGATGCCGCGCGCACCCGGATCAGCACCTCACCGTCCGCAATCAGCGGCTTGTCGATGTGCTCGAGGTGCAGAGCATCTGCACGGCCATACCGGTGTTGCACGATCGCCCGCATGGTCGTTTTGGTCGAAACCTGTGTACCAGTCATTTTCGTGTGCCCTTCTGTGAACCCGGAGGTGACCGTACGGTGTAAGGTCGTGCTCAGAAGGTACCATACACTGTATGGTGAGGCTAGAGCCGAAGGAAAAGTAGTCGACAGGATCGAGGACCCGTGGCATCCGCAGTAACGAACGAGACGACCCGGACGCCCGTCACGCGCGACCGGGCCCTACGCGCAGCGGTCGCGCTGGCCGATGCCGGCGGCATCGAGTCGCTGAGCATGCGCAAGCTGGCCCGTGAACTCGGCATCGAGGCGATGTCGCTGTACTACCACGTGAAAAGCAAGGACGAGATTCTCGACGGCATGGTCGAACTCGTCGTTGGCGAGATGGTCTTGGCGCGCAGTGACGCCGAGTGGAAGACGGCCCTGCGCGAACGTGCGGAGTCGGCGCGAACAGTGCTCGCACGGCATCCGTGGGCAATCAGCCTGATGGACGCGCGGAACACTCCGGCGTCCATGAGATTTCATGACGAAATGATCGGATGCCTGGTGGCCGGCGGTTTTTCGATTCCGCTGGCCGCCCACGCGTTGTCCCTCGTAGACAGCTACGTGCACGGGTTCGCGCTGCAGGAGGCCTCTCTGCCCCTCGATGAGTCCGGCGATATCGCTGCCGCGACCGAGAGCATCATGGAGAAGCGGGACATGACGGCGTTCCCATACCTCACCCGGATGGCGGTTGAGCACATTCTGCAGCCGGGATACGCCTACGGCCACGAGTTCGAGTTCGGCATTCGACTCATCCTCGATGGCCTCGAGACCGCCCTCACCTCGGTCGATCTGTGACTGTTAACTCCGTCTGGCGGTTAAATCGCAGCTTCGATTGGCGGTTTGGCAGTCCCGTTTGAGGAAACCTTGGGTTCTTGCGGTGATTGCAACACTTAGCGGATGGGTGTTGTCATGGCGAGGTATTCAATTTACGTAAGACCGGATCTTCTGCAGCTGTTTTGGGCCGGGATGCAGGCCGGCGATTTCATCACCGACGCCGTTGTGCCGCTCAATACGAGCAGGCGGACCGGGCGCCGGGTCCTGGCCGAGGCCGGAGGTGTCCGGCCCCGCCGCGGCCGGGATCTTAAGGGCCGTTGCCTGACCTTCGCCCAGCGTGAAGAGATCGCGGTGATGCGCGCCCAGGGGCATTCGTTGCGCCGGATCGGGGCCGTGATCGACCGGTCTGCCTCGACTGTGTCCAGGGAGCTTCGGCGCAATTCGGTGGCCGGGTTGCCCTACCGGGCGACGTCGGCTCACGCGCTGGCGTATGAGCGTGCTTCGCGGCCGAAACCGGCGAAACTGCACACGAACACGGTGTTGCGTGCGAAGGTGGAAGAGGACCTGAAAAAGAAGTACTCGCCTGAGCAGATCGCAGGACGCCTGCAGGTTGAGTTTCCCGATGAGCCGGAGATGCGGGTGTCGCCTGAGACCATTTATCAGTCCCTCTACGTTCAGTCCCGTGGAGCACTCAACCGTGATCTGGCCGCGTGTTTACGCACCGGACGTGCACTCAGGCAGCCCTGCAGGAAGGCCGGCCAGCGGAAGAACCGGATCCCCGGGATGATCAATATCTCCGAGCGCCCGCCGGAGGTTCAGGACCGTGCGGTGCCAGGGCACTGGGAGGGCGACCTCATCATCGGCAAAGGCAACCAGTCCGCGATCGGGACCCTTGTGGAGAGAACCACCAACTACACGATGCTCGTTCATCTGCCGGATGGATACAAAGCAGAACAAATGCGCGACGCCCTGGCAGCCAAGATCAAGACGCTCCCCGAGGCGCTGAGGCATTCCCTCACCTGGGACAAAGGCATCGAAATGCAGGACTGGAAGAGCGTGAAAATAGACGCCGGCATCGACATCTACTTCTGCGACCCGCACTCACCCTGGCAGCGCGGCATCAACGAAAACACGAATGGCCTGCTGCGCCAGTACTTCCCGAAAGGCACGGACCTGAGCATCCACAGCGCCGAAGACCTCGACTGGGTCGCGCAGGAACTCAACGACCGGCCACGCAAGAGACTAGAGTTCAGAAAACCGATCGAACTGATCGAGGGACTCCTGTTGCAATGACCGCCTGAAACCGCCAACCGCGACCGTGCCCGATCGCAACGACTTCACCGGTCCCGAGCCTGTAGAGACCACCGACGACACCGGGACGAAATTTGAAGCAACCGGCCGCGATAACCTGAACCGCCTTGATTCGGATGGAGCAAGGGGACAGATCACCGCTGCACTGGCTCCTTACCTCATGTCGTATCCAGATGTGTCAGTGGTCTACGACGACCGCCCGATTAGCCCGGCGCAGGAGATTGAGAACGACACCAGGGAAGGCCTGGCGTGGCAGCACGAGGGTAAGGCACATGAAGCGGAACTACGCATCATCGCATGGAAGAGCGGCAAGGAGCGCACGCTTCATCTGTGTGACGACAAGGGAGTACCGGTCGACGATCTGCCGGCCAAGCCAGCGGCATGATTCCCGGGACGGTTCAATCTTCGCCGTCTGTGGATTTTGACCACTTTCGTTCTCAGCAGCAGTTCCTTGAGGGTCTTCATCGCGCCACGGTAAGTCGGGATTAGCAACTCGTCCTTGTCCAATTCGTCCTCAGTGAGGCCCGAGTGCCATTTCTCTTCGAAACCCATGGCGTTGGTTTTGTATGTTTGGGCGGTGGCCCGGCCGGTCAAATTCATGTACCGCACGGTCTGCAGGTCGTCGATCCTGTGCCATACGGTGGACGGAACCTTGGACTGAAATTTGCTGGCATCCGGGGACTTAAAATCGATGGCAGAATCCTCGGCTTCAAAGATGGCTTCTAGTCTCGCCTCCAAGACCAGTGAGGCCGCTCGGCACTTCAGGTACTGCTGGTCGAGGGCCGTTCGCGCCTTCTTCTTCTCCTCATCCGGCACCAAACTGTCACTATCCAACCGCTTAAACCTGTTGAGTTCCATGTAAAACCTGACGGCGGTTGTGAACGCGGCAGTAAGGACTTCCAGCTTCAGTTGAGTTTCCGCACGCCGCCTTTGAACACGATCAGTTACCTTCCACACGAGTAAACCGATTAGTCCGGTGCCGAGCAATGCACCTACTGCTGGCCCCGCGGCGGCAACCAGCAACCGCTCTAGGAATGGCGGCTCTGCTGGGGCTGCAGCGCCGACCACGAAAGTCAGGAAAACCATGGCCGATTGATCACCAGAACTTAGTCAAGGAATTGAACTCAGGGGCTTCCCAAAATTCGGCTGGCTGCCTGGGAAACGGAAAGACTTATTTCCTGTCCTCGTCTCATAAAGAGCCTTCAGGAATGGGGCACGAACTGGATGGCACCAATCAGCGATGTACTTGTGAACGACCCTTCCACGGGGCTGCGTTGACGCCCCCGGCTCCCAAGGCGATAGTGTGGTCCGACTCGTGCTGCATTCACTTTGGCGAGTGTCGCTTAGTTACAGCGGAGGGGCGGACCCCTTCGTAGTTGTGCCGGAGATCAGCCACTCATTTAACTGGTTGGGTGTCATGCCACATTTATTGACGAGGTGGTCCGCTGGCGAGTGTCGCTTAGTTACAGCGGAGGGGCGGACCCCTTCGTAGTTGTGCCGGAGATCAGCCACTCATTTAACTGGTTGGGTGTCATGCCACATTTATTGACGAGGTGGTCCGCCAGCAGCCAGTACTTGATGCGGTCGGTCCCGAATGGGCCGTAGTTCAGTACATAATTGCCGAGCATGGCTACATCCTGCTCCARGGTATTTACAGGAGCGGTGATCATCGCCGGATCGCATTGTGCGTACGTATTTGAACAGTGGTGAAGAAATTCGCCGCCCTCCAGCGATGCGCAAAGCTTGGCATATTCCTTAGTTTCTAGGATCCAAAGGTGCCAGATATCATCTATCTCTTGGGATACAGGGATGTTCCCCTCGCAGTACGTTGCCAAATTGAGGAACTTCAGCGCCTCCTGGATGCGTATTAGGAGTTCCGCTGCGGGCACGTCGGGCACACGGTTGCCGTGGACACTCCGGCTGCCGCCGCCACGTCCTCAATNTGTGCGTACGTATTTGAACAGTGGTGAAGAAATTCGCCGCCCTCCAGCGATGCGCAAAGCTTGGCATATTCCTTGGTTTCTAGGATCCAAAGGTGCCAGATATCATCTATCTCTTGGGATACAGGGATGTTCCCCTCGCAGTACGTTGCCAAATTGAGGAACTTCAGCGCCTCCTGGATGCGTATTAGGAGTTCCGCTGYGGGCACGTCGGGCAATTTCTTGTGGAAGTAGCACTCCATCTGCGGGCTCAGGAATGCTCCTGTCAACTGCCAATTTGAAATCGCTGTGCGGTTATTTACTGCTTGTTCACGCAACATGTTCCACCGTCCGGCTTGCAGCACTGCGCCTGAGCGCGGAGGGCGAAACGCTCCTCAACAACGCCTTTTTCGTGTAGGTGTTCGAGGACCTTCCAGTCCACCAGCAGTGATTGAACCAGAATGACCCTCTGGTCTTTTGTGAGCGGCTGGGTGGGCAGTGCCCTGGATGAATCTTCATTGTCAGACATGAGGTTATGGTCTCCTCGCTATATGAATCGGTCTGCTCTGTAGAGTGGGACGCCCGTGGTACTTCCCGTGTTCTTTCCGCTCATTCTCGATACCCATCCCTAAGACGGATAACACTCCGCACCCCTGCCCGCCCGACAGGGAGCACTAACGCTTTGCAAGGAAATTGATTGTCCCGTGCTCTCGGCTATCGTCCGCCCCTGACCGGCGAGTAGTCGGTTCGAGATGTCCTCAGCGGCAACGTCTCCGTAGCAGAGCGTACCGGCAAGCCTGGGCATGCGCGGCATGAGACGCAAGCGCAGGATACGCAATCAGGGCTCACTTGCGTGGTCGAGAACTATTGCTCATTCGGTGCCGGAGTGCTATCCGACACGGACGTCCTCTTGCTCTTGCTGGACGAACGGACGACATGGCAGCCTGGATCCGCCGCGCCTAAGAATCTCGAAAGCCGGGCCTGGCATAGGCGATGTTTTTCAAATCACCCGAGCAACGGTCATTTCATCGACGAGGTCTGGCTTATCTGTCGGCAAAGGACGTATCAGAGACTTCAAGGCACTCACAACCGATGTAGGCACTTGAACCGTGGAACATGGGCAACGAGCAACCTCTTGTCGGAACCGATTCAGTTCGCTCGCTGGGCCCAATCGGCTATGAATTAGCTATTGCGCGCCGGGCGCTGGCGGTTTCCAACATCTCCACGGTGAGGTGGCGGGCGGCATCCGCCAAGACACTGCACCACTCAGCCGAGACCTTAAGTGGTGCCAAGCTCCAATCAAAAAGGGGTTGACGGGAGCTTCGGTTCAGTGAGCGGCCCCGTGCAACTTTTTGCGTTGTCCTCCCTGGAAATTGCCTGCCGACCGCTGCCGCTGCCGCTATGTCCGGCCGGTCATTATTGAACGCTTTGACGATGTGCAGTGTCGTTCCGAGGGCAACGGCCTTTTCCCTGGCCGTCTCGGCAGCCCTGGGAGGCCAACGACCAACCGAGAGACGAAACTTATCTGGGTTTAGCTCCATCGATTAGGCCTACGCCGCCGTCGATGACATCCTGGACTGCGAAAAATACAACGGCCACAGAACCACCAGTCGATAAGGACAGCAGCAAGAAGGAAAGGCTTTTTACAGCCCGAGCGCCGCGAGGTCCGAGGACGCGATCCGGGCGATATTTGGGGCAGCTAGGAGACAGCCCCTGTCGCCTGCCCGTTCAGGAGCACCTATATTGTGCTGCGCTTGCGTGCAGCGAGCTCTTGCTGGTGGCGGTAGAGCGTGGCACGGCTCCAGCCGACAAGGCGGACGGCGTCTTCCGCGGTGCGTCACTTCGCCCGGAGTCCGGCGCCATCGCCAGCTTGTCCTCGATGACGGGCAAATGCCCTTGCTGGGCGTACAACAGAAGCAGGGCCGGTCAAAAGATGGGCCGTGCTCGAACCTTGCGGCCCCGGAGTCGGAAGAGTAGAAAACTACGAGGGCGATGCGGCCAACGGCTTCAGCGGGATGTCCGGAACCGTGATTGATTTTGGTCCGTCGAAGCCCATGACAAAGACGTGGACAAAGTTGAGCGACACAGTCGTTGCGCTTTCCGGCAGCTGGCTCTCAAAATTGATAGTTCCCTTCCGGACCCCACCAGGAGGAATCTCGGGCTGCCAGCTGCTCCGGGAAGGATCGGCGTCAAAGGTGGTTCCATCGGGGCCGGTGAGTGTGGCGTTGTGGAACAGATTTAGGGATATCGGGCTGCTGGTGCCGTTGTTAACGCGGATCTCCACTCGAGTGAAATGGGGCGTGCTCTGCACACCAAGGACGGTCACTTTCACTCCTTGTACCTCCCTGACCACCTGACTTTCCAACCGCTGGACGCCATTTTCGTTCCCGGAAGAGTAGCCCACGGCGTTGCTCACGACGGCGGTGACCAACCAGCCGCCGCCGCCAAGAAGAAGCAAGGTAGCCAGGAGGGTGACGGCCAGGGGCCTGCGTCGTACCGGCGGGCGGTGCGGATCATCTTGACGGCCGGGCGGTTGCGGGCTGCCGCCTTTACGGTAATGGCCCAGCGTTTCCGTGACCAGCGCAACCGCTAGGGCGATGACGGGAGTGACGAACCACGTCCAGGTTGGAGTAAGCTCCGTCAGGAACGCCGTCAGCGTGTTGCCGAAAAGACCCACTAGATTAATGCCGGCGGCGAACAACAAGGCAGTCCCGAGACTTTCCTTGGGACGCGCGGCCAGCGGGGCGGTTTTCTGCCCGCCCGTGGCGGAACCCTTGGGGTAGCCACCGAAGCCCTGCCCTCGTGACGCTAATCCCCCCGGGGACTGTCCGCCCGGCTTGGATCCACCGTCGGTGTTCCGGGGCAGGAAGCGCAGCCGGACCTCACCAAACTGCACCAGGTCACCGCCCGCCAGCTCCGTGGGCGAAGTGACGGGGCGTCCGTTGACCCAGCTCCCGTTACGCGATGCCCTGTCGGCAAGAATCGTACGACCATCAAGCGATGTCACCTCGGCGTGCCTGCGGCTCACCCCGGGAGCATCCAGCCGGATGCGGGAGCCTTCTTCACTGCCAATCGTGGCCTTGCCATGTGGAATGACTATCCGTGTCCCCGCCGCGTCGCCGTTCACGACGACGAATTCATTCCTGTAAACAGGTCCGTTCATGACTCCCCGCCCGCTGACCAGGGATCCGGTGGACCTACGCACATCGTGTATCCATCCGTTGGAGTAGAAATAGGCCGATACCTACTCGAGATGATTATGGAAGCACCGTTACTACGGCGTTACTGGCTCCACCTCACGGGTTTGGAAAGAGCCCGGAAATGCGGGCATCGGGCATCTGTCAATGGCCATTAGTTTCTGCCCACCGGCGGTCAGCCCGGTTCGCCCGCGACCCCTCCGAATACACCGCGGCCCCGGCTGGCAGAGGGGCCGTCACGGCCTCTGGTGGGACCGGGGCTGTCAGTCACCGGACCACTACTGCCACCAGCGGGACCGTCGCTGCCAGTCACGGACCGCCCCGGCCAACGCTGTGGTCCCATATCGCTGGCAAGCGACACCCAGTAACGCCCGAGTAACGATCGGTGTACACGATGGGGCGTGGCAGGAGCGTCTAGCCCGCAATCCAACTCGCGTATTCGATGACGGAATGGTCCCCACCCTCTTCAGCGCTACGGAAAGTAGTTCGACATGGAAAAAGCAGCATGGAAACACAAAAAATACAAGGGGCACCAACTCGAATTGCGAAGCAGTCGAAGGCACGAAGGGGAAGAACCCGAACTGCTAATCGATGCCCAGCTGATCCCCCTCGGCCGGCTCTTCGACGGCACCTATTACATCCAGGACAACGCTTATGACTGGGATTCTGATCTAAGCGCACTGGCCGAGCGGTTCGTTGACTACCGCTCTCGCGTTGAGCAACGCCGAAGGCAAAAGACAGGCGAGGAAGGAGCCGAACATGGGCCTGCGTAAGGACTACCGGACCCTCACCGCCGTCGAAAAAGATCGATTCGTCAACGCCCTGAAGGATGCCAAAGCCAACGGCACGGTGGACAGGTTCGCCTCCATACACCGAACTCATTTCAACATGAACATCCATAGAAGCTCACACTTCCTGCCGTGGCACCGCGAAATGCTCCTCCGATTTGAACGAGCACTGCAGCAGTCTCACCCGGACATAACGCTCCCCTACTGGGACTCCTCCGTTGATACGAGCACAGCAAGCCTTCTGTGGGATCACCAGTTCCTCGGCCAGTTCGATGGCGCATGGAACTTAGGGCGCGCCTTGGGCTCCGCTATCCTTCCGTCGCCCCAAACAGTGCAGAGCAACCAGAACCGCACAACATATGGCACATTTTGGCCGCAGTTGGAGACCGACATCCACAACCCGCCTCATCGGTGGGTGGGCGGCGTAATGGCACGCGCAGAGTCCCCTGGCGATCCCGCCTTTTACCTCCATCACTGCTGGCTGGACAACTTGTGGGCGCGTTGGCAAACAGCGCATCCCGGTGCCCCATTTGTCTCAAGCGCAGCCGGGGCTGGATTGAACGACCCGCTCATGGAGTGGCCCGACCGGACGCCGGCGGGTGTTCTTGATCATCATGCGCTCGGCTATGCCTTCGACTGGGAGCCGGTTCCTACCGGCCCGCCCGCATCGGGCGACGACATGCAGCCGGGCGAGGTCCTTCTCCCCGGCCAATCGCTCACCTCCGCCAACGGCCACTACACCCTGGTCTACC
>NZ_LMSB01000037.1:35986-36197 GCF_001428005.1 Arthrobacter sp. Soil736
ACTCCGCCACCGATGGCAACCCGGGCGCCCGGCTCATCGTCCAGGACGACGGCAACACGGTCATCTACCGCACCGACGGCACCCCGGCCTGGGACACCAAGACAGGCATCGTCACCGGCCCGCCCGCATCGGGCGACGACATGCAGCCGGGCGAGGTCCTTCTCCCCGGCCAATCGCTCACCTCCGCCAACGGCCACTACACCCTGGTCTA
>NZ_LMSB01000037.1:36324-36573 GCF_001428005.1 Arthrobacter sp. Soil736
CCGGGCGAGGTCCTTCTCCCCGGCCAATCGCTCACCTCCGCCAACGGCCACTACACCCTGGTCTACCAGGGCGACGGCAACCTGGTCCTGTACGGCCCYGGCGGATACCTCTGGGACTCCRCCACSGACGGCAAACCCGTCGGTTCGCTCATCATGCAAGGCGACGGGAACYTGGTCATCTACGGACCCGGCGCCCTCTACGTCTGGGACTCCGCCACCGATGGCAACCCGGGCGCCCGGCTCATCGTC
>NZ_LMSB01000037.1:36660-46918 GCF_001428005.1 Arthrobacter sp. Soil736
ATTGACCTGCGCCGCCGCAGGGGCTGCAATTTAAGTGCACCGGCCCGCCCGCATCGGGCGACGACATGCAGCCGGGCGAGGTCCTTCTCCCCGGCCAATCGCTCACCTCCGCCAACGGCCACTACACCCTGGTCTACCAGGGCGACGGCAACCTGGTCCTGTACGGCCCYGGCGGATACCTCTGGGACTCCRCCACCGACGGCAAACCCGTCGGTTCGCTCATCATGCAAGGCGACGGGAACYTGGTCATCTACGGACCCGGCGCCCTCTACGTCTGGGACTCCGCCACCGATGGCAACCCGGGCGCCCGGCTCATCGTCCAGGACGACGGCAACACGGTCATCTACCGCACCGACGGCACCCCGGCCTGGGACACCAAGACAAAAGCCGGAGGCGCTGATGAGCCGTTCCACGGTTTCGGCCGCGGCGATTCCGCCGGCGCCCTCTACGTCTGGGACTCCGCCACCGATGGCAACCCGGGCGCCCGGCTCATCGTCCAGGACGACGGCAACACGGTCATCTACCGCACCGACGGCACCCCGGCCTGGGACACCGGCACAGCGCAACCATAGAATTTGTCATCATCCGCCGGGCGTAGGGGGACTTACAGTCCCTAGAGATTAGGTTTATTGAAGAAAGGAACGCTGTCTGAGCTCATGATGCCATCCGATGCTCGATGACGGCCGCGGGCAGCAAGGTCAATGTCCGTTTTGATGGTCTCCTGCTGCCGTCCAGTCGCTCTTCAGCATGAAACGAGTTCACTGTCCTCCGGACCGGTTCCGTCGTGACCGGAGCGCCTGGCGGCTATAGGAATGGACAGCCGTGAGAACAGGAGCATCTGTCACGCGGCCGTGCGATAGGGCCGGCACCATCCCGCTGCGTGAATGCCAGGTCTGCGCCCGCCCCTCTTCGTAATTAGGCATGGTCGGGCCGGTTTTTCCGGTACGGACGGTGGCCGCCTGCGGCCAGCAGGTTCCTGAGCCGATGGTTCGAAAAGTTCCGGAACCCGCGGGCAACCTGACGATCCCGCGCAGTTTCGACGAGCTCACCGACAACCTCGGCTGGGCACGTGAACTCAGCGACCTCTACCTCGCCGAAACGCGTCCCGAAAAATTGCCTTCAGCGACACCGCCTTCAGGATCTTCGTCCGCATGGCCTCACGACGGCTGAACCGCGACCGTTTCTTTACACGCGACTTGACCCCGGCCGTGTATACACCGGAAGGGATGCGCTGGAAAGCACCATGCTCACTGTGCTGCTCCGGCACTGCCCCGAGCTGGCGCCTGCCCTCCGGACAACCGGCAACGCCTTCGCCCTGTGGCCGCGTATCAAGCGGTGACAGCTGGTTGCCCGCAGCCATCCGTCCCGACCCGTTAGACCCAATGCCGTTCGGTTAGGGTCTGCGTGGTGGTGTCAATCCGTTTCCCGGCGTTGCGTGCGGTGGATAGGCGCAGCCCTTGTTAGAAGTGAATCAAGTCTTGGCGGACTTTTGATTCTGTTTCAACAACAAGGGCTGCGATGTCTCATTCTGCCACCTGTTTGTCCGTGCCAGCGTCGGATGTGTTCGCGCCTGGGCATCTTGGGGAACTCACCCAGATCGTCCCTCCGGAGATGATCGATGCCGCTCTGGCAACAGCTGGCGGGAAGGAACAACGTCTCAGGCGTCTGCCCTCACGGGTGGTGGTGTATGTCCGGTGGTATCCGACCCGCCACCGCGCGCCGGGGGCACCTCGCTCCACGACCCGGCACAGGTAAGAGGTCACACCATCCACGACCGCAACAGACTCTGGCGACAACGTCGGCTCTGTGCCAATGCCGTAGCGAACCCATGAAGAGCTGGTCGAGGCATCCGACTCCGCGGTTTCCGTCGTCCGCTCGGTCAGTACCGATTTCACCCAGCGACAGAGGGGTACGAGGCTCTCCACTGTCCCGTCGAGCCTAACGGTGCCGTCAGAGCGTTCAGCCAGATGTTGTGTCAGATTCTCCAGCGCCCGCGGCCGCCCTTCGAGGAACTCCTGCAGCGCCGCTGCGGCCTCTTGCTTCTTCATCTTTGCGTAGGTCTTCATGGCAAATGAATAACATAGTTGATGCCGTTTTCCTCGACCAGGTCCAGAATGCGGGGGTCGGCACCGATTGTCCCTGACCGGTCGCTCGCAACAAAGTGCCACACTGCGCCGTTGATGCCGGTTCCCTCCGTGCGGGCTAGTATCGCATCCTTTTCGATCTGACGAGTGATACTGGACTGGTACTTTACGTAGCCGGATTTCACCTCATGGGCCACTCTGTCGAGGTCCCGTATGTCGACGTCGCTGCGCCTGACTCTGGTGGAGCCCATGGTCGTGGAAGTCTCGGCCGACGTCGCCTGGTCGGGAGGCGCCTTTCGTCGGGTAAGCAGGGCTTTCACGAAATCCCGGCGGTCAACAGGGCTTCTCTGCGCTTGCAAGAGCGATAGCAGGCGGCCGCTGGCGTGCATGGTCTCCGGCGATGGACCGACAGACAAACCAGCAGAAGTCGTAGCGCGGGATGTCTTGGAGCTGGCCGCCCGTAAGGAGAGAAGCGGGATCAACCACTTGCCGCATTGACCCGCGTGAGCAAGCATCCGTCCAGGTTTCTTCGCTGTTGGCCTTAGGGACCATCACGAAAGCATCTTTCAGCCAGCAGGTTCAGGCTTGAGGGTGTGGGGGCCAAACTCCACGATTCCCTTGTCAGTACTCAGGGTGATGGGCGGGGTCACCGGTTCGAGGAATATCTCCGGCTCACCGGCCCGGCGGTGATAGCGGCCAGGTTCACGTATGGGTTTAAAGGCTCGGACCCAAGGCGTACCATCCTACGATATGAACCCGACAAAGACGTTGGTAACAGTGACCCTTGCCCTCCTCCTCTCCGGATGCGCCCAGGCGGCCCCGCAGGGTCCCGCGCCGGCCCCGGAGACAAGCCTGGCCCTTGAACGCCAGCCAAAGGCGCCCGTTCCGGCCCCAACGACGGCGGCCGTGACGTTGCCCCCCGCCCCCGTAGCCCTTCCGCCGGCAGTCATCGTGGAGGAACCGTCACAGGCTCCAGGAGGAGATCCAGAAGTGGCAGGACGGCATGTGCGTGAACGCCACGGGCAGCCTGGACTGCACCGCAGCCACGCTTGGGCTGCAGCGGCTATCGGAAGCCGCGGCACTCGAGCTGGAAAATGCCCGCCCCTGGCCTTCTGGGCAGGAGGAGCTGGCGGACCGCACCGTCTCCCGCCTGAAGGCGGTCTCCATGCTCACTAAGGACGAGCAGGCGTCGATGTCGATGCTTCACTCGGAGCTGACATTCCTTGATCAGACCCTCCAGTCCTGGTCAGCCTTCTCCGGCTGAACACCTCTGAATACCGGACTCCACCAGGTGTCCGTCCGGAGTTGAACCCGGACGACGTTTCGCCACCCCTTTGACAGCCGCTGAAAATCCGATGATGCACGAGTGCTTCCGAAGTGGGACTAATCGCCCTACGGTTGCTCCACGGCTCGAATGACACCGCAGGAAGCGACGGCTGTAGGCGTTTTGCTGGGCTACTTCGCTGGTCGGGCTGAGCTACCACCACGCGAAACTGTGCTGGCTCTCGAAACACTGGCAGACCGGGCGCACAACCGCTTGCAAACCGGATGGGATGAAGTGTCCGTGCGTCGGCAGCGGCCCCATACCTACGATGATGACGTGCGCGAAAGAGACGGCTGAGGCCCTCGTAGCCGGCTAGCTGCACTCGGCTGACACGTTCATGACAGTCGGCTGATACGGCGTAACGCTCCCGAGCGCCGTTTCTGTCCTGGTCTGCTGTTAAAGGCGGCAGGGCCGGCGTTGAGCCGGCGCTGCCTGGGTTTCCCTCTCCAAAGGAAATCTATGGGTTCAGCTTATCCGGCCGCGCGGCAGTGTCCCGGACCCCGGAGGAGGTGTTGAATGCGTGCGGGGGTGTTGCGTGCGTCACAGTTCATGCCTAGGCTTGCGTGGGCGGTCGCAGCGTCGCGGCCGCCCCCCATAAGGGTAGGAGCAACATGACAGACAAGCTCAGCGTCCTGGTCCGCGTGGACCTCGATTGCGCCCACGCCCGGATCGCGGCCAGGGCTGCGTGACGGTGCAAAGCGTCCAGGGCATGACCCGCACCCAGATTGCGAGCGGTCCCGTTCGCTGCAACGCGGCAGTCAGGGGCCGAGCGTGATCAGGGCTTAGGCGTACCACTGCCAGCCGGGAGGGGACCAGTTTTCCGGGGTCTCGTGGGAGTTATGTTTGCCGCAGTGTTCGCAGCTGTAGCTGACGAGAGAGGGCCGTAGGCCCTCCCGGTCCGAGGCGTACGAGGCAGGGACAAAGCCGGTGAATGCCAGATAGGCGTCGGTGCCGCATAGACGGCACGTCGGCAGCGACGGCCGCTGAGCTGGAACGGACTCCTGGAGGTTTAGCCGGCGGTGGTCCGGGGCTGTGATCGTCATATAGGTTCCACACTTTTCATCAAATTGATGCCGGCCCGAGCTGCCGGGAGCGAAATCCCGGGGCCAGATGCCGGTCCTGGCTTGGTTCTTCAGGGTGCGTAAATCAGAGACTCGGTCCGCCGAAGCGGGCCGTATGCGGTTTGGACGCCTCCGTGTGTACGTTGACACCGGAGCGGGGGTCCGAGTCACTCTACTCTTGAGGCGACGCGTCCGGAGTCCCCCGTCGAAAAGCGGTTGGGGCGTCCAACGGACTGCTGTCCTGCGGCCACCGCGTACTAGCCAGTAAACGGTTCTTCCCCGTAATTTGGATAACGACGCCATGTGGCGTGCTTCACACGCAGTGAACCAGATGATCCTTTTACCGGACCAGAACGACCGGAACGCAACGCCGCGTCCCGGACCCGACGAGACCTACCGGGCGTCGCCGCCCGGCGTTCAGGAGGATACCCATGACCGGTACGTTTGAACTCTTCATCGACGAGGACACGAGCTTCAGATTCAGACTCAAAGCCCCTGACGGAACCGTGGTGGCCGTCTCCCGATCCTTTCCCGACAAGCCCGCTGCGGTGTCCGGCATCAGTGACGTGCGCGAGTATGCCGGAATGGGCCTGATCGCCGACCTGTGCCCGGAAGTCCCCGTCCACGGATCATCACCAGCGCTTCCGGCTCCCGGTGCCCGGCAAGGCCTTCGGTCCTCGACTGACCGTCGCACCGAGGGGCCGAAGCCCACCACCGTGGCGCCCCAGCGCACCACCGCCACGGGATCCTATAGGCCAGCAGCTCCACTCCGGGTTCGTGTTGGGTCCGAGCTGCACAAGGTTGCCTGAGGCGGCAGACCCAAGGTGGGGCCCACCCCGGCAAACCCGGAGGCGGCCTCGACAAGGACACCGTGACCGATGAGGTCACCGTCGAGGAGGAAGCCAGGAAGGAAAACATCGACACCGATACCGGCGAAACCCGCCGATAACAGCCCCGATCGCGGGGCTTCGGCCACGGCCCCGGTGCCCCCAACGGGAGACGCCTCTCAGCCGCCATCGAAGCGCAGCAAACGTGCGGCAATCCGCCTCGCACATCTCTGCAAAACAAGACTGTTCTTGTAGGAAAACACCAGCTCTTTCCGTTGACATCCACCCCACCCCTGGAGGTAACTGTGCATACGTCACAAAAGACCGTCCCCGCCACTCGCGCCCACCATCTCCAAGAAAATCTCCTCACCCACGTGGCCAAGGGCAGGGAGTGGGCCACACCCGGAATCGAAGCTGCGTTACACCGGGCACTGACCGGGATAGACAGCGGCCTCGAGGCAGCGTCTCCGCGGATTCAAGCAAGCTTGCGCACGATTGCCGACGAACTCGCCGGCGGAGTGGGGTCCGTGACTCCGCGACTCCATGAGCGGATAACGCGCATCACTCCGAAGACACCCCCTCCCGCCCCAGACGTGGGCGCGGAGTTCGGCCGGTCTGGAGGGCCGTCGCGGAAGCCGTGGTGGATTTGCCGGACTCGTGGCAGCCGCGGCGCTTTATGGTGCCACACTCTGGCTCCTCCTTCGCCCAGTCGGGGAATCTCCAGTCCCACCTCCACAGGAACAGGCACCTGAGAGCGGAGCGATCCCCAACGATCCTGCCGCCACCCAGTCGGCCATCTAGGCAGACCGCTTCCTTATCCCCGCAGATGTGGAGCCGCAAGCGACGCGAGGTGAGGTGCGGTCAGCCAGCCCATGAGTCCGCGACGCAGCGGTGGCTCACCGACCACCCCGGATGCCTGATCCTGCCGCGCACCCATAACGGAAACGATCTGCCAGAAAATCGGCGTAAGGCCCGGCCGCGGGCCAAGGCGGAAGACACCAACAGCCCCGCCGGATCCCATTCGGCGCTGCGTCATCCTCAGCCGCGTGGCCGAGTTCGAGGGCATGGGACGACAGATAGCTGAAACGCTGCCCCGGTGAGGTGGCAGGGAGCGGCATGATCATGGCATACGTGGTTGTTCCCCTGGCAGGACGAACGGACACGTTGTTGCCGTGGCGGGGCCAAGGCCTTGCTCATTTCGCCGATGCCGTCGCTCCGGCGAACCTGGCAACTCGTATACCGCTCGATCGGTCTTTAGGCGCCCGTTGCGTATATCGCTGGTAGCCGCGATGCCGGAGGCTGCGCTACCCTGTGGGGCCCGACGTCGTCGGGCGCGAGGACGCTGAGCCTGTAATCGGATTGAAGCGGATCCACGTGGGCGGGCAAATGGTGTGACCGTGAGCAGTCGCGGAGCTGCTCCAAGGCATCCGGGTCGATCTCGGCGTGGGTCATGTCGATTTCCAGGGCAAGGCCCGCCATGAGTGAGTTGGCGCGTTTCATCACCGCATAAAGGGCCTGGACGCTCTGCACCGTGACATGGCCTTGGGCCGCGACCCGGGCCTGCGCGCAGTCCAGGTCCACCCGGACCAGCACTCTGAGCTTGTCTGTCACGATGCTTCTCCGCTCCGCTCCATAGGTAACCGCGACGCTGCGGCCCCCATCAGATCAAACGTGAACTGTGATGCAGGCAACGCCTCGCGTTGCCTCAGGTGAAAGGGTCCGGGAAGCGGTGGACGCGGGGCATCAGCCGTGCGGGGCGGGCTGAGGCCCCTCGCCCACCGGCCGGCATGACTTAGAGCGGGCGAATGTTCTCCGCCTGCGGGCCTTTCGGGCCCTGGGCTACATCGAATTGGACTTTCTGGTTCTCTTCCAGCGCCCGGTAGCCGCTGCTGGCGATTGCCGAATAGTGGGCGAATACGTCCCCGGAGCCGTCATCATTGGCGATGAATCCGAAGCCCTTTTCGGAGTTGAACCATTTCACTGTTCCTGTTGCCATGTCTGCTTCCCTCGCCACACTCTGTTGCCGCCGGATCAGGATCCAGCCAATGGTCGGGACGGTGTTGTCGTGGCGGGGCGGACTCAGCCCCCAAGGGCGAGGGGATCGACGCTGGTGTGGGTCATGTCGTTTCCACTGCCGGGCCGGCCGTCCCGAGAGTGGGCGCCCGGATGGATCATGATCGGCATCGGTTTCGTCCTCACCCCCGGCACCGGGACGCCGCCAGCGCCTAGACCCGGGCGGCAGGGCGGACCTTTCCCGTTCCTGGAAATCCAGCAGGAGCCGCACCCTTTGTTCTGTCTGCAGTCAGTGTTTCTTGAAAGCGTGCCTGACTTTCTCACCGGCCTGCTTCAAGTCCGACCTCACCCGATCGCCCTTACCCTCGGCCTTCAGGCTCTCGTCGCCGCTCGCGTCGCCGGCGACCTCTTTGCCCTTGCCGCCAAGCTTCTCGGCAGCGTGCTTGATCTTGTCACCCAAACCCATGGTATTCCCCCTATGGTCGGTAGCCCGCCGGCACACTGCCAACGGTTCACCAAACCATCGTAACCACCGTCCAGTGCGTGTGTAACCCTGCTCGCGTCTGCCACGCGCAGGCATGGCCGGATACGATCATGCCGTGAACACACCCCCGGGGCGGGCACTTTCGTGGCCATCTATGGGCAGTTTTTCATGGCCGCTAACAGGTGGGAGAAGATACCGTCGGCGACATGATGATTTGGATCAACGGAACCTTCGGCGTGGGAAAAACGACTGCCGGCAAGGCACTGGTGGAATCGCAGCGCGCTCTACGCTGTTTGACCCCGAAGCGGTCGGCTACATGCTCATGCACAATTTGAAGGATCAGGCCTTCAGCGACTTTCAGGACCTGCCTGCCTGGCGGGCACTGGTACCAGCTACAGCTTTCCAAATTCGTCGGCATACCGGACAGCACCTGTGGCAGTCCAGACCGTGTTGCGGCAAGGCTATTGGGCAGAACTGAAGACGAGTTTCAGTGAGCTGGACGATCAAATGGTCCATATAGTGCTGGACGCGGACGAAGCAACCCTCCGGAACCGAATTGAGACCGATCAGGTCGAGTTGTCTGGCAGACAGTGGAGGCTGGATCACATCGAAAGGTACGCGGCGGCTCGGAGCTGGATGATCAAAGAAGCTGACCTCGTCATCGACACGGCTCGACTAGCGGCGGAGGATGTTGTTTCTCGAATCGCCGAGGCTATCCGCGCGGAACTCCCTGTCCACTAAGCTCGGCGGAGCCGGCATGTCGCGACGGTGCAAAACGGACGATACTTTTAGTCCCGCTCGTTCACCATCGTGATCGCGGGGCCGCTCCTAGTCTCTGAACGATTTCCAGGACGGCTCCCTCCTATGGCCGCGGCTCTGGCGCAAGCGCACATATCAAGTTCGCGTAAGTCTCATCTATGGCCCCGTGGGTACTGTGGATGACGGAAGCGGACGGTCGCTTTCGAAGTCCACGGACCAGATCGTCGTACAGGGACTCCAGTAGTCGCGAACCGCCGCCTTGCTCCACGATTGCCTTGATGTGCCCGTGCCAGGGAACATCCTCCCCCGCGCCACGGCTGCAATCTCGTGATCCGCGTCGAGGAACTGGCACTAACCGCACGGACTCGGAAGGATGGGCCTATGAGTGAAGTTGTAGATAGGTTGGCGGCAGCCCTGAATGTCCACGACCTCGAAGCGGCAGCCGCACTTTTCCACGAGAACTACCGGAGCGAGCAACCTGCCCACCCCGGCCGAGCCTTTGTTGGACGTGCACAAATGCATGCCAACTGGCAAGCGATGTTCTCGGGCATTCCCGATTTCCGCGCAGAACTGATCCGTTCGGTGGATGACGGCGACACGACCTGGAGCGAGTGGTCCTGGTCGGGAAATCGCGTTGACGGCCAGGATTTCCAAGTCCGCGGAGTGACGCTCTTTGAGATTAGGAACGGCCAAATAACTGGCGGCAGGCTCTACTTGGAGGACGTCGAGCGTGCAGACGTAAGTATCGAGGAGGCCGTACAGAGTTTGTCGGGACGCCGGCCGGATCGCGACCAGCGTCCGGAGATGTTGGACGGCTGACCTTCGATCTCCCTGGAGTCCCTGCGCCACAGCCCAATGGCTTAACGCAGACGCTGCTGTCTCAGCAGTCCCAGACACACCTTCTGCAGCGCTATGTTGACGTCCGGACGTCCCGCCGGTGCGTTCATAGCCGGGCCGAGATCTCTTCTACCGCTCGCGATTCCATTGTCAGGATCCCATCGGAGACATCAAAGCAGACCGAGCAGTAAAAGAGTTCGGTCCTGGTCGGCGGGTGACCGGCTCTGGGACCTTGCAGCTGTCTCAACTGATCGAGCGCCTTGCGCGCCGAAAACGGCGACAGTCTGGTGACGAGATGCGCCACCGGGATCTCCTTGCCACTCGCGTTGCTCCCAGTCCCGCCACCAGTAGCAGCGGCCGGCCGTCGATGACGATGTCCAAGCGTCGGCTTTCGATCATCCGCCTGTTGGGGAGGCGTCGGTGAATGCGGCGGCTATGAATTCAGGATCCTGAGGTTCCAGTGTCAAGACGTTCCGGCGCTCCATCCGGTTATCTTAGCCGCGTACGGGGAACCGCCAACGGTTGCAGTGTGGCGGAATCGATCGATTTCGTTGCACGAGTGCCGCGCCGGTCGCCCCAGCTGACCCTCGACCTCGACGACTTCACCGACGCACGAGCATTCGTCGCGAATCGAGCGCACCACCCGCGGCAACTTCCGACTCCTCGAGCGACTCATCCCGCAGATCGAACGCGTTCTGAAGATCAGGGACCTCAACGCCGCCGAGTATCGAGACCCGACGGGCATCATCCATCGGGCATGGACGCCAGGCCGTCCAAGGCGCAAGATGAGGTGCATGACAACAACCGTCATGATCCTCGGCGCCGGCTTCGGCGGGTTGGAACTCGCGAGCACACTGTCGGAGCGCCTT
>NZ_LMSB01000038.1:0-29613 GCF_001428005.1 Arthrobacter sp. Soil736
AGAAACAACGCCATCAGCAAACTCAACAGCCTTGGCTTCACCGTCACCCTCACTCCGTCCCCGGCGGCCTAACCGACTTCTACTTTCGTGTTAGTTGGGCCGGTCAGCGTCCGCAGGGTGCCGCTGCACCGTCTCCCGGGCCAGCAGCCAGGCTGCCGCCGCGAGCAGGAGGACGCCGCCGGTCACGGCGAACGCCCAGCCGTAGCCCAACTGATCTGCCAGCAGCCCGGCGAACACCGGGCCGAGGATGGCGCCGACATCCGCGGTCATCTGGTAGACGGCCAGCACGCGTCCGCCGGACCGCTCCCGGCCGATCACGTCAGCGATGGCCGCCTGCTGGGCGGGCCCCAGCAATCCCGCGCCGACGCCGGCAAGCGCGGACGCGGCAAGGAACCAGCCCAGTCCGTTCGTCAGGCCGATCCCGCCGGTCGCGGCGCCGGTGAGCACCAGCCCGGCGGTCATCATCGGCTTGCGGCCCAGACTGTCAGCCAGCCTGCCTGAAAAAGTAAGCGCAACGGCGTTCCCGGCAGCGAATACCGCCAGTGCCCAGCCCGCCGCCTCCGGACCGGAGCCGAGTGCCGTGACGGCAAACAGGGGCACCGTGGCCATGCGCACGCCGAACGTTGCCCAGCCGTTGGCAAAACTTGAGAAGAGCGCCGCCCTGTACGCGCTGTCCCCGAGGGCCTCAGCGAGTTTCATGGGCGGAGCCGCGGAACCGTCGCGGCGTCCGTTGCCGGGCACATGGCTGAGCTGCGTCTGCACCACGAGCGCGGCCAGAACCAACGCCCCCGCATAGGCGAGGAAGGGAACGCGCAGCCCGAACCCGGCCAGCAGGCCGCCTACGATGGGCCCGCAGACATTGCCGATCAGGAACGCGGATGCGTACGCGCCGGAAACCCTGCCGCGGCTTTCGGGCGGTGCAAGCCGGATGACGAGCGCCATCGACGCGACCGTGAACATCACCGATCCGGCGCCGCCCAGCCCACGGAACACCAGAAGTTGCCAGTAAGACTGGGCAAAGGCGCAGGCGGCCGTGGATGCAGCCACAATCAGCAGTCCGGCCACGTAGACGGGGCGCTCGCCCAGCCTTCCGATCAGTGCCCCGCCGGCAGGGGCGAACACCAGCCGCATGAACGCAAAGATGCTGACGATCACGGCGGCGGCCGTCGCGCCGACGTCGAAAGTGGTGGCGAACTGCGGCAGAACCGGCGCCACCAGGCCAAATCCCAAGGCGATCAGGAAGGCCGCGACGAGCATCACCTTAATGTCGCGGGGCAGCGGGGCGTTGCCGGTCCGCCAGCCGGCGCTAAACCGCAGTCTGCTGGCGGCGGGACGTGGGCGTGGCGTCATAAACAGGTGATCCTTGCGAAAAGGGGCCGGAGGGGCGGCTTGCGAGTGATGAAACATAACCGTAACAAGCAAGATATGCACCATTTACTTCCGGGAGATTCTTGTAACAGGCCGGCAATCTAAATCCTCTGTGTGCGAAACACGGCACGGCAAAACTTGAACCAGAACGCAAAAGGCGTTGGGACAGGGCGGGCAACTCCGCACACAAAGCAAGAGAGGACGTAGACCATGGAACTCACCGCAGGTCTCGTTTGGCTCCTGGTCGCTTCAGCACTCGTGCTGTTCATGACCCCGGGCCTGGCATTCTTCTACGGCGGCATGACCCGTGCGAAAGCCGCCTTGAACATGATGATGATGAGCTTCGTCGCGATTGGCACCGTGGGCATCATGTGGGTCCTTTGGGGCGCTTCCATGGCCACGAGCAACGAGGACAACTTCTTCCAGATCTTCGCGAACCCGTTCAGCCACTTCGGCCTTCACAACTTCACCGACCCCGCTGATCTGCTCAAGGTTGGCTACGCCGCCACCTTCGCCATCATCACCGTGGCGCTGATCTCCGGAGCCGTCGCTGACCGCGCCAAGTTCTCGGCCTGGACCATCTTCACCCCCATCTGGGCCACGCTGGTCTACGCCCCCCTGGCTTACATGGTCTGGGGCGGGGGACTCTTCTCCAAGGACGGCTGGTTCGGCCAGACGTTCGCCCCGGTCATCGACTTCGCCGGCGGCACCGTCGTGCACATCAATGCCGGCGTGGCGGGCCTCATCCTTGTCCTGATCATCGGAAACCGCAAGGGCTTCGGCAAGGACCCGAATCACCGCCCCCACAACATTCCGTTCGTCATGCTCGGCGCTGCCATCCTCTGGTTCGGCTGGTTCGGCTTCAACGCCGGTGCTGCCGCAACTGTTGAACAGGCTGGCCTGATCTGGATCAATACTCTCGCAGCCCCGGCAGCGGCCATGCTCGGCTGGCTCGCTGTGGAACGCTACCGCGACGGTCACCCCACCTCACTCGGTGCCGCGTCCGGTGTTGTGGCAGGCCTGGTGGCCATCACCCCGGCCTGTGCCAATGTCTCCCCGCTCGGCGCCATCGCCCTCGGCGTCGTGGCCGGTGTCGCCTCTGCCCTGGCCGTCGGTCTGAAGTTCAAGCTCGGCTACGATGACTCGCTCGACGTCGTCGGCGTCCACCTGGTCTCCGGCGTCGTCGGCACCGTGGCCATCGGTTTCCTCGCAACCCCGACCCAGGGCCAGGCAGGTCTCTTCTACGGCGGAGGTACCAGCCAGCTTGTTGCCCAGGCTCTGGCGGCACTCATGTCCATCATCTTCACCGCGGTCATGACCGCCATCATCGCCTACCCGATCCACAAGTTCATGGGCTTCCGGGTTTCCCAGGAGCAGGAAGTCGTGGGCGTCGACCTCAGCCTGCACGCCGAGACGGCTTACGAGTTTGGCATTGGCGGCCACGGCGGCAGCTTCCAGCCGCTGCATGATCTGATCACGGGCAACGCACCGGCCTCCAGCCAGGATGCGGCACCCGCGGCCGGCAAGACGACAGAAGCAGCAACAGGCAAGGAAAGCGTGGGGGCATGAAACTGATTACAGCAATCGTCCGTCCGGAGAAGCTCGAAGCCATCCGGGAAGGCCTGGAGGCTTACGGGGTCCAGGGCCTGACGGTCAGTGCCGCCAGCGGTTACGGGCGGCAGCGGGGCTACACCGAGGTCTACCGCGGCGCAGAGTACAACGTGGACCTGCTGCCCAAGATCCGCGTTGAGGTCCTGGCCACGGACGAACAGGCTGACGACATCCTTGATGTCATCATCTCCAGCTCCAACACGGGCCGGGCCGGCGACGGCAAGGTCTGGACGATGGATGTATTTGAAGCAGTGCGGGTCCGGACCGGTGAACGGGGCGTAGCGGCCATCTAGCCGCAGCATTCGGAAACGCACGGCCATCTGAAACGCACGGCCATCTGAAACACAGTCCCAGCCCAACGGGATGCCGGCAGGGCCGGTCACCATCGCGGTGACCGGCCCTGTTGCGTGCCCGGAAGTGCCCGGACGTGCGTGCCGGGACGTGCCTGTCCGGACCTATCCGGTGACCGAACCGGAACCGGGCCAGCCCGCCGGGCCCGATGTGCCGGCGTCGTACTCTTCAAGCGGAACTTCGTCCCTGGACCAGGCCGCGAGGACCGGATCGACGATCCGCCAGCACTCCTCGGCGGTGTCGCCGCGGACTGAAAGGAGGGGGTCCCCGTTCAGGACGCTCTCCAGGACTTCGCCGTACGGCAGCAGTTCCGAGGCATTCAGCTCTGCAACGAGGGCGGCGCGGTCCAGGCTGAAGATGTCTCCCGGTCCGTTGACGTCGACGTCGAGCCGGAGGGTGTCGGGCCCGAAGCCGATCCGGAGCTGGTTGGGAGAGTCCTGCCCGGTGAATCCACCGGGCAGGTGCGGCACCGGGCGGAAGGTGACCACCGCTTCCTTGCGCTTGTCACCGAGGGCCTTGCCGGACCGCAGGATGAACGGCACGCCCTTCCACCGCCAGTTGTCGACGTCGACCCGGACCTCGGCAAGCGTCTCGGTGTTCAGTGCCGGATCCACGCCCTCCTCTTTGACGTAGTCGGGAACCGTCCTGCCGCCGATGCTGCCGGCCTTATAGCGTGCACGCCGTGTGCTTGCCCCGTAGGGCGGTTTGATGGTGCTGGCCCGCAGGACGGTGGCCACGGCGTCCCGCAGGTCGCGCTCGCCGATCGTGGCGGGTGGTTCGATCGTCATCAGGGCCAGGATCTGCAGCAAGTGGCTTTGGATCATGTCCCGGAGGGCTCCGGCGTTGTCGTAATAACGTGCCCTCCCTTCCAGGGCCAGATCCTCGTCGAAAATGATCTCCACCTTGGCGATGTGCTCCCGGTTCCAGACCGGTTCGAGGAAATTGTTGGCAAACCGCAGGCCCAGGATGTTCAGGACCGTGGCTTTGCCGAGGAAATGGTCCACCCGGTGGATGTGGTCCTCCGGGACAAGGGTCTGCAGGGTCCGGTTGAGTTCCCGCGCGGACTCCTCTCCGGAGCCAAAGGGCTTCTCCATGACGAGCCGCGTTCCGGCAGGGACCTGGTCCGGGGCCAATATCTGGCAGGCCTTCTCGCTGACCTGGGGCGGCAGCGCGAAGTAGACGGCCACGGGCACCTCCACGGCTGCGAGCAGGGCGGCCAGTTCGCCCTCGGCGGTGACGTCAACCTGGTGGTAACGCGTGGCCTCACGGATCCGCTCCAGTTCGCTCCTCCCGGCGGCGTCGGCTTCGGGCAGGGCATCGGCGAAGGCAGCGTCGATGCGTTCCAGCCACTGTTCCTGCGTCCACGGGGTTGAGCCGGCCCCCACGAGTTTGAGCCCGCCGGCGCGGCCTTTGGCCACAAGGCGTGCCAGCCCGGGCAACAGCAGGCGGCCGGTAAGATCGCCGGTGGCACCGAGGATGAGCAGGGTTTTTACAGTTGTTTGGCTCGTCATTTTGCCAGCATGCCATCTTGAAGGCGTGTCTTGGTACCCTAGATAGTCGAGTCCCGTCGTCGACGCAGTTGGAAACAACGGCCGAGACGCTGGTGTGCCGCAGGGCCGCCATCCGTACATCCACTGAAAGAAGTGCACGGCGCGTGTTCAATTCACTCTCTGACCGGTTGACAGCAACCTTCAAGAATCTCCGTGGCAAGGGCCGCCTCACCGAGGCAGACGTCGACGCCACAGTCCGCGAGATCCGCCGGGCACTGCTGGATGCCGACGTTGCCGTGCCCGTGGTGCGCGAGTTCACCGGCCAGGTCCGTGAGCGCGCGCTCGGCGCCGAGGTCTCCGGGGCACTGAACCCGAGCCAGCAGATCGTGAAGATCGTCAACGAGGAGCTCGTTGAGATCCTCGGCGGAGAAACGCGCCGCATCCGGCTGGCCAAGACCGGACCCACCATCATCATGCTTGCCGGCCTCCAGGGTGCCGGTAAGACCACCCTCGCCGGTAAGCTCGCCAAGTGGCTCAAGGCGCAGGGCCACAGCCCCATCCTCGTTGCCGCCGACCTCCAGCGCCCCAACGCCGTGACGCAGCTGCAGGTCGTCGGCCAGCGCGCCGGTGTCCCGGTCTTCGCCCCGCACCCGGGCGCCACCTCCGAGCTGGAGCACCCGGCGGGCGACCCCGTCGCCGTCTCCCGGGCCGGCGTGGAGGAGGCCCGCCAGAAGCTGCACGACGTCGTCATTGTGGACACCGCCGGGCGTCTCGGCGTCGACGCCGACATGATGGAACAGGCGCGCCAGATCCGGCGGGCCATCGTCCCCAACGAAGTGCTCTTCGTGATCGACTCCATGATCGGCCAGGACGCCGTCAACACGGCGATGGCCTTTGATGAAGGCGTCAACTTCACAGGCATCGTCCTGTCAAAGCTCGACGGCGACGCCCGCGGCGGTGCCGCGCTTTCCGTCGCGTCGGTCACCGGCAAGCCCGTGATGTTCGCGTCCACCGGCGAAAGCCTGGATGACTTCGAGCTGTTCCACCCGGACCGCATGGCGTCCCGCATCCTCGACATGGGCGACGTCCTCACCCTGATCGAGCAGGCGGAGAAGTCCTGGGACAAGGACGAAGCTGCCCGGATGGCGAAGAAGTTCGCCGACCAGGAAGACTTCACGCTGGACGACTTCCTCGCCCAGATGCAGCAGATCCGCAACATGGGCTCCATGAAGAAAATGCTCATGATGATGCCCGGCGCGCAGAACATCCGCCAGCAGCTGGAGCAGTTCGATGAGCGCGAGATCGACCGTGTCGAGGCGATTGTCCGCTCCATGACTCCGCACGAGCGGCTGGCACCGAAGATCATCAACGGCTCGCGGCGCGCCCGTATCGCCAGGGGCTCGGGCGTCCACGTGTCCGAGGTCAACGGGCTGCTTGAACGCTTCGCGCAGGCCCAGAAGATGATGAAGAAGATGGCCCAGGGCGGCGGAATGCCCGGAATGCCGGGCATGCCGGGCATGGGACCGGGCGGTGGCGCGCGCAAGGGTGCCAAGAACGCACCCAAGAAGAAGGCCCGTTCAGGCAACCCCGCCAAGGCGGCCCAGGAACTCCGTGATGCGGAGGCCCGGCGTGCCAGCGCCGCGAAGGCACTCCCCACCGGGGCTGCCTTCGGCCAGCAGGGCGGCGACTTTGACCCTTCGCAGCTGAACCTCCCCAAGGGCTTTGACAAGTTCCTGGGCGGCAAATAGGCGCACGATCATGTCGGCCGGCGCTGATGCCAGACCGCTGCCATAAGGTTGGGTCATGTTTAAGCAGCGGGTAGTGTTCGTCCACGGTGCCGGAAACTTCGGCTCCGCTGCCTGGCCGCGCCAACACGGCATGGCCCTGCAGTACGACGCCCTGTTCCTGCGGCGGCACGGCTTCGACGCCGAGGCCGAACCCCTTGAAACTGATTTCGCCGCAGACGCCCAGATTGTGCTGCGCTCACTCGCCGACGACGGCCGCGGCGCCGCCGGCGGCCACGTGGTTGCGCATTCCCAGGGTGCCATTGCCGCGATGATGGCCGCCGTCGAACGCCCCGACCTCGTGTTCTCGCTGACCCTGGTGGAACCCGCCTGCCTGTCGCTGACGGCGGAGCTGCCGGCCACGGCCGCCCACCGGGCACTGATGGAGCCACTGTTCGACGTCCGGCACCAGCTGGGCGACGACGACTACGAGCGGGAGTTCGTCCGGCGGGCCTTTGCCGCGGACGCGCCCGGCCCGAGCACTCCCGAGGCAAGGCGTGCGGCCAGGCGGCTGCGTTTGCAGGCGCCGCCCTGGCAGGCTCCGCTGCAGATCGTGCCCGGCGTCCCCACCCTTGTCCTCACCGGCGGGTGGGAGCCCCTGTACGAGGAGATCGCCGGCTACCTGAGGGAGACCGGCGCCCTGCACCGCACTGCTGCGGGAGGGCACCGGCCCCAGGACTCGCCCGAGGGCGACCGTTTCATCCGGTCCTTTGTTGCCGAGGTCAGCCGGCGGCAGCAGCCGCGGGCGTCCTGACCCCGGCGGACTCGGGGCCGGCCGTTACTGGTCCGCGGTTTCGGGAACCCGCAGCTCCGGCAGGTAGACCTTGCCGCCGGCGGCCAGGAACTCCTCACTCTTCTCGCGCATTCCTTCAGCCATCTCGGCCAGGGCCGCCTGCGCTTCCGCGGAGCCGTACTCGTTCCGGATGTCCTGGCTGATGCGCATGGAGCAGAACTTTGGACCGCACATGGAGCAGAAGTGCGCGGTCTTGGCAGGCTCCGCCGGCAGCGTCTCGTCGTGGAAGGCTTCGGCCGTCACCGGGTCAAGGGAAAGCGCGAACTGGTCGCGCCAGCGGAACTCGAAGCGCGCCTTGGACAGGGCGTCGTCCCTCTCGTTGGCGCCGGGGTGGCCCTTGGCGAGGTCCGCGGCGTGGGCCGCGATCTTGTAGGTGATCACGCCGGTCTTCACATCGTCCTTGTTGGGCAGCCCCAGGTGCTCCTTGGGCGTCACGTAGCAGAGCATGGCCGTGCCGTAGCGGGCGATCTCCGTGGCGCCGATGGCGGACGTGATGTGGTCGTAGCCCGGTGCCACGTCGGTGACCAGCGGTCCGAGCGTGTAGAACGGGGCTCCCTTGCACAGCTCCTGCTGGCGCTCCACGTTTTCCCGGACCAGGTGGAACGGGACGTGGCCCGGTCCTTCCACCATGACCTGCACGTCGAATTCCCAGGCCCGCTGGGTCAGTTCGGCGAGCGTGTCGAGTTCAGCGAACTGGGCGGCGTCGTTGGCGTCCGCCGTGGCGCCGGGCCGCAGGCCGTCTCCCAGGGAAAAGGCGACGTCGTACTTCGCGAAGATCTCGCACAGCTCGTCAAAGTGCGTGTAGAGGAAGTTTTCCTGGTGATGCGCGAGGCACCAGCCGGCCATGATGGAGCCGCCCCGGGACACGATCCCGGTCACGCGGTTGGCGGTCAGGGGAACGTAGCGCAGCAGCACGCCGGCGTGGATGGTCATGTAGTCCACACCCTGCTCGCACTGCTCAATGACGGTGTCCCGGAAGATCTCCCACGTCAGCGCGTTGGCTTCGCCGTTGACCTTTTCCAGCGCCTGGTAGATGGGCACGGTGCCGATCGGCACGGGGGAGTTGCGGATCAGCCATTCCCGCGTGGTGTGGATGTCATCGCCGGTGGAGAGGTCCATGACGGTGTCGGCACCCCACTGGGTGGCCCACTGCAGCTTGTCCACCTCTTCGGCAATGGAGCTCGTCACTGCCGAGTTGCCGATGTTGGCGTTGATCTTCACCAGGAAGGCCTTGCCGATGATCATCGGCTCCGACTCCGGGTGGTTGATGTTGTTCGGGATGATGGCCCGCCCGGCCGCCACTTCGCTGCGCACCAGTTCAACGTCGCAGTTCTCCCGCAGGGCAACGAAGCGCATCTCCGGAGTCACCACGCCCTGCCGGGCATAGTGCATCTGCGTCACCGTCTTACCGCCGACGGCGCGGCGGGGCACCGGCTGCGCCCCCTTCCACTCGGCCGACGCTGCGCCGCGGCGCACGGCCGACCGGCCGTCGTCGAGCAGGTTCCGCTCGCGGCCGCTGTACGGCTCGGTGTCCCCGCGGGCCTCAATCCACTCCGCGCGGAACGGCGCCAGGCCCACCACCGGGTCGCTGCCGGGACCGGCCGTCCGGTACACGCGCAGGGGCTCGTTCTGCTCCCCGTTGGGTGAAGGCTCCAGCGCGATCTCCGTTACCGGAACGCGCAGGCCGTCTCCCTCGAGGTAGGCCAGAGAATGGGACTTCAGCGACTGGGTGGTCGGCTGGCCAGCTTCATTTTGGGCTGCTTCCTTTTGGGCAGCTTCGTTTTGGGCAGGAATCAGCTGTGCTTTCTGGGTGTTCATTTACTGCTCACTTCCTTCGCCGGCATTACCCGGACAGGTTCAACGGTCGCAGGCTGCGCTAGCCCGATCTCAGCCCCTGCAGGGGCACCCGTGTGGTCGTAGACGAAGCTACCACAGGGCAACAGGCCGTTGCCCATCCATACCCGGTGTGACTGCCGGTGTGACAGCTGGCGGGAGAGGGTGCCCCCTGCCCCCAGGCGGCCGGCGGATTAGGCTGGAGACATGGCGCGCATCATCGAATTCAGCGGAACCGTGCTCACAGCCCCGGACCAGGAGCGGCACGGGCTCTGGGCCGTGGACGGCAGACTGACCTTCGACCGGCCGCTTGAACGTGCGGACGTGGTGCTGGACGGCTGGGTGCTGCCGGGTTTCGTGGACGCCCACTGCCACATCGGGCTGGGTCCCGGCGGCGCCGTGGACGACGACGTCGCGCACGCCCAGGCAATGACGGACCGCAATGCCGGCACGCTGCTGGTCCGGGACGCGGGCGCTGCCAGCGACACGCGGTGGCTGCAGCAGTCGCCGGATGCGCCGAGGATCATCAGGGCCGGGCGGCACATCGCGAGGACGCGGCGCTACCTGCGGAACTTCGCCGTGGAGGTCGAACCGGAGGATCTCGTGGAGGCGGTCCGGAAGCAGGCGCGTGCCGGGGACGGCTGGGTCAAGCTGGTGGGGGACTGGATCGACCGCGACGCCGGTGACCTCGCGCCGTCGTTTCCCGCCGCAGCGGTACGGGACGCCGTCAGGGCCGCCCACGATGAAGGCGCCAGGGTCACCGCACACTGCTTCGGGGGAGACACCCTGGATGACATGCTCGACGCCGGAATCGACTGCGTCGAACACGCCACGGGGCTACTGCCGCGGCACATTCCCCGGTTTGTGGAACAGCAGGTGCCGATCGTTCCCACGCTCATCAACATCGCAACCTTTCCGGACATTGCGGCCCGGGCCGAAGCCAGGTTTCCGCGGTATGCAGCCCACATGCGCGGGCTGTGGGAGCGCCGGGATGAACGCGTCCTGGAGGCCTACGAGGCCGGCGTCCAGGTCTTCGCCGGAACCGATGCAGGCAGTGTGATCCGGCACGGCCGGATCGCCGACGAGATCCTTGCCCTTCACGCTGCCGGCCTTCCGCCGGTTGCCGCGCTCGACGCCGCCTGCTGGAGTGCCCGCCGCTGGCTGGGGGCCGACGCCCTCGCCGAGGGGGCCAGCGCCGACGTGGTCCTGTGTTCGGAGGATCCCCGCGCGGATCCGGAAACGATCCGCGATCTGAAAGGCGTGGTTCTGCGCGGGAGGATTGTCCGTTAGGAATAAATTGAAGCTTCAAGTAATTTAGAGATGTAGGGACCATCGAAATCCGGTGGCCGGGGAGTCAGGGGAATACTCAATGACAACAGCATCCAGCAGCCAGGATCTTCTTCCTGCCGATCTCACCATGGGCACCGTCATGCTCAAGGTGGGAGACATGAACCTCATGACCGACTACTACCAGCGGGCCCTCGGCCTCGACGTCGTGGCAGAGCAGGACGGCGGCCTCTACCTCGGGCGGCTTCAGACGCCGCTGGTCCACCTTGCCCCCGCGCCCGGACTGAACATCCCCGGCCGGGGCGAAGCGGGCCTGTTCCACACCGCGCTGCTCTTCGACAACCAGGCGGCGCTGGCGGCCACGGTGGCCAGTGCCGCCCAGTATGAGCCGCAGTCCTTCACCGGCAGCGCCGACCACCTCGTGAGCGAGGCCTTCTACTTCAGCGACCCCGAAGGCAACGGCATTGAGCTCTACTGGGACCGTCCCCGCGAGGCCTGGGCCTGGGACGGCAAGAACGTCGTCATGGACAGCCTGGCGCTGCCGCCGCAGCGGTATCTGCAGGACCACCTGACCCAGGAGTCGGTGGACGGCCAGCACGGCGCCGGGGCCGGCGTCGGGCACGTGCACCTGCAGGTTGGCGACGTCCAGTCGGCCCACGACTTCTACGTCGGGACGCTCGGCTTCGAAAAAACGGCCGGCTGGCACGGCCAGGCGCTCTTCGTTTCGGCCGGCGGCTACCACCACCACATGGCCATGAATGTCTGGAACAGCCGCGGCGCCGGCCCGCGCCGCGACACCCTGGGCCTGGGTGAGGTCCTGATTGAAGTCCCGTCCGGCGACGACGTCGGAGCGCTCGCGGACCGGCTCAAGGTTGCCGGCGTCGCTTCGCACCACACGGGGGCCGAGCTTCGCTTCGAGGACCCCTGGCGCAACCAGATCCGCGTGGCCGTGCGCTAAGGCCTTCCGGCCAGGCGTGTGCGCCGTGGGTTAGGCTGAATTCGAACAGCCCCGGGCGGCCGCCGCCGCTGCCCGGGGGCACACGCCGTCGACGGAACGAGGACGAACTCCATGGGCTTCACCGAAATATTTGTCGCCACCCACAGGGAAGCCCTCAAGCGCGCCGAAGACCTGGATGGCGGGGGCGCCGCTGCCGGGGCGGGTGTCCGCATTCCCGGCATCAGCGACTTTGAAATCGAACAGCTCGGGGATTTCGCCGGCGCTGCCGTGCACGCCGCCGGGGCCGATTATGAACTGGCCATGGTGGACGTCGCCAGCGACTCCCTGCTCGGCGTGCCGCCGGCCATGGTCCGGGCGCTTGCTGAATTGCTCAGTTACGAGTCCGAAGGCGAGGGCAACGTCCTCGATGACGTTGCCGAGCGGTGGGCGGCCGAGGAGGACATGCCCTTCGGCGCCGAGGAGGCCCGGAAGTATGTCCAGCAGCTGGCACAGCTCGCCGGCAGCGTCGACGAGAACAGCAGGACCGGCCTCTACGTGTGGTCGTCCTGATAGCGGCTTCGCGCCGGGCCGTTCGGCGCGGCTCCCATTCCGGGCTCCGGGTCCCGGCACGATTGTGGCCCGGAACCGCGCAATCACGGTCCCCGCGCATGTCAAGTCGAAATAACGCGGCCGATCTGGCACAATAAACAGGTACTCGATCTGCGTGGCCCCTCTCTCCGCGTCTGGATCCTGTCCTTATGAACCCCCTAGTACGGCCCGCCCCACGGGTGCAGAACGCCGGGCTCGACCCCGTTTCAGAAACAGGAGTGACCACAAAAGTGGCCGTAAAGATTCGCCTTAAGCGCTTCGGTAAGATGCGCGCACCGTACTACCGCATCGTCGTCATGGACGCACGCTCCAAGCGTGACGGCCGTGCCATCGAAGAGATCGGCAAGTACCACCCCACCGAAGAGCCCTCATACATCGAGGTCGACTCGGACCGTGCCCAGTACTGGCTCGGCGTCGGCGCACAGCCGTCCGAGCAGGTTGCCGCGATCCTCAAGGTCACGGGTGACTGGCAGAAGTTCAAGGGTCTCCCGGGCCAGGAAGGCACCTTGAAGACCAAGGTTGCCAAGGAAGCCTTCGTTGCCCCGGAAAAGGGTTCCGTGATCATCCCGGAAGCCATCACCAAGAAGGCCAAGGCAGAAGCTCCCGCCGAGGCTGAAGCAGAGACCACCGAGGCTGAGTAAGTTGCTGGCAGAAGCGCTCGAACACCTTGTCCGCGGAATCGTTGACTCCCCTGAGGATGTCAAGGTCAGCGCCAAGAACAACCGCCGCGGGGATACCCTCGAGG
The DNA here is from genome assembly GCF_001428005.1 of Arthrobacter sp. Soil736. Classification (GTDB taxonomy): domain Bacteria; phylum Actinomycetota; class Actinomycetes; order Actinomycetales; family Micrococcaceae; genus Arthrobacter. Next base: position 12,809 of record NZ_LMSB01000038.1, read on the forward strand.
TGCGCGTTCACCAGGATGACCTTGGACGGGTAATCGGACGCCAGGGCCGCACCGCCCGCGCACTGCGCACGGTAGTGGCGGCGCTGGCAGATGGCGAGCAGGTCAGGGTCGACGTCGTCGACACCGACCGCCGCCGGTAACGCGCCTGCAACACTTGTCTTGAGTCCGGCCCCTTCACCAGCTAACGGTGGAGGGGCCGGACTGCTTTCACGGCGGACAACCCCTAAATTTTTCACGACGCATTCCGGAACAGAGGAACACATGCAGCTTCAGGTGGCACGAATCGGCAAACCCCATGGAATCCGTGGCGAGGTGACCGTCCAGGTGCTCACCGACGCGCCCGGCGACCGGTTCGTCCCCGGCACCGAGTTTGTGGTCGAACCCGCCTCCGCCGGGCCGCTCACTGTTCACAGCGCCCGCTGGAACAAGGACATCCTCCTACTGGCCTTCGAGGAAATTGAAACCCGGAACGAGGCTGAGACCCTCCGCGGCGCCAAGCTGTTCATCGAGACCGAAGAGCTTGAGGACAACGACGACGAAGGCTGGTACGAGCACGAACTCGTGGGCCTCGAAGCAAGGGTCGGCTCGCAGGTCGTTGGCAAGGTCTCCGGCCTGAACACCCTGCCGGTGCAGGACCTGCTCGTGGTGAAGACCCCCGACGGCAAGGAGATCCTGATCCCCTTTGTCGAGGCGATCGTCCCCGAAGTGAACGTCGCGGAAGGCTATGTCCTGGTGACGCCGCCGGCCGGCCTCTTCGAAATCAACGTCGAGTCCGCCACCGAGGACGCAGCCTCGGATGACGAAGAACCTGACGCCGGAGAACCCGGGCCGGGGGCCAAAGCCTAGATGAGAATCGACGTCGTCAGTATTTTTCCCGAGTACCTGGCACCGCTGGAACTCTCGCTGATCGGCAAGGCCAGGCAGGACGGGCTGCTGGACCTCACCGTCCACGACCTCCGCTCCTTCACCACCGACCGCCACCGCACCGTGGACGACACCCCCTACGGCGGCGGCGCCGGCATGGTCATGAAGGCCGAGCCGTGGGCCCAGGCGCTGGCGTCGGTGGCCGCGGCGCAGCCGGCGGACGCCGGCAGCAAGCCGGTGCTCATCGTGCCGTCCCCGGCAGGGGAGCGCTTCAACCAGGCGCTGGCCTACGAGCTCGCGGAAGAGGACCAGCTGGTTTTCGCCTGCGGCCGCTATGAAGGCATCGACGAACGCGTGATTGAATGGGCGGAGGAGCACTTCACCGTTCGCCCGGTCAGCCTCGGCGATTATGTCCTCAACGGCGGCGAGGTGGCCGTCCTGGCCATGGTGGAGGCCATCGGAAGGCTGCTGCCGGGCGTGGTGGGCAACCCGGAGTCCCTCGTGGAGGAGTCGCATTCGGACGGCCTGCTCGAGTATCCCGTCTACACCAAGCCCTCGGTCTGGCGTGACCGGGAGGTGCCGGCGATCCTGCTCAGCGGAAACCACGGCAAGATTGCCCAGTGGCGCCGGCACGAGCAGTACCGCCGGACGGCCGAACGCCGGCCTGACCTGCTGGAGACGTTCGACGCCGGAAGTCTTCCCCGCGCGGACCGCACCGCCCTCGCGGACCTGGGGTACGACGTCGTCGACGGCCGGCTCAAGCGCCGCCCGGACTCCGGAAGCGCCGCTTCCGCCTGACTGTCCGCCGCGATTGGCTGAAGACCGCCGAGTGTGGCAAAATTAGTCCTTGTGTCTGCTGGGTCCGCACCTGCCACAGGGGGAGCGCAACCAACAGCAAGGCAACCCGGTACCGCCAATCAGTGGCGGGGCCGGTCCACAACACTTTCGGCGTCAATTCCCGGGCCTAAATCCGGGCTTGGCCGCCGTGACCCAAAGTGAATGACCTGTGGCGTTCACCAGGAGTGGATCAATGCATATCCTCGATTCCGTAGATGCAGCCTCGCTGCGCACCGATGTTCCCGAGTTCCGCGCGGGTGACACCCTCAAGGTTCACGTGAACATCATCGAAGGCAAGAACTCCCGTGTCCAGGTATTCCAGGGCTTCGTCCTGGGCCGCCAGGGTGACGGCATCCGCGAAACCTTCACCGTCCGCAAGGTTTCCTTCGGCGTCGGTGTTGAGCGTACCTTCCCGGTGCACTCCCCGATCATCGACAAGATCGAGCTCGTCACCAAGGGTGACGTGCGCCGCGCCAAGCTTTACTACATGCGTGCACTGCGCGGTAAGGCTGCGAAGATCAAGGAAAAGCGCGACTTCAGCACCGCCAAGTAAGTCCCTCCGGACTTCACGGCGGGTCCCGAACCCGTATCCGGCCAGCGCCGGAGCCATCCGCAACAGCGCCACAGGATACGGACCATGGACCAGACGAAACGCCAGCCAGGGAAACCGGGCTGGCGTTTTGCGTTGTTGGCCCTGGCGCTGGCGGTGATCGTCAGCGGGGTGGTCCGCTCGCTGTGGCTGGACGTGTACTACATTCCGTCGGCCTCCATGGAACCGCTGTTCGATACCGGCGACAGGATCCTGGTCTCCCGCACCGGCTTCCAGTCGGAGCCGATCCGGCGCGGTGACGTCGTCGTGTTCGATGGCCGGGGCTCGTTTGCGCCGCTCAGCAGCGGCTCCGGCCCGCTGCAGGACGCGCTGGCCGCAGCCGGACACTGGCTGGGGCTCACGGGCAGTGATACCACTTACGTAAAGCGGGTCATCGGCCTCCCGGGGGACCACGTGGTCTGTTGCGACGCCGAACAGCGGCTCACAGTGAACGGCCAGCCGCTCGTGGAACCCTATCTCTATGAAGGGGATACGGCGAGCGGCCAGAAGTTCAACGTGATGGTTCCGGCAGGCCGGCTCTGGCTGCTGGGTGATCACCGCTCCGTGTCGGCCGACTCGCGCAGCCTGCTGGGCGCGCCGGGCGGCGGCATGGTGCGGGAGGATAAGGTGATCGGCCGGCCGGTACAGATCATCTGGCCACTTGATAGATTTGCGTCAGTGGCGCGGCCGCCGCTGGCGGCCACAACAACAACTAAGGACGGACAGTAGATGCCGGAAACAGATCCCGGGACTTCCGAGCCGCAGCAGACCGCTGCCAGGCCGGGGAGGCACGCTTCGGGAGAGCCCGTTTCGGCCGTGGCCGTCCCTGGAGACCCTGCACCCGGAAACCCTGATTCCGGCGTGTCTGTGTCCGCCGTGCCCGCCTCAAGCGAGCGCGTCCCGGGAGGTCATGTCCCGGGAGGGGCCCCGGCCGGAGAGACCGCAGCCGCGGGTGAAGGACGGAAGAAGCCGGCTCCTGCCCGCAACCCGTTCCTGCTGTGGCTGAAGGAGATCGCCACGGTGGTGGTGATCGCCGTCGTGCTGTCCTTCCTCATCAAGACGTTCCTGTTCCGCGCCTTCTATATTCCGTCCGAGTCCATGGTGAGCACCCTGGACATCAACGACCGCATCTTCGTCAACCTGCTCGTGCCGGAGCCGTTTGCCCTGGAACGCGGGGACGTGGTGGTGTTCAAGGACACCAAGGGCTGGCTGCCGCCCACTCCGCAAAAGGCCGACGGGCCGTTTACCTTCATCGAGGACGGACTGACGTTCGTGGGCCTGCTGCCGGACAACTCCGAACAGCACCTCGTCAAGCGCGTCATCGGGCTGCCCGGGGACCACGTCATCTGCTGCGACGCGGACGGCAAGCTCACGGTCAACGGGGCCCCGCTGGACGAAAAGTACGTCAACCCGGCCGAGGTGCCCCTGGTGCGCAACTTCGACGTCGTGGTGCCGACCGGCAAAGTCTGGGTCATGGGGGACAACCGCAACCATTCCGCGGACTCCCGTGCCCACACCGACTCCAACGGAGGGTTTGTGGACATCGCCGACATCGAGGGCAAGGCCGCCGTCATCGCCTGGCCCGTGAACCGCTGGGGTGCCCTGGACAACTATCCGGACGTCTTCAAGAACGTCCCGCCGGCAGGCTAGCCATGTCCGTTGCCCCCACCCTTGACTACGAGAAGCGCTTCCTGCCGCGGGGAGCGCGGTACCTGGCGGGCGTCGACGAAGTAGGCCGCGGGGCCCTCGCCGGGCCGGTGAGCGTGGGAATCGCCGTCGTGGACCTGCGGCAGATGAAGCTCCTGGCGGACGTCCGCGACAGCAAGCTGCTGAAGGCTACCGACCGTGAACGGCTGGACCCGCTGGTCCGGGCCTGGAGCGTTGTCTGCGCGGTGGGGCACGCCAGCGCCCGGGAAATCGATGAACTGGGCATCATGGGCGCCCTCCGGACGGCCGGGAACCGGGCGTGGTTCGAGATCCTGGGGACGGGCATCACGCCGGATGTGGTCCTGCTGGATGGAAGCCACAACTGGCTGTCCCCGGACGCCCAGCCGTCGCTGTTTGACGAGATCGTGACGGATGCGGGCTGCGACGCGCCCGTGCACACGCTGGTCAAGGCCGACATGCAGTGCCTGAGCGTTGCCGCGGCCAGTGTCCTGGCCAAGGTGGAGCGGGACCGCACCATGCAGGAGCTCCACCTCGAGTACCCCGCCTTCGGCTGGGACGTCAACAAGGGCTACGGGACGGCAGCGCACCGGGAAGCCATCCGGGCCTCCGGCCCCAGCCCGTATCACCGGGTGAGCTGGAACCTGCTGTCTGAGTAGGCTTTGCGGCCGGGTGGCCGCTTGTGGATGCCGCCCGTGCCGGTTGTAGTTCGGCTCTAGGGGGCCGGTGCGCGCGGGACGCGCTGCATGGTGCAAGATGGAACCATGAGTGCCGAAGACCTTGAGAACTATGAAACCGACATGGAGCTCCAGCTCTACCGTGAATACCGCGACGTCGTCGGGCTGTTCAGCTACGTGGTCGAGACAGAGCGGCGCTTCTACCTTGCCAACCACGTGGACCTGCAGGCGCGCAGCGCCGACGGGGAGGTCTACTTCGACCTCACGCTCCAGGACGCCTGGGTCTGGGACGTCTACCGCTCTGCGCGGTTCGTAAAGAGCGTCCGGGTTATCACGTTCAAGGACGTCAATGTCGAGGAACTCCCGCGCAGCGAGGAGCTTGCACTGCCCAAGGACGTTGACCTGGGGAACTAGGTAGGGGTCGCGCTTTTCCCGGAGGAAGTTTCGGACTCGCTGGCCGCCCTGCTATCCATCCATCCCGACTAGCTCGAGGACGTGTGCATAGTTCTCCGTGAGGGTCGGCGTGCCGAATGACAGGCGTCCTGTGGCCACTCGGACGACATCGACCGCGACCGTTCCGGTGATTCGAACCCGGGGGTATCCTTCCTCGACCACCTCCCAGTGTGCTCCCGGAACTGAGTGCGTGAGGACATCTCCGTAGAACATTCCGATTGGCCGGGCGAAAGCCTCCAGCGAATCTTTGTCGCTGGCGCTGTCCACGAGGAGATCAATAGAGGCAAGGCCTTCTCCCGTTCGTGGTAGAGCCTGGCCTCTTTGGTGGAAGAGGTCCAAGAGTTCTTCGTACCCGCCGACGTTAGTTGGCGGGGACGACGAAACCTCGGAAACGGCCGGCTTGTACTCGGCAAATCTCCGCGGCATGGCCGCCGGCAGCCTGTGCAGGGGTTCGGTTGAATCGTCCCGGTCGTTCATGCGGCCAGACTACGCCCCACGCGCGTTGGCTGAATGCTTTTGTTCCGGCCTCGACCATCGGCGCTGGAGGTCACAGACCTCCCGCGATCACCGCTCCTCCACAGCCGCCCATTGACAGGTTTGTCCACATAGCCCGATAGGCCACTGTCCCGCGTGACGCCGCCCCCGCAGTCTTGTTGCGGAGGTAGAAATGAAAGCCAAAGACCTGCTGGGCCGCCGCGGCGAAGATTTCGCGGCCGGGTATCTGGAATCGCTGGGCATGCTGATCGTGGAGCGCAACTGGCGCTGTCCCGACGGCGAAATCGACATCGTTGCCCTGGACGGCGACGCGCTCGTCATCGCGGAAGTGAAGACACGGCGGTCGCTCGCCTTTGGCCATCCGTTCGAAGCCGTGGGTGCGGACAAGCTTGCACGTCTGCATCGCCTGGGCTCAGCCTGGTGCCGCGATCATGAGCTTCGGATGCCGTTGCGTCGCGTGGATGTCATTGCAGTACTGGACGACGGCGTGTGCGAGCCGACCCTTGAGCACCTCAGGGGGGTGGGGTAGTTGGCGCTCGGACGAACGTACTCGGTGGCCCTGGTGGGGCTGAACGGCTACATCGTAGAGGTCGAGGCCGATATAGGCCAGACTCTGCCCGCCTTTGTCATTCTGGGGCTGCCGGACGCGTCCCTCAACGAAGCCAAGGAACGGATCCGTTCGGCTGCCCAGAACTCCGGCATTCCGCTGAGCCGGCGGAAGATCACGGCCAACCTCATCCCCGCGTCCCTGCCCAAGCGCGGCTCCGGATTCGATCTGGCGATTGCCATGGCCACGCTACGCGCGGCGGACGACATCAGAACCACGGGGCGCACGGTCTTCATCGCCGAACTCGGCCTGGACGGACAGCTTCGGCCTGTCCGCGGCGTCCTCCCTGCAGTGATGTCGGCCGTCCAGGCGGGGTACACGGACGTCGTTGTCGCCCAGGCCAACGCCGCTGAGGCAGCGCTCGTACCCGGCGCGCGGGTCCAGGGCTACAAGACCCTTGCACGGCTCGCCTTCGACTTCGGGGCGGACCCCCAAGAACTGGCCCTCGATTTCGAGCCGGAGGATGAACCCGCCGGGGAGGACGCCGAATCCGTTGGCGTGAGCGTCCCGGACATGTGCGACGTCTCGGGCCAGGGAGATGCGCGCCGCGCCCTGGAGGTGGCTGCCGCGGGCGCCCACCACCTGCTGCTCACCGGCCCGCCTGGCGCAGGCAAGACGATGCTGGCGGAACGGCTGCCCGGGCTCCTTCCCGATCTCGGCGACACCGAGGCAATGGAGGTAACGGCCATTCATTCCCTGTGCCAGCTCCCGTCGTCGTCGCTGCAGCTGGTCCGGCGCCCGCCCTTTGAAAATCCCCACCATACGGCGACATCCGCGGCCATCATCGGAGGCGGTTCCGGACTGCCGCGGCCGGGTGCGGCGTCCCGCGCGCACCGGGGGATTCTCTTCCTTGACGAGGCACCGGAATACGAGCGACGCGTGCTCGACGCACTCCGGCAGCCCCTCGAGAGCGGCGAGCTTGTTATCCACCGTTCAGCAGGCACCGCCGCCTACCCGGCACGCTTCCAGCTGGTCCTGGCGGCCAACCCCTGCCCGTGCGGCAAAGCCTCGGGCAAAGGCGTGGAATGCACCTGCACGGCCACGATGCGGCGCCGGTATCTGGCGCGCATGTCCGGCCCGTTGCTCGATCGGGTGGATATCCAGCTGCAGGTGGACCGCGTCTCCCTGGCGGACTTCGGCCAGTCCGGGGGCGAGGAGGACACCGCGACGGTCGGAGGCCGGGTCCTCGCCGCCCGGGCGCGCCAACTCCAGAGGCTTCGTCCCCTCGGAATGGAAACCAATTCGCAGGTGCCAGGAAGGGTGCTCAGGGGCGACCTGAGGCTCGCACCGGCAACCACCCGCATCCTGGACCATTCCCTCGAAAGGGGCGTGCTCACGGCCCGAGGCTATGACCGGGTGCTCCGACTCGCCTGGACGCTGGCCGACCTCGGCAGCAGGGAGCAGCCGGACGCGAACGACATCGGACAGGCACTGAGCCTACGCCAGGTTGCTTCGGTAGCCGCGTGAAAGGAAACCACATGGAGAACGAGAGACTGGCGCGCGCTGCCCTGTCCAGGCTGATGGAACCGCAGGACGCGGCAGGACTTGCGCTGGTGCAGGTTGCCGGCGCGCTGGACGCGCTGGGGATTGCCACCGGCCAGCTGGGCTACGGTCCGGCCCTCGAACAGGAAATTACGGGTGTTCTGGCAGAGCATGGCTCCGTGACGTCCTGGGCTGGCATGGCTGCGGCCCTGAAGCGCTGGGCGCCCAGGATTCCGGACCTTGCACCGGAGCGCGACCTGGCGACGCTGGAACGGCTGGGCGGCCGGATGATCATTCCGGGAGATGAACTGTGGCCCGGGCAGCTCGGGGATCTGGGCATTCACCAGCCCATCTGCCTGTGGTGGAGGGGAGTCGAGCTGGAACTGCCGCCGGCGGCGAAGTCGGTCGCGCTGGTCGGTTCCCGGGACAGCACCAGCTACGGTGCGTCGGTCACCGGAGATCTCGCGTACTCGCTCGCGCAGCGGGGATTCACCGTGGTGTCCGGAGGCGCCTATGGCATTGATGCGCACGCGCACCGTGCCGCCTTGGCGGGAGGCTCGGGTCCGATGCCGACCATTGCGGTGATGGCCGGCGGGGTGGATCGCTTCTACCCCTCCGGGAACGAGGACCTGCTGCGGGCCGTGGCCAACCAGGGTGCCGTCATAGCTGAGGTACCGCCCGGCTCAGCACCCACGCGTTACAGGTTCCTGCAACGAAACAGGATTATCGCTGCGCTGGCGTCGGTGACTGTCGTTGTTGAGGCCAGATGGAGGTCTGGCGCCCTTAACACGGCACACCACGCCGAGTCGCTTGGAAGGGCCGTGGGAGCCGTGCCGGGATCGGTCCACAGCGCCAACTCTGCCGGTTGCCACAGGCTGCTGCGCGAGGGTGGCGCGATATGCGTTACCGACGCAGCGGAGATTGCGGAACTGGCCTCGCCGAGCGGGGAATCCCTGCCGGACGTGCGGGCGGGCAGATCCGCCGATCACGACGGCCTGACGCTCGAGGACCTGATTCTGCTCGACGCCCTTCCGCTCAGGTCCACCAGCTCGGTCGAGAAACTGAGCAGCGTCGCCGGGCTCGGTGTCGAATCGGTGCGGGCAGGCCTGGGCAGGCTGAACCTGCTGGGGCTCGCCGAGTCGGGGAGCGGCGGCTGGAAGCGAACCAAGACCTCCGGCTGAGGGCGCGTGGTGGCCGCCGCGGCGCGCCGGGTGCGCTCCTTGATTGCCCGCCAAATGCTGGGAAAGTGGGACCGTGGAGAAAGAAGAACTGCCGCTGGCGCTCGCCCTGGCCATGACCGGATTTGGGCGGTACCTGACCGGTGAGAGGGCGCGGTCCGAACACACGGTGCGCGCTTACCTTTCGGACGTCGGAAGTCTGCTGGCCTACGCAGCCACGGAGGGTGTCACGGATCTGGGCGGGCTGGAACTCGGGACACTGAGGCGCTGGCTTGGCGCCCAGAGCGAGTCGGGCGTGTCCCGTTCCACGCTGGCGCGCCGGTCCGCCACCGCCCGGAGCTTCACCGCATGGGCGCTGCGTGAGGAACTCATCGACGCCGACCCGGCGCTCCGGCTGAAGGCACCGAAGAAGGAGAGCTCCCTGCCCGGCGTACTGCAGCAGCAGCAGCTCGTCCGGCTGCTGACCGGACTGAAGGACGCAGCACAGGACGGTTCGCCGATGCCGCTGCGTGACCTGGCCATCGTTGAACTGCTCTATGCCACCGGCATCCGCGTCGGCGAGCTCGCAGGTCTCGATGTTGACGATCTCGATCCCGACCGAAGGACCCTCCGTGTGCTTGGCAAGGGCAACAAGGAGCGGACTGTTCCCCACGGACTGCCGGCCGCGCTCGCCGTCGACGACTGGCTGCGCCGTGGCCGAGGAAAGCTCGTCTCTGCGGGCAGCGGGCCCGCGTTGTTCCTTGGTGTACGGGGCGGGAGGGTGGACCAGCGCCAAGTGCGGAGCGTCGTGAAAGGCCTCTTCGAGGCCTTGGGCGATACGGCGGCCACCGGTCCTCACGCGCTGCGGCACTCGGCGGCCACCCACCTGCTCGACGGCGGCGCCGATCTGAGGGCGGTCCAGGAAATCCTGGGCCACAGCAGTCTGGCCACCACGCAGATCTACACCCATGTGTCAGTGGACCGGCTGCGGAACAGCTACCAGCAGGCCCACCCGCGGGCGTAGGTTGCGTTGGGCGACTCCCGATGAACTACCGTTCTACGGCGCGCCGAATTGCACTGGCGTAATTAGGCGGCGTGCGGCACAATAAGACCCAGGTCCGGCAACTTTCAAGTTGTGCTTTAAGCCAGTGGCTTTCGGCGCCCTTGCGAGTCCGGCATTATTTTCATAGATTGGCAGGAATTACCGGCGCCACGCGGCACCCTGAGCAGCAAACATCCATCCATGAAGGTCGTTGGGGAAGACGTACCTACAGCTATGGAGGATGGAATGTCTGTTGCAATGACCCGCGGTGTGCTGTTTATTCACTCGGCCCCTACCGCACTGTGCCCTCACGTCGAGTGGGCCATCGGATCTGTCGTGGACAAGCGCACGGATCTCGAGTGGACCGCTCAGCCTGCCGCGCCCGGCATGTTCCGATCGGAGCTGTCCTGGACCGGTGCGCAGGGGACAGGTGCGCAGCTGGCGTCTGCCCTGCGGGGCTGGGCCCACCTGCGCTTCGAGGTCACTGAAGAACCCAGCCAGGGTGTGGACGGCGGCCGCTGGTCCCATACGCCTGAGCTGGGCATTTTCCATGCCGTGACGGACGTCCACGGCAACATCATGGTCACCGAAGACCGCATCCGCTATGCCTACGAGTCCGGCGCGGGCGATCCTTCGGCCGTTTACCACGAGCTCTCGCTCGCCCTCGGTGAGGCGTGGGATGAGGAACTCGAACCCTTCCGGCACGCTGCCGAAGGCGCACCTGTGCGCTGGCTGCATCAGGTGGGCTGACGCCCCTCCCCATAGCACTGAAGAAGCCCCCGCCAACAACAGGCAGGGGCTTCTTCAGTGGTCCGTCGTGATCACACGCTGCGGACGGCGATGACGGCGTTGTGGCCGCCGAAGCCGAACGAGTTGCTCAGCGCCACGATGTCTCCGGCGGGAAGAGCGCGGGACGAGGTGACGACGTCGAGCGGGATCTCCGGATCCTGGTTCTCGAGGTTGATGGTGAGCGGGGCCTTGCGTTCGTAAACGGCCAGCACCGTGAGGACAGCCTCAACGGCACCGGATGCACCCAGCAGGTGGCCCATCTGCGACTTGGTGGCGGAGACCGCCACGTTGTCCACATGCGTTCCCAGGGCGGCGCGCAGAGCAGTGTACTCGGGCTTGTCGCCAACAGGGGTGGAGGTTGCGTGGGCGTTGACGTGGACCACGTCCTCGGCCTGGATCCGGCCGTCGAACATGGCCGCCTTCAGGGCGCGGGTGGCGCCGAGGCCTTCGGGGTCCGGGGCGGTGATGTGGTACGAGTCGGAGGTCACGGACGTGCCGGCCAGTTCGGCGTAGATCCGCGCACCGCGGGCCAGGGCGTGCTCCTCGGCTTCGAGCACCAGGGCGCCTGCACCCTCACCCATGACGAAGCCGTCGCGGTCGAGGTCGTAGGGGCGGGAAGCGTGCTCGGGGTCGTCGTTGCGGCGGGAGAGCGCCTGCATCGAGGAGAACGCGGCCAGGGGCATCGGGTGGATGGCGGCTTCGGCGCCGCCGCACATGACCACGTCGGCCTTGCCGGAACGGATCAGGTCCAGGCCGAGGTGCAGGGCTTCCGTGCCGGAGGCGCAGGCGGAAACGGGCGTGTGCGCGCCGGCCCGGGCACCAAGGTCGAGGCTCACCGCGGCGGCCACGCCGTTGGGCATGAGCATGGGGACGGTCATGGGCAGGACCCGGCGGGGTCCCTTCTCCTTTAGCGTGTCCCACGCGTCGAGGAGGGTCCAGACGCCGCCGATGCCGGTGGCGAATGCAACGGCCAGGCGGTCGTGGTCGACTTCGGTGATGCCGGAATCAGCCCAGGCCTCACGGGCGGCAATAACGCCGAACTGCGTGGACGGGTCCATGCGCTTGGCCTCGACGCGGCTCAGGACCTCAAGGGCGGGGGTGGAGCAGCGGGCGGCGAAGTGGACCGGCAGTTCGTACTTGGCTACCCAGTCGTCTTCGAGCGTGTGTGCGCCGGAGACCCCCTTCAGCGCGTTCTTCCACATAGTGGGTACATCGCCGCCGATGGGCGTGGTGGCACCCAGACCGGTAATGACTACTTTGCGTGTCATGGGATCACTCTCTGTCGGTGCGCGTGCCGTGTCCTGTGCTGCTGGGCCGGAGGCCTGAGTCGGGGGCGTGCGGAGGGGTCTGCGAGAAAATTCTGTAGTGGTGCTTCGGCTGGCCGGTCCGGGAACGTGTTGTCCGGGCCGGCCAGCCGTGTTCAGCCGACGTGCGGCTGGAGCCTTATCAGGCTGCCTGTGCGCCGGCGATGAAGCTGACGGCGTCGCCGACGGTCTTGAGGTTCTTGACCTCTTCGTCCGGGATGCGGACGCCGAACTTCTCTTCAGCGTTGACAACGATCGTCATCATGGAGATGGAGTCGATGTCCAGGTCCTCGGTGAAGGACTTGTCCATCTCGACTGACTCGGGGGCCAGGCCGGTCTCTTCGTTGACGATTTCAGCCAGTCCGGCCAGGATCTCTTCGTTGCTAGCCATTGATGGCTCCTTTTCTTGTTATTGCCGGCAGGAAATGCCGGAAATGATGCAAACCGCGGTTGCGGCTTGGTTTGGGTATTCCTAAGGAAGGACAACTACCTGGGCGCCGAAGACCAGCCCGGCGCCGAAGCCGATCTGCAGGGCCAGGCCGCCGCTCAGCTCCGGGTTTTCCTGGAGCAGGCGGTGCGTGGCCAGGGGGATGGACGCGGCCGATGTGTTGCCGGCGTCGGCGATGTCCCGGGCCACCGTGACGGTCTCCGGCAGCTTGAGCTTCTTGACCATTTCGTCGATGATCCGCATGTTGGCCTGGTGCGGAATGAAAGCGACCAGGTCCTCGGCCTGGATGCCGGCGGCGTCCAGCGCCTGCTGCGCCACCTTCGCCATTTCCCACACGGCCCAGCGGAACACGGTCTGGCCGTCCTGGCGCAGCGTCGGCCAGATGGCGGCATCCGTGACGGCCGCTTCGCCTGCACTGAGGGCACGGGCATCCTGCGTCGCGCCGCCGTGGTGGGCTGCGGAGTATTCCCGCACGTCCAGCAGCGAGTGCGTCATGCCGATCGCATCCCACTTGCTGCCGTCCGAACCCCAGACGGACGGACCGATCCCCGGGGTATCGGACGGGCCGATCACGACCGCGCCGGCGCCGTCGCCCAGCAGGAAGGAGATGGTGCGCTCGGTGTTGTCGATGACGTCGGAGAGCTTTTCGGCGCCGACCACGAGCACATACTGCGCGGTCCCGGAACGGACCAGTGCGTCGCCCTGGGCAATGCCGTAGCAGTAGCCGGCGCAGGCGGCGGAGATGTCGAAGGCGGGGGCCGGCGTCGCGCCGAGGCGGTCCGCAAGGCTGGCGGCCGCGGACGGCGTGGCGAACGGGTGCGTCACGGTGGAGACAATCACCGCACCGAGCTGGGAGGCCTCGATGCCGGCCCTCGCCAGCGCCTCGCGGGCGGCGCCTTCGGCCATGTCGATGACGCTGACGTCCGCGGGCGCCCGGTGGCGGGTAATGATGCCGGTACGCTGGCGGATCCATTCATCGGAGGAATCGATCCACTGGCACACGTCGTCGTTGGTCACGATGACATCGGGACGGTAGGCGCCGATACCCAGAATGCGGGTGTGCTCGTTGGCGGGTGACTGCTTCAGCGTGGGAACGCTCATGCCTGTCCTTCCAGTTCTGCGAATAGTGCAAGGGCTGCGGACAGGTCTTCGGGGGTTTTCACGGCCACCGTCTTCACGCCCGGCATGCCGCGCTTCGCGAGGCCTGCCAGGGTGCCTGCCGGCGCCAGTTCGATGAGGCCCGTGACGCCGCGCTGTACGAGCGACTCCATGCACTGGTCCCAGCGGACCGGGCGGGACACCTGCGCGATCAGGCGGTCGACGGCGGCCGCGCCGTCCGTGACCTCCTGGCCGTCGAAGTTGGACAGGAGGGGTACTTCCGGGGCCTGCGGCTGGAGCTCGGGCTTCAGTGCCTCCAGCGCGCTCACGGCCGGTGCCATGTGCGAGGTGTGGAAGGCTCCGGCCACCTTGAGCGGGATGACGCGTGCTTTGGCCGGGGGATTCTCCGCCAGGGCCTTGAGCTGCTCAAAGGTTCCGGCGGCAACAACCTGGCCTGCACCGTTGACGTTGGCCGGCGTGGCGCCTGCGGCTTCAATGGTCGCGAGGACCTCGGCGGGGTCCCCGCCCACCACGGCGCTCATGCCGGTCGGCGTGACAGCGGCGGCCTCGGCCATGCTGTTGGCGCGGACCCGGACGAACGTCATGGCTTCTTTTTCGGTCAGCACGCCGGCCAGGGCCGACGCCGTGATCTCTCCGACCGAGTGACCGGCCAGGATGACCGGAAGCGTGCTGAGCTCGACGTCGAACAGCGACTTCGCGGCGACGAGCCCGGCGGCCACGATCAGGGGCTGCGCGACGGCGGTGTCCTTGATGGTGTCCTCATCGGAGGTGGTCCCGTGCGCCGTGAGGTCGATGCCTGCGATTTCGCTGAGGGAGGCCAGATGGCCTGCTACGGAAGGCAGTTCCAGCCAAGGGGCCAAGAATCCGGGGGTCTGTGAGCCCTGTCCAGGGCAGACGATTGCAAGCACGTATCCAGCTTTCCAAATTACCGCGTGATTCATGGTGTTTCCGTACACCAAGCTCACTGGGTCAGTTTGTAGGAAGTCTACAACGGTTCAGTTCGAGTTCCGCGCCGAATGGCGCTCTACGGCGGGCTTGGGCGGCGTGGAGAGACGCCCAACAACGAGCGCGGCCTGAAGCACAAAGGCTTCCCGGGGGAGCAGCGGATCCCAGCCCGTGACGTCACAAACGCGCTTGAGGCGGTAGCGGACCGTGTTGGCGTGAACGAAGAGTTCCCGCGCGGTCGCCTCGAGTGAGTGCCCCAGCTCGAGGTACGTGCCGAGGGTTTCCACCAGGCCGTTGGAGGCGGCCAGAAGCGGCCGGTAAATGTTCTTCACCAGCGACCGGCGCGCCGCGTCATCGCCGGATATGACCCGTTCGGGAAGAAGATCGTCCGCGGCCACCGGGCGCGGCGCCGAGGGCCAGGCCCGCGCGGCGGTAAGCCCGGCGAATGCCGATTGCGCCGAGCTGCTGGCCTCGAGCAGTGAACTCGCCTCGGCGCCGTAGACCACGGGACCCGGCGCGAACATCTCGCTAAGCTTCAGGTACGCCGTTTCGCGGTCGTGGACGCCGCCGAGAATGAGGATCAGGCGGTCACCCTGGATGCCCACGAGTGCGTCTTCCGCGTAGCGGCCCGCGGTCCGCCGGAGCTCGCTCACGTAGCTGGCGCTGGGTTCCGACGGCGAGTTACCCACCATCACGGTGAAGCGCTCCTGGGCCTTCCAGCCGAGGGCGGCGATCCTGGACCGCAGCGCATCGGTGTTTTCGCCGCGCAGGATGGCGTCCACGATCAGGGCTTCGAGCCGCGTGTCCCAGGAGCCGCGGGACTCGGCGGCCCTCGCGTACACATCGGCAGCGGCGAAGGCGACCTCGCGGGAGTAGCGCAGCACGGCCTCCCGCAGCGACGGCTGGTCCGCCTCGGGGGCGATGACGGGGACCTGGTCCTCGACAACTTCAACCACAATCCGGATCAGCTGGAGCGCTTTCTGGAGGCTGATGGAGCGGGTGAGCTCCGTGGGTGCCGTGCCAAAGACGTCGGAGAGGATCCAGGACGGGGAACTGGGCCGCTCGTACCAGGTGACGAACGCCGCGATGCCGTTCTGCGCCACGAGCCCCAGTGCGGAGCGTTCGTCGGAGCTGAGCCGGCTGTACCAGGGCAATGACTTTTCCAGCTGCCGCATGGTGGTGGTGGACAACTGGCCAACACTGGCCCGGAGCTTTTTCAGGGTCTCAGTCTTTTCCGGCGTCATGGTGCGCGACGACGGTTTGCGCTTGGCAGGGGCGGGCGTGGGCTCGGGCATGCATCGAGCATACGGGGCCCGCCCGGGAAGCTCCATTTTGTGTAAAGGCTACAACTGCGGTTGCGCTGCATCACAGTACGTCAAAACGACGACGACGGCCCCCACCTTTGGTGGGGACCGTCGTCGTTTTGTGGTGCAGAGCGGGAACTCCGCTGGTTGAGCTTGCCGAAAACCCGCTTTCGACAAGCTCAACCAGCAACAGCTAGGACTCGCCGCCTGCGTTGCCGGTGGTGCCGGCGTTGACGTCGAGCAGGCGGTACTTCTCAATCGCCTGCGCCGGGGCCTGGGCGTCAACCTCGCCGCGGCGGGCCAGCAACTCCAGCGAACGCACCACGAYCGAGTGGGTGTCGTTCTTGAAGAAGCGGCGTGCGGCGGCGCGGGTGTCGGAGAAGCCGAAGCCGTCGGCGCCGAGCGAAGCGAACTCGTTCGGCAGGACGATCGGACCGGTCGCCCCGGCGAGCTGCTGGGCCACGAACGGCACCCGTGCGGGCTGTCCGGGGTTCAGGAACGCCTCTTCCTCGGCGGCGAGGCCGTCGCGGCGGAGCTCGTTCCACGAGGTCACGGACCAGACATCGGCGGAAACGCCCCAGTCCTCGGCCAGGATCCGCTGGGCATCCAGCGCCCACGGCACTGACACGCCGGAGGCCAGGATCTGCGTCCGCGGGCCGTCGATCTTGGCCGGCGCCAGCAGGTAGATGCCCTTCAGGACTCCCTCAACGTCCAGCTCATCCGGTTCTGCCGGCTGCGTGATGGGCTCGTTGTAGACCGTCAGGTAGTACATCAGGTTCCGGTCCGTGGAGTCCGGACCGTACATGCGCTCGAGTCCGTCCCGCACGATGTGGCCGATTTCGTACCCGTAGGCGGGGTCGTACGTGACCACTGCCGGGTTGGTGGAGGCGAGCAGCGGCGAGTGGCCGTCGGCGTGCTGGAGTCCTTCACCGGTGAGGGTGGTGCGGCCGGCGGTGGCGCCGATGATGAAGCCGCGGGTCATCTGGTCCGCGGCGGCCCAGAAGGCGTCGCCGGTGCGCTGGAAGCCG
>NZ_LMSB01000038.1:29625-30615 GCF_001428005.1 Arthrobacter sp. Soil736
CGCCGCGACGGCGCCGGCTTCGTTGATGCCGGGGTGGATCAGCTGGCCCTGGGCGGATTCCTTGTAGGCCAGGACCAGGTCCCGGTCCACGGACAGGTAGTTCTGACCCTTGGGGTTGTAGATCTTAGCCGTCGGGAAGAACGCATCCATGCCGAACGTGCGGGCCTCATCCGGGATGATCGGCGCGATGTGCTTGCCGAAGTTCTTGTCCCGCATCAGGTCCTTGAGCAGGCGCACGAAGGCCATGGTGGTGGCGGCCTGCTGCTTGCCCGAACCCCGCTTGGCCACCTCATAGGTCTTGGCCTCCGGCAGCGCGATGTCGGAGTGCTTGGCGCGGCGTTCCGGCACGCTGCCGCCGAGCGCGGCGCGGCGTTCCATCATGTACTGGATTTCTGGTGCGTCCGTACCCGGGTGGAAGTACGGCGGCTGGTACGGATCCTTTTCGAGCTGCTCATCCGTGACCGGGATCCGCAGGTGGTCACGGAACTTCTTCAGGTCATCCAGGGTGAGTTTTTTCATCTGGTGGGTGGCGTTGCGGCCTTCGAAGTGCGGGCCGAGTCCGTAGCCCTTGACCGTTTTGGCCAGGATCACGGTGGGCTTGCCCTTGAATTCGGTCGCGGCCTTGTACGCGGCGTAGACCTTGCGGTAGTCGTGGCCGCCGCGCTTGAGGCCCCAGATCTTGTCATCGGACAGGTCCGCGACCATGTCCTTGGTCTGCGGGGTCTTGCCGAAGAAGTGTTCGCGGACGAACCCGCCGGACTCGGCCTTGTAGGTCTGGTAGTCCCCGTCCGGGGTTTCGTTCATGATCTTCACCAACGACCCGTCGGAGTCCCTGGCCAGCAGGTCATCCCACTCCCGGCCCCAGACGACCTTGATGACGTTCCAGCCCGCGCCGCGGAAGAACGCCTCGAGTTCCTGCATGATCTTGCCGTTGCCGCGCACCGGCCCGTCCAGGCGCTGGAGGTTGCAGTTGATCACGAAGTTCAGGTT
>NZ_LMSB01000039.1:0-5435 GCF_001428005.1 Arthrobacter sp. Soil736
TCGAAGCCCTCTGATTATGCCGACCCGCCGGCACGAAACCCATGCCCTGCAAAGGATCCCGCGGCCACATCGGCATAATCCGAAGGTCGGCATAATGGATCACGCACGTCTGCACGGTGGCCTGCTCCCACACCGTGGTGATTGCCTCGGGCAGGCCCTTGAGCCCGTCGCAGACCGCGACGCACACGTCCTCCACGCCGCGGTTCTTGATTTCGGTCAAAACCCCGAGCCAGTACTTCGCGCCTTCGCCGCCGTCTCCGGCCCAGATTCCGAGGATGTCGCGTTCGCCGTTCACGGTGACGCCCAGGAGGATATAGAAGGGCTTGTTGCGCACCTGCCCGTCTCGGACCTTGACGTGGATGGCGTCGATGAAGACCACCGGGTAGACGCGGTCCAGGGGCCTGTTGGTCCATTCGGCCATCTCCTCCGACACCCTTCTCGGTGATCCGGCTGATGGTGTCCTTGGAGACGGTGGCGCCGTAGACGTCGTCGAAGTGCGCCGCGATCTCTCCGGTCGTGAGGCCACGGGCGGTCAGGGACAAGACGACCTCGCCGATCCCGTCCAAGCGGCGCTGGCGCTTCTTCACGATCCGCGGCTCGAAGCTGCCCTCGCGGTCCCTGGGAACATCGATCTCAACGGGGCCGACCTCTGTGAACACGGTCTTGGACCGGGTGCCGTTGCGCACGTTCCCGTTCTCGGCCGCCCCGTGCCTCTCGTGGCCGAGGTGCTCGGTCATCTCCGCCTCCAGCGCGGTCTCGAGCACGTTCTTCGTCAGGCCTGCCAGCAGCCCACCCGGGCCCAGCAGGCTCACGCCCTGCTCGCGTGCCTGCTCCAGCAGCGCCTCCGCGAGCTCCTTCTGATCGATGATCTCTCCGGTCATGGGATCGATCATCCCTGCGGTCATAGCCTTGCCTTTCGGTCAGGCCACGCCGTTCCGACCGTTTTTCTTACAGTCCCCGCGGGCTCGCAGTGGTTCCCGGCATGAGTGAGCTCATGGTGACTTGGTCAGTGGGCATTAGGCATTGGGCAGGAGTAGGGCACGGAACGTGTATGGGATCGGGACCAGGACGCGTCCCGTCAGAGCTCAGCAGCTGGCGGTTTCCAATGCAGCCTGGTCGCAACCTTTGAACGCCTAGCATGGGGCCCAGGACGAAGACGTCTGTCCTCCAAAGGAGTTAACGATGACTGTTTATGCACAGCCCGGCCAAGACGGATCCAAGGTCCAGTTCAAGGACCGCTACGAGAACTGGATTGGCGGACGGTGGGTAGCCCCCACAACCGGCCAGTACATCGAGAACGTCTCCCCGGTAAACGGGAAGCAGTTCACCGAGGTGGCCCGCGGCGCCGCCGCGGACGTTGAGCTCGCCCTCGACGCCGCCCATAAGGCCGCACCGGCGTGGGGCAAGACATCCGCCACTGAGCGCGCTGCCGTGCTGAACAAGATTGCAGACCGGATCGATGCCAACCTCGAAATGCTGGCCGTCGCCGAAACCTGGGACAACGGCAAGCCCATCCGCGAAACCCTCAACGCGGACATCCCGCTCGCGGCGGACCACTTCCGCTACTTCGCCAGCGCCATCCGCGCCCAGGAAGGCCGGCTGTCCCAGCTCGACGACGACACCACGGCCTACCACTTCCACGAGCCGCTCGGCGTGGTGGGGCAGATCATCCCGTGGAACTTCCCCATCCTGATGGCCGTTTGGAAGATGGCTCCTGCCTTGGCGGCCGGCAACGCGGTGGTCCTCAAGCCCGCGTCCAACACACCGGCCTCCATCCTGCTCCTGGCGGAACTCATCGCGGACCTGCTGCCGGCCGGCCTGCTGAACATCGTCAACGGCTTCGGCTCCGAGGTGGGAAAGCCGCTGGCTTCCAGCCCGCGGATCCGGAAGATCGCCTTCACCGGCGAGACCTCCACCGGGCGCCTGATCAGCCAGTACGCCAGCGCCAACCTGATCCCGGTCACGCTGGAACTCGGCGGCAAGAGCCCCAACATCTTCTTCAACGACGTTGCAGAATCCAACGACGCGTTCTACGACAAGACGCTGGAGGGCTTCACCCTGTATGCCTTCAACCAGGGCGAAGTCTGCAGCAGCCCGTCCCGCGCCCTCGTCCAGGACGGTATCTATGATTCCTTCATCGCCGACGCCGTGGCCAGGACGCAGAAGATCATCCAGGGCAACCCGCTGGACACCAATACCCAGATCGGTGCCCAGGCATCAGTGGGCCAGATGGAGAAGATCCTCTCCTACATCGACATCGGGCTCGACGAGGGCGCCAAGATCCTGGCCGGCGGTGCACCGACAGAGCTTGACGGGGACCTGGCCGGCGGTTTCTACGTCCAGCCCACCATCTTCGAGGGCCAGAACAAGATGCGGATCTTCCAGGAGGAAATCTTCGGCCCCGTGGTCTCCGTTGCACGCTTCAGTGACTACAACGACGCCATCAGCATCGCCAACGACACCCTCTACGGTCTCGGCGCCGGCGTCTGGTCGCGCAACGGCAACGTTGCCTACCGTGCAGGCCGTGAAATCCAGGCCGGCCGCGTGTGGGTCAACAACTACCACGCCTACCCGGCCGGTGCTGCGTTCGGCGGCTACAAGTCCTCCGGCATCGGACGTGAAAACCACGCCATGATGCTGGACCACTACCAGCAGACCAAGAACCTCCTGGTCAGCCACTCCGAAAACAAACTCGGCTTCTTCTAGCCCGGTCAGGGACCACCGCAAGCGTTCAACAAACAGGTACCACGAAGGGGCTTTTGAATGACGAGAATGCTGATCATCGGACCTCCCGGGTCGGGCAAGGGAACGCAGGCCGAACGGATCTCGGAGCGCCTCGGCCTAGCCGCGATCTCCACCGGCGACATCTTCCGTGCCAACGTCAAGGGCGAGACGCGGCTGGGAATCGAAGCCAAGAAGTACATGGACGCCGGAGACTTCGTTCCGGACAGCGTGACCAACAAGATGGTCCGGGACCGCCTCAGCGAAGCCGACGTCCAAGACGGCTTCCTCCTCGACGGATACCCGCGCACCACCGCGCAGGTCGTTTACCTGGACCACATCATCGCCGGCAAGGATGACAAGCTCGACGTCGTCCTGCAGCTCACGGCCGACGATGAGGAACTCGTGGCCCGCCTTCTGGGACGTGCCCAGGAGACCGGGCGCAGCGATGACAACGAAGCGGTCATCCGCCACCGCCTGGATCTCTACCACGGGCAGACCGAAGCCGTGGTGGCCACGTATGCGGAACGCGGAATCCTGGTCAGGGTTGATGGGATCGGCGGGATCGGCGAGGTCACGGACGGAGTGATGAGCATCCTCGAAGATCTCCTCAAGGTCCCCGTCGTAAACGGACGGTAATACTTCAGCCGCCTGCACCCGTAATCAGGCAACGGTGATCGAGCCTGTCGGAATCCACAGCGGAATCCGACAGGCTCGACTACCCGTGGCACGTCCTTCCGTCGCCCGAGCAGCCAGCGGCCATGACTTCCTGGGCAGCGCCGAATAGGATTGTTCTCAGGGGTCTTGCCGATCGTTGGAGCCGAATTCCCTGGGGGACTCCATGGGAACAAAGACATCTCTTGGCGCAGCCGTCCGCCTCGCCGCCGCCTCAGTTCTTAGCGCCTTCTTGATGGCAGCGACGGCGTGTTCAACCCCGGAAGTGTCGTTTGCAGGGTATAGCGACCAGCAGCTGAAGGACCTCTTTCCGACCACGGCGGAAATCAATACTGCTGTCGGTCAGGAAGTGACTCTCAGTGAGCCGGAACCCATAGATCTCGGCCGAGCTCCCAGTGCCGCCCCAAATCCCGGGCTATTTCAGGACTGTTATGAAGCGTATTTCGGCTCTCCAGAATCCAACTCCTTACCTGCCTCCCGCGGCTTCAGGATGGCCGGATGGACGGAGGGTTCTCCCCTTTACCCTTATGCCTGGCACCTTGTGCAGCGCCGGTCTTCTGAAGAAGCGCGGCGTGTGATTCAGGAAACCGTGACGCGACTTGGGAAGTGTAGCCACTTCACCGCCTTTGACCCAGGGGTCCGGCATGGACTTGGTGTCACCTTCAGGAAAATCACCGGGCCGGAAGATTCCAGGACCGGGGCGGGGGTAGCAGTGGCAGTAGGGGAAGTGACAATCTCGTTCAACGTCTCCGGGCTGCCGCAATCCGAGGCCCAGGAAATTGCACGGGACATGGCCGTCGTGATGGAAAAGCGGCTGCAAACGGCGGGCTCTGGCTCATCTCTTAGTTCTTAGACCTAACTCAGGTGGTCCGGACTGCGTGCGTCCGGGGGCATTGACGGAGGGGGTTCTCCGGCGTGCGGACCGCAGTTCAGGTTCTTTGCAGGGTGGCTTGATTGCACAGGCTGGGGTGGTACTGGTTTGGTACCATGGATCTTTGGCTATGAATCTGCGTGTTCCCGAAGAGCTGGATCGGCGTCTGGACCAGCTCGCTGCCGAGGAACATACATCCAAGTCCGCATTACTGCTCCAGGGCGCAGAGCTTGTGCTGCAGCGTCACCGGCGCAGCCGTGACATCGGCGAGGGCCTGGATTTCGTCATGAGCCATGACGCGGAGCTCCTCACCCGCCTTGAGGATGCGTGACCGCGTACCTCGAAATCGAGGATGCGTTGCAGGTTGTCGCCCGGTACGGGTTCCATATCCGTGACATCGGGCTCCTGGCCTCGGCCCTGGCCCGGCCGGCAACCACGGTCATGGGCGTGGAAGCCTATCCACTGTTACCGATGAAGGCAGCAGCCCTACTGGACTCGGTGGCGCGGTTCCGTCCGCTGATCGACGGTAACAAACGCATGGCGTGGACGCTGATGGTTCTGATGCTCTGGATCAGTGGCTACCGGCATGACTTCAGCACTGATGCGGCATTTGATCTCGTCGTGGAGGTGGCCGCCGGCGATGTCTCACTTGAAGTCAGCGCTGGGCTGATTGCCAGGCATCTCGTCAGGCGCTAGCCATCGGGTTCGTGGGCTTGCCGGTTGGGCGGTTTCCTGACCCGTCATGTGGGTCTGTGCCGGGTCATGAGATGACTGAAAGGAGGCGACGGCGATCATGAAGATCCGTGAAGCTGACCAGAAGGCTGGACGAGCGTCTGGCTCTTTTGTGGCGTCCCTTCGTTTTCGGATTTTGAAACCGCAGAAGTTCTTCCAGCTGAGCAAAATCTGTCACGACAAGGACGAACCGCATCCCTTCGTTGCGGGGTGCGGTCGTTGGCCTGAAAGCTTTGAAGCGGCGAAATTGGCGTGTGGTTACTGTCCACACTTTTAGCTTCGGGCTGGGCCGTAGCGGTGCCGAACTCGGCCGGATTCCCCTGTGTGTCAGGCTGTTCTGTGACAGGTTCCCTGTTGCGGGAGCCGGTGCTCAGAGCGGGGGAAAGGTCCATCATGGATTTCGTTATGCCTGTCCGTGCTACGAACCGGAAACACT
>NZ_LMSB01000039.1:5532-35285 GCF_001428005.1 Arthrobacter sp. Soil736
GGAGCCGGGACGGCCGGAATGGCTGACGCCAAAACCTGGAAAGACCTCGCCCTGACCTTTGCCGGGAAACTGATCACCGCCGGCTGGTCCGCGGTGAAGGCCTGTGCCCTGGTGGGAGTTCACCGCACGGCCTGGTACCGGCGTCTGAGCCCGGCTACGCCGGCCGGGATCACCGTGCCCCATGCCGACCGGGACTACCCGAACCGGATCACCGACGCCGAAGGTGCGGCGTTCATGGAGCTGTTGAACTCCAAGGAATACGCCAACCTCTCCGTCACCCAGGCCTACTACCGGATGCTCGACGCGGGGCNCTACCCGAACCGGATCACCGACGCCGAAGGTGCGGCGTTCATGGAGCTGTTGAACTCCAAGGAATACGCCAACCTCTCCGTCACCCAGGCCTACTACCGGATGCTCGACGCGGGGCGCTGCTTCTTCTCCATCGCCGCCGCCCACCGCATCGTGGCCCGGAACGGGCAGAACGGCGACCGCCGCGAACAGCGCACGGGAACCGGCCCCAAACGAGCCAAACCCATCGTGCACGCGACCGCCCCGAACCAGCTNGCCCGGAACGGGCAGAACGGCGACCGCCGCGAACAGCGCACGGGAACCGGCCCCAAACGAGCCAAACCCATCGTGCACGCGACCGCCCCGAACCAGCTCTGGAGCTGGGACATCACAATGCTCCACGGACCGGGGAAGCACACCTACCGGCTCTACGCCATGATGGATGTGTTCTCCCGCAGGGTTGTCGGGCACCAGGTCGAGCGAGTGGAGACGGCATCCTTTGCCTCTGAACTCATCAAAGACGCGGTCGCCGGAAACAAGCAGTACCCTTCGGTGCTGCACGCCGATAACGGCGCACCGATGCGGGCCGGCACCACCGCTCAGCTTGCCCAGTCCCTCGGCATCACCCTGTCACACTCCCGGCCACGGGTCTCCGACGACAACCCGTACTCAGAAGCCCTGTTCAAGACCGTGAAATACGACCTGGACTTTCCCCGCCGATTCCGGGACCTGNACTCCCGGCCACGGGTCTCCGACGACAACCCGTACTCAGAAGCCCTGTTCAAGACCGTGAAATACGACCTGGACTTTCCCCGCCGATTCCGGGACCTGCAGCACGCCCGGGAACATATGGCGGCATTCTTCGCGGACTACAACGCCAACCACCGCCACAGCGGCCTGAACTACTACACGCCCGACACCGTCCACGAAGGACGAGCGGACCACGCACGTCGACGACGCCAAGCAACCCTCAACGCCTGCCACGCACGACATCCCCACCGGTACCGAAACAAACCCACCGCACCAGCCGCCCCGTCCCACGCCGGCATCAACTACAAAACCAACCCGCTGTCACAAACAGCTTGATATATACCGGGAAGTCCTCCTCGCTGACCAGGAAGGCGTAGTGCTGCGGGGAGATGGGCTGGTCCGCCGTGGCGAAATCGAGGGCCACTCCGTGGTCGAGGGGCACGGTCATGAAAGACCACAGGGCTTGGGGTTTCGGCAGTCCGAGCACGTTGGCCAGGAACTCCGCCGAACGGCGCTTGTCCGTTGCGTAGACGATGGTGTGGTTGAAAGTGACTGTCATGGTGACCTCCTCGGATGTTTTATCTGCGACCATCTACGTCCAGCGCTCTTCAGATTTCAAGAGCGCCCGCTACGTCCTTGGAACCTTCATGGGTCAGCGTCAGGGAATAAAAGCTATCAGGGGGGAACAAACTGTCCCCGGCGCCGGCGCGTCGGGATCGATCGCGATGACCTCGAGGTNGAACCTTCATGGGTCAGCGTCAGGGAATAAAAGCTATCAGGGGGGAACAAACTGTCCCCGGCGCCGGCGCGTCGGGATCGATCGCGATGACCTCGAGGTAGCAGTCGGGGAAGCGAATGACGGGTCCTAGCCGACTGCTGTGGAATGCTCTGCAAGATTTTCTTGGAGAACAGTGCTGCCGCCCCCCTTGGTTCCGGAGCGCTGAATACTGGAAGAAATACTTCGAACCGCGGCTCCACCTGGTGGCACGAGCCTAGCCGACGCTCCCGTGGCTGGAGAGCCTCCTTGGACGGCGAGCCCTCAGGCAAGCCCTCAACCAGAAGGACCAGATCGATGTACGGCTCCAAATCAAATCGCTGAAACATTCACCGGCCCCCGGAAAAGACAGCCTATTGGCCCGGCGCTTTGACGAGCTCAGGTCGCATATCGAGCTGGCCGACCAACTCCTGCGGGCGGCATCGACCCGACGGGACGACCCGGTTGCTGCCGTGGCGTACGCACGATTGTGCGAGCTGCAAGCGGACCTGGATCCGGGCAGGGCCGATGAATTGGGCCCGGAGGCGGACAAGCTCATCCTCCGGGCGGTAGCCCTGCTGGGAAGTTTCCCGCTCAAGCCCAGATACTCTCAAATCATCCAAGGGCGAGGAGCAACACTCTGCTGGGAACGTATCTACGGGGCGCCGTGGTTATGGCCCCGGGACGGAAAGCGGCGGGACCTGCTTAACTCCGCTATTCCTGCCGGGACGGATTGGCCTTCCATCTGAAGCACCGGCCCGACAAACCGGTCCACCATATCCTGCGGATCCAGCCAACAGATTCGGATCGCCGTACGCAGGTGCCGGTGAAAGATCTGGCACGGAAGAGTGGTTCCCACCCCGCCGCTGCGTCCGGTGGGGTATACCCAAACCTGACGTCAGGAAGAGGCCCCCTTCTGTCCGACTAAGGCGGTTTGCGCTGTTTGTTGACCCGTCCAGCCAGGGTCTTAGATTCCAGCCTGACACTCGTCGTTAGGAATGAAGCATGGCCGGGCAGTGCATCGGATAGATCAGGTCAGCAGCCTGGACCAGAACATTCAACGCCAACCGAGGGGTGTCCAACTGGACAGGATCAAACGTCCTGGTTGTCGCCCTGTGCGGCGGTGATGCGCATGGGGAGGCCTTCAAAATCCAGATCGACGCCAGTCCTTCCCGGCGGTGGAGACACAGTTCTACGGCGTGAACATCCGGGATGAAAGTTCCACTGCCACCGCCTATGAGCGAACCTTCGGGGTGACCTACCCCAGTTTCTATGACCGGAATGGCGGCGTGCTTTTGGCTATGGCTGGCTTTGATCCTCCGCAGGCCGTTCCCACAATGCTCGTGCTGGACAAGCAGGGCCGCGTCGCTGCCAGAGTCCTGAGGGTGGCCGACAAATCCACATTGAGGGCGCTCATTACGGCTGCCCTGATCAGCTGACCAGAAGCTCAGGTTGAAGTCTTACGAACCACACACAGTCCGGGCCGTTACTACTGGAAACCCTCGCAGCCGGCGCCGGGGAGTTCTAAGGTGAGGATATGGCCCCGACCCGCGGCACTGAGCGGACGTTGGGCGACGATCTGCGTGACCGGCGAGTCCTTGTTGTCGAGGATGACGCCATGGTTAGGGAAGTCGCCGCCGACTACCTGCGCTCCGCCGGCCTCATCGTTGACCAAGCCACGGACGGGTTCAGCGCGCTGAGCGCTGCGGAACGCACGAGGCCGGACCTGATCGTGTTGGACCGGATGCTCCCCGGGATTGACGGAGCTGAAGTCTGCCGAAGAATCAGGGACCGTGCCTCCACGCCGATCATCATGCTCACGGCGCTCGGCTCCACCGAGGAACGCATCGAAGGCCTCGAAGCAGGCGCCGACGACTATCTGGCTAAACCGTTTTCCCCTCGCGAGCTCGTCCTTAGGGTTCAGTCAATCCTGCGCCGCAGCATCACTGACACTACGCCCGAGGCCGCCTTCGACCTTGGTGGGTTCCGCGTGGATGCGTCCAACCGGCAAATTTTCAAGGACGGCCGGTTGCTGGGGCTTTCGGTGCGCGAATTCGATTTGCTTGCCTTCCTCCTCAAACACCCGAATCAGGTTTTCAGCCGGGCGCAGCTGCTGAGAGAGGTGTGGCAGTGGAGCTTCGGAGACCTGTCCACCGTCACCGTTCATGTCCGACGGGTCCGGGAAAAAATCGAAGACGAGCCGGCCAAGCCGGAGTTTCTAACCACCGAATGGGGCGTCGGATACCGGTTGAGCGTGCAGCGAAGCGGTAAATCGTGATTGCGTTCCCGGACTTCGTAACCATCCTCCTCACCGCCGTGGCGGCAGCAGTCGTCGTCGCGGCGGCCGCAGGGATTGCCCTGCGTTTCGCGCGGCACAGATCGATGCTGCTGCGGCTGCTCATCGTTGTCGGGGCCACTGTTGTTTCGATTGCCGGGGCTACCATCGCCATCGCTGCCCAGATGTATATTTCGGAACACGACCTTGTCGTCTTGTGTTGGGTGATCGGCGCGGCTGCCGTGGTCAGCCTGATCGTTGCCGCGGTGGTGGGTGTCGGGATCACGCGCAGCAGCATCCGTCTCCGGTCCACGGCCCGTGCGATCGGCGAGGGACAGATCGTCCTCCCGGAGGATTATGCGGGGCTTGAATTTGCTGCACTGGCCCAGGAGTTGGCGGAAACGTCGCAACGGCTCGCCCGCTCCCGCGAGGAGGTCACGACGCTGGACCAGTCACGCCGTCGTCTCGTCGCCGGGATCTCCCACGATCTGCGGACACCGCTCGCGGCGCTGCGCGCTATGGCAGAATCCCTCGAAGACGGCGTCGCCGAAGAACCGGCGCGTTACCACCGGCAGATACGGCTCCAGGCAGAAACGCTCGCGAGCATGGTCGATGACCTGTTCGAACTCTCCAAAATACAATCGGGCACTCTCTCGCTGACCATGGAACCCGTTTCGCTTTTCGATCTGGTCAGCGACACCGTGGCCGACCTGCATCCGGTGGCCGCCTCGCGATCAATCACGCTCACAGAATCCCGCACCGGAAACCTCACGCTTTTCGGGGACGCGCGCGAACTATCCCGGGCCATCGGGAACCTCCTCATGAACGCCATCGAGCATTCACCGGCGAACAGCGAGATCCTCATTTCAGCGCGGGAGACAGAGGACGAACACGTTGCGCTCAGCGTCGTGGATGCCGGCGGCGGGATCCCGGAGGAGGATTTGGGCAAGATATTCGACGCCGGCTGGCGGGGAACACCATCCAGGACCCGCTCGCCGACATTCGACATGTCCGCGGGCGCGGGCCTTGGGCTGGCCATTGTGGCCGGCATTGTCGAAGCTCACTCCGGTGGCGTGACTGTCCGTAACGTCCCGGGCGGATGCCGGTTCGACGTCACTCTCCCGCGGTACGGAGCCCGCGCGGCGTAGCGCGGCGACCGCGAGTTCCCCCCGCCGGTGGGCCACAGGTGACGGTTGCAGCATCGTTCTCTCGTTGGCCCCCAGCGTCGGCGGATGTCCGCGTACCGTAAGGATTTTCGGGCCAAATTTCCGGTCCGTCCCCCTAGCGTGGAGGGATGAGAGAAGAGCCCCTCGCCCGTGTTGATGTGGTTCTGCCGTGCCTTGACGAGCGCGGCGCGCTGCCGTGGGTGCTGTCGAGGATACCGGCAGGATACCGGCCCATCGTTGTGGATAACGGGTCCTGCGATGGTTCCGCGGAACTGGCTTTGGAACTTGGTGCTTTCGTCGTCCGGGAGGACCGGCACGGGTTCGGTGCTGCCGCCCATGCGGGGCTTCTGGCGGCGACGGCGGACTATGTCGCCTTCTGCGACTGTGACGGCTCTCTCGATCCGGCCATGCTGCCGGCCCTTTTGGCCCCGGTCATGGAGGGCACCGCGGACCTCGTGCTGTGCCGCCGTCGGCCCCAGCGGGGGTCCTGGCCGGTCCACGCCAGGGTTGCCAATGCCGTTCTGGCCTGGTGGCTGCGCCGGCTGACCGGTGAGTCCGTCTCCGACCTGGGGCCGATGCGCGCAGCGCGCCGGGCTGAGCTGGTGTCGCTGGGTCTTGAGGACCGCCGGAGTGGCTACGCCCTGGAAATGTTCGTCAAAGCCAGTCTGCGTGGTTGGCGGATCGCTGAAATCCCTGTCGCCTATGCCCCGCGAACGGGACGGTCGAAAGTCACCGGGACCCTCCGGGGAACGGTGACGGCGGTCTTGGACATGTATGTCCAGCTCATAGCGCTTTCCCGGGGGCTTCGATCCCGTCCGCTACTGAGTTCCCCGCAGTCCGGACCGGCCCGAGGGGGACGGGCAACGGGGAACTGAGGGAGGGAAGTCATGGACCTGACCGTGGCGGTCATCGCCAAAGAGTGCTTGCCGGGGCGAGTGAAGACCCGTATGGCGCCTCCGCTGACCCCGGCGGGGGCAGCGAAACTTGCACAGCTGAGCCTGACCAGAACGCTGGACACGGTGCGGCGTCTGCCTGCCAGTCACCGCCTCCTCGTCATGGAGGGAACACCGCGCAGCCAGGATGCCCGCGGGTTCTCGGTGACACGGCAGGCCGGGGGAACACTGGACGAACGGCTCGCCGTCATCTGCGACATTGCCGTCGGCCCCCTGCTGATCCTCGGTATGGACACGCCGCAGTTTTCCGACCTCCACCTTGCCGAGCTGCTCAGGGACTGGTCCATGCCGGCCCCCGAGCATGATGCCTGGCTGGGGCCCGCCGCAGACGGCGGTTTCTGGGCCCTTGCCCTCCTCCGGCCCCGGGGATCACTGATCCGCGGAGTACCGATGTCCACGCACCGGACCGCAGCGCGGCAACTTGCCCGGCTGTCCCGGTACCGGCTCTCCACGGGACTGCTGCCTGTCCTCAGGGACATGGACTACTTCACCGATGCCCTGGAAATCGCTGCCGGGATCCCGAACACGGACTTCGCCGTCGCCGTCGCAACCGCGTCCACACAGGTCGGGTCCGCCCGGCTGCAGACGCAGCCGTCCCCGGAGCCGCACCGCACTGGCGGCCACACGTGACACGCCTCATCAGCGCACCGGCACCTGTTGTGGTGGCACCGGCCACCGTCTTCGGGCAGGGTAGGGATGATCCCTATGCTCGGGCCCTGCGCCTCGGCGGCGGCACCCTCACGCTGCGGCCCCATGACGCCTCCCCGGACAGCGGCCGCCGTCCTGGCGAGGTGACGTTCAATGTCCTCGACTGGTGTTCGGAGGCCAGCGCGCTGGAGCTGAACCTGCTGCAAAGCCTTCAGGGTCCCGTTCTTGATATTGGCTGCGGACCGGGCCGGATGCTCTCCGCGGCCCGGTCCCTGGGCATGAGCGCACTGGGCATCGATACCAGCGCCGAGGCCGTTGGCCTGGCGTGCGGCCGAGGAACCCGCGCGCTGAAACAGTCCGTGTTTTCCCCGGTTCCGCAGGCCGGCAACTGGCGCTCCGCCCTGCTGCTGGACGGCAACATCGGGATCGGCGGGAACGTCGGACGCCTGCTGCGCCGGTGCCGGCAACTGATCGCACGCCGGGGAACGCTCCTGGTAGAGGTGGATCCCGATGACGACATCGACACCGCATACCAGGCAGTGCTGCAGGACCGTGACGGGAACCGCAGCGAGCCCTTCGCCTGGGCCAGGACGGGCCGGCAAGGGCTGGAGGCCCGGGCATCGGACGCCGGCTGGACCCCCGGCCCGGCTGAACGTATTCAGGGCCGGGTTTTTTGCCGGCTGTCACCCTTTTCGGACGGTGCACGACCGGCCCGTTCGATCGCGTAGATCGCCGCCGCTGCAGCCATGACCAGGACCGCCCAGAACCACAGCAGATTTGCGGCGTAGTCCCCTTCGAGGGCGCTGATGGTGCGGGCCTCCGATTGCGCCTTCAGCAGGATCCCGGTGATCAGGCTGACCACAGCACCGGTCATCAGGGCCCCGCGGAGTATGGCGGCTGAGGCTGGCTGCAGCCGCGATCCTGTGCGGGTCAGGCCCGCGCCGGCCAGCGTGGACAGCGGCACCACCACGCCGTCATGCAGCAGGACCGCGAGGGCCATCCAGGTCAGGAGCCCCACCAAGTGGGCGGCTCCCAACTGGGTGGGCAGCCCGAGGAGGCCGTAACTGATGAGCACGGCCCCGGTCACCCCGAGGACAGCGCGGGCGGCAGTGACCGGCTTGGTTGTAGTTGGCGTGTTCACAGGACCTCCACGGTCTGCAGCCATTTGGTTTGCAGGACACCGGGGCGCCCGCGGGCAATGATTCGGGCAGGGTAGCCGTGTTCGATGTCCAGGACGGAGCCGTTGAGTTCCAGTGCGACCAGGGTCCGTTCGTCCTCGACGTATTCGGGCGGCATGGACATGAGTCTGTATGGGCCTTCAGGTTCAAGGCTCGTCACCCGCAGGGCCGAACGCGGCGGCGCGCCCACAGCGCTGACGAGGTCACGGATGCGCACGCCGCGCCAGCGTGCCATCTGGCTCCATCCTTCGACGCAGGCGATGGGGAGCTCTTGGTCATACTGGGGGAGTGCCCGGAGGTCAGCGAGGCTGAACGTCTTGCGCGTCCCCCCATAAGTGACGGCGAGGGACCATTGGCCGGAGGTGGCCAGATCAGCGACCTTGGCGTCCGCGGAGGTCCGGTTCACAGGGACGGACTGCGGGCCCGTGCCCATCACACGGGGGGCGAAGAAGTTCAGTGGGCTGAGCCAGGAAAATGACTGCCCGGCCGTGGTGAGAACCACCGCCCCGGTGGTCACGCCGACACCGGCCAGGAAGGCGCGCCTGGACCAGCGGCCAGGAGCCGGGCCCAGGCCTTGGGCTCCGGCGGCGGACGGGGCGTCCGTCCTGCCCGGGCCGGGGCTGCCGCCGGTGCCCTTCAGTTCAGCCTTCAGTTCAGCCGCCCGGACGGCGCGCCCGTTCCAGTTGGCCATGATGGCTGGAAGTTTCACGGCGATGTGCAGGAGCAGCGACCCGAAGATGACCCAGGCCAGCCAATAATGGGTCTCCCGGAACGGGAAGGGCCAGGGGTACCACTTGTAGGTGTTGATCAGCCCGGTCGTCAGTTGCAGCAGTGAGGAGGCGATGAACAGCGCGATCGATGCGCGCTCCAGGCCGTGGGATAGGGATTTCACCGGCGGCCACCGGAGCAGCTCCGGGTACACGGACCAGAG
Organism: Arthrobacter sp. Soil736; assembly: GCF_001428005.1. Taxonomy (GTDB): domain Bacteria; phylum Actinomycetota; class Actinomycetes; order Actinomycetales; family Micrococcaceae; genus Arthrobacter. The sequence goes on from NZ_LMSB01000039.1 coordinate 14,476, forward strand.
CTTCGCGAGCAGGAGCGGGATCGAGGCGATGCCGGCACTCACGTGCAGTCCCTGGCTCAGCTGGTATATCCAGACGGGGCTGGTGGGGAAAAACATCCACGACGGCGGGTTTTGCAGCCCGTGGCTGAACAGACCGGTGAGGAAGCAGACGGTAAAGCTCAGCGCCAGCCACCGCCCCAGGACAACGGTAAGCCGGGTGCTCCGCGTCGGGGAGGCAAACCTGGCAGCCAGCGCCTCGGTAAGTTTTTGCGGGTCGGGCCTATGCATGTTTTAAGCACAGCACCGTCACCGGCGGAGTGGGCGGCCCGGATCTTACGAAATGCGGAACTCTGCGACTGGATGCGGATTCGGGAGACAGTCTGAGGCACGATCGAGACGTGAGCACGTACCTCCACGATCGGGACGTGAGTCCCCACCCTGCGGAGCCGGCCAAAGGCAGGCTCAGTGCCTATGCCGTGCCTGGGTTGCTGCTGGTCGTCTTGGCGGCGCTGATGTGGTGGTTGGTGCTGCCGGGGAACTCCTTCGCGTCGGCTCCGCTCGCCGGTTCCTGCCTGTCTTGGCTGATCCTGATCGCCGCCGTCCGGTCCCTGCGCCGCCTTCCGCGCCGCCGGATCGGTGCCGTCATCATGGCTGGCACCGTCCTGCTGGGGTTGGCTGCCGTCAGCGGCCCGCCGCGGACCAGCAATGATGCGGCAAGATACGCCTGGGACGGCATCGTTCAGGAGGCAGGGACATCCCCCTACGCCTACGTTCCCGTCGACGAAACCCTGGAAGCCTACCGGCCGGCGTGGCTGTTCCGGCCGGGACTGGCGGCGCCGGACGGCAACACGGTCTGTCCGGGGGATCTGTTCGGTACTGAGTCTGTCGCCGCCACCGGGTATCCCTCCGGCGCGCCGCTGTGCACGGCCATCAACCGGCCGCAGGTGCCGACAATTTACCCTCCCGGGGCCGAAATCTACTTCTTCACCGTGCGCGCAGCCGTCCCGGACAGCCTAGGGTACCTGCCGTTCCAGCTCGCCGGGCTGCTGATAGGCGCCGCCGTCACGCTGATGCTGCTCCCGATGCTGGCCAAGGCAGGCCGGCCGCTTCACCTGGCCGCGGCGTGGGCCTGGAGCCCCTTAGTGCAGCTGGAAGCCGTGAACAACGCCCACGTGGACGTGCTCGCCGGGGCGCTGCTTCTGGCCGCGGGATTGCTTCTGGCCAAAGATAGGCCTGCGTGCTCCGGCGCGGTCTTTGGAGCCGCTGTGGCGACGAAGCTCATCCCGATGATTGCCGCTCCCGCGCTGCTGTTCCGGCGCCCGGCAGCCTTCATTGCCTCCGCCGCTGCCTCCTTCGCCTGCCTGTATGTGCCGTATGTGCTGGCAGCCGGCGCGGGCGTCCTCGGCTTCCTGCCCGGGTACCTGAAGGAGGAAGGCTACGGCCAGGCCGGCGGGGCCAGGTTCGGCCTGGCCCAGCTCGTCTCGGCAGGCGTGTGGCCCATGGTCCTGAGCGGCGCGGCCCTGGCCGCCACCGCCGTCCTTGTCTGGCGCACCACGGACCCCTCGAACATGTGGCACCGTCAGGCCACCATGATGGGGCTGACGCTGTTGATTGTCAGCCCCAGCTACCCGTGGTACGCGCTGATGCTGCTGCCGCTCATCGTCCTGAGCGGGCGCTGGGAGTATGTCGCGGTGATCCTCGCCCTGGACGTCCTGTACATGGTTCCAGCCGTCCCCCCATACAGTGAGACGATCAGCCGGACGGTGCTGCTTGCCGCGGCGCTGGCCGTCGGGGCCGCGGCGTGGCGGCGACGCTGCCGCCGCTACCGGGACGGCGGAGTGTCATGACAGCGGACCGGTGGCATCATGGCCACATGGAACAGCGGGGACGTGACGCTCCCAGGGCGCGGATCGGTATCATCGGAGGTTCGGGAACCTACTCGTTGCCCGGCGTCGCGCCGCCGTCGGAGCTGACAATCCAGACCCCCTACGGTACGCCGTCGGGCCCCCTCACCCTCGCGCAGGTTGCCGGGCGCACCGTGGTGTTTGTGCCCCGGCACGGCGCCGGGCATTCGCTGCCGCCCCAAAAGATCAACTACCGGGCCAATCTGTGGGCGCTCAAGAGCCTTGGCGTCGAGGCAGTGATTTCCTCCTCCGCAGTCGGCGGGCTGCGGGCCGGGTACGGGCCGGGGAGCTTTGTCGTGCCGGACCAACTCATTGACAGGACCTGGGGCCGGAACGACACATACTTCGACGGCATGACCCCGACGGGCGCCGAACCGCCCGGCGTGCAGCATCTACCGGCGGCAGAGCCCTACTGTCCAAGGCTGCGTGCCCGGCTGGCCACCGCACTCTCCGAACTGGAACTGCCGCACGCACCGGCCGGCACCGTGGTCGTGATCAACGGTCCGCGATTCTCCACGCGGGCCGAGTCCGCCTGGTTCGCGGCGGCCGGTGCGGACATCATCAGCATGACCCAGTACCCGGAACCGGTCCTGGCCGCCGAACTGAACATGGGTTTCGCCAATCTGGCCTACGTCACCGATTCGGACACCGGCCACGACGGCTCGGAACCGGTGACCGCGGAGGCCGTCTTCGCCCGACTCAAAAACGCACAGCCGGACATCCTGGCGGTTCTCGAAGCAACAGTCGCCGCGGTCGGCGACGACTACGCACCGACCCTGCTCATGGACCCTCTCTCGGTGAACAGGGTCATGGCCCTTCCCCCTCAACTGCCCGCAGCGGGTCGGCCATGAGGATCCTGATCACCGGAGGTGCCGGCTTCATCGGTTCCCACATCGTCGAAGCCGCACTTCAGAAGGGCTGGCACGTGCGCGTCCTGGACTCCCTGGATCCCGCCATTCACCCGGTCCGGCCACGGCTGGACCCCCGGGTGGAGATGCTCACCGGCGACGTCGCTGATCCGGCCATCGTGCTCCGCGCCCTGGAAGGGATCGACCTCGTCTGCCACCAAAGCGCCAAGGTCGGGCTGGGGGTCAGTTTTGCCGACGCACCGGACTACGTCCGCAACAACGACTACGCCACCGCGGTCCTGCTCGCCGCCATGGACTCCCGTCGGATCCGCCGCCTCGTACTGGCGTCCTCGATGGTGGTTTACGGCGAAGGCGCCTACACAGACCCGGACTCCGGGCTGCCGGTCCGTCCGGGACCGCGGACCGAACAGGACCTCCGCAACGGCATCTTCGACCCCCGCAGCCCCGACACCGGAACAATCCTTGAACCTGCACTAATCACAGAGGACGCCCGGCCGGACCCCCGCAACGTGTATGCCGCTTCCAAGCTCAGCCAGGAACACCTTGCCTCCGTCTGGGCACGGGCATCCGGCGGATGGGCGATCGCGCTCAGATACCACAACGTCTACGGACCCCGGATGCCCCGCGACACCCCCTACGCCGGGGTCGTTTCCCTCTTCCGGTCCGCCCTGGCCCGCGGCGAAGCCCCCAGGGTCTTCGAAGACGGCGCACAGCGGCGCAGCTTCATCCACGTCAGGGACGTCGCCGCCGCCAACATTCTGGCCATAGAATCCCTCGTGACGGAACCCGGGCCCACCCTGGGCCAACACTTCCGTACGTACAACGTCGGCGCCGACGATGTGCACACCGTCGGTCACGTGGCAGCCTCGCTCAGCGCCTTGAACGGTGGCCCCGCGCCGGTGATCACCGGCCAATACAGGCTCGGCGACGTGCGGCACATCACTGCCACATCCGACCGCATCAAAAAGGAGCTGGGCTGGACCCCCGCCATCAGCTTCAACGCCGGAATGCGGGAATTCGCCACAGCACCCCTGCGCGCAGAGCCAGGCCGGGAGTCCACGGATCAGCTGGGGCGCATCGATGGCCAGTGAACCGATTACGGCGTTTGAGGAGGCTTTTTCCGAGGTCCTGTCGCCGGTGAACCAGGGCGGCGGAAAGGCGGCATCCTTGGATGAGTCCTCGTCCGTGTCGTCGACCACGCCGCCGGCTTCATGCTTCTGACCGGATGGTCGCAGCTACGATCGGTCCATGACATTGCCAGCCCCGGTGATGCCGGTACCGGGGAGTACGGCGGCGGCCAGGGCCAGGCGGCGGCGGGCTTCCCCGGCGCTGATCCGCAGCCTGACGCGCAGGAACTCGGCGCTGTTCCGGCACCCGTCTTCCACCGGCCCCAGAACCGGCACCGCCCCCTGAACCGTCGCCGGCGCCGTGGTGTTGGCGGCATCCAGGGCTGCGGAAGCCGCAGGTGGTGCCCCGGAACGGAACCCGCCCCGGAGTCGGTCCCGGTTGCCGAGGCATCGTCGCCGGGCAGGGGAGTGGCTTCGATGCCCCAGCCGGTGGTCCAGCCGGCGGCCTTGCTGGCTGGTCCGGCCGCGTTGATTGCCGCGGCGCGGGTCCTGTCCACAGCATCCGCGGCGAGCAGCTGCAGGTAGTCGACCCGGCGGGAGAGCTCCTCCACGAGGTCCGCGAAATCTGCAGCATCACCGAATCCGGCCAACGCCAGCTCATCAGGCATGCCCTCAACCGCGGCTTCAGCCAGAGCCAGGCACTGCAGCAGGTCCTCAGCCGCCCCGCCCTTGAAGGCAGTATGCCCGTCGCTGACAGGCCTGCGGATGGCAGAAAAGCCGGCGGCAGCACCGCCGTCGGACTTTGTGCTGCCGAAAGCAGCCGCAGCGTGCATGCTGGCTCGGCTCAAACCGGAGCTTGTTCCTGGGGTGACAAACCCGCCGGCGGCAGCACCGGCGTCGCAACTTATGCTGCCGAAGGCGGCTGAGGCTCCCGAGGCTCCAGGCGAACCGGAAGTAACCCCGCCGCCGTCGGACGCAGGGTGATCTGCAGGCGTGGAAATGGGAACGCTACGGAGCCCGCGGCACCGCAGCAGGGCAGCGGCAACGGGCCATAAAAATTCCATTCACCGCCCCAGACGTTTGGTGGTCGTTCAGTTGCAACATGCCCGCGAGGATGTTGCCTGCCCACACTGTGGTAACTACGCCTATGAGGACGGTGGCCGCACGGTCGCTTAGCACGGTCCCTCGATGCGCATGCGGTCTCCCAACTTTGATGGTGCCCCTGGGTCTGGGAGGGCTTGGCGGTGGCTTTTACTACGGTGCGGAACGCGTACCTGCGTCCGTGCTCGACCCGGACGTTGGAACGAAGTTCCAGTCGAAAGACCCGTTGTCTCGGAGTGTCATCCGAAGGAACCCGTGAGTGTCGCTGAACCGCTTCACGATGTACGACGGACTGCTAGTGAAGGAGCGGAGACCGATACCTCCCGTGGAAACCTGGAACGCTGTCATCCCGTCACCGACGCACTGGTCAGCGTTGTTCACCGGACATGACCGTTCGTAGTTGTGTTGTGACCCTGACAGGGTCAGACGGACCCGGTGCTTCCACATCACGTCGATCCACGGCTTCTGGTCAGCGGCCCGCCCATGTTCGTTCGTGTTCGACGTGAAGTACGGGTCGTGGTACACGACTGCCAGGTGCTTACCCGCCGCCTCAGCAGCAGCGAGGTCGTTGTCCAGCCAGGTCGTCAACGCCCGAGCCTGCGTGGTGTCGTACCGCCAGTGCGCTGACGACAGGAACGCGAAGTGCCAGTTCCCGAAGTCCTTCGAGTACGGTTCCCCGTTCCCGATGAACCCACGCTGCTGGTTGATCGCAGCCTTCGCCGGAGACCCCGGGCATTGGCCATTCATGAACTTGTCGAGGTCTTCGTTGCGGCCGGGTTTCCAGTCGTGGTTGCCGGCGGACACCCAGTACAACTTGGGCTTCGTGCCACCCCACAGCCGCGTCCAGTAGTTCACGTAGTCAGCGCAGTACGCGGTGTCGTACTGGAAGTCCCCGAGCCCTAGGAACGCGTCAATCTCGTTGTTCTGCACGAGCCGGGTGATCGCCGCACCGTTCCAACCGGACGGGCTATCAGGCGCAGAGTTTTTGACGCCATTCATGTCACCGACAGCAGCGATCCGAACATCACCCGCAGGGGACGCGGACTCGCTAGGCGGCTCCGGAGCGCTGGTGCAACCCGCGACAGAGACCGCCAGAAGGGCTGCGGCGGCTGTGGCCACACTCCGGAAGGATCTGAGACGAGGAAGTGCTGACTGCATCCGATAACCCTTCGAGAAGCCGGACCGCAGGTCGGCTCCCGAGAGACAGCCAGGCGCACCGGCACCTTTGATATTCCTAAGGCCTGGACTGGCTGTCAAGGGCGCGGCACGGCCCCAGCCGCCGCCGGGGCTGCAACTGGGGCCCGTGCTGCTTACGTGTGCCTCGGGCTGGACCGGGTCAGCCGCCCCACATGGCCTGGTTCAGGGGAGTCACCGTCATGCTTTCGAGCCGGGCGGTTCCTCCTTCGGAGAAGACGGAGACGTTGTTCGCGCCAGCAGCTGGAAAGACCTGGTCCGTGATGGTCGTCAGGCCGTCCTGGGCGAAGAGCTCCACGGATGCACGGTCCACATACAGGCGCAGGCGGAGCCGGCCATTGATCAGCTCGACCCGCGCGTCCTCTACCGAACTGAAGGCTGGGTGGAAGCCCTCGTTGCCGGAGTTGGTCCTGTCGATGGAGAGCCGCTGCGTGGCCGTGGCGTAGCAGATCCGAGATGATTCGCTGGCGTTTCCGAGCACTTTCAGGCCAAATGACGACGCCGTGCCGGGGGAGAACTCGGTCGATCTGCACCACGTCCCCTGTGACCGGGAGTGTGGTGGTTCCCGGCGCGATGTCCTGGGCCGGCGCAGGGTACGTCGCGGCTGTGTTCTTCAGCGTGTCCGCTTGGGACACCACCTGCTGCCGCAGCCGTGGGCCGGCGGGTGTCTGGGTTAGGACGACTTCACGCGGCAGGGCCATGGTTCCGCGCCAGGTGGTGGTGGGGGTGTTCTGGCCGTAGTCCCAGTTGTTCATCCAGCCCAGCATGATGCGCTTGCCGTCGGGGGCATTGTTGAAGGACACCGTGGCGTAGTAGTCCCTGCCCCAGTCCAGCCAGTCGTGCGGCTCAAGGCGGGATGTGTCCGAGGAGACAAACTCATCCGCAAGGATGTGCCCCCATCCGCCGCGGTTGTTGTCCACGATCTTGATGGTGGCCTGGCTGCCCTTGTAGGGGCTGACGTCCCAGGCGGTCCATGCCAAGTGTTTGGAATTGGTGCCGGTTGTGGTGCGGACAGGTACGCCGCCCACCAGCAGTTCGACCTGAAGTTGCCCGTCGGTCCGGTTGCCGCCGCCAAGTAGGAAGCCGATGTTGGCGTTGGTCAGGTAGAACTCAGGGGACGTGATGGTGCCGACGTTGTCATCGTGGTGGGGTCCGCCTTCGAAGGTGTTGATCCTTTTCCCGATGGCGAATTCACCGCCCGAGGTCGAGGGGTTGAGGGCGGCCTGGAAGTCGCCGGTGAGCTGCCAGCCGGCTTGGGTGAGCGTTCCGGGGTAGTCGAAGCCGTCGAACAGCAGATAGCCCGGAGGGGCCTGGTTTCCCGACTGCTGGCCGGGTTCCTGCGGGTGCTTCCCGCCGCCGACCAGGAAGTTGAGGTAGTCCTTGTCCACGGTGAAAGGTGCCGATTCCATGGTCCCCACGGGAGCGTCTCCGCCATGGAAGCCGTTCACCAGCCCGGCCCCGATTTCGCCCGCGACCGGATTCTGACCCGCAAGGCTTCCGGCGGCAGGGCCGCTTCCCCAAGGGCCGGAACTGTTCGACGGATCGTTCCGGACGTTCCATCCGCTGTAATTGCCGCCGTTGAAACCGGCGAGGACATTGCCCGGCGGGAGTTGGTCCGCGGGGTCGGTGGTCTCGGACGTAAACGTTGTGCCGTTGAAGGTTCCGACGAAGTACTGTCCGCCGCTTCCTCCTGCCACGGCGCCGGGGTTGATGTTGACCGAAAGGACCCATTTTATGTTGTTCGGGTCCCCGTCCACGGCGAGGGGGAAGAGGTCCGGGCATTCCCATTGACCGCCGAAGGCAATAGCCGGACCGAAGTCGGACAGGTAGTTCCAGTCCTTCAGGTTGCTGCTCTTGTAGAAGAGGACCCGGTGCTCGTCGGCTTCCACGGCGGCCATCACCCAATAGTCCGCTCCGGACGGGTTGTCGTACCAGAAGACCTTGGGGTCGCGGAAGCTGGAGGTGTTCCGGTTGAGGACGGGGTTTTTGTCGTACTTGGTCCAGCTTTGCCCGTCGTCGAGGCTGTATGCCAGCGATTGTGCCTGCTTGCCGGCGAGGGTCGGGTGGGCTCCTGTGTAATTGCTCGTATACACGGCAACCAGGGGCGGGTTCTGCAGGGTCCCGAACCCGCTGCTGTTCAGGGTGTCCACCACCACGGATCCGGAGAAGATTTCTTCGACGACCTCGTTGTTTCCGTTGATTCCTCGCGGGACGGCGAGCGGTTGTTCGTCCCAGTGGATCAGGTCGGTCGAGGAGGCGTGGCCCCAACTCATGTTCCCCCACCCTGTTCCGTCGGGGTTGTACCGGTAGTACATGTGGTACTTGCCGTTGAGGTAGACGAGCCCGTGCTTTGGTGCGTCTGGTCATCTTTGACAGACCTTTCAGGAGAGCTTGCCTTGGAGTGCATCGAAGGTGCGGTACAGCGAACGACGACGGCGGACAGCACCCTGGGGCGGCGTCCGCCGTCGTCGTTGTTCTTGCCGCGAGGCGGCCGGTGTTATGGCGTCGCGGTTACGGTGTTGCCCTGAAGGCGTTGCTGCTCTGGAACGGCTGGAACTGGGCCAGGGATCCGCTGTCCAGGACCTTGGTGCCGGTCGTCGACGAGTCAAGGGTGACTGTTTTGACGGCAATGGAGGAAACGGTGTTGTTGGTGGCGATGTAGTTGTTGTTTCCGGACGCCACCAGGATGATGGTGGGCGTCTGGCCCGACGGCGTTACGGAGCCGGACGGGACGTCGTAGCTGAAGTGGTTTCCGATCACGGAGTTGTTGCCACCCTCGAGGTGCACCAGGCCGAAGAGGTCGTCCAGCCCGTTGTTGTACTGCAGCAGGGGCGGGAACTTCTCGGTCTCGCGGAAGAAGTGGTTGGCCCCGACCAGGTTTTCGGTGCAGACGCCCTCGAAGTACACCATGCCCGGGTAGTAGCCGTGCAGGCGGTTGGCGCTGATCGAGGACCGGGTGCAGTTCTTGAAGTGCACCATGCTCTTGCCGCGGGGGAAGATGTTGTTCCCGGTGACAAGGAGCCCCCAGTGGTTTTCCGCATAGATCGAGAAGCCCACGTAGCCGGCGCCGATCAGGTTGTCCGTGACCTTGGTTGCCTGGCCGGAACCGACCAGTTTCACGCAGGTGCCGTTTTCCGCCAGGAAGTTTCCGCTGACGCTCAAGGCATCGGCGTCGCGGACAATCAGGCCGTGCTGCAGGTAGACCATGCCCATGCGTTCGACCCGGCAGGAATCGTTGGCGGAGTCGATCAGGATGCCGGTCTTGCCGTTGACGTAGGAGTTCTCGTTGCTCCCGAAGGAGACGCCGTCAAGGCAGAAGTTCTCGAACACGATGGAGCTCAGCCGGGGGTCGCCTGTGCGGTACACGCGGAACGCCTCGGTGTTTCCGTCGGTGTTTTCCACCCGGACGCGGCTGGCGCCTGGATTGATCTCGTGCCAGCCGGAGGTGCTGCTGTTGTAGCGAATGCTGAGAGAGGTGAAGCCGTGGCCGGAACCGCGGATGGTCAGGAAGCTGATGTCCACGTTGACGCGGGTCTTCAGGGAGTAGTCTCCCGGCGGGATGTAGATGACGGCGCCGGGCTTGGATACCTGGTTGGTCTGCTGGGACTTCACATCGGCGATGATGCTGTTGATGATGAGCCCGATGTCGTTGTGCGGGGTGGCCGTGGGATTCCCTGGCACGCTCCAGGTGGTGACGTCGTAGACGGTGGTCAAAGCTGGTTCTCCTCACATCGTTGGGGACTGAACGTTTGGGTGCTTCTAGAGGACGCCGATCAGGTGACGGTGCCCCGACGGCCGCTGGCCGGCGCCAGGCGTTGCGGCCACCTGTGGGGGTGCTGCGGTGGCGGGGCTGCTGGTGGCTGTCATGGCGAAGGCGGTGCCTGCCACTGCTGCGGACACCGTGAAGGCCCGCAGCACACTCCTGCGGCTGACGTCCGGGATGGGTTTCATCTGTTCTCCTTTGAATTGGTGACGAGAGGACCCGAGGTTCCCCGACTGAGCGCGCGAAAGGTTGGGAAAGGGCCCGAACGCCAAGGGTGGTCTGCCGGGCGCACAACATCGTCTTGCCAAAATTTGCCAAAACGATTTGTCGCCGGCCGTGGCTTACTGTATGGCGGCTGCCATAGCGTCGTCAAGGGTCCACAAGATTTCGATGTGATGCTTGACACGCATCTGGCGCCGGCCCTATTGTGATGCCAAGTCGATTTGGCAAAACGATTTTTCACTGAGACTTGAAGTTTCCAAGCCCCACCCCAACCGTAGATTCCGTTCAAAAGAAAGGGAGTCGACAGCGATGTCCTCTCGAACCACGATTTCCCGGATCACCGCCATTGGCGGCCTGTCCACCGCGGTCCTTCTGGCAGCAACCGCCTGCGGCGCGGGGGGCCCGGCAGCGACGTCGGGTAGCGCCGCGAGCACCGTCAACGTCCTCGTCGAGGCCGGCGGCCACGCCGAACTGACAGGCGTCGCCGAACAGTGCAAGAAAGATACAGGCGTTAGCGCCAATTTCGTCGAACTGCCTTACGACGGCATGTTCAACAGGCTCTCCAGCGAGTTCTCCTCCGGCAACGTCTCCTTCGACGTCGCCGCACTGGACTCCGTCTGGCTTCCCAGCTTCAAGGACGCGGTCCAGCCCATTGACGAGCTCTTCACCGACGAGGCGAAGAAGGACATCTTCCCCGCGCTCGTGAAGGAAGCGAACGTGGACGGGCACTTTATCGGCATGCCGGCCTGGACCAACGCCGAAATCATCCTGTACCGCAAGGACCTGTTCGACGATGCAAAGAACAAGGCTGAGTTCAAGGCCAAGTACGGTTACGACCTCGCCGCTCCGACCACGTGGAAGCAATACCAGGACATCTCCGAATTCTTCACCAAGGACGGCATGTACGGCACTGACGTGAAGGGCGGCGTAGAAACCGAATGGCTGGCCCATGTCCTCCAGGCCGGTTCCCCGATGGTCCTCGATGAGAACAACAACGTCGTGATCGACAACGCCGCGCACAAGGACGCGCTCGACTTCTACACCAGCCTGGTCAAGTCCGCCCCTCCCGGCGCCGCTCAGGTCGACTGGGCAGCAGCGCAGAACCTGTTCAACCAGGGCAAGACCGCGATGACCCGGTTCTGGGCCCACGCCTACCGCCAGATCCCCAAGGATTCCCCGGTCGCGGGCAAGGTCGGCGCCGCTCCGATGATCGGCGGCTCCGCCGGCGTTGCCGGTGTTCCCGGCCCGTGGTACCTCTCCGTGCCCAAGGCAACCAAGAACAGCGACGCTGCCAAGAAATTCATCAAGTGCGCCTATGACCATAACGACCTGGGCATCGAATCCAGCCTCGGCCTGGCCTCCCGCATCTCGGCCTTCGAGAAGTACCAGGACAAGCCCGGCTACGAGAGCTTCAAGCCGCTCATCGAGACCCTCAAGGGCCAGGCAACGGCCACGCGCCCTGCCACGGCCAAATGGCAGCAGATCGTGGACACCGCATTGGTTCCCATGCTGCAAAAAGCCGTAGCCGGCGGCGACTCCGCCACTCTCCTGGCCGCCGCGAAAAAGCAGATCCAGGACCTCCTCAAGTAAGACTCCGCGGCCGGCACCGAAACACTAGTGCCGGCCGCGGCCCCAACCATCGGAAGAGAAAACCGTGCGTATTTCCGATCGCCGCTTCGCCCTGTACCTTATGGCGCCGGCGGCCCTGTTCCTGGCAGTGTTTGTGGCCTACCCGCTGTTCCGCCTCGTGGCAGACAGCCTCTTCAAAATCTCCCCGATCGCCGGGGCCCCCCGCGACTTCGTCGGCCTGGACAACTACGTCCGTGCCTTCGCCTCCGAAGCATTCATGGGCGCCGGCTGGCGCACCTTGGCCTACACCTTCGTGGTGGTCGCCCTTGAGTTCGCACTTGGGCTTGGAATGGCCCTTCTGTTCACTGCCCTGGGCCGTAAATCCGAGGTCTGGCGGACGGTGTTCCTCTACCCGCTGATGATCGCGCCCATCGTCGCCGGCCTGTTGTGGAAATTCCTGATGATCGACAACTTCGGGCTCATCGGCACCCTTCTGCACCAGGCGGGAATCCTGCAGAACCCCAACCAGATCGGCTGGCTGTCAGACCCAGGAATCGTCCTCTTCTCGGTAGCCGTCCCGGACATCTGGCTGACCACCTCCTTCATGTGCCTCGTCCTCTTCGCCGGCCTCCAGAACATCCCCGGCGACCTCATCGAGGCGGCCCGGCTCGACGGCGCCAAGGCCCCTACCCTCCTCTTCAGCATCATCCTGCCGCTCCTGCGCCCAGTCATCGCAGTGGCATTGGTGGTGCGCGGCATCGACGCAGCCAGAGCCTTTGACACCATCCTTATCCAGACCAACGGCGGCCCGCAGTCCGCCTCCGAAACCATGAGCCTGCTGATCTACCGGACCATGATCCGCTTCGGCGATCCGGGACTGGCCAGCGCCATGGGCACCATCTACCTGCTGGCGATGCTCGGCGTCGCGTTCTTCGCCGTCGCGACCATCTGGCGCCCAGGGAAGGACAACTGATGAGCACCGCCGACACCCCCATCAACGACCGTTTTGCCGCTGAGGCAGTGGCCTACCGCCCCCGTCACGCAGGCGTCGTCTCGGCCATCCTGGCCACCGGCACCAAGACGTCCGGTGCCACCGCCGGTGCTGCCCCCACCGGAGCCATGCCGGCCGAGCCGGCGATGCCCACTCCGGCAGCCTCGGGCACGGGCCGTCCCCGCCGTAGGAATCACCACGCCGAAGGCCTGGAAGCCGGCAAACGCACCACCCGCATCCTGCTGTGGATCGTCCTTGCAGCGGCGATGGTCCTCTACGGGTTCCCGTTCCTCTACCTTCTGTTCACGTCCTTCAAGACGCCGATCGACACCATCGCGGTCCCGCCCACGATCCTTCCCAAGGAATGGACGCTGGAGAACTACGCCAACGCCCTGGGCCGCAACGGAGTTCTGGCCTCGTTCATCAACAGCGCGCAGACGGCGGTCATCAGTACGCTCCTGTCCCTGGTCCTGGCCGTTCCGGCCGCTTACGGCATCACCCGCTACAAGACGCCGAGCGGGCGGGTGTTCATCATGGCAGCGCTTGTGACCCGCATGGTGCCGCCGGTAGCCATCGGCATCCCGCTCGCGTCCATGATGGCGACGGCGGGACTAGCTGACACGCCGATCGCCCTGTCTATCGCCCACACCACAATCTCGCTGCCACTGTCCATCTGGCTGATGTCCAGCTTCTTCGAAGCCGTTCCCAATGACCTTGAAGAGGCAGCAACGGTGGATGGGTGCAGCAGGCTCGGGGCCCTGTGGCGGGTCGTGATCCCGGTGGTGTCCGGTGGCATCGCGGTCACCGCGATATTCGCCTTCCTCGCCTCCTGGAACGAGTTCCTGTTCGCGCTCCTTATGACCGCCATCCGTTCGCAGACCACCCCGGTGGTGATCGCGAACTTCCAGACCCAGTTCGGTCTGGACTGGGGATCCATGACGGCGCTGGCCGCCGTGTACTCCATCCCGGTCATCCTCCTCACCCTTCTCTTGCAGCGCAAGATCGTCGCAGGCATGACGCTCGGCGCCGTCAAGGGCTAGACCACCAACAACGAAACGAACAACAACACGCACGGGAAAATCGAAAGGTACGCAAGAGAACATGGAATTTTGGCAGCCAAATGACCCGCTCAACGGCTTGGCACAAGGGCAACGACCATTCCTCGGTAGCCTACTGGTACCAGACCGGCAAGCACGCGCATCACGAAGAGCTGCCTCCGGTCGAGGAACGGCTTCCTCGCCGCCGGCCCGAACACGGCATCTGGGACGAGTAAACCCGGACCCTCAAGAGCATCACCAACCATAAGGACGTGGGAGACAGATGAGCAACAAGAACATCGGTATCAAGGACGTGGCCGTCGCCGCCGGCGTCTCCGTGACAACTGTCTCCCACGTCCTCAACGAGGTTTCCTACGCCCGAATCCGCCCCGAAACCAGGGAGAAGGTCAGGACCATTGCGGAGCAACTAGGCTATGGCCCCAACCGCCTTGCCCAGGCCCTTCGCACCCAGAGGACCGGCATGCTGGGTCTGGTCAGCGAGGATATCGCCACCACGCCCCACGCCGGCCGGATCATCCTCGGCGCTGACGAGGCCGCCAGAGCCCGAGGGTACAACCTCATGATCATCAACACCTCCGGCTCAGCCAGCCTCGAATCCCGGCAGGCCGACGTCGAGACCCTCCTGGAACGCCGGGTGGACGGAATCCTCTACGCCACCATGTACCACCGCAACGTGGAGCTGCCTGCCAACCTCGGCAGCGTGCCCTCCGTCCTGGTCGACTCGGTGGCCACCGGCGGAAACATCACAGCCGTGATCCCGGACGAAGAAGGTGGTGCACGCGCCGCCGTGGGCGCGCTCCTCGAAGCGGGCCACACCCGGGTGGGCTTCATCAACAACACCGATGATGTCCCCGCAACCCGTCAGCGGCTCCAGGCCTTCCGGGCCACGCTGACTGAAGCAGGGCTCGACGGCGACGCGGCACCTGTCGAGTCCGACGTCTCCGAGGTGCAAGGCGGCTATGAAGCGGCCCGGCGGATCCTGGCACGCGAGGACCCGCCCACCGGCTTGTTCTGCTACAACGACCGGATGGCGATGGGAGCCTACCGCGCCGCTGCGGAGTTGGGACTCACCATCCCCGCTGACCTTTCAGTCGTCGGCTTCGATGACCAGGAACTGATCGCCGCCAACCTTCACCCGGGCCTCACCACCGTGGCCCTGCCTCACTACGAGATGGGTGCTTGGGCCACCGAGCACCTGATTGACGCCGTCGAGGGGAAGACCGACCTTACCCTCATGGCACTTCACCCGACCATTCTGAGCTGCCCCCTCGTGCGCCGCGATTCCATCACGGCTCCGCGGCAATAGGCAGCCAGCCCCTTCCACTTCCCAAGAGGAACGCCAGACATGTCCAGTTACCTTGATGCCGCACGCCCGGAAACAGCCCCGGCCGGAACCTCCAGGTTCCGGCCTGCCATCCACTTCACGGCAAGGGATACCTGGCTGAACGATCCCAATGGCCTGGTTTTCTACGACGGCCTGTACCACCTCTTCTTCCAGAACAATCCATACGGCAACGTCTGGGGCAACATGTCCTGGGGCCACGCCACCTCCCGTGATTTGCTGCACTGGACGGAGCACCCTGTTGCCATTGCCTGCGACGAGACAGAGGACATCTTCTCAGGGAGTGTCGTAGTCGACCACGGCAACACGTCCGGTTTCGGCACGGCGGACGCACCTGCCCTCGTAGCCATTTACACCAGTGCCTACAAAGCCGCGTCCGAACACAGCGGCACGCAGGCCCAGTCTCTGGCCTACAGCACAGACGCGGGAATGACGTGGCGAAAATACGAAGGAAACCCTGTCCTCACCAGAAACTCCGCGAACTTCCGCGATCCCAAAGTCTTCCGCTATCAAGGGGACCAAGGTGCCTGCTGGGTCATGGTCGCCGTCGAAGCGCAGCACCAAAAGGTGGTCTTCTATCGTTCGGAAGACCTCAAATCCTGGGACTTTCTGAGCGACTTCGGCCCGGCGAACGCCGACGCCGGCGAATGGGAGTGCCCCGATCTCTTTCCCCTGGCGGTGGACGGGGACCCGGGCAACATCAAATGGGTACTGATCGTAAACATTAACCCCGGCGCAGTGGCAGGAGGTTCCGGCGGCCAGTACTTCATCGGGCACTTCGACGGCGCCCGGTTCCTCCCGGACGCCGGTTCACTCGCGGCGCCAGCAGGACTGGCCTCCCTCGACCCCAAGGCGGGCTCTGCAGCCCTGCAGCAATGCCTGTGGCTGGACTGGGGACGGGACTGCTACGCCTCCGTATCCTTTAGCAACGCCCCGGATGACCGGCGCATCATCATCGGCTGGATGAACAACTGGGACTACGCCAACGAGCTGCCCACTGCCCCCTGGCGGTCCTCGATGACCCTCGCCCGCGAAGTGCGCCTCACAGCAGCCAACGGCTCCGCCCGTCTGATCCAGCAACCGGTCCTGGCCGACCTCTGCGCAGGAGAAGAGCTGCCTACTGCCAAGGACCAAATGAACGCAGACACCTTTGAGCTGCGAAATTCAGCCCTCCGATTGCCGGATGCGGTACCCGGTAGCGCCCAAATCATCGAGGCGGAGATACTGCCCGGAAGCGCCGAACGTTTTGATTTCCGACTCTTCGGAAGCAGTGACGGGAGCGAGGGCACCATTCTTAGCTACAACACAACCAGCGCCCAACTCATCCTTGACCGCAGACAATCAGGAAACACCTGCTTCCACGGGAAATTCGCTTCGGTCGAGTCAGCACCAGTTGACCTTGAAAACGGTGTGCTCAAATTACTCATCGTCGTGGACCACTGCTCGGTCGAAGTATTCGTCCAGGGCGGCAAGGTCGTCCTGACTGATCTCATCTTCCCCGAAACCGAAAACCCGGAGAACTGGCTATCGGCTGAGGGAGGCTCAGCAACAATACTGAAGCTCGCGGTCTCAACACTCACCTAACCGCAGGTTGGAGGTAACGGCGGAGGGATGAGCCTCCGAGAATCTTCCTCATACCCTCAAACCAATATCCACCTCAGCCCGATGCCACGTAGAAGTGCGCCTTTCGCGCTTCGCGCTGCATCCAACTTGGGTGACTCCATGAAAGGTCCAGAATGCCAACAGTCCAGCACACCGACGATGACCCCAAACCGAGCATTGATGTCGTTGTTGTCGGTGAAGCCCTCGTGGACATAGTTGTCTCTCCCCGAGGCACTGTGGAGCACCCCGGTGGATCACCCGCAAACGTTGCCTACGGACTCGGACGGCTGGGTGCGGACACCGCATTGTTGACCTCGATCGGCGACGACCACAACATCCGCCCTGCACTGCTCGGCAGCCAATTTGAGGCAAAAACCATCTTCGAGGAACTCGTCCCGTTCACAGAGGTAGTTAAACTCAGCGACGAGGACGCACTGTGGCTCTATCCGCGGCTATCCCTGGAAGACATCTCAAAACGTATCCTTGAACTTGGGGCCGGACTCGTCGCCGTCACCATGGGAGCGGAGGGATCCCTGCTCACAACGGGAGGCACGCGGGTAGTCGTTCCCTCGGTTAAGTCTGCCGTGGTCGACACCATTGGGGCCGGCGACTCGTATATGTCTGCCCTGATCTACGGACTCCTCATGCGCGGAGCAGATGGGCTAGCACCGTCGGTGCGGGCGCAGACCACGCCGATCATGATCGCCAACTTCCAGACCCAGTTGGGGCTCGACTCGGGTCCGATGACCGCGCTGGCAATCCACTACCCGGTCCCCGTAATCATCCTAACTATCATCCTGCAGCGCCACATCGTGGCTGGCCTGACTCTCGGCGCCGTCAAGGGCTGAGAAACCACAACACAAAGGGAAGAACCTATGTCAAGCAACAACTACTACGACGTGACTACGTGGCCCGTCGGCAATCCGTCCGAGGACGTCGGTGAAGTAATCAACAGCATCATCGCTGACATCAAGGACCGGCAGACCGTCACCGATGCGAACAATGGAGGAAAGCCAGGCGCGGTGATCTACATTCCGCCCGGGGACTACCACCTTCGTACGCAGGTGGTGATCGACGTCAGCTTCCTCAGGATCCATGGCTCGGGACACGGCTTTACGTCGTCGAGCATCCGGTTCAACGTTCCCGAAGACGAATGGCCCGACTTGCATGAGCTGTGGCCCGGGGGGAGTCGCATTCTCGTCGACATTCCCCTCGGCGGAGACGGGGAGGAATCCAAGGGAGCCGCCTTCTACGTTGAGCGAAGCGGGAGCCCGCGGATCAGCTCGGTCGAGTTCTCCAACTTCTGCATCGACGGGTTGCACTTCAACTCGGATGGCTCGGGGATGCATCCGGAGAATACCTACGTCAACGGCAAGACCGGTATCTATGTCGCGAACGCCAATGACTCATTCCGCGTAACCGGCATGGGGTTCGTCTACCTTGAGAACGCTCTCACTATCTACAACGCGGACGCGCTTTCCGTTCACGACAACTTCATCGCTGAATGCGGAAGCTGCATCGAGCTGCGCGGGTGGGGACAGGCATCAAAGATCACCGACAACTTGGTCGGAGCAGGCTTCAAGGGTCACTCGATCTACGCCGAGAACCATGGCGGGCTCCTGATAACCGCGAACAACGTCTTCCCCCGTGGTGCGAGCAGCGTCCATCTCGACGGCGTCACGCGTTCAAGCGTCACCAACAACCGTTTGCATTCGTTCTACCCTGGGATGCTGATTCTCGCAGCGAATAGTTCGGAAAACCTCGTGGCCACGAATCACTTCTTGCGTGACCATGAGCCCTGGACGCCCTTCCTGGGAGTCGACAACGGACTGAACGACCTCAACGGACTTCTCTGTGTCAGCGGCAGCAACAACACTGTCGTCGGCAACCACTTCTCCCAGATCATCGACTCACAGAGCATCCGGCCGACAGGTGCGACGCCTGTCATCATCCGGCTGATGGCGGGGGTTGGCAACTTCGTCTCCAACAACCACGTGGTGGCGATGAACGTTCACTCCAAGTCAAGTGACTCCTGCTTCTCGGCTCAGGTGGACGCTCTGTTGACGACCGAGGCTTCGGACGGCCTCGCCGTTACGTCCGTCATGGTCGATTCCGAATCAGCTCGGAATACGATCCTTGATTCCGGAAGTGACGCCCAAGTTATCGCAGATAGGGCTGTTAACACCTTTAGGGCCACACCCACGGTCGGTTTCTAGGCGGCACATGCACTTGTGGCCCATGGCCCAGTAACCCGCTCAGGCCCGGTGAGACCCCGGGGATCGCCATCATCGAGTGAGAATGTCAATCTGATTTGAGCCCACGATGGAAGTAAATTGCAGTCTCATCGGGACCCATCTCACGACGAAGGCCGGAATCACAATCGGTGACTGGGACGCGGCCAATAGTTTTGTCAGACAGTGATGCATCTTGACCCGAGGCCAGGAATCCGACGAATCCAAAGGCTGCTTGAGAGGAACGGCAAAACGCACGTGCGCGGATGATCCCTCCAGCCTTCCTGCGAGATCCGGTTGAGGATGAACCAGGCCCGGGGGTGGTAACTGGCCGACAAGCCAGTTCATAGGGTAATGGCCGGTGGATGGAGGACTGGACAATTTCGGCACAGCCCATGGCTCCAGGTTCATGCACGTACAGCGCATATTGGTTTCCGGAGAACACAGTTAGCTTCTTTGGACCATACCTGTGTAATACAACGGGCTCGCCCGCTGTGTATGTCTCACACGCTTATGACATAGCCGTGAACGGAAATGGTTGGGCCTGTTCGACCGTGGTGGGATACGCCGGCAAGCCGTGTGTTTGGGTGTGGTCGTGAGTCCAAGGCAAGTGTCCCCACGCGACTGATAATGTGATGTGCATGTCACTCAGGATGATGATAAGTGGAGGATCACCTCTTTGTGTCCGTTGATCTCTCGAGGCTGGATGATAGCTCCCGGCGCATTTTGGCAGTGGCGAGTTCCATTGCCGATCAGCAACTATCGAGACGCATAACCTGGCGCCACATCCTTGCCGCTGCTATGCACCAGATACCTGCGCTGGATGCCAAACTTCGCGAGATGGGCATATCAGGTGAATCGCTACTAGACGATCAAAAGCATGTCGGTGACCGGGAACTGGGTGGACCAAGGCCCGAAGGGAATAAGTCGATTCCGCTTAGTGTCGAGGTGGCCTCCGCAGTAGCTGATTCTGATGGCATGGCGGCTTCGTTTGTAGGTAACGTCGTCAAAGCAAGCGCCGAGGCCATTATCCGGTTGACGGGGAGCAGACAGGACTTCGAGCATGTCCTCCAAATTGTTGGCCGTCTTGATTCATTGCAGCAGGGGGAGCACGCGGGTGAAGCGGACGCTAAAGTCGTCAGGGCTTCACCTCCAATTGGGAAGATTATCGCGATAAAGCCGAACGGGAAGCCGCCAAGCTGATCGAGCGTGCAGCACGCGACGCCCATTAACCACTCCTGAACGATAATCTATGGGTCGAGCGGCCAAAAGGCCCAGGCTCTAGCAAACACCGAATAGCAAGCATCGAAC
Source organism: Arthrobacter sp. Soil736 (assembly GCF_001428005.1). GTDB lineage: Bacteria > Actinomycetota > Actinomycetes > Actinomycetales > Micrococcaceae > Arthrobacter. Next base: position 34,679 of record NZ_LMSB01000039.1, read on the forward strand.
GGCCCGGGTCTGTCAGATTAACGGTGGGTCTGGCCTGGCTTGTGGTTAATTGATTCTGCCTTCGAATGCGATCGCGAACGCATTAAATGCCGGCTTCCACCTCGTGGCCCATCGTGCCCGGCCCTGGCCTGTGGGGTCAAGGGAGCGGGTCACGAGGTAGAGGCATTTCAGCGCCGCGGCATCGTTCGGGAAATGGCCCCTGGCCCGCACCGCGCGCCGGTAGCGGGCGTTGAGGGATTCGATCGCGTTGGTCGAGCAGATCACCCGGCGGATCTCGGCGTCCCAGTCAAGGAACGGGGCGAACTCGGACCAGGCGTTGGGCCAGAGCCGCCCGATCGCCGGGTACTTCGTGGCCCATTTGGCCTCGAATTCCCCGAACCGTTCACGCGCCGCCGCCTCGGTCGGGGCGGTATATACGGGCTTGAGATCCCGGGCGAGCTCGTCCCAGTGCTGGCGGGGCGCGTAGCGTGTTGCGGATCAGATGCACGTTATGCCGAGGTCGGCATAACGTGCATTATGCCGACCTTCGGATTATGCCGATGTGGCCGCGGGATCCTTTGCAGGGCATGGGTTTGGCGCTGGTGAGGTCGGCATAATCCAGTGAGCT
>NZ_LMSB01000040.1:0-25959 GCF_001428005.1 Arthrobacter sp. Soil736
CGCAGTTTCGCCCTGTTCCTCCATGCACAGCTTGACGCCGCGGTGCCGGCACACGTTGTAGAACGCCCGGATTCCGCCCTTGCGGGTGCGGCTGATCAGCACGCTCTCCCGCCCTACTTGTACCGTCCGCCAGGCACCCGGCTTGTCGAGGTCGGCAGAACGTACGGCGCAGAACCACATCTGCTCGAAGATCCGCTCCTGCTCGGCCCGGAAGATCTCTTCGCTGACGTAGGCCTGGCCCGGGAGGGTGGGGATCAGGCTGGGCGTGAAGACTTCGGTGGTCATTCTGTTACTCCTCTGCGGTGACTGACGTCGGATTTGGAAGGTCAGTAAGGATCAGGCGAAACTGGCGGATGCTGCCAGCACCGGCTGGACTGCAGGGAACTGCGATGTAGCGGCCTGGGTTGCCGTGGCCCGTGCGGCGTTCAACTGCCGACGCCACTTGGTGAAGAGGCGGGGCTGATTGGCACCAAGGACGGCCACCGGCTCGCCGCCGCGGTAGTACACGGCCAGGAAGCTGTGGGCCGACGGGTCTCCGGCCTCAATGTCCACCCGGTCAGCGTCCCGGGCGTGGCCAGCGAACTGGATCCTGACGTTGTACTGGTCGGACCAGAAGTACGGCACGTTCCGCGGCTCGCGGGCGGACCCGGGCTCCAGGAGCCCCGAAACGGCGATCGCCGGTCGCTCCACTGCTCCGCTCCAGTGCTCCAGGCGGCAGTGCTTTCCGGACTCTTCGTCCAGCCAGGCAGCACAGTCGCCGACGGCCACCACACCCGGTATGTTGGTACGGCCCATCGGATCACAGCGGACGCCGTCGCCGAGTTCGATGCCGGAGCCGGCAAGCCAACCTGTGTTGGGCACGGCACCGACGGCCACGAGAACGACGTCGGCAGGCAGGTAGCGGCCGTCCGCGAGGCGGAGCCCGCTGAGCACTCCCTCGCCGCTGTAATACGACTCGATGGCGGCGTCACAAATCAGCTCCACCCCGTTAATTCTATGTAACGCGGCGATTTCGGCGGCCATCTCCACCCCGAAGGGGCGGCTGAGCGGAACGGTGCCCGAGCAGACGACGGTGACCTCGACTCCGAGGGCGCGGGCTGTGGAGGCAACCTCGGCGCCGATGAAGCCAGCTCCTACGATGACGAGCCTGGTCCCCGGTACCAGTTCGGTAGCGAGGTCCTGCGCGTCGTCCAGGGTTCTGAGGGTAAAGACATTAGCCAGGCCAGCGAGTTCCGGCAGCGTCCGGGCGGATGCCCCGGTGGCGATGACCACGCCGTCGGCCTTTATTTCCGTGCCATCAGCGAGTGTTACCGTCCTGGTTGCTGCATCCAGGCTGTGTGCCGCTGCTCCCAGCAGCCACTCCGCATCGAGCCGATCTGCGCCTTCACCCTCTTCGGGACTCTCCAGGCTGAGGTGTTCCACGGTGATCTTTCCCGCCAGGAAGTCCTTGGACAGGGGTGGCCTGTCGTACGGCCGGTGCGGTTCGTCGCCGATGAGGACGAGGCGTCCGGCGAAGCCTTGGGCCCGAGCGGCACGGGCGGCCGAAATTCCCGCCAGTGACGCCCCCACTATTGCCAATGTCTGCATGGCCGCCTTCCCCTTATTTCACTGCGCGACTTCACTGCGCGCGAATTGCGTATGACGCAACAACAGTCTGTATGCGAGACAGCGTGACTTAGACCACGGGAAGGTGTCAAGCGTTGATTGTATTAGCGGGGAACCCTTGACAAGGCGGAGTGGGATGGATCACTCTGTTGCGTATTGTGATCGGCGTTGATGATGGCACAACCCGCCGGCCGGGCTGAGCCCGTCAACTGGGAAAGAGGTTTATCAGATGCACATCGCCTGCCCACTCACCGCATTGGCCCCCGGAGACGCCGTCCGTCTCGATACGTCCCCACCGATCGCCGTCTTCCACACGGAGGACGGTGAGTTGTTCGCCTTGGACGACACCTGCACCCATCAGGACGCATCGCTCGCGGACGGCTGGGTGGAGGGCTGCGAGGTGGAGTGCCCCCTTCACGCTTCCAAGTTCAATCTCCGCACCGGTGAAGTGGACGCGCCGCCGGCCAAGTTGCCGGTGCGGGTCCACAAGGTCTCCGTCGTGGACGGCCAGATCATGGTCGAGGAATCCAATGACGCACCCAACCTTCCACCTGGCCTGACCATCACCGGCCACGTCTAGGCACCACCAGGCAGTACTCCATTTCAGGCTAAGAGGTGAAGTCCTTGACCCTACAACTGAGCAACGAGCTGCAGGAACGGACCCGTTCCACGGCTCCCGCCGGGCAGCCACTGGCAGCATCCGGGCAGCAGGCGACGCCGTTCGTCCTCACCGTTGCCTGCGCCGAGCGCCGTGGGATCGTCCACGCCGTGTCCAGCTTCCTGGCAATGCGCGACTTCGACATCGCCGAACACCAGCAGTTCGACGACCACGTCAGCAATACCCTCTTCCTGCGCACCGCCTTCACCGGCACCCTGGCCGGAACTGCCGGCGCCAATGGCCATGATGCTGGCAGCGCTGCCAGCACCGCCGATTCCCTGTCCGCCGACTTCGCGGAGATCGCCGGCGAGTTCGGAATGTCCTACAGCTTCCACGACGACCGGCCGCAGCGCCTACTGGTGATGGTCTCCAAGTTAGGCCATTGCCTCAATGACCTGATCTTCCGCTGGCGCGCGGGGAGCCTCGGGGCGGACATCGCCGCCGTCGTCTCCAATCACGAGGACCTGCGCCCCATGGCCGAAGCAGCAGGACTTCCCTTCATCCACGTACCCGTAACCGCCTCCACCAAAGGGCAGGCGGAGTCCCGGCTCCTGGAACTCGTGGACGAATACGACGCAGACCTTGTGGTCCTGGCCCGCTACATGCAGGTACTCTCCGACGGCCTCTGCGAGCAGCTCCACGGCCGGGCCATCAACATCCACCATTCCTTCCTACCCGGATTCAAGGGTGCAAAGCCCTACCACCAGGCCTATGAACGCGGCGTGAAGCTGGTCGGCGCCACTGCCCACTACGTCACCGGCGACCTCGACGAAGGTCCCATCATTGAGCAGGAGGTCTTCCGGGTGGACCACAGCGTGGACCCGGACTCCCTGGTATCGGCGGGCCGCGATGCCGAAGCAATCGCCCTGTCCCGCGCGGTGAAGTGGCATTGCCAGCACCGCGTCCTGCTCAACGGCACCCGGACAGTCGTCTTCCGCTAGAGCCACAGCGAGCCCTCACGGGCCGCCTCCATGCACGCAGTAGATCAAGAACAGGAGCTTTCCGTATGAGGGCTACACCCCGCGTCGTTATCATCGGCGCAGGCATTGTCGGTGCGAATCTGGCAGATGAACTGGCCACCCGAGGCTGGACCAGCGTCACCGTCCTGGACCAGGGGCCGCTGAACCTCGCCGGCGGCTCCACCTCGCACGCGCCGGGTCTCGTGTTCCAGACCAACCCGTCCAAGACAATGACGGAGTTCGCCGCCTACACCGTGGACAAGCTCCTCTCGCTGAGCGACGAGGGCGTCGCCTGCTTCAACCAGGTGGGCGGCCTGGAGGTCGCCACCACCCCCGAACGGCTTGAGGACCTCAAGCGGAAGCTCGGCTACGCCACGTCCTGGGGCATCGAGGGTCGGATCATCGACGCCGACGAGTGCACCAAGCACTACCCGCTGCTGAACCAGGACATGGTGCTCGGCGGCCTCCACGTCCCGTCCGACGGTCTCGCCTCCGCAGCCCGCGCGGTTCAGCTGCTGATCCGCAAGGCGACAGCAGCCGGCGTCACGTTCATCGGATCAACCCCGGTGACCGGGATCGAGCAGTCCGGCGGTAAAGTCACCGGGGTCCAGACACCCGACGGCGTGATCCCGGCGGACATCGTGGTGTCCTGCGCAGGCTTCTGGGGGCCCAAGATCGGCGCGATGGCCGGCATGGCCGTGCCGCTGCTGCCGCTGGCCCACCAGTACGTCACGACCACCGCTGTGCCGGAACTCGTGGCTACCAACCTCCGCACGAACCCGCTGGATCCCTCCAACGGCGCGCGGATGCCCATCCTCCGGCACCAGGACAGGGACCTCTATTTCCGTGAGCACGGAGACAGGATCGGAATCGGCTCCTACGCCCACCGGCCCATGCCCGTCGACCTGGACCGGTTGCCGGACGTTGCCCCTGGCCAGATGTCCGAGCACCGGATGCCTTCCCGGCTCGAATTCACCGAGGAGGATTTCCTGCCCTGTTGGGAGGACAGCCGGCAGCTGCTGCCCGCCCTGCGCGGCGCGGAGATCGCCGACGGCTTCAACGGCATCTTCTCCTTCACGCCGGACGGCGGCCCGCTGATCGGGCAGTCGCCGGAGCTTGAGGGTTTCTATGTCGCCGAAGCTGTCTGGGTGACCCACTCGGCAGGCGTTGCCCGGGCGGTGGCTGAACTGCTGATCGAGGGCGAGTCCCGCATCCCGCTTCACGAGTGCGAAGTTTCACGCTTCGAGGCCGTGCAGACCGCGGACAGCTACGTCAGCGAGACGTCCCAGAAGAACTTCGTTGAAATCTACGACGTCCTGCACCCCCTGCAGCCGCGCGAATCACCCCGGGACCTGCGGGTCAGCCCGTTCAACTGCCGGCAGAAGGAACTGGGAGCATTCTTCCTCGAGGCCAGCGGCTGGGAGCGCCCGCACTGGTTCGAGGCCAACCGCCCGCTCCTGGATGAGCTGCCAGCTGAATGGCAGGCGCCGGAACGCGGCTCCTGGGCCGCTATGTTCAGCTCCCCCATTTCCGCCGCCGAGGCGTGGAAGACGCGCACCGCCGTCGCGCTTTATGACATGACGGCACTCAAACGGCTGGAAGTTTCGGGTCCCGGCGCCCTTGCGCTGCTGCAGCGCCTCAGCGCCGGGCAGATCGACAAGAAGCCAGGCGCCGTCACGTATTGCCTGCTGCTGAACGACGACGGCGGGGTGCGCAGCGACATCACGATCGCACGGCTGGATGAAGCCACGTTCCAGGTGGGCGCCAACGGCAACATCGACTTCGACTACTTCACCCGGGAGGCCCGCAGGCAGACAGCCGATGACGTCAGCCAGTGGGTCCAGGTCCGCGACATTACGGGATCCACCTGCTGCATCGGGCTCTGGGGTCCGCTGGCACGCGAAGTTATTGCCAAGGTCAGCGCCGATGATTTCACCAATGACGGCCTTCGCTACTTCCGTACCAAGCAGGTGCGGATCGGCGGCATCCCCGTGACGGCCATGCGGCTGTCCTATGTGGGTGAGCTGGGCTGGGAGCTGTACACCACGGCCGAGTACGGACTGAAGCTGTGGGACCTCCTCTTCGAGGCCGGCCAGGAACAGGGCATCATCGCCGCCGGCCGCGGGGCCTTCAACAGCCTCCGCCTGGAAAAGGGGTACCGGCTGTGGGGGACGGACATGACGCCCGAACACGAGCCGTTCCAGGCGGGCCTGGGCTTCTCGATCGCCAAGAACAAGGACTCCTTCGTGGGCGCCGAAGCCCTCGCCGAACGCCGCGCGCAGCCGGCTGCCAGGCAGCTGCGCTGCTTGACGGTCGACGACGGCACTTCCGTGGTGCTGGGCAAGGAACCCGTGTTTTTCAACGGCGAAGCCGCCGGCTATGTGACCAGCGCGGCCTACGGCTACACGGTGAAGCGGCCGATCGCCTACGCCTGGCTGCCGCCCAGCGCCTCCGAAGGCGATGCCGTGGAAATCGAATACTTCGGCACCCGGATCGCCGCCACGGTGTCAGCCGAGCCGCTGGTGGACCCGGGCATGGAACGCCTTCGCGGCTGAACCGGGCCGATCCTGGCCCCTCAACACGACTCCCCCACCCACGCCCAAGGAGATTTACCGCATGACGAACGAGAGCTACGACTACGTGATTGTAGGCGGCGGCAGCGCCGGGTCAGTCCTGGCGGACAGGCTAAGCGCCGACGGAACCAGCACAGTGCTGGTACTCGAGGCCGGGCGCAGCGACTACCCCTGGGACCTCTTCATCCAGATGCCCGCGGCCCTGACCTTTCCAAGCGGCAACAGGTTCTACGACTGGCAATACCAGTCCGATCCTGAACCCCACATGCACGGCCGCAGGATCACCCACGCGCGGGGCAAGGTGCTGGGCGGTTCCAGCTCCATCAACGGCATGATCTTCCAGCGCGGCAACCCCTTGGACTACGAACGCTGGGGCGCGGATGCCGGCATGGAAACCTGGGACTTCGCCCATTGCCTCCCCTATTTCAAGCGCATGGAAACCGCGCTGGCCGCAGCTCCGGACGATGACCTCCGCGGCCATGACGGTCCCCTGGTCCTGGAGCGCGGCCCGGCCCGGAACCCCCTGTTCCAGGCCTTCTTCCGGGCGTCGGAGGAGGCCGGGCACAAGCGAACGGACGATGTCAACGGTTACCGGCAGGAGGGCTTCGGCCCCTTCGACCGGAACGTGCACAAGGGCCAGCGGCTCTCGGCGTCGCGCGCCTACCTGCGCCCCAACAAAAGCCGGAAGAACCTGACAATCCGCACCCTGGCGCTTGCGGCCAGGATCAACTTCGACGGCACAACGGCGACCGGGGTCACCTACCGCCGGAACGGCAGGCTGCACACGGTCAACGCCAAGGAAGTGGTGCTGTGCGGCGGAGCGATCAACACGCCCCAGTTGCTGCAGCTCTCCGGCATCGGGGATTCCGCTCACCTGAAGTCGCTGGGCATCAAGCCGGTGGTGGATCTGCCGGGCGTCGGCGAAAACCTGCAGGACCACCTGGAAGTGTACGTCCAGCACTCCTGCAAGCAGCCCGTGTCCATGCAGCCGAACCTCAGCCTCTGGCGCTACCCGCTGATCGGGCTCCAGTGGCTGCTCGGCCGCAAGGGCCCCGCAGCCACCAACCACTTCGAAGGCGGCGGCTTTGTCCGCTCCAACGAGGACGTCGCCTACCCCAACCTGATGTTCCACTTCCTGCCGGTGGCCGTCCGGTACGACGGACAGAAAGCGGACGCCAAACACGGGTACCAGGTCCACGTGGGCCCCATGTACTCCGACGCGCGGGGAAGCCTGAAGATCACCTCCACGGATCCGGCCGCCCACCCGTCCATGCACTTCAATTACCTGTCCACGGACCAGGACCGGCGTGAATGGGTCGAGGCTATCCGGGTCACGCGCGACATCCTCTCCCAGCCGGCCCTCGCTCTCTACAGCGGCGGGGAGCTCTCGCCCGGCTCCTCTGTCCAGACGGACGAGGAGATCCTGGACTGGGTGGCACGGGACGCCGAGACAGCCCTGCACCCGTCCTGCACCGCGAAGATGGGGCCCGCCTCGGACCCCATGGCTGTGGTGGACCCGCTCACCATGAAGGTCCACGGCACCACGGGGCTCCGCGTCGCGGATGCCTCTGCCATGCCGTACGTGACCAACGGCAACATCTACGCCCCCGTGATGATGCTGGCTGAGAAGGCCGCTGACCTGATCCTCGGCCGGAAGCCGCTGGCACCCCAGCGCGCGGACTTCTACCGGCACCACGAGGCTGATCTGGCGGCCGAACGTGAGCTGCCCGCCGACGTCGAACTGCGGGCGGATGTTGAGCTGCCGGCAGAGCCGGCACCGAGCCTGGGCCGCGCATGAGCGGCGTCCAGCTTGCCGGGAGCGTCCTGCGGACCGACCAGGATGCGGCGGCGGTGCGGGGCTTGTTCGTGGACGGCGGGTGGAGCGAATCGGCCGCCGGAAAAACGCGGGTCATCACGTGTCCTGCGGACGGCGAAAAAGTCGCCGAGGTTGCAGAATGCACGGCCACCGACGCCAGGGAAGCGGTCGCAAGTGCCCGCCGGGCGTTCGACGGCGGAGCGTGGCCCGGAACCAGCGAGAAGGAACGCGGACAGGTCCTGCTCCGCACCGCAGAACTGCTGGAACGCGACAAGGCTCTGTACGCCCGGGCCGAAGCCCTCGACACAGGGAAGCGCTTCGTCGAAGCGGAATACGACATCGACGATATCGCCGCCTGCTTCAGGTACTACGGCGGCATCGCCGGAACGGACGCCGGACGCGTGATCGATACCGGGGTCCCCGGAACCATCAGCCGGGTGGTCCACGCCCCGGTTGGTGTCTGCGGGCTCATCACACCATGGAACTACCCCCTTCTGCAGGCGTCATGGAAGGTTGCCCCGGCCCTCCTGGCGGGCAATAGCTTCGTCCTCAAACCCAGCGAACTGACTCCCTCCACCTCCATCCTGCTGATGGATACGCTCCTTGAAGCCGGTTTGCCGGCCGGGGTTGCCAACCTCGTCACCGGCACCGGCCCCGAGGTCGGCGCGGTCCTGAGCGAAAGCCCGGACGTTGACCTGGTCTCCTTCACCGGCGGCCTGGCCACCGGGGTCAACATCATGAAAACCGCAGCCAACACGGTGAAACGGGTTGCCCTGGAACTGGGCGGGAAGAATCCGAACATCGTCTTCGCCGACGCCGACCGCGAGTCGGCCCTGGACAACGCCCTCACCGCTGTATTCCTGCATTCGGGGCAGGTGTGCTCGGCCGGCACCAGGCTCCTCATCGAAGAATCGATCCACGACGAGTTCGTGGCGGAACTCGTGCGCCGTGCCCAAGCCATCCGGCTTGGCGGGCCCTTCGACGAGCCCGCGGAAACCGGCCCGCTCATCTCGGCCGCGCACCGTGACAAGGTCCATGCCTACGTCCAGGCCGGCATCGAGGAAGGAGCCACACTGCTGTGCGGCGGCTATATCCCGGACACCGGAGCAATGGCACTCGGCAGCTACTACCCTCCCACCATCCTGGACGGTTGCCACACCTCCATGGAGGCAGTCCAGGATGAGTCGTTCGGACCAGTCCTGACCGTGGAGACCTTCAGCACGGAGCAGGAAGCCATCAAGCTGGCCAACGACACCGCCTACGGACTGGCCGGCGCCGTCTGGACAAACGACGGATCGCGGGCGCAGCGCGTGGCCGGTGCACTCCGCCACGGCACCGTGTGGATCAACGACTACCACCCCTACGTTCCCCAGGCAGAGTGGGGCGGATTCGGCAAGTCCGGAAACGGCCGCGAACTGGGGCTCCAAGGTCTCGCAGAGTACCGCGAAACCAAGCACATCTGGCAAAACATCAATCCCAAGCCCAGCCACTGGTTCGAGCCTCCACAGGCAGGAGTACAGCAATGAACAGCCCCGACATCTCAGTGCGCAACCTATGGAAGGTCTTCGGACCCGGGGGCGACATGATCCCCAACGACCCAGAGCTCTCGGCCCTCAACTCCGCGGAATTGCTGGAACGCACCGGCTGCGTGGCAGCCGTCCGCGACCTGAGCTTCGACGTGGCCAAGGGCGAGGTCTTTGTGGTCATGGGACTTTCCGGATCAGGCAAATCCACCCTGATCCGTTGCCTGACCCGGCTGATCGAACCCACATCGGGGCAGGTCCTGGTGGACGGGAAGGACGTCCTGCAGGCAGGCGTTGCGGAGCTACGGGAACTGCGCCGGCGGAAGATGTCCATGGTGTTCCAGCACTTCGGCCTCCTCCCCCACCGGACCGTGCTGGACAACGTCTCCTACGGGCTGCAGATCCGCGGGGCGGCCAAGAACGAACGCTACGCCAGGGCCCGGGAAATCATCGAACTGGTTGGCCTGAAAGGCTACGAACAGCACTATCCGGACCAGCTGTCCGGGGGAATGCAGCAGCGCGTCGGCCTCGGCCGGGCTCTGGCCGGCGATCCGGACACCATCCTCTTCGATGAACCCTTCTCCGCCCTGGATCCGCTCATCCGGCGCGACATGCAGGCGGAAGTCATCCGGCTGCACAAGGAAATGGGCAAAACCATGGTGTTCGTGACCCACGACCTCTCCGAGGCACTCAAACTCGGAGACCGCATCCTCATCATGCGCAACGGCGAGATGGTCCAATGCGGCACGGGGGACGACCTGGTGGGGTCCCCGGCAGACAAGTACATTGAGGATTTTGTGTCCGAAGTCCCCCGCGCGGATGTCCTGACCCTGAAATGGATCACCCGTCCCGTCGCGGCCGGAACGCCAGGAGACGCGCCTGTCCTCAGCTCCCGGATGATTATCCGGGATGCCATAGCCGCGGTCATGCACTCCTCCTGCCCCGTCCTGGTGGAGGACGCCGGCAGGATCACCGGGCAGATCGACCGCGACAGCATCCTGTCAGTGCTGCAGCCCACGGAAGCAGCAGCCTAATGTCTACCCTCGTCCGGGATCGAACCAGGGTGCAGCCCGCACCCCCCGCTGTCCGTGAGCCCCGCCGCCGGCCCAGCCGGCGCACACTCCTCCTGGCAAGCGCCGCCGTCATCTGGATCCTGGGATTCCTGGTCCTGCACGGAACCTCCACCTTGCCCTTGCCCGCCTCAGAGCTGACGGACCTGCACCGGTCCCTGAACCAGTTCAACGCCTGGGTAGCAGCGAACCGCGCAGACAACCCCGTCTTCCTGTACGTCTTCACGCCCTTGCGTGCCGCCGTCGACGCCGTGGCCAACCTGTTCATCACCACCTTTGCCGCGAGTTCCACGGGCCTGCGCCTGCCGGAGATCGGCTGGCTCGGAACCGTAGGCCTGCTGGGTTGGATCGCCTTCTCGATCGGCAACGCGCGGGTCGCGCTGCTGACTGTCGCCGTCTTTACGTTCTTCGGCCTCCAGGGCCTGTTTCTCGAAGCCACCTACACGTTCGCCCTGGTCCTCACAGCCGTGCTGCTGACCCTTCTGATCGGGATCCCGCTCGGCGTTCTGGCCGGCGTCTACGGCCGGGTCGCCAAGGTGATCACACCCGTGCTGGACTTCATGCAGACCCTGCCGACATTCGTGTACCTGGCCCCGCTTGCCCTGATCTTCCTCATCGGCCCGGCGTCGGCCGTCATAGCCACCGTGATCTACGCTGCACCACCCGTGATCCGGCTGACAGAGCACGGCATCCGCGCCATCCCGGAGAACACCCGCGAAGCGTCCGACTCGCTGGGCACAACGGGCCTGCAGCGGCTGGTCACCCTGCAGCTTCCCATGGCCCGGCGGACAATCGTCATGGGAATCAACCAGAGCACCATGGCGGCTCTGTCCATGGTCACCATCGCGGCGCTGATCGCGGCGCCCGGGCTTGGCCAGGTGGTGGTACGTGCGCTGCAATCGCTCGACGTCGGCACGGCTGTCAACGCCGGGCTCTCCATCGTCCTGCTCGCGATTGTGCTGGACCGGGTCACCACCGCCGCCAGCCGCCGCGCAGACCCGGGGACGGCCCGGAACCGCAGGGTTTCCCGCAGGACCCGGTACATCCTCCTCGGCATCACCCTGGTGCTGGCACTGGCCATGGTGCAGTTCTCCCGGACCATGCTGTGGGCAGCAGCGTTCCCCAAGGATCTCAACATCGGTCCGGTCATCGTCCAGGCGGTGGCCTCGGCCAGCCAGTGGATGCAGACCAACCTCTCCCTGTTCACGGTGTCCTTCCGGGAAGCCGTCACCACCGGAATCCTCAACCCGTTCCAGTCGCTGCTCACGGACACTCCCTTCTTCATCCTCGTGGCCGTCATAGCCATCGCGGCCTACGCACTGGGCGGATGGAAGCTCGCTGCCCTGACCACGGCCTGCCTGGGCGTGATCATCTACCTCGGCCTCTGGAGCGACTCCATGGTCACCCTTGCCGGAACCCTGGTGGCCACCGCAGTTGTCATGGTCCTGGGCGTCATCTTCGGGGTGGCCATGGGCCGGTCCGAGCGGGTAGACCAGATCATGCGGCCCCTGCTGGATGCGGGCCAGACCATGCCCGCCTTTGTGTATCTGGTGCCGTTCCTAGGCCTCTTCGGTGCCACCCGCTTCACGGCGATCATCGCCGGCATCATCTATGCCGCCCCCGTAGCCATCAAGATCACGGCCGACGGCATCGCAGCGATTTCCCCCACTGTTGTCGAAGCTGCCGTTGCCAGCGGCTCCACCCCCTGGCAGGTCATCACCAAGGTCCAGCTTCCGATGGCCAGGCAGACCCTGGCCCTCGCCGCCAATCAGGGCCTGATCTATGTCCTGGCCATGGTGGTGGTTGGCGCACTTGTGGGCGCAGGCGGCCTCGGATACGACGTCGTCGCCGGCTTTGTCCAAAGCGCGCTCTTCGGCAAGGGCCTCGCCGCAGGCGTTGCCATCGTTTTCCTCGGCATCCTGCTCGACAGGATGACCCAGGCTGCCGCAGCCACCCCGGTGCGGAAAATCCCCTCAACCAAGTCCACAGCAACGTAACCGCATAACCGCCCTGCGCCTGGCGCAGGGCATGGAGGACCCCCCACGCATTCCCCCCAACAAGGAGATCTAAGATGAAAAAAGCTGGACTGCTGTTGAAACGAACCGTCCCAGCGGTGGCTGGAGCTGTTGCCGCCGCCCTGCTCCTGGCAGGTTGCGGCGGCGCCTCGGTGAACCAGGTGGCTGCTGCCACCGGTGCCGCCGAGGCGCCCTGCGGAAGTGTTAATGTCGCGATGAACGCCTGGGTGGGGTACACGGCCAATGCCGCTGTGTACAGCTACGTGGCGAAGAACAAGCTTGGCTGCACCGTGGTCCAGAAGGACCTGAACGAGCAGATCTCCTGGCAGGGTTTCGCCTCTGGTGAGGTGGACGTCGTCATGGAAAACTGGGGCCACGATGATCTGGTCAAGCAGTACATTACCGATCAGAAAGTGGCTGTCGACGCCGGCCCCACCGGCAACGAAGGCCACATCGGCTGGTACGTGCCGCCATGGATGGCAGAAAAGTACCCGGACATCACCGACGGCAAGAACCTGAACAAGTACGCCTCCATGTTCGCCACCTCAGAGTCCGGCGGAAAGGGGCAGGTCCTCGACGGCGATCCCGCCTTCGTCACCAACGACGAGGCCCTTGTCAAGAACCTGAACCTGGACTACAAGGTGGTGTTCTCCGGTTCGGAGGCCGCCCTGATCCAGTCATTCCGCACGGCACAGCAGAACAAGACGGCGCTCCTTGGCTACTTCTACGAGCCGCAATGGTTCCTGTCCGAAGTGCCACTCAAGAAGGTCAAACTGCCGGACTGGACCGAGGGCTGCGACGCGAACGCGGAAAAAGTAGCCTGCGACTACCCGACCTACACGCTCAACAAGGTTATTTCCAAGAAGTTCGCGGACAGCGGCTCACCGGCAGCCAAGCTGGCCAAGGGCTTCAAGTGGACCAACGAGGACCAGAATGCCGTAGCCACGGACATCCAGGGCGGCATGACGCCCGAGGCCGCGGCCAAGAAGTGGGTGGACGCGCACCAGCAGGTCGTGGCTTCCTGGCTCAACTAAGCGAGACCCTGCCCGGCCAGTAAACGTCCCGGGCTAGCAAACGTCACCCACCCAGGGAGATCCCCCGGGTGGGTGACGTGCTTGGCCCACGCATCTGTTTCGCGCTGAAGGCGCTGGGTTATCAGTTCGACGTGTTCGGAGAGGTGGACGCCGACGGCCAGACGGTCGCCGGGGCCAGCTGGATGATTCCCACGAGTCTTGCAGGGCCTAGATGATTGAGTCCGTTTAGCTTTCGGGCCGCGTGGGGTCTGTTAATGAATCCGACGACGACGGCGACCGGCGCCTTCGCTACCGGCCGATCACGGCCGCCCCTCCCGTTGCCCGCTGATGCCACTGACTGATAAACGCGCCAGAGGAATCGAGGACGACGAAGGCGGACGAGCAGGCTCATGTAATCATGTCGAAAGCCGTCTTCCCGCTTATGGACAGATATGACTGATCAACCACAGCAGAACGGCGACGGAAGAAGTCCCGTGTCCCGCACACCGCCATGCCGCGGACGCGTCTGGCACAGCCCGTGCAGTCCATGGCGGGAGTCTGGCCCGAACACTCGAAGAGGCGGCCGGCCGTGTGAGCCGCAAAAAAGGACCCAAAAACGACCCTAAAAGTCATGTCACGCATAACTCGTGGCTGCATGAACTTGTGTCAGCAGAAAGAGGCAAGGAACGGGTCACCGATGAGCCACGGCACTACACGGGCACGGGTGTGGACAGTACACACCCATTTTTCACCAGTCCAGAGCTTGACAAAAGCAGTCCCCAAGCCGGGGGCGCGGCAGCTCTGTATTCTGCGCCAGGAGCCTTCCGGAACGGATTTCCCCGCCCAACGGCCTCATCAGGCGCCCTCTGCCACAGCGGACAAAAGGACCCTTATCGGCGCTTCGAAATCAGCTGGAGAGGCCTGATTCGCGGCTCATTGTCCGCTGCCGTTCCGGGACCCCCGCCGTCGTTGCCTGGGCAGCGAGGCCTGCTCATCCGGTTCGCTCGGCAGTCGTCGCGACCCGGGCGCCATATCGGTGCGGTCCCGATTGCCAGAGTGGAGGCTCCGTCACTTACAGACTTTGTAAGTCTTTGAGAATCGTCGCAATTGATTTCGGCGCTGTCCCAGGCATAGCTTCCGGTGCAACCGCAGGATATATATGGACCTCCTTGGGGCATGCTGGAATGCACCATAGGAAGCGTCATAAGATGCCAATCCGAGGCCCTCCGACCAAATCGCCCCCAATTGGATGAGGCTGTGCATTCGCTATTGCGCTCTTGCTGGCGGTAGCCGTTGCTGTAGCCATAGGTCTTGGAAGGAAGCGGCAAGAGCCCCAAGACCGTCACTCGGCGGCTCGCAACAGCGATTAGCCCCTCCATGTTCTACGACTTCTGTGAGAGGAGCGCCGAAACAAGTGGTTGGAACCAGTATTGAATGAATCCCAGACACACCGCCCAAAACCAACCTAGGTCCGTCCGGTGAACTCCTGCACCGTGGATTTGATGGCTTCCAACGCTGCCAGATCCTCTTTGGTGGGCTCGGTGCGGGCGATGTCCATTGTCTGGATCATGTGGACCAGTTCGACCCTGGTGATAACGTACGTGTCGGCGTCGACCGTGAGTGTCCCGGCGAACTCCGGCTTCTCCATGCTGGTCAATGACGCCGTCCAGGAGGCCCTGTCCTCCACTACGGGGACCGCGGCGTTCAGCTGCCAGTCATCGCCGGACCGTCCCAGAAAGGCGGACCAACGGGGAAGAACGAGCGACCACGGCGGCCGCATCGGAAGGTTGTCCATGGCGGGGCCGTCCTCGGCAGAACCGTCGGCCTGGATCACACTCTCGAGCCACCGGGTGCGAGCAGGAAGGTTGTGCCTCCGTCCATCCGGATGTCCCAGTAGCCACCGTCGAAGTACAGGACGGTCCCACGTTCCCCTTCCCGGTCCGGATGGACTGTGAACTCGGTGGCGAATTGTGCAGCCAGAAAAGCCGGCTCTGCCCCGGCAAGGAGGCCGAGGAGCTGCTGGTGGTTCGGGATCATCATCACTCCGGTTACTTGAACTTGCAGGAGACTGTCTTGTAGCAGGTGGCACGGTCGGACTGGACACTTCGCAGTATGCCGATCTGTCCCGACGGAGTCTTCAAGGTGATGCCGTAGAGGTCGAAGAAGTAGCGGGCGCCATCTTTCGGGAGCCTTTTATATCCCTCGCCGTAGTACTGCTCGACCTTCGGCCCGTAGGCCCGGGTGAAGAAGGAGGATCCGTAGACCAGCCCGTACTCGTAGACGGTGTCGTCCACCCAGAACGGGTTGTCACGTCGGATCCGCATACGCCAGGTCGCGCTGACAGCGGTCGCCGAGGTGTAGCACTGAGTGACCGTGGCCGAGTGGTTGTAGAGCAACCTTCAAGTTGATCGGCACTACGTACCGCACGCTGAATATGGCAGTTTGGTTCAGGACCGGTGTGACGGCCTGAACCAGGACCTCCCACGACTCGCCGGTTGCTTGTGACGGTTTGAGTCAGGACCACCCCCAGTGTTGTTTTCATCTGATGAAAGCGAGCATTTGGAGGTCCGGATGAGGGTGCGCATGGAACTGTTTGCCAAGATCCGCAGAGACGCCAGCGTTGAGGGCGCGTCCATCCGTGGGCTGGCAAAGCGGTATCAGATCGGCAGAGACACAGTCCGGCAGGCATTGTCGGATCCTCTCCCGCCGGCGCGGAAGACTCCCGTCAGGTCATCGCCCCGGCTGGATGCGTTCAAGCATTCGATCGATGCCATGCTGACCGAGGACACGACGGCGCCGCCAAGCAGCGTCATACTGCCCGCAGGATCCTGGCCCGGCTCATGGAGGAGCACGGAGCGCACGAGTTGTCGTATTCGACCGTGCGTGACTACGTGCGGGTCCGTCGGGCGCAGATCGATGTGGATGCCGGCCGCCGGGTTGAGGTGTTCGTTCCGCAGGAACACGCGCCGGGCGCGAAGGCGGAGGTGGATTTCGACGAACTTGGCTACATGGAACTGGATCGCCGCGGCGCCGAACTCCTCTTCCAGGTCCTCACCGAGCCTTCCAGGTCCTCACCGAGCGAGACGAAAAGAACTCCATCGCGATCGCCTCCAACGAGTCATTCTCCGGCTGGACCAAAACCTTCACCGACCCGCGCCTCTGCGCCGCGATCGTTGACCGGCTGACCTTCAACGGCACCATCATCGAAACCGGCACCGACTCCTACCGCCTCGCCCACACCATCGCCCAACAAAACGCAGGCTGGCCGGGCGGTCCTGGTTCAAGGGGCGTCCCGTTCTGCACGCTCGATCAGGTTGGCGGCTTCCTGTTCGGCTTTATCCCGACAATCTTCCCTATTGGACGTGAAGCGCTGACAACTTTGATATCCGCTTCACCCGCGTGTTCCCCCTGCTGCCATGAATCAAGACCGCAAGCAATTTGGAGGACATGCTCGAAGTCCTGCCTGCTATGAGTATCGGAGTGGATCCTGCGCTCGACCGTCGAGGAGTGGAACAGAGACGTCGCCGTCGGAACGGACACCCGATTCGACCGGCAGCACCTCGGCGGCGGAATCAGCGAGGGACCGTTCTACGCGCTTGGCCCGATGAACGCTTTCATCACTCTGGCCGACGGCGGCCTGGCCGTGGACACCCAGCTGCGCGTGACCACAGCCGACGGCGAAGCCATCCCCGGGCTGTGGGCTGCAGGGTCCACGGGTCAGGGCGGCCTGCAGCTACTCAACCACGGTCTGCACATCGGCTGGGCCATGGTCTTCGGACGGCTTGCCGGCCGTCACGTGGCCCAGTCGCAGAACCGTCTCGACCTAAGCCCAACTGAGCACGTCACCGTTAGCTGATCAACTGGCGTTCTACCTGCGCCCGTCGAAGTGCCATGAGTTCACGGTCGAGGTTAGGCTCGCCGTTCTTGACGAGTAGGAGCGGGCACTGGACCGGCGGCTAGTATGTACCCGTGCACCTCCGAGCCAGTGAATGGCACCCCTCATCCAGCGTTTCAGAGCAGGCACCAGGAGTCTTTTTCGTCGAAGGACCAGCCTCCAACTGGATCGTGGTCCGCGACGAAACTGGGTTCATGCTCATTGACAGCGGTTACCCCGCCGACCGTGCGTTCGTCCTTGAGTCCATCCGCCACCTGGACTTGCAGCCAGCCGACGCTCTGGCCGTGCTCATCACCCACGGTCACGTCGACCACACCGGCTCCGCGGCCTACTTCTCCACAACATACGCAACGCCGGTCTTGTGCGCCCCGGAAGAACTAGCCCATGTCCAAGGGAGGGAAAAGCACCAAGTCACGTTCGGTCAGGTCATTGTCCGCGCTTGGCGCCCCCGCGTCTTCCGATGGATGATCCACGTCATCAAGGCTGGATCCCTGAAGGCGAAGCCTGCAACCCGCGCCCGGGCTTGGGACACCGAGAGGCTCCGGAGCCTGCCTGGCAGCCCGGAAGCGATCCTGCTTCCGGGCCACACCCCGGGCAACGTCTCCCTCCTTCTTCCCGAAGCAGGAGCGATCGCCGTAGGCGACTCGTTTGTTAGCGGTCATTCGCTAAGCCGTAAAACCGGACCCCAGATGCTCCACCGGATGTACCACACAGACCCCGCCGCGGCCTTGGCGGCAACTCACCGCCTGGACGGCATCAACGCCTCAGTGGTACTTCCCGGCCATGGCCCCGCATTGCGCATGCCCCTGGCCGAAGCCTTGGCGGCGTTGCGAGGCTAGGCTACCCCCTTGTGCATGGCCTCATGGATTTGAAGCGCAAACCAAAGCTGAGCCAACGTGGACGTTTCGGTCATGTCAAGACCCGTCAACTCGCTGATTTTTCGGATTCTGTAGATGACGGTTTGCCGGTGGGCGAAGAGCACCGCCGCTGTCTTCTGCCACGACCTCCGGGTGTCCAGGTAGGTCCGCAGAGTCACGATGAGGTCCCCCTCCTGGCTCTGTTCGTATGCGAAGATCGGACCCAGGAGCCGCTCCACCAAGGCCGTCCCTTCCTCGAAGCTCGTAAGCCCCAGCCACGAGGGACCCTCGGCGTACCGGGCCAGGTTCATGGCATTGCCCTTGGCCGAGCCGAGCGCCCACAGCGACTCCTGCAACGCACGCTGGATCCCGGGCGCAGACGTCGGCGAGCTGATGCCGATCCGGACCTCGGGTCCCGCGCAGTGGATCAGAATATCGTTGGTCACCGCCGCGGACACCGCCACATGAAGTGTGTTGAAGCGCCGCAGGCAGGCGGCCGGAAAGCCGTGGCGCCACAGTTCGACGTGGACGTTCGCCAGCCGCTCGCCGTCGTCGGCCGATATCGAAACCATCAGGAAATCCTGGGCCGGAACATCAAAAGCCGTGAGTCGGCTCTCCAGTTCCGCCGTTCCCAGGCGACCGTCGACCGCTTGCAACAGGAATTCGCCCGCCAGACGGTGCTGGCTTTCCAGGGACAGGACTTTTCGTGAAAGTTCCAGCCCCAGCACCGTTGCCGCATGCAGAAGAACGACGGCGTCCGGGTGCGGATCGCGGTTGGGCAGCACCACCAGGAGCGCATTGGCGTGCGTGGGGATATCCATCATCAACACATGCCTGTCCCGAAGCCGATGCCACTGGAACTTCTTCCCGGCCAAGGATATCTGCCCGGTCAGCGCGGCCAATTCCGCCTGCACGAAATCCGGCAGCGGCTGGCCGTCCGGATGCCACGGATGAAGGCAGCGCCGGTCCACGACAAAGAGGTCTGCATCGAGCTCGGCTGCGAGGCCCAGAAGAAGGCTTTGCAAGTGGTCCTCGGATGTTCCAGCAGTGCGGAGCAGGTCGTAAATCCGGGCGGTCTGGCGCAGGCGGCGCGATTCCTCCAACAGGGAAGCTTCAGCCACGGTCCGCGCGATGGCGATGAACGGCAGTGGATAGGGCACGTTGATCAGCGGCAGCGGCAGCCTCTCACAAGCCGCCAGGAACTCCGGCAACAGCTCCGGCGCGTGCATCTTCTCGCCGATGGCCAGCGCACTGGCGCCCGCATCCACCAGCTTCTCGGCGAGCGCAGCCTGCCCGGCAGCATCGGCCGGGATGGAGAGGCCGTTGGTCATCATCAGCTCGCCGCCGGTGACCCATTCCCACAGCCTCGGCAGATCAGACGTGTGGGCCCATGTGATCCGGTTGCCGCTGCCTGCGGATCCGGCCAGCAGCGTGAGTCCCAGCTGGGGTTCCGCCACGAGCTCGGCCACGGTAATCGCCATGGAATTGCGCTCCCCACTTCTTGGTTTACGGCCCACCTATGGTCTTTTTAGACATATGTCTAAGAGACCCGGCCATTTGTAGTCAATCTACCGCTATACGCAGTGACGCGCGTCACCAAGAATTGGATTACTTACTTCCCGCTCAACGGCGAGCGATCCACACGTCCCTACCTAAACGCCGCCGGCGTTACCGCCCGGCAGCACAGCAATCGAAGGATCCCCGCATGACAATGCACAAGCCCATCGGCCCCGTCGACGCAACAAAAGTCCCCCGGTATGCGGGCCTCGGCACGTTCGCCAGGCTTCCCCAAATCGACCGCGTTCCGGACTACGACATTGCGATCGTCGGCGTACCGTTCGACGGCGGAACGTCCTTCCGGCCCGGCGCCCGTTTCGGTCCTGCCGCAGTCCGCGAAGCCTCCCGGCTGCTGCGTCCGGGGTACCACCCCGAACTGGACGTTGAGCCGGTCTACGAAGCCCAGGTTGTGGACGCCGGCGACATCGCCTGCACGCCTTACGACATCACGCGGGCAGTCCGCGAAATTGAAGAGCAGGCGCTGCCACTGATCAGTGAGGACAAGAAGCTCATCTCGATCGGTGGCGACCACACCATCGCCCTCCCGATGCTGCGGGCCTTGAACACGGTCCACGGACCCGTGGCTTTGCTGCACTTCGACGCCCATCTGGACACTTGGGACACGTACTTCGACCAGCCGGTCACCCACGGAACCATCTTCCGGCGGGCATTCGAGGAAGGCCTCCTGGTGGAAGACAAGTCCATGCATGTCGGCATCCGCGGGCCGGTCTACGACCGCAACGATTTCCTCCGCGACCACGAATTCGGTTTCCAGATCATCCGCTGCTCGGACCTGGACGTCATCGGCGTCCCGGCAGCCATCCAACAGGTCAAGGAGCGGCTCGGCGACACCCCCGTCTACGTCTCTATCGACATCGACGTCCTGGACCCGGCCTACGCACCGGGCACCGGCACCCCTGAGATGGGCGGGCTCCACTCCCGCGAACTCCTGGCCCTTCTCCGCGGACTGAACGGCATCAACATCGTGGGCGCCGACGTCGTCGAGGTCGCCCCGGCCTACGACCACGCAGACATCACCACAGTCGCCGCGGCCACCCTCGTCTTCGACCTGCTCGCCCTGATGGTGAACCGCAGCAAGGCCGAAACGAACACCGTCCGTGCACTGCAAGCAACATCCTGGAGCGCATCATGAGCACTCGGATCACTCCCGTCGCCGCGGCCGAAGTACCCCGGCTCGAGGACAAGACCATCCAGCCCATCCCCGCGAACGAACGCCACGGGAAAGCCCGGGACCTCTTCACCATCTGGTTCGGTTCCAACATCATGATCATGACCATCGTGACCGGCGGCCTCGCCACCACGGTGTTCGGGCTCAACTTTGTGCCCGCGATCGTCGGAATCATCATCGGGAACGTCGTCGGTGGCATCTTCATGGCCCTGCATTCCGCCCAAGGCCCGCAACTGGGCGTGGCGCAGATGATTCAGACCCGCGGCCAATTCGGTTCGTACGGGGCGCTGCTGATCGTTGTCATCGTGGTGATCATGTACGTCGGGTTTTTCGCGGCGAACCTCGTCTTTGGCGGGGAAGCAATGGCCGCAGTCAACCCGGGCATCAGTGTTGACGCCGGCATCATTATCATCGGCGTCGTCAGCGTCGTTGCCACGATTTTCGGCTACCGGCTCATTCACGCCTATGCACGCATCCTAAGCGTCGTGGCCGGCGTGGCGCTGCTGCTGGCCTTCGCCTGGATCCTCGTCGTCCAGGGACTGCCCGCCAGCTTCCTGGACCAGGGAAACTTCAACTGGGTTGGATTCATGGGCACCATCTCCGTATCCGCCCTGTGGCAGCTCGCCTACGCTCCCTACGTCTCGGATTACTCCCGCTACATGCCCCAAGGCACCGGCTCGGCCCCGGCCTTCTGGGCGTCCTACTCAGGCTGCGTCTTGGGCACCTTGTTCCCCATGGTCCTAGGCGCCCTCGTGGGAACGCTCGCCGCGACGATGAGCAACGACGCCGGCAACGTCGAAATCGTCGGCAGCCTGGGAGCGTTTCTCCAACCTTGGACCATGATCGTCATCGGAATCTTCTGCCTCGGGGTTGCGGCGTCGAACGCCATGAACCTTTACTGCGGCGTCCTGTGCAGCCTCACCATCGGTCAGACGTTCAAGCCGAACTGGTTGCCCCACGCCAAGACCCGAAGCGTGGCGGCCATCATCCTCTTCACGCTCGCCGTCCTGATCGCGCTGTTCGCCCGCGACAATTTCATCCTCTTCTACACGAACTTCCTCTCCTTCCTGATGTACGTCCTGGTTCCCTGGACGGCCATCAACCTGGTGGACTACTACCTACTCCGGCACGGCGACTACAGGGTTGAAGACTTCTTCAAGCGCGACGGCGGAGTGTACGGACGGTTCAACTGGGTCGCCATCGGCTCTTACATAGCAGGCGCCCTGATTCAGGTTCCCTTCTCCGCAACAGCGGTCTACACGGGCCCACTGGCCGCGGCGATGGGCGGCGTGGACATCTCCTGGATCGTCGGGCTAGTGGTTGTTGCTCCGCTCTACTACTTTGCGGCCCGCGTGTTCCGCAAGAAGTCGGATGCCGCCCCCTTTCAGGCCCCCGCATTCGCAACTGAACTGATTTGACGCACCGCGGGCTAGCGGCCCGCACCCCACTACGGGCCAACCGCCCGCACCCCACACACTCCTGGCGCCGAGACCGGCGCAGAAAGCAAAGGCAAAAAATCATGACACTCACCAACACCGCACAGTTCACTGTCCGACGCTCCCCCGCAGATCACAGCCCTGCAGGCGTACTGCCGCCCAGCGGACACTTCATTGGAGGAGCGTTTGTTCCAGGTTCCTCCACCCACCTCATCGACGTCGTCGACCCCACCACTGAGCGGGTCATCGCGTCGGTACAGGCCGGCACAGCTGCCGATGTTGATGTTGCTGTTGAAGCCGCCGTGGCCGCCCAGACGACCTGGGGCGCCACCACCCCGAAGGAACGCTCCGAGGTGCTGAACCTGATCGCCAACATCATCGAAGCCAACCGGGAAGCCTTCGAAATCATCGAGTCGGCCAACACCGGCAAGCCGCGAACCGTCGCGGAGGACGACGTCTCAAGCACCATTGATACTTTCCGTTTCATGGCCGGAGCTTCCCGCACGCTGACGTCCATGGCCGGGGGTGACTACGCAACCGGGCACACTTCGGTCATCCTCAGGGAACCCGTGGGCGTCGTCGGCGTCATCACCCCGTGGAACTACCCGCTGCTGATGGCCGCCTGGAAGATCGCGCCCATCCTGGCTGCAGGAAACAGCATCGTCCTGAAGCCTTCCGAGCAGACACCGCTGTCCACGCTGAAACTCGCGGAACTCGTGGCCGGACGCATTCCCGATGGAATTCTCAACGTCGTGACGGGACAAGGCCGAACCGTCGGACAGCGGCTCGCCGAACATCCTGATGTTGCCCTCGTCGCCTTGACAGGGAGCGTCATCAGCGGACAGGCCGTTGCGGAGACCGCGGCCAGGTCGGTCAAACGCGTCCATCTGGAACTCGGCGGCAAGGCTCCGGTTGTTGTCTTTCCTGACGCCGACCTCCGCGCAGCCGCGGCCGGGGTGCGCAATGCCGGCTTCTGGAATGCCGGCCAGGACTGTGGCGCTGCCTGCCGCGTGCTCGTGCACGAGTCAGTGGCTGAGGAGTTCACCGAGCACCTGGTGCGCGAAGTCAGCACCCTGGAGGTCGGAGCTCCACAGGCGGGCGACGACGTGGAAATCGGTCCCATGATTTCGCGCCCGCACTTCGAACGCGTGCAGGAATCCCTGGCCGAGGCCAGGGCTGCCGGCCTGAACGTGGCCATCGGCGGTTCGGCCCTGGAAGGCCCCGGCTACTTCATCGAGCCCACAGTAATCAGCCACGTGCCGGCCGGGGCACATATTGCGACCCACGAAATCTTTGGTCCCGTAGTCACGGTAGAGACCTTCAGTTCCACTGAAGAGGCCGTCACCCGGGCAAACGAGAGCCCCTACGGCCTGTCCGCCTCGGTATGGACCCGGGACTCAAGCCTCTCCCTGAGCGTTCCAAAGCAGCTCGATTTCGGCACCGTCTGGGTCAATTCGCACCTGGTGTTGGCTTGCGAGGTACCGTGGGGCGGATTCAAGGGATCCGGCTACGGTCGCGACCTCTCGCTCTACGCCTTGGACGACTACTCCCGCACCAAGCACGTCATGATCAACCACAGCGCATGAGCGTCAAGACCAGCATCGGAGCTCAGCAATGACCATTACGAACCCTCCCAACAACGCGACGTTGGCGCGCGCCGCAACCCCGTCCGCTCCCTTCGGGACGGACGTAACGTGGACCAACTGGGGCGGAAACCAGAGCGCCACGCCAGCGTTCACCGTGCGGCCGCGGACTGAACAGGAAGCGCTCGACGCCGTTCGTTTCGCCATCCGCGAAGGCCTGCCTGTGCGGGCGGTCGGCTCAGGGCATTCGTCCTCCCCGCTGGTTCAGACGGGCGGCGTCCTGATGGACATGTCGGCACTCTCGGCCATCACCGGAACCGACAAGGTCCGGCGTCGCGCAAGAGCCCTGGCCGGCACCACCATCAGCGCCTTCGGCGATCCACTGTGGGAGCAGGGGCTGGCACTGGGCAACCAGGGCGACATCGACAAGCAGCAGATCGCCGGAGCGCTCTCAACCAGCACACACGGCTCCGGCAAAGACCTGGGCAGCTTTTCGTCAAGCCTTCGCTGGGTGAAGCTGATCAACGGCTACGGCGAAATCGTCGAAATCGGCGAGGGGCAGCTCCGCGAACTCAAGGCGGCCCAGGTCGCTTTGGGTACGCTCGGAGTTTTCCTGGAGGTCGAGCTGGCGGTCGAGGACCGTTATTACCTGCAGGAGGAGATTACGTATCCCACCTGGTCAGAGACCGCGGCGACATGGCAGACCGACATCGATGCGAACAGGCACTACTCGTTCCTCTGGTGCCCGGAAGACGGTTCCTGCGAACTCCTGGACCTTCCGGGAGCGCCCGGCCAGAGCATGGCGAACCGCAGTTACACCAAGCGGTACAACATCGCCCAGATCCAGGACGAGCGTGAGATTTCGCGCACGGAGGGCGCCCGGCTGGACCGGTCGTACCGCATCTACCCGGGCGGATTCACCACACCGTTCCATGAACTCGAGTACTTCGTTCCCAGCGAGCGAGGCCTAGCGGCTGTCGAGGCTGTCCAGGAGCTGATCCGCACCAAGCATTCCGCTCAGAAGTACCCCGTTGAGGTCCGCTGGGTGAAAGCCGACGAAGGCTACATGTCCCAGTTCCAGGGAAGGGACACCACAGTCATCACCCTGACAACCGAGCCTGGAACCGACTACTGGCCCTTCTTCCGGGATGCTGATGCGCTGCTGCAGGAATTCGAGCCACGTGCGCACTGGGGCAAGATCCATTTCATGACGAGGAACCGCTTGGAGCGTCTCTACCCGGAGCTTGACACCTTCATCCAGGTACGCCGGGAGTTCGACCCCCGCGGAATATTCCTAAACGACCACACCCGTGCCCTTGTCGGCTAAATCAGCCATCCCGGCGTATGCCCCCGGGTCGTGCCCGGGGGCATACTTTCCGCCCTCCGGCTTCTGGCCCCAGCTGCCGTAAGCGACACCATGCGCGGGCTGCGCGTATTGTCCAGCCAGGCACACCTTGTAGCACCCGAAGTAGTCCACCTCAAATTTCCAATTCGATGCGGGAAGAGAAGACATGAGCCATTTTCAGGACAAGGCCTACCTTGTCACCGGAGCCAGTTCCGGCATCGGTCTGGCGACCACTCGAGCCCTTCTGGCGCAAGGGGCTAGGGTTGCAGCAGTCGGGCTCCCTGACCGGTTGCTTGACGACGCAAAACGCCAGCTGTCGGGCGCTGTGCTCTTCATCGAAGCCGACGTATCTGAGTCCCTGCAGGTCGATAGCGCCTTCGCCCAGGCGGAAGCAGAACTCGGGCCGCTGAGCGGAGTTTTCAACGCCGCAGGAATCTCCAGAGTTGCGCCCATCGCCGAAACGTCCGACGAGCTGTGG
This sequence comes from Arthrobacter sp. Soil736, assembly GCF_001428005.1. GTDB lineage: Bacteria > Actinomycetota > Actinomycetes > Actinomycetales > Micrococcaceae > Arthrobacter. The sequence goes on from NZ_LMSB01000040.1 coordinate 25,573, forward strand.
CAGAGACTGATCCAAGTGAACTTGTCCGGCACTTTCCACTTTGCCAGGGCAGCGGCGCGAAAGCTCACGTCCAACGGCGGTGGATCGCTCGTCTGCACTGCCAGCGAGCTGTCACTCGTCGGCCAGGCAGGTTACACCGCATACACCGCGACCAAGGGCGGCGTACTTTCGATGATCCGGTCCTTGGCCGCCGAACTTGCACCTGCCGGTGTCCCGGAACTTGTCAAGGTGAATGAGGCCAGCGTGAGTTTAGGCGGCTAGTTTCTTCTGGGTCGTTGGCTCCGYGTCTGTCTTGGTTTTCTCGAGTGGTTTGTTGATCCAGGTCGTGCCGGGCAGGGCGAGGATCTTCGGGTCGGCTGTGGTGGTGAAGCGTTCGGGGTTCCGGGT
>NZ_LMSB01000040.1:26055-26278 GCF_001428005.1 Arthrobacter sp. Soil736
AAGCGTTGCGGGAATGCGGGTGCGAATTTCAACGTCTTGAACCACGCCTCGCTGAACGGGTTATCGTTGGACACCCGAGGCCGCGAATGCGACTTGGTGATCTCCAGRTCAGAGAGCAATGCCGYGACGGTCTTGCTCGTCATCGACGTGCCGCGGTCGGCATGAACGACCTCCGGGGTCCCGTGGATTCCGAAGATCTCCTTCATCATCTCCACCGCCAACT
>NZ_LMSB01000041.1 GCF_001428005.1 Arthrobacter sp. Soil736
GTGTAGTGAACACGTTTTCAACCAGGGTGTACTCAGCCGCCAACCGGCCCACAGCCGTGACCGCCGCCGTGTCAATCCGGCCCCGTTCCAGGTACAGCTCGTCCTTGATGTGGAAGCGGACAACTTCGCCCCAGACAACGTGATCATTCATGTCGCCCACGGGAATGATGCGGTTAACGATGCATTCCATCGCGATAGGGGCGTCTTTGATCCTGGGCGCTGTCACGGCCTGCGAAGCCTCTTTTTCGAGCCCCACCGCCTCAAACTCGTCGATTCCCGAGGGGAATTCGAAGGCGGAGGAGTGCAGGGCGTGAGCCTGCGGAAGCGTGGCCACGTTNATCGGCGCAGGCAATATAGATCCTGGGTGCCGTCACGGCTTGTGAAGCCTCTTTTTCGAGCCCCACCGCCTCAAACTCGTCGATTCCCGAGGGGAATTCGAAGGCGGAGGAGTGCAGGGCGTGAGCCTGCGGAAGCGTGGCCACGTTGACCACAAAGTTCCCCGTTTCGCGGATGTTGACGAACGTGTCCTTGAGGGTCCTGCCGTCTGAGCGTGGCTGCAGCGAGATGGACACCATCGGCGGCTTTCGTCCCACCGCCGTGAAGAAGGAAATGGGCGCAAGNTGACGAACGTGTCCTTGAGGGTCCTGCCGTCTGAGCGTGGCTGCAGCGAGATGGACACCATCGGCGGCTTTCGTCCCACCGCCGTGAAGAAGGAAATGGGCGCAAGGTTGGCCACACCCTCTTCAGAGATGGTGCTCACCCAGGCGATCGCCCGGGGAATGATGCTTCCGATGAGGAGCTTGTAGGAGTCGACGGCGTCGAGATCTGCGCTGTTGATGATCATGAAGGGCCTGTATCTTTCCCTGTGAATGAGTGGGGGGCGTTCCGGGATGGAAACGCGACCTAGGGCCGCATCGGCGCGGCCTGCGGTGGTGGAAGTGTTTGAGCTTTTGTGGAATCAGCTGAAGTAAGCGTATCCGCTTTACCTATTTCATTCAAGAGCCTTGGTCTGAAATTTGCGAACACGCCTCAAGTTGGTGCTGCCGGCAGGGATCGCGGCTTTAGCGTTCCAGGACAACGGCGAGGCCTTGTCCCACTCCGATGCAAATGGCAGCAACTCCGACCCCTCCCCCGCGGCGTTTCAGCTCCCGCGCGAGGTGGATCAGGATCCGGGAGCCGGACGCGCCCAGCGGGTGGCCCAGGGCCAGCGCGCCCCCGTGGATATTCACCTTCTCCGGATCCAGGTCAGGCCAAAGCTGCAGGCACGCCAGGCTCTGGGCCGCAAAGGCTTCATTGAGTTCCACGACGTCGACGTCTTGCCAGGTCTTGCCTGCGCGGGCAAGTGCCTGGTTGGCAGCCTCAACGGGAGCAATGCCGAAAATGTTTGGGTCGTTGCCCGCCACCCCGCGGGAAACGATCCGTGCCAGGGGTTCCGTTTCCAAGGCGCCTTCACGGCCGATGAGCATGGCCGCCGCCCCGTCATTGAGCGGTGAGGAATTACCTGCAGTGACGGAGCCCCCGTCACGGAATGCCGGTTCCAGGCCGGCCAAGGCCTCCTCGGAGGAGGTGGCCCGAACGCCCTCGTCCGTATTCAGCTGCGAATCGGGATGCGGCAGCACTTCGTCGTCGTAGATGCCCTCCGACCAGGCCCTGGCGGCTAACTTGTGGCTGCGAACGGCAAATTGGTCTTGCGCGGTCCTTGATATGCCGAACTTGTCGGCGAGGATTTCAGCGGTTTCGCCATTGGAGACGGTCCAGGCCTCACTCATCTTCGGGTTGACCATTCGCCAGCCCAGCGTCGAACTGTGCAGGGTTTCAGGACCGGCAGGATACGCCCGCTCGGGTTTTGCGAGGATCCAGGGCGCCCTGCTCATCGACTCGACGCCGCCGGCAACAATGAGGTCGGCATCGCCGATTTCCACCGTTCGGCTCGCCTGGATGGCAGCCTCGAGGCCGGAGCCGCACAGGCGATTAACCGTGACGCCAGGCACCGAGGTGGGAAGCCCAGCGAGCAGCGCAGCCATACGTGCCACATTGCGGTTATCTTCTCCCGCACCATTGGCGTTGCCCAGAATTACTTCATCGATCCTGTGCGTTTCCAGCCCCGGTTGCCTGCCCACTACCTCGCGGATCACATGGGATGCCAAATCGTCGGGGCGGATGCCCGCCAATGACTTCCCGAATTTTCCGAAGGGGGTACGGATCCCGTCATAAATGAAGCTGCTTGTCATGCTTCTGCCTTTCGTTGTGCATCGGTGAAGAAAATCAGGAATGGGGGGCGGCCCGCGGCCGTGAAAGGAGCATACGTCAAAAAATTGTTGCTGGACAGAGCCTAACGCTGTACGCTTATTTCACGTCTTACTCCTGCAAAAACCCTGGGCCCCCTTGGGAAGCCAGGACGCAGGCCCTTCACCACCACGCAACTGATTCACGATTCCCCGCGGCGCGCGGCGTGGCTCCCGCGGTTGTCACACATACCCGGCCACCAGCGCCGGAGAGAAAAGAGAGACTCATGGCAGAACGACTCGATGTTGAATTCACGGCGGAGGGTGGCATCAAGCTTCGCGCTTGGCTCTACATTCCCGATGGCCCGGGNNNNCATAAATCCCTGGCAGCAGATCAAGGACTGGCGCCGGGCCGTGACCTATCTGGAGGGCCGGCCTGAAGTGGACGCCTCCCGCATAGGCCTGTGGGGGTCCAGCTACTCCGGTGGACACGCCCTGGTTCTGGGGGCTACGGAGCAGCGGCTCAAAGCTGTGGTGTCTCAGGTGCCCGCCATCAACGGCCATGTGGCTGGTTCCCGCCGCGCTGTAGGCGACGCCAAGACTGCGCTGGAACAGTCGTTCATCGACGACGAGCGGGACCAGGCCGCGGGTAAGGCACCGAGGATGATCGCGGTGGTGAGCAGTGACCCTAGCCAGCCTGCTGCGTACCGGCTACCCTCCGCCGTCGGCTTCTACACACAGCCCGGCCCTGAAGAATACGGCTGGGACAACACCGTGACACTGCAGTCCACCCGTGCCGCTCGTCTCTACGAGCCCGGGGTCTGGGCCTCAAGGGTGTCGCCGAAGCCGCTGCTCTTCATTGTCGCCGAAGACGATGAACTGACCGGCACGGACCTGGCCCTCGAAGCCTACGAACAGGCCCAGGAGCCCAAATCCCTCGTGATCCTTCCAGGCGGCCACTTCGAGCCGTACGTCGAGAACTTTGAAGACTCAAGTTCGGCCGCCCTCAACTGGTTTTTGCAGCATCTCTAAGCCCCCACGAATTTCAGGGAAAGTGACACATACTATGCAACGCACACCCGAGCTGGCTTACGACGTCTTCGTCTCCGGCACTCTGCCCCAAACAGGACGAGGGACGCTACCCAATGGGGACCCGCGCATCTGGTCGCCGCTGTCCTCAACACTGATCTCCGGACAGGAGAAAGCCGTGCTGGTGGACCCGCCCATGACGGTGGACCAGACGCGGAGGGTCGGGGACTGGATTGAAGCATCGGGAAAGAACCTCAGCCACATCTACATCACCCACGGCCACGGTGACCACTGGTTCGGCGCAGGTCCCCTCGCAGAGCGGTTTCCGGGCGTCACAGTACTGGCAACCCCGGGCACGCTCCAGGAGATGGCCATGCACGGCTCCCCCGGGTTCCGCTCCTCCTTCTGGGACTCGATTTTCCCGGACCAGATTCCGCCCACCACAACAGTGACCCAGCCAGTCGAGAATGGGTCGTTTGAACTTGAGGGTCATGAACTGCAGATCGTTGAAGTGGGCCATACCGACACTGACAACACCACCATGCTGTTCGTTCCCTCCATCGGGCTCCTGGTAGCCGGGGACGCCGTCTATAACGGGGTCCACCCCTACCTGACCGAGTCGCAGGACGGGGGTCTCGAAGCCTGGCTGCGAGCGCTTGATATCGCGGAGAGCCTCGAGCCAAAGTTCGTGGTGGCCGGGCACAAGAACCCCGCATTGCCCGATCTGCCCGGGCAGATCCAGGAAACCCGCGGCTACCTTTTGGACGCATCAAAGCTCCTGGCCGAGGAACCAACGCCGGAGGAGTTCTTCTCGGCAATGCTTACGCTTCATCCTGATCGGATCAACCCCGGTGCGTTGTGGGGTGCAGCCCTGAAACTGCTGAGTTGACCAGTCGTCCGGCGCCCACGATGGGGCCCGTTGCGACGGCTTCGGAAGCACGGGAGCCCGATCTCCTCACTGAGCTTCCGCCAAAGCCTCCGACGCACCCCTTCAACCTGTTTGCCGTTCCCCTGGGCTTCATCGGGTTGGGGGGTGCCTGGCAGGCAGCCCGCCTCACGCTTCAGGCCCCCGTGTGGCCGGCGGAAGTCTTCTACGGGATCAGTGCCGCCATCTGGTCCGTCCTGCTTGTCTGGTATCTGGCGAAGAGTTTCCGGTACAGGTCCAAGGGAAACTTCGACAAAGAACTGAGACACCCCGGAACGGGCCCGTCGGCGTCCTTCATTCCCCTGGTGGGCATCCTCCTGAGCAGTCACTACATCGAGTACAACAAGGTGTTCTGGTCCGCGCTGTGCCTGTTCTTCATCATCGCTCTCACGCTCCTCGGAGCCAGGCTTCTGGTCCATTGGGTGACCGGTGGAGTGACCCTGGAATGGGTTCACCCGGGTTACCTGCTTCCAGTTGCTGCAGGTCCCTTCATCGCCAGCATCGGCTTCTCCACCATGGGTTGGCCCCAAGCGGCTGTCGCTGCCTGGGGAACCGGTGGTTTTTTCTGGCTGATGATCGGGACTGTGGTGACGGTACGCTTCATGGCAGGGATTGAAATGCCGGACGACCTGAAGCCCGTCTTGGCCGGATACCTGGCCGCCCCCGCAACGGCCTGCGTTGCCTGGATAGTCATCCGCACGGACGGTTCCGGAATCATCCAGTTAGGACTCACGGGAATCCTCCTCATGATGATTCTGATGCAGGTGGTTCTGATTCCCCAGTACGCCAGCCTGCCGTTTTCGCTGACGTTCTGGATCTTCACCTTCCCGGTGTCAACGTCGGCGAACTACGGCATCAGATGGCTCGGAACCCTCGGCGTCGCCGGCTCGGAACTCATCTCCTGGGCCCTCTTAGGCCTTGCCACGGCTTTTGTCCTTGGTATCGGAATACGGACGCTCGTCCATGGTTCGCCGGCCAAGAGACGGCGCTGACGCTTCGGCGCACCCGTAACCAGAGCAAAGTCCGCGCGAAGGCGCCTAACTCGATGTCCGACGTCGGGGCTTGAGTTGTGGGAAACAGTGGGAGCGTGCAGGGGTGACAAGGAAAGACCTTCGAGTGGAGCGGGACTTGTAGAGAGTCCAACTCCACTCGGAGGTCCTTTGTGTGTTCAGTGCACTGGCCAGTGGGGCATGACTGCGGCACGGGGTAATCGAGCCCCGAGCAGCTTCGGTGCGGGACGCCACTCGCTTCTCCCGTCGGCGCCTGCCGGAGGCGCTGCCAGCGAACTACGCCTGGAGAGGCAACCTGAAGCGCGACGGAGATCGGGCTTTCATCGCCCAAAACTCAGCTTGCATGCCGGCTGTACCCCCGTCCGGAAGTCACCGCAACTACCTCCGGCTGACTCGGCAAACAGCAGAGCCACCTTGCTCTGGAACAGGAGCAAGGTGGCTCGAATTGGGACTCAGTATCGCTGCAGTCCAGTGACCCTGCGACGATCAGGGTCGGTAAATACAGGCTGCCTTATGAGTCTGAACGTGAACGGCGTGTGGTCATCGCCCTGACTGCACCCACGGCCGCAGCTCCGGCCAGGAGCGGAATGGCCAAGGCGAAGAAGATCTGGTCCACGCCCCATCCTGCGCCCAGCATCACGCCACCCAGCAGACCGCTGACGATGGAACCGGCCTTGCCGAAGCTGTGCATCCATGACACGCCGGTTGCGCGGGCTTCAGTGGGGAAAACCGATGTGCTCAGTGCGTTCATGCCGCTGTTGGCACCCACCAGCACAACGCCGATGGTGAAGCCCAGAACAAGCAGCAGGGGCAAGGTCAGGTTGACTGATGCAAGGATCCAGGCCGCTCCGGCGGCCAAAGTGAAGGCCGCACCGAGGGATACATATTTGCCCAGCTTCTCCATGGCAAAACCGATGGCCAAAGCTCCGATCACACCGCCGATGCCGAACATCGACACCACATTGCCTGTGCCGGCGGCGTTGATATTAAGTTGCTTGACGATCAGCGGCAGGTAGTTCAGGAACATATAAACCACTGCGGCGCAGATGAAGTAGCAAAGCCAGATGAGCAGCGATACCACCACAAGTTTCTTGGACAGTACAGTCCTGACACCTCCAATCGGCTTGGCGCCGCCAGCTTGCGGTGCGCCCGTCAGATCCACTGTGTTCATGTCGAAACCGGGAATGATGGCACTCAGTACCTTCGTCACGTTTTCTGTCCGGCCTCCCCTTCGAATCATAAACACCGTTGATTCCGGGAGGCCACATACCAGTGCGGGCAGGAGAACCAATGCCAGGATTGTTCCGGTTCCGAGCAGCCACTGCCAGCCCAGGGTGGGAAGAATGGTTGACGCCAGGAAGCCGGTGATGACTGTCCCCAGTGGGAAACCGGTGAACGTGATGGCCACAATGGCAGCCTTCCGCTTTTCAGGCGCGAACTCCGCTACGAGCGTGATGACCAGAGGCATCACCGCTCCGAGGAACAGGCATGCCATCACCCGGAAGATTCCTAACGTCAGGTCGTTTTGTGCCAGCGCGCCGCCTAAAGTGGCGAGTCCGAATCCTGCCGTGCCTACGATAATCGGGAGCCTTCGGCCGATCTGGTCAGACAGCGGGCCGGCAACCATAGAACCGACAGTGAGCCCCACAACTCCCAGCGTCACCATGGTGGTAACTGTTGCCAGCGAGGTACCCCACTGGGTGACTATTTGGGGGTAGATGAATCCCCACAGGCCGATTTCAACTCCTTCAAGGGTCATGGTCAGGAACCCGAGAAGGATGATCACGCGCCGTCTGTTGCCAAGCGGCGCTTGATTGAGTATTTCCTGAACGGTCAAGCGGGAGGATGCCGTGGTCCGGAGGCCGGTCGTCTTTGACGCCTCGTTGGCAATTGCCATGTTGTTTGCCTTTCTAATGCACGCCGTCGTTGGCCTGCGTGAGCTGATGCGAAGCTCGTAATGCTCGTGGATCGGGGCACGCAGCCTTCCATGAGCGATTGCCGTCTAGGTTGTTCCCCTGTGCCTTAGCTCATGGCAACCGAACCCTCAAGTGTGTTCGGGGACACAAGGTGAACTCTGCGATTGAAAGAAGCTTAGGCTATACAGCTCTTTCAAGCAATGGTTTTCGGCGTCCTGGCACTCAACCACTTTGCCTCGCCTTTTGGGAGATGGGCATGACCGCCTTCAACCAGTCACTGATCACGCTCCAGGACTCTTCCCAGCCGCCGTCGAGCATCATGTCATGCCCGATCCCGGCGAGCTCCCGCTTATCGGCGCCGTAGCGCCGTGCGGTTGCGCGCGCTGACCGCACTGGCACCATTCGGTCGTGCTTGCTGTAGACGGACAGAAGCGGATATTCAGACTTCACCCTCGACGGAAGGTGGAAAAGCAGCTGGTACTGGACCCAAGGCGACTCGCCGCAAAGGGATCGGGAGATCTCGGCCGCCTCTTCAGTGCCCATCCGCTCGAACAGCATGTCCGGCGGCAGCCGAAGGCTTCGACCCGCGAGAAACCGCATCGCTTGCCATGGGTGGCTTCTCAGCACCGAAAAAACGGTCCCGAAGGCCGGACCGGAAGTGATGGAGCCAACGAGCACGCCCGCGCTCACCTTCGCCGGCTGAACTGCCAACACCCGCTGCACCACCAGGCCACCCAGTGAGTGACCTACCAAGACGATCTCATCAACATCGACAGTCTCGACCGCGCGGAGGACGTCTTCAACATAATCCTTCAGCCGCGCCGAACGGAGGTTTCCTCCGCTGCCGCCGTGACCCCTGAGCGAGACCGCGTACGCCGCATAGCCATCCTCGGAAGCTGCGTGCATCCAGTTGCGCCAGCACGTGGCGTCATGACCGAGGCCATGCACAAAGAGAAGAGCAGAACGGGGTCGGATCCCGCCCGGAGGGCCGGACGCGAGAATCTCGAGTTGAACATTGCTACCAGAGTCAATCATCATCGTTTCCACAGCAGATGAACCTATCAGAGTGTGACAGAAGTAACAATGGTTTGCATATTTCGACGGCGTCGTACCGCGGCCACGGCATGGTCAGCACCCCTCCATCAGCGACGTCTGCAATACCGCACGTATCTCGTTCTTCCCTACCAGCAAGCAAAAATGCTCGACCGGAAAACCCGGCCGAGCATTTTGCCCGAACTGTTATTGATTCCCGAGCCACCAGCGATATTGCCGGAACTGGACTTGGGAGCTACGGTCGGCGATCTCTCGCGATCAGACCCGGTCCGCGGCCGTCCGCTGACAGCTTGGAAATCGGGTTGCTCAGTAATAAGGAACGGGACGGTTCTCCTTGCGCCAGAGCTCTTCGAACTCGGACCATCCAGGTGGCGGAACGAGGCCTTGAACACGCCAAAGATCCTCAGGAGTTTCGTCGACGTGGATCTCCCAGTCGTAGCCGCGCTCTTTCACGAACGGCACAAGCACCTCCTCTACCTTCTCGTGGAAGTCTGCCCGGAGCTGGTCCGAGGTCAAGCTTCCGAGGGCGATTCCGTTCACCATCGTTTTCTTGTTCGTGTGGTGCGCGATGTAGTCAACCGTGTGGCGGGCGATGTGGTCAAGGCGGATGCGTATGAAATTGTTCGCCGCTTCGCCTCCGACGTAGATGCTGTTGCGGGGCATCTCGTGAAATACGACGACGACGTAAAACTTCGGTAGATCGACCAAGTCGTAATAGATCGACGTTATTCCTTTAGTCAACGCCTCCTTGTCCTCATCGGTAAAAGCGTCCTCGGGTGTGTAAATCTCCCAGAATGGCATTCCAGGCTCCTCCTTCTCCTTTGTAGGTGTTGCATGGGTGACCATGGACCCCGTCGCAGGCTTAGCAGCACTGCAATCGTGATCTTCATCACCGTATAGCCGCTCGTGACTGCCGTATTGGGACCAGCGCGTCAAGGTGATGTACAACTGCGCCTCGTTGAACAGTGCGCGATTCAGGCACACTCCGGCCAAGTCCAGTTGCGTGCTGTAACGCGGTGGCCGCGTGATCCACTAATGCGTACCCAGTACCACAGCTGTTGGAACAGCAGCCATTGAGGGGAACTCCTCGCCATCACGCAGGTGCTCCAAGAACCAGGAAGTTGCGGCTTCGCTGGATTGCTCGAAGTGGTCCGTGTAGGTGTCGAAGTGACCGCCTTCATGGACGAGAACCTGCTTCGGATGACGCGCGGACTCGAATGCTGCCAGCTGGACTTCCGGGAAGGTGCAGGTATCAGCCCGACCTACGATCATCAGCAAGGGCTTCGGTGCCAAGTGAGGCATCCATCCGGCTGGTTCGAACTCCAGCAAGTGGGCTACGGATCGTAGCGTCACCTCGTTACTCCATGACGGCGAATCCTGCAGAGCGAAGTCGATGAAGTCCTGCTCGACGATCGGAGGAAGGGCACAGAGCGTGTTGGGGTCCGAGGAGAAGACCGGAATCATTTCAGGCGCTTCTCCGGCGACCCGGCCGCGGCGGTCGGCCGCGAGGCGCCGTTCGAGTTCGGCTCTCTGCTCAACGCTGAACATCTGCCGGCTGTTCAAGTGCCCGCTTACCTGTGGAATCTGGGCAACGACACATCGGACCCTGGGGTCGTTGGCGCCGATCACCATGGCGAGCCCTCCTGCAAAGCTGGATCCCCAGAGGCCAACTCCGGTAGCGGCGTCGACCTCGGGAAGTTCTGTAGCTTGTGTGATCACGTCTCGCCAGTCCGCCATCTGCACATAGGGGTCAACCTCAAGGCGAAGCTTGCCCTCTGAGGTGCCAAAGCCTCGGTGGTCGTAGACAATCACGGTGAAACCGGATGCCGCGAAGGCAGCCGCATAGTGGTCGATATGCTCCTTTATCCCGCCGAACCCATGGGCCATAACGATGCAGGGTGCGGCGACGTTCGGTTCTGCGTGTAAGTAGCCGCGAAGAACGGTTCCGTCCTCTGTCTTGAATTCAATATCTCTTCTCACGAATGCTTCACTATTTTTCACAAGTGTTTCCTGATCTAACTCGTCGGCAGTTGGTGGGTCAGTTGCAGTCCTGTTGGCCCGAAGTCCAAGGGTCTGTGGAAGGTGACGATTAGCCTGCCCTCGTAAAGAGAGCTGTTCGCGGCGTTGCGCTACACCTTGGAATCGGGCTGCTCAGTAGTAGGGGACGGGACGGTTCTCCTTGCGCCAGAGCCTCTCGAAGTCTGATTCTCCGGGTGGGGGGACGAGGCCTTGCACACGCCAAAGATCCTCAGGAGTTTCGTCGACGTGAATCTCCCAGTCATAGCCGCGCTCTTTCACGAAGGGTGCCAGCATCTCCTCGGCCAGATTGTGGAAGTACGCCCGAATCTGTTCGGTGGTGAAGCTTCCGGCGGGCATCCCGTTCACGACCATGTGCTCGTTCATGGCGCGGGCGATGTGGTCAACGCGGATGCGTATGAAATTGTTTGCGGCTTCGCCTCCGACGTAGATGCTGTTTCGTGGCATCTTGTGGAACACGACCACTACGTAGAATTTCGGCAGGTTGACTAGTTCATAGATCGACGTGATTCGTTCTGTCAGCGCCTCCTTGTCCTCATCGGTCAAAGCGTCCTCGGGTGTGTAAATCTCCCAGAATGGCATTCCAGGCTCCTCCTTCTCCTTTGTAGGTGTTGCATGGGTGAGCACGGACCCCTTTGCAGGCTTAGCAGCACTGCAATCGTGATCTTCATCACCGTAGAGCCGCTCGTGACTGCGCCATTGGGACCAGCGCGTCAAGGTGATGTACAACTGCGCCTCGTTGACTTGAACCGCCTCCTGATTCCATGGCTGACCTTGGCGCACATATGCGACTGAGGGACGCGATTTTCCTATAGGGACTCGTTGTTCATCCGTAGCGTGGCAACTGTGGCGCCTCGTTCGGAGCCGCCAACCACACTGGAGGTCATAATGAGCAGCAAAGCCCCTTCCTCGAAGCTAAGCCCGCCGGTCCGTGCGACGGTCTACGTCGGCCGTTGGCCCGAGATCCCTGCCCGCGAGTTTCCCGGCATCCCAACGGGTACTTTCTCCCCCACCACGGCCACTCTTATCAGCGGCCCTACGGAGGCAATCCTCGTTGATGCGCTATTCCTCAAAGAGGACGTTCAAGATCTCGGGGACCTGATCGAGCGCTCGGGCAAGAAGCTCACGACGATCTACCTCACCCACGCGCATGCCGACCACTATCTGGGCTTTGGACCGCTCTTGGAGCGCTTCCCCGAAGCAAGAGCTGTAGCGCTTCCCCACGTTGTCGAGGCCATCAAAGAAACAATGGAGCAGCAACGGGTTCAGTGGGATCTGTTGTTCGGCGACGCCTGCGTGACGCCCGGGCCCCTTCCCGATCCTCTGGAAGGCCACACACTGCATGTCGACGGGACCCTGGTGGAGATCATTGAGGTGAAGCAGGCTGACATCCATCCAACCACCGTGGTCCACGTGCCTGACATCGGCCTAGTTGTGGCAGGCGACTCAATTTACAACGAAATCCATCCAATGCTCGGACTCTCCACGCCCGCAGAATGGGAGGACTGGCTGGAAACAGTGGATCTTGTGGAGGGCCTCAATCCCCGGATGATCGTCAGTGGTCACCGACGGCCCGACGGCGATGACTATGCCGTCACTGACATGCTCTCCACTACCCGGGCCTACATTAAGGATTTCGCTGCCGCTTATCAAAATGCCAAGGACGCCGAAGAACTCACCCGCGTTATGGTGGCCAAGTATCCGCATCACGGAAACCTGTGGACACTTCAGTTCTCTGCCCAGAGTGCGATAGCACTCCGCGATTCCGGCGAACTCCTCGTAAGTGCCGGGAGATAGGTGAACTAGTTACTGTTCTGCTCCAGACGTTGAGACATGACGCCCTGCCTCCGGATGTACCGCAGCAACGGATCGCCCAGGGGTAGGGCATCCACCCTCCCAGGCCCGACTCATGTACTCTTCCCTAACATAGCCATTCAGCTTATGGTTATGTCGGAGCCGAGGTGGAGGTCTGAAGGTAAATCCTTCGGGTTCGAGACTATCCTGCATGCCTTGGAACGTCCCGCCCAGCGGTCACAGACAAGAAATCCGGGGCGAAGAGAAATGTGGAAAGGGCCGTTTTGTCAAACCTGCGAAATACTCTCCGTACCAACTCGGAGTTTGATGCTCATTGGAGGATCGAAGCAAATGAGCGCATCGCAAGGATGGATCTAAAGTCGATTGGAGCAACCGAACGTACAGGGAAGTTCCTGAAGCGCGACCTTGGGGACATCCTGATCACGGACTGGGATTCTCCGCCCATCGAGGGGGTGCGCAGCGCGAAGGACGGACGTGGAGGTGAGGAGGCATTGCTGCTCTTCACGGTCTCTGCGGGAAAACAAGTCATAGACACGGCGTATGGAAGCGCGGTCCTCCAGCCCGGGACCGTGCTTCTGGCCGACACCCGCGGACCTGGCAAGTTTGTCATTCCGCATTTCGTGCGGAAGACGAGCGTCAGGATACCTTCGTCCGCCCTCATTCCATTCCTTGCCAAAACAAGTATTCCGGACTCCTTGATGCTCCGGACAGCCGACAGCCCCTTGGCACAGATCCTCCAAGATCTACTGCGCGGGATCGACCGTCAATACACCCGCATGTCGCAGTCGGAACTGGAAGGTGCCCGTAACGCGATGCTTTCGCTCATTGCCGGACTGGTCCTCGGTAACAAGGCCAACGCTGGCGGCAGCGACTTCCTGCCAATGCTTCGGCCGCGTCTTGAGCAATGGATTAGCGAGCATCTTCAATGCAGGACCCTCCGAGTAGAGGACATTGCCACAGCACATAATGTCTCTCCGCGAACGGTACAGCGAGCCTTCGCTTCAACAGGTGACACCGTCCGGTCGGTTGTTCGTGCCCATCGACTCGCGGCGGTCAGGCGCGACTTGCTCACGTCCAACCAACCGGTCGCCACGATTGCACACCGGTGGGGTTTCTTCGACGCTAGTCACTTAAGCCGCATATTCAAGCACGAGTTTGCCATGACTCCAGGGGAGTTTCGTGAGAGTTATCATCAGACAACAGCGCCGGCATCAGCTCGTGCACCCATTGGTCGCGGCGTTCCGGCACCAGGCTCGGGAGTCAACGAAGCGTCACGGTCAACCGGGCTGATATCCCAACCCTTAGATGACGCTTGGGCGCCACTCTTCAAAGCCCTTGCAGGGACGAGTCCTGCATAACAGCAGTTTTCCTCTTTAGGACCAGTTACCAGTCCTCGGCGCCCGTTAGGGAATAGCTTGATCGTCCCGCGCTGACGAGTGCCCGGTTACTGGCAACCGGGTGTTTGCCGGATGACCCCTTATCAAGTCATTCAGGTGGCCCGCGAGGTAACGTCCACGCGGCTCCTAGTCGCGAGCGGAGTCAGTCACATGCACCTCCGCTGGGAGTGCGAGACGGTAACGAAATTACTTGCCTTCGCGAGGATTTTTGAGCTAGCAGAGAGCTCACAAAACCTACGCCCCAGATGCAATACAGACGACAGAGTAAGGACACAAAATTGACGAACCTCGACGCAAACCACACCGCTGTCACATCAGGCCTCGCCATCAGAGAAAAAGTGATGGGGAAAGAACATGTCCAAAGGTCTCTTGAGGAAGCAAGTGACTTCTCGCGAGCCATTCAGGAACTCGTTACAGATTTCGCTTGGGGAAGGATCTGGACTAGAACAGGTCTGGATCTCCGAACCCGCAGCATGCTGAATCTCGCCATGCTGACTGCTCTGAACCGAAACCATGAACTCGCCGGCCACGTCCGCGGAGCACTCAACAACGGTGTCACCGAAAAGGAGATACAAGAAGTATTGATTCAGGCAATGGTCTACTGCGGCGCTCCAGCCGCCTTGGAATCATTCCGTGTCGCCGAACGGGCCATCATCCTGTACAACGCCGAGAACAACAGCTGACATTTTCCACGCTCTCCAGAGCCGCAGACACCGCTCGCGAAGGGCATAGCGGCTCTGGGGAGTCAGATCTCGGCGATGTGGATTCCTACGCCAAGGTCCTGGATCGCGTGCCGCGTCGACTCAGCGAGGTCGGAGTCCGTGACTGTAGCGTGAAGCTTCGCCAGAGGCACGATGTTGAAGCGCTCAAGGGAACCGAAGTTCTCGCTGTCTGCTAGCAGGACGCCCGAGGACGCCGCGTCGAGCGCCGCCCGCTCGAGGAGAACCGTCTCTGCCGACATCGTGGTGACCCCGTGCTCGACGTCCCAAGCTTGACTGCTGAGGAAGCACAGGTCGAGGTTCACCGAGGGAAGGGTCGCGGCAGCGAAGGGGCCGCTGCTCGAGCGGCTATCAACGTCGATCGTGCCGCCCGTGTGGATTGTCTCGATCTGTGGGTAGTCGAAGAGAGCGGCCGCGATGTAGTAGGAGTTCGTCACGACGGTGATTCCTTTGCGGGGGGCTAGGAACGGGACGACCAATTCGCACATGATTCCCGCGTCGAGGAAGATGACCATGCCGTCTTCGACGAGGGCAGCCGCGAGTGCGCCCACGGCCCGCTTGCGGGGCAGGCTGAGCTGAGAGCGTGACGAGCTCTCGGCCGGCGGCTGGGTGCCAGAATTCTCCGCGAGGCGGACTCCACCTTGGACCGCTACGACGTGGCCGCTCGCCTCGAGGTTGGAGATGTCGCGGCGCACGGTCATATGCGAGACCCTCAGGAGTTCCGTGATGTCGCGGATGCTCAGGACCCCAGCCGTCCGGAGGAGGCGCAGCAGCTCCTTCTGCCGCTGCTCCGGAATCATTGGACTGCCCACGGCCGCTCCCCTCGTGCCCGCGCTTTTGCCTGAAATCACGGTTGCCGGCTCGGAGCCTCCACCGACCTCATGCTCAGGTCCCCATACCGAGGTGCGCACCTCCCGCCACATCGAGTGTCACGCCGGTGATGTAGCGGTTGTCCGGGTCGGCAAGGAAAAGGATGGCGCGGGCGACTTCCTCGGGCTCGGCGAACCTGCGCATCGGCAGTTGCGCGGCCCGCTTGGCCCGGTTGGCGGCTGCGTCGGGACCGGAGTCTTTTGCGAATTGCGCCCACAT
Organism: Arthrobacter sp. Soil736; assembly: GCF_001428005.1. Lineage (GTDB taxonomy): Bacteria > Actinomycetota > Actinomycetes > Actinomycetales > Micrococcaceae > Arthrobacter. The sequence goes on from NZ_LMSB01000041.1 coordinate 15,216, forward strand.
GGGAGTGTTCACAGGGCCGGGCGCGATGGCGTTGACGGAGATGCCGTTGGGCCCGAGCAACTCGGCGAATGACCACATGATGTGAAGCACCGCAAGTTTGCTGGCGTTATAGGGCAGGTAGTTGCGCCGCGCTTCCTTGGCCGCCACGGAGGAGAGGATCACGATCGCGCCTGCGGTGCCGGCCCCAAGCATCGACTGCGCCGTCTCCCGGACCATCGAGAACGTCCCGGTGGAGTTGATCCGCATGATGGATTCGAACTCTTCCGTAGTTGTCTCCATGATGTCCGGCGTAGTGCCCAGAACTCCCGCTGCGTGAACGAGGACATCAATGCGGCCGTACTTCGTTATGGTGTCGTGGACGACGGCCGCACATTGCTGTTCGGAGGTGACGTCGAGCGGGAAGAAGTCCGCCAGCGCCTGGCCCTCCTTGGGGGCGCGGTCGGCGCCTATGACGAGGGCGCCTTCCGCGGTGAGTGCGTCGATGACTGCATTGCCGATTCCGCCGCTGGACCCGGTTACCAGAACGACCTGGTCTTTGAGGCTCATTTGGTAAGGCCGTTCGCCGGCTGGCTGGTGCACTGCTCGCCGGGGGTTGGGTTGTGGGTGGCTCGTTTCATCTTCAGGGGTCCTTACTTGGGGTGTTTGTTCTGAGGTGTGGCGTGCTTGCGGTCTTGGCTGTTGTCATGAGCCGCTCCCGGGGGCCTGCAGGCCGTCAAAGCTCGGGCTGGGTGCCCTCTCTGCGGCCCTGGGCAAACACGTGGCACCTTTGCTGTCTAGCTGTTGCCGCTCGTGGCGTGACTTGCCCATTGCCGGCCGGTTTGTTCTTCTGTGGGCAGTCCGGAGGCGGCGAGGATCCGGTCGAGCAGCCGCTGGGTATGGACGGCTTCGCGACCGGAGGTGAGCGGCTGCGCGCGGTCAGCGACCCGGTCCAGGAAGTGGCGGACGGCGGCGGAGAATCCGAGTGTGTCGGTCGCTGTTGCCCAGCCGTAGGCCTCGGCACTGAGCTCGCGTGATGTGGTGACCCCCTTGACCGTGGTCGACACTGTTTCGGGGGCGCGTACCTCCACGGTCTTGCCGTCGCCGTAGGCGTCCAGCTTTTCGCTCCAGGCACCTGCGGTTCGGGCCGCCAGGAGTACCCCGGTGTTGCCGGTGTCAAAGCGAATCATGGCTGCGACGCCGTCTTCTTCCCAGGGGTCATCACCGGCTGCGTGTGCGGCCACGTCCACGGGTTCGCCGCCGCAGTACCAGCGGAGCAGGTCCACCATGTGAATGGCGTTCTCGAACGTTGCGCGGTATTCCGATCCGGGGCGGTTCTTTTGCGCGACGCAGAAGGTAGCGCCTTTCGTGCCGAACAGCTCACGGCCGGCGGTGTAGACGGGTGCATAGCGGCGGTTGAAGTCGACCATCAGGATGCGGCCGCGCTCGTCGGCCAGGTCCGCCAAACGTTCTGCCTCCTCGGTGGCCGGGGCCAGGGGTTTTTCGCAGAACACATCGACGTCATTGTTAAGGCACAGCTGGACCGCGTGGGCGTGTTCGGACCTGGGCGTGAGGACGAAGACGGCATCCAGATCCTGGGCGTCCAGCATGTCCTCCACTGACCGGTAGGCGGCGCCGAACCCCCAGCGCCGGACCAGGTTGCCCGGGTCTTCGCGGCGGGATACCAGGGCTGCCAACTCGACATCATCGCGCTGGACGAGTGTGGGCAGTTGGGCGATGGTGGCGATATTGCCTGCGCCGATGACGCCGACGCGGAGGCGCTGCCCGTTCATCGGGCGTTCTCCATTTCAGCGAGAGCAGTGAGCATTCCGCGCAGTGCGGCCGCGGATTCCCGGAATCCGTCCTCGGGGGTGGGGAGGTCTTGCGGGTGCCAGCGGTACTCGTACTCGATACTCAGCAGGTCATCGTAGCCGTGCCGCAGCAGCGCCGCGAGGATCTGGGGCCAGGGAAGGACGCCGGTGCCGATGACCCGTGATCGGACGGCGCGCTCGGACGCGTCGACGCGGGCCGTTTCCGTGGCGCGGAAGGCCGCGTTGGGATCGGTGAACACGAGATCTTTCACGTGCACGTGACCGATCAGGCCGCCCTGGACGGCAAAGGCCTGTTCGAACGTCTCGTCATGCGTGAAAGTGAGGTTGGCCTGGTCGTAGAGAACACGAACGGCCGGGTGGGCAACCTCCCGGACGAGCGCGGCGGTTTCTGCCGCAGTCTGGGTCATGGTGCCGAAGTGGTTCTCCACGCACAGCCGCACGCCGGCCTCTTCCGCCTCGGGTGCCAGGGTCTGCAGGGCCTCCCGCAGTTTCGCCCATCGCCGGTCACGATCGGTGTCACCGGGATGCCAGGACCCCGCGTACACACGCACCCGGTCGGCGCCGAGCAGATGGGCGGTCTCAATTGCGCCACGGAATTCGTCGACTCCCCCGCTCCACTCACTCTCGTCAAGGGAGTTAATGGCCGTGGTGTAGGGCGTGAGGCCAATGATCGGCAGACCCTCGCCTTCTGCCGCCATCAGCGCCTCCAGGGCGGCGCGCCGGTCCCCCCGAGGCAGACCTGAGGTGTAGCCGTCCTGGTAGATGACTTCGGCGGCATCGAGCCCTGCGGCCCGAAAAAGCTTTAGTGCCTGAGGGACCGTATGGTGCGGAGTGCCTAGTGTGTGACCTGCAAGCCTCATTGTTGATTGTCCTTCCTAAAAGTGTCTTGTGCGGCTGTCCAATCCGCTGGACCGACGAGCCGGGGTGGGGATGCGACGCGGGATCGGTCGACGATTTCCATCAGCAGCCCCCAGGGGGTTATGAAGTAGGTCCAGCGGTTGCCGGCCACGCGCGGACTGTCGCCGGCGACTTCCTTGCGCTCCCCGAGCACGCGCACTCCCGGGGTTTCCTGCAGCACCGCGATTGCCTCGTCGACGTCGTCCACAACGAAGCACAGGTGGTGTCCGCCCGCGTCGCAATGCCGTGGCGGGGTGTCGCGCCGCCCAGCGCTGCTCCATTCGAACAGCTCGATGTTCAGGTTCGGGGGCAGGCGGAGCATGGCGAGAGTGAGCCGGGCATCGGCAGGGACGTCGAAGTTGGTGGGCATGAATCCCTCGTCGGGTCCTCGGTCGGAGCGGTACAGCTCCTCGGCGCCGAGCACCTCGACGAAGAACCTGATGGCGTCCTCGAGGTTCGGAACTGTCAGGCCGACGTGGTCGGTGTGCCGCAGCCCGGGCAGCCGTCGAAGGCTTCCTTGGTTGGCCCCGGTCATTTGCGCGGTCCTGAGGTGGAGGCGCGCACCAGAAGTTCAGGTTCCAGAACGACGTGGTCAACCGAGCCGTTCAGGTTCTGCTTTTCTGCCAGTTCGATGGCGATGTTTCCCATGTCTGCGATCGGCTGCCGCACGGTGGTCAGGGGCGGGTTGAACCGAGCCCCCAGGGCCAGCCCGTCAAAGCCCATGACCGATACGTCCTCAGGTACGCGGATGCCGCTTTGTCCCAGGGCCGAGATCACCGCGAAGGCGACCATGTCATTGGCGGCGATAATCGCCGTCGGTGGATTCTCCATCTCCAGGTAGTGTTTGGCCGCGCGCGCCCCTGCGTCCGGATCGGAGCCGCTGTCGAGTACAAGGGGCGTGCCATTGCCTTCGGATGACAGCTCCAAGTAGGCGTCCATCCGGTCCTGGGCGGTGTGGGTCCCGGAGATACCCGAAACGTAGCCGATGGAGGTGTGCCCGAGGGATTGCAGGTGTGCCAGGGCCAGCATGATTCCGCGGCGGCTGTCGACGGTGACCGTTGGAACTGAGGCGTCGCCTTCGACCCGGTCGATCACCACCACCTTGTGGCCAAAATCGAAGCGTTTCAGGGCGTCGGTGTCGACTTTTGTGGAGGGCGCGACGATGCCGAAGGGCGCGTACATGGCCTGCATCGCAGTGAAGTACCCCTCTGTCTTGCCAGGGTCTCCGTTCGTAACGCAAAGCAGTAGCTGGTATCCGCGGTCATCGGCCGCCTGGGTCATGGTCTTGGCAAGTTCGGCAAAGAACGGGTTGGTAATGTCAGGCACGATGAGGGGCACGAATGTGCTGGTCTTTCGGCGGAGCGCCTGGGCGAGTGGACTCATCGTGTAGCCGAGTCCCTCGGCTATTCGGAGGATGTGCTCGCGGGTTTCGCTTTTCACCGCTTCCGGCCGGGAGAATGCACGGGAAACCGTGGACCGGTGCACGCCGGCCGCCTTCGCAACAACGTCAATACTCAGGTCAGCCATTTTCTTTTCCTCCATGCTGGTCGCCATACGCCTGCCAAATAGGGCGCATCACGTCTTCGAGTTCGGCGAGCGTCGGTAGCCCCCGGAATCCATCTTCCAGTGTCTGCGCGACACGGCGTACAAACGGATCATAGAGAGGGTCGCTGTCCACGTCGATCGCGGCGGATTCCGTTGTCCCGTCCAACGCGGTGAAGGTAGCAGAACCATTGGAGTCAACGGAGGCGAATCCTGCCTCGCCGACCGACGTGTAACTGCAGTACCGCTTCAGAGGTGAACCTGGAAATGCGTAGCCCACCTCCACGACGGCTTCCCGCCCGCTGGGGGTGGTGATGATGAGGCTGGCATGGTCCTCAACAGCCCCGCCGTGCAGGGCCGACGAGAGCCGCGAGTCGACACTCACCGCTGACTCGTCACAGGCCTGCAGGAACAGGTCGACGAAATGCGGTCCCAGGTTTGCCAGGCACCCTCCCCCTGCAGTGGCAGAGTCCAGCATCCAGGGACTGCCGTTATCCAGGTAACGCGAGGGCGGCCCGGCGATGAAGGAGATCCTCTGGTACGTGGGCCGACCAGCCTTGGCCAGCCACCGGTCGGTGGGGCCACCCCGCTGAACGAGCGGAACCGTCACGGCCACCCCGGCCGCGTCCGCAGCCTTCCGCACCTGCGAAAGTTCCGCCAGGGAAGTTCCCAGCGGCTTCTCCACCACGAACGGAATGCCACGCTCGATCAGGGCTAGACACTTTTCCGCCATTCCATCGTGCGGGCCGAAGACATAGGCGAGCCCCACCTCCGGCAGGTCGAGCAGTGTCCGCCAGTCCGCCTCTACGGGAGCGTCCCACGCCTTCGCCAGTCCCTGGACGAGCGACACGTTGTCGTCACTGATGCCAACGACCTGGTGTTCTTCGCCGATTGCCCGGGCGTACAGCGGAACGTGCCAGTGTGAAGCACCAAGAATGATCGTCCGTGATTTGCTCACCCTGCCAGCTCCTTTGCTAAGTATGAGATCTTGTTGTCGACTCAGTATGAGATCGATTGCTGAGATCGGTTGCAATAACAGTATGGATGGTGGGAGAGTTTGTCAACGACACTTCAACAGCGGCCCAGCGGCGCCCCGGAACAAGGGAAACTGCCTGAGCCAGAAGAAAGGCCAGCAATGTATAAAAAACTTCGCACCCTGAAGACCATTGACCAGTCCGGCGCCGTCCTGATCGTGCGCCTGGAAAGCGCAGAGCTTGCAGAACAGGTGGCGGAAGCGGCAATCGCCGGAGGTTTTCGGGCCCTTGAAATCACACTCTCGATCCCGGGCGCCGTGGACGTAATCCGCCAACTCTCTGCCAAGCATGGGCCCACCGGGGTCGCAGTCGGAGCCGGAACGGTTCTGGACGAGCACTCAGCCTACGAGTGCATCCGAGCCGGCGCTGACTTCCTGGTCAGTCCCCAGCTAAACCCGGCGATGATCCGGACAGCTAACCGGTACCAGGTACCGACCATCAGCGGCGCATACACGCCGACGGAACTTGTTGAGTCCGCCGAAGCCGGCGCTGACATCCTCAAGCTCTTCCCCACCGAAGCCGGCGGCATTTCCTACGCGAAGTCGGTCCTCGCCCCGCTGGCACACCTGCCGATCATGCCGGCAGGCGGGGTCACCCCTGGGAACGTCGCCGAATGGTTCGCTGCCGGCGTCACCTGCGTCGGCGTCGGCAGCGCCGTGACAAAAGCATGGCAACCCGACGGCGACTTCTCCCGCGTCACCGAGGCCGCCAGGGAATTTCTCTCAGCAGTGGCAGAGGCCCGCCAATGACAGCCCCCAAAGTCTTCATTGTCATCGGCCCTGCCGGATCCGGAAAGACAACCATTGCCCAGCAAACAGCAAAGGAGCACAATGCCGCGTACCTGGACAAGGACCGGATCTGCGGCCGCCTTGTCGAGTTCGCACTGGAGGCAACGGGACATGACCCCACCGACCGGGAATCCAACACCTTCTACCGGGAAAATCTGCTGCCCCTGGAGTACCAGACACTCATGGATGTCGCAGGAGTGAACCTGCGACTGGGACGATCGGTCGTACTCGACGCACCTTTCGGCGCGTACTTCGCCGTACCGGACTACCTGGCGCGCGCCGCAGAAGAGTTCCACTGGCCCCCCTCGCAGACCACGGTGGTGCGGGTACAAGTCTCCCAGGACGTTCTCCGAGAACGACTTATTCGAAGGGGACTGGAAAGAGACCGATGGAAACTTGCGCATTGGGACGAGTACTGGGCAGCGCACGGCAGCCTGGACTGCGCCTGGTCCGGCGTCCAATTCCTTGATCTCAACAACGAAAAGCCCCTGCCAATTGAGGGATAACGGCTCAGTCCAGGGCGTGCGGGTCAATCCGGCTGTGCTCCGCTCCAGCGCGACGGCGGGTCCCATGGTGCGCGTGCGCTGCCGGCGGCCCCTTTCACTGCAGCGCGATACAGCTGCGCCGCTTAAAGCTTGCCAAGGCACGTTCCACGACGTTCCTGCCCGGTCACTGACCTCTCCCGGCCCAGCAGAGGTTGATTAATCGGCAAGCTTCCGATGGCGTCGTGCAACTTTGGCCTCTGAGGGTCGGGGCCGATCACCGCATTACGTCGATCCAACCCGGAGCGTCTCCCCTCCTTCGACGGAATAGCCTTTGCCGCTAAGCACCAACGGCAGTCCCTGACATCGAACGACACCCGGGCTGCCATCTCGGGCTCTGCCACCGCTCCCCAGCCCAGCGCGGTCCGCGTCGCGGCCGTCGAACAAGGGCGGCAGCAGCTCCTCCTATCAGCCACTGACGCAAGATCGGGACCTCCGTTTCCGAATCGAAAAAATTCATTGACAGACCCGCCTACCCTACGTATCGTTGCTTGCAACCGATCTCAGCAACCGATCTCAGCAACCGATCTCAGCGACGTGATCACTGCAACCGATCTCATGACCATCCAAAGCACATTACCAGCCAAAGCAGCCGCATCAGCCTCCCTGGAGTTTGCCGTCATCACTACCCTCGAGCGAGGTACAGGCGGGCAAGACCGGCCCACCACCTCGTTGCGGTTGTCCCGAATATTCCAATACCCCTCCCAGCAAACGTGAAAATATGGAGAGTTCAATGAAGACCTCAAAAGAAGCCTTCGGCAGCCCGGACCCTTCCGAGCATTCTGAAGTGTCCGAGCGCCCTCACCGCCCCGTCAACATGGTGGCAGGCACCATCGGCCACTTCGTGGAATGGTACGACTGGTACATCTACGGGCTGCTGGCAGCGGTGTTCTCGACACAGATTTTCCCCAGCGAGTCCCCCTTCGCATCCCTTGTCGCAGCGCTGCTCACTTACGCGGTCGGGTTTGTTGTACGCCCAATCAGCGGAATCATCATCTCTCCACTGGCCGACCGCTTCGGCCGGCGGCTCATCCTGACGCTGTCCATCTCCGGGATGGCGCTCGGCGCTCTGATCATCGGCCTCACCCCTCCTTTTGCGACGATCGGCTTCGCAGCACCAGTTCTCTTTCTGGTTGCACGCATCCTCCAGGGAATCTCGGCCGGCACTGAGCAGCAGAGTGCCATCGCGTTCATGGTCGAACACGCTCCCGCGAACCGGAGGGGCCTGTTCGGCTCGTTCTCTAACATGGCAAGCGGGCTCGCGACCCTCGCAGCGACCGGCGGCGCAGCGATGGTGACATCATCCTTTGCTCCAGACGACCTCGCCGCCTGGGGTTGGCGCATCCCGTTCCTTGTGGGCGGCGTCCTCGGCGTCGTCGGTCTCATCCTGCGGGCCCGTGCAGACGAGACCCCTGAGTTTGAGGCAAGTGCCCTCGTCGATCAAAAGTCCGCCTGGGCGCGCCTGATGGACCTGCTCCGCGAACACCCGAAGGCTCTGCTGCAGGCAGCGGCGCTCTCTGCCCCGGCCGTGGCCTACTACACTTGGGCCACCTTCCTCCCCACCTACGCCAAGCTGACCACCGGCCGGGACCTGTCCTCCACCCTGGCCGGGAGCGTTATCGGGCTGGCCTTGCTCGTCGTCATCGTGCCGGTCTGCGGCGCGCTCTCGGATCGACTCGGCCGACGCAAGATCTTCCCCATCATCGGTGCCATCGGCATGATCGTGCTCTTCTACCCCTTGCTCCTGCTGCTGAACCAGCCGGGCTTCGGCGTTTACGTTCTGGTGTCGGCATCCGGATGGGTGGTTCTCGGTATCTGGCAGGCCGTCTACCCGACCATTCAGGCCGAACTGTTTCCGGCCTCAGTCCGGGTATCAGGCATTGGTTTCGCGCACCAGATCGTCATCGCCGTCTTCGGTGGCACCGCACCACTTATCGCCGCCGCATTCGTCGGCGCCGGACAACCCATGTACGTCGCGGTATACATGATCGCCATTGTCGCCCTCAGTCTCATCGTCTACTTCACGCTCCCGGAGACCGGCAGCCGGGCCGGTCGTGCCACCGTAGCTCCGGCCGACCCCGAGGTACTGGAGGGGGAGCACCTGCTCTCCGAGACTGCACCGGGCGGGATCCAGGCGAAGGGCTCCAAGCCGTAGGCGCTTTCTCGTACTCTCGTGACCATGTAACGCCCCCGCACTTCGGGGGTCGCCCTCGACCGAGGCCCGGTCGAGGGCGACCGCATGTCCGGCCACGCCCAGGAACGGGCGGAGGTCCTGGCGACAAACAAAAGTGAATCGCGGGCACCTTCAAAACCTGACGACACCGGGAACAGGCGCAGTGGCGATGGGCCCTCATTATCCGGTTGAGCCACACACCAGCCTGACGTCGGCGCCCCACCCGGGCCCTGTCACAATAGAGTCCATTTCTTTCATTCCTGACAAGGTCACGAGTGGGTCATAGAACTCAACCTGACACGTGGGGGCGAAGACCCTCTCCCATTTGGAGCGCACCGACTACCCATGGACCACTTCCGCCTTAACCCTGACACCGTGGCGCACGCGGCTAACTCGTGCCTACCATCCTTCTTACCGGAGGCCCGGTCGTCCTGGAGGCATTCGAGGTCGATGCAGGCGTGCGGAAGAACGGGCCGAGGCCCAGGGCTGATGGAGTTCAGGACCATCTGAAGACCAGAGACCGCGGTGAGATGGCTTAGCCTGCTGGCCCCTTCTCATATACATGGTTAAGGGCATACCCCCGGTGGAGTGTGTATCAGCCTGGTGATGCGCTCTTAAACGAGCGCAAAACGAGCGTGCAAAGACACCAATATCGCCCTCGCCACCACATGCTCATGTGTTGGTCGCTGGGGGCCGAGTCTCACCTATGCAGATTGAGGCGGACCGTAGGCAGGATCGGCTGACCAACGCCGTAAGAGACCGTCGCAGTTTTCGCTAGAACTTCTTGCCGTCCGCGCCCTCCGGACCCCCAGTACGGCCGGCCATCAGCCCGGGGAGGGCCGGCCCCTTCCTGGGGTGGAAGATCGATCTCAGCCTTGTCGGCGATCTGCTGGGTGCTGACTTTGCCGACACCATGCTCGGAGCGGAGCTCTCGGGCGGCTGCCATGATGCGGTCGAGCTTGTTCTGCTTGCTCAGCTCACTCCGTCCGACCGCTTGAGGGGCTCATATTGCGTAACCCGGGAATATAATCTGATTACGCTCACTTACGACTATAGTCACTACTGTGTGGGCTCAGTAATGGGGTTAATGTCCCACAGCGGCCCAACATCGGCTTGTCGCGGCGGTGATGCTCTGAAACATCGATTGCAAAGGACGAACTCCCATGACCTTGTCTTCTCTCTGGCAACCATTCACTCTTGGCCGCCTGGACCTACCTCACCGACTTGCGCTGGCACCAATGACCCGTAGCCGATCCACCCGGATGGCATCCTGGGTGACCTGGCCGCTGAATACTACGGGCAGCGCGCTTCCCTGGGATTGATCATTACCGAGGGCACCCAGCCGTCGGAGGACGGGCAGGGCTACATGAACACACCGGGGATCTATACCCCTGAGCAGATCGAGGGCTGGCGAAAGATCACCGAAGCGGTGCACGCCGATGGCGGAGCGGTGTTCATCCAGCTGATGCATGTGGGCCGGATGTCTCATCCGGACAATACCCCGCACCATCGCCTGCCGGTGGCGCCATCGGCGATCTCCGCCGGCCAGGAAATATTCACGCCAACCGGACCGCAGAAGACGCCGACGCCGCGCGAGCTGAGCGCTGATGATATCCGCTCCACCATCGCCGAGTTCCGTCACGCTGCAGCTTCTGCCATAGCGGCCGGCGCCGACGGCGTCGAAATCCACGGCGCGAACGGCTACCTGTTGCACCAGTTCCTCTCCCCCAACGCCAACCACCGCACAGACGCCTACGGCGGCTCGATAGAAAACCGGTCCAGGTTCGTGGTCGAAGTCGCCCAGGCTCTCGCCGATGAAATCGGGGCGGACAGGGTGGGCATCCGGCTCTCCCCCGCCATGCCGTTGGGCGGAATCGACGAGGGCGACACCGAGAGCGTGCGCGCTCAATACCGGCACCTGGTCACTGAGCTCGCCACCCTGAACCTGGCCTACCTGCACCTGCACCATGTCGGCGACGACGAACTACTCCGCTCCCTCAGGGATATATGGCCGACGGCGGTGCTCGTGGTCCGCTACGGACGCAACCGTGAACAGATCGCCGACGACATAGACGCCGACCTCGCCGACATCGCCCCGCTGGGCCGTTTCGCGCTGGCCAACCCCGACATCGTCGAGCGCTTGCGTTCCGACGCCCCTTTGAATGAGGTTGACCCCACCACTCTCTACGGCGGCGGAGCATCCGGGTACACCGACTACCCAGCCCTTGCCCACGTCTGATCTCCTGCCTCAAGCCGTCCGCCCTCGCTGCTCCCCGTGGAGCCAGGGGCGGGCGGCCCCTAAGACACATCAGCACCATCCGCGCCGACCGGCGCGGATGCAGTCTTAACAAGAAAGACCAAGAAAATGCCCTCACTCAATGGAGCAGTCGTCCTCGTCACCGGTGCGAACGGCGGCATCGGAACCCACTTCGTCCACGATGCCCTCGCCCGCGGCGCCAGCAAGGTCTACGCCACCGCCCGAACCCCCCGCACCTGGGAGGACGAGCGCATCGTCCCGCTCACCCTCGACGTCACAGACCCCGCCTCCATCCAGGCCGCAGTCGCAGCCGCCGGGGACGTCACGGTGTTAATCAACAACGCCGGAGCCTCAGTGGCAAGCCCGGGCATCCTCACCCACACCGATGCGGAAATCCGGACCAACGTCGAGACGAACTTCCTCGGCCCACTGTTCCTCGCCCGGGCATTCGCACCGATCCTGTCCGCGAAGGATGACTCCGTGATCATTGACATCCACTCCGCCATGAGCTGGTACGCGGTCGGCGGTATTTACAGCGCCACCAAGGCAGCCCTCTGGTCCGCTACCAACTCACTGCGCCTGGAACTCGCCCCCGCAGGCGTACACGTCGTGGGCGTCCACGTCGGGTACGTTGACACGGCGATGGCTGCGAACGCCACCGTCCCCAAGATGGACCCGGCCGATCTCGTCCGCACCGTAATGGATGCCNGTGGGCGTCCACGTCGGGTACGTTGACACGGCGATGGCTGCGAACGCCACCGTCCCCAAGATGGACCCGGCCGATCTCGTCCGCACCGTAATGGATGCCGTCGAAGCCGGCGAGTACGAGGTTCTCGCCGACGAGACATCCGTCCAGCTCAAGGCCGGACTCAGCGCTCCCATCGAGGCTCTCTACCCGCAACTCACCCACAAGTAAGCCCGGAGAAAACGATAGTGCCGTGGTCATGACTCAAGTTCATGACCACGGCACTACAAACCCGCAGCATCGAACCGGCATGGCCGACTACGAGCAGGCCAGGACCATGAAGACATCCGTCCAGCTCAAGGCCGGACTCAGCGCTCCCATCGAGGCTCTCTACCCGCAACTCACCCACAAGTAAGCCCGGAGAAAACGATAGTGCCGTGGTCATGACTCAAGTTCATGACCACGGCACTACAAACCCGCAGCATCGAACCGGCATGGCCGACTACGAGCAGGCCAGGACCATGATCATCCGGATACATAGGCACCTTGACAAATATCTGAGTGCACTCATAATTGAATGTATTCGGTATTGAGTCGGCCCGGCCCAACTGCCCCACCAACACCTGTCAGAGAAGGGACATCACGACATGCGAGCGTTCGTCGTCACAAAGTACAAGGAGCCGTTGCGCGAAGCGGAAGTCGCTGAGCCGACCGTCGGCGAACGGGACGTGCTCGTGCAGGTTCAGGCAGCGGGCCTGAACCAGTTGGACGAGAAGATCCGCCTGGGTGAGTTCAAGCAGATCCTCCCCTACAAGCTCCAGCT
>NZ_LMSB01000042.1 GCF_001428005.1 Arthrobacter sp. Soil736
CAGCTTTGCCAGCGAGATGGCCGGAGGCGCCCCCAAGGGCCGGGTATGATCGCGGGTTTCCCATGCGCAGGAATCTGACACCGGGATCTGGGGCCCCGGGGTCTGGGGCGCGCGCTACGGCGCGCGCCTCAGTTTTCGGGGTCGATCTGCGCGCAGCGGGCCTGGTCGCGGTTCTGCTCGCCCTAGCCGCCGGCAGCTGGATCGTTTCCGCCGCGCAAATGTCCGGGATGGATATGGTGCGCTGGACGGATCCGGGACCGCTGGGGTTCTTCCTCACCACGTGGGTTGTGATGCTGGCGGCGATGATGTTTCCGTCGGTGGCGCCAATGGTCGTCGCTTACGCCAAGATCCATCGCCACCGTCGCGAGTCCGGACGCTATGCCCCGTCAGGCTCCACGGCCGTGTTCGTGGCCGGCTACTTGATCTCGTGGACGATCTTTGGCCTCGCAGCCTACGTGGTCTACGCAGTAGTCGCATCGCTCATTCCGGGCTTCTTTTCGTCGGAACCAGGCAGTCGCTACCTGGCGGCGGGAGTGATCTTTGCCGCGGCCATCTACCAGTTCACGCCGGCCAAGAACGTCGCCCTGATGAAATGCCGGACGCCGCTGGACTTCATCCTGCGCCGCATCCCGTCTCCTGCTGCTGGGCGCTGATGGTGGCGCTGTTCGCGCTCGGCGCGATGAGCCTCGGCTGGATGGCATTGGTGGGGGCATTCATCGCCCTGGAGAAGATGCTGCCTTGGAAGCGGCTCGCTAACCGCTCTGTCGCGATCGCGTTGGCCGTGATCGCGGTCGGTGTCGCCTTGGCGCCGGGGATGGCGCCGGGACCCGGAATGTAGTGTCAGTCCGCGGCGGGGGCCAGGTAACCCAACGGTGTCTCCTTCGCGCGTTCCTTGCGGGGCGCGGCAGCGTGCTGGGTTAGGCCTTCCGGAGGCCTGGGTGGGTCAGGACGGCGGCGTAACGGCTTGCCCCGGTGATGCTCAGGCCGAACATGTCACAGATGCGGCGGAGATAACCGCCGCTGGCATGCAGTTCGTGCAGAATCCGGTCCTCGCGGGCTTGTTGGGCAGTCATCCCCATCTTGGTGGTGATCCACCAGGAGCCGACGGGGTCTGAGGCAAGTGCGGTGCGCTTGCCGATGAAGACGTGCGGGTTCTGTAAGCGCACTCACTGATCGAAGGTGATGGCATGCTAGTGCGATGGGGATATTTCATTTGGAAGCTGCGGCTGATCACGTCGAAGGCCTGGCACACGAAAACGATATAGTTCGGGCCGTTCTCGAGCTCATCTGGAACGCTCTCGACGCTGATTCTGAACGCGTCGAGGTAACTTTTCGGCGGAACGATGCAGGCGGCATCGACGGAGTGACAGTCAAGGACAACGGGCACGGAATGTCGCCTGAAGCCGCACAAACGGCCTTCCGCTGGATAGGTGGGTCTTGGAAACGGGCAGCCCGCCGAAGCCAGGAAAAGAACCGGCCTTTGCACGGGAAGTCAGGGCAGGGACGCCTGCGTGCTTTTGCATTGGGGACTGAAATCCGCTGGACGTCCGTAGCCGAAGACACTGCGAAGAATCGCGTGCGAACGGTCATTCGGGCCAGTTCTGCGAGCCGAAATGATTTTGAGATTACCGAGCCCATCTCTTCGTCCGACGAACGAGGCACCCAGTTCGAAGCCGCCGGAAAGACTGGGCTGGATCGATTGGAGACAGAAGAGACTCGAGCGAAGGCAGTCAGCGTTCTGGCGCCTTACCTCATCTCTAACCCCTCAATCGAGGTCATATACGACGGCACAGCGCTCAACCCCTCGGAGAACATCGAACGCGACACAGTCTACGACCTGACATGGACCTACCAAGGATCTAATCAAAGCGCCAAGCTTCGCATTATCGAGTGGGTGCAAGCATCCATCCGAACTGTTCATCTATGCGACGCCGACGGCGTGACTGTAGACGAACTGGACTCCCCACCTGCCGCCGATTTTAGGTACTCCGGATACGTATTGTGGGATTCGATGCCCGAGCATCAGGGTGAATGGATCCTCACCAAATTCGAAGAAGAAGAGTCCCTAGTCGGTGGCCTGGTCAAAGCTGCTGACCGGAAGCTGCTAGAACACTTTGAAGATAGCCGTTCACAGCGGCGACGCGAGCTGGTTGAAGAGTGGAAAAACGACAAAACCTACCCCTACATCGGAGAACCGGGGTCCGAAGAAGAGAAAGTAGAGCGCGCAACATTTGACGTTGTAGCCACGTCCATCCGTAGACATGTTCCGAAGACAAAGAAGCAGCAAAAGTTGACGTTGGGTTTGCTCAAACAGTCACTTCAGCAAAGGCCAGATGACGTCAGCGCCCTCCTGGACCAGTTCCTGGGCCTCCCCGCCGAAGAACGTGAACAGCTTGACCGTTTGCTCAAGCGCACTAGCCTCTCACGCGTTATCCAAGCGACAACCAGCGTGACAAATCGCTTGGAATTTATCCGTGCCCTCGAGCTCATGGTCTTCGATCCTGAGACAAACAAGATGGTCGGAGAGCGAGAGAACCTTCACAAGATTTTAGAGAACGAGCTTTGGATATTTGGGGAAGAATACAACCTCATGGTCAGCGAACGTGGTCTTACCCATGCGCTGGACCGGCACCTTCAACTCTTAGGCGGGGATCGTACCGATAGAACGGCCGTGAAACGCCTGGATGGAACGACGGGGAGGCTCGACCTGTTACTTTCCGCTGCCGCTACCGAACACGACCGCAACCGCCACCTCGTTGTCGAACTCAAGGCACCGAAGATCAAAGCGACCCATAAAGAGCTGAGCCAAGTTAAGTCCTATGCAAAGGCAGTGGCCGCAGATCCGCGCTTCGCAGACACCAACACAATCTGGGACTTCTGGCTTGTGACAGCAACCGTGGATGACGATGTTCAGCAAGAGCGCACCCAGCGGGGCAGAAGCAGAGGAATCGCTTTTGAGCCTGAACTTACCGGTGCACCCCATGCGAAAGTTCGCGTCTGGGTCAAGACATGGGGCGAGCTCATTCAAGAGGCCACTCGTCGCCTGTCCTATTTTCAGGAAAGCCTCCAGCACGATGCGTCCCTCGCGGATGCACGTGAGTATCTAACTCGCATCCACGGAGACGTTATCCCCGAGGGATTATTGACGAACGCACCGCGAGAGTACGACGAGGAAGACCAAAGAGAAACGGCGTAGCAAGCCGCGCCACACCTGTGCTGGTGCACGTCCGGCACCCGACCCATCCAAGGAAATGGACATACCGCCCTGGTGTCAAAGTGCTCGGGCATCGCGGACAGGGAGCCGAGTGGTGGTGCCGCGGACATGGCCATGGCGCGAAGAGACTCGGCAGATGGGGGAGATTCTGCATAGGAAGAACCCACCTCCTAATTCAACAATCACTGGCAAGAAAATCTGCAATTTTATATGGGTTCAAACAGAGGCAATTTTGCACATATCCGCAGGTCAAAGCAATATCTATTACCCATCTCCGCTTNTCAACAATCACTGGCAAGAAAATCTGCAATTTTATATGGGTTCAAACAGAGGCAATTTTGCACATATCCGCAGGTCAAAGCAATATCTATTACCCATCTCCGCTTAATTGTTTGTGACCATAAATGTTCAACTTTGCGGTAGTCGATGTGCCGATGAGACTTCAACCGGCCGCGAACTTCTGTTGACCGGATTCGGGCCGCGGCCCTTGAGAGTCGCACGTTCGGGGAGAGCAACCCACCGTCGGCGCAGAATGATNCGTCTCGTTTGGATATACCCATGATGAGACTTCAACCGGCCGCGAACTTCTGTTGACCGGATTCGGGCCGCGGCCCTTGAGAGTCGCACGTTCGGGGAGAGCAACCCACCGTCGGCGCAGAATGATTCTCCCGGAACACACACTCAGCGGCTGATATCGAGCCGGCGCGACCCGGGCCCCTGTGAATCGGCCAGGGTTTCGAAGAAGGCGGAGTTCGGCCCGAGTCCTCCGCCAAGGACGGTCACCGTGGAGTCCAGGACGTAGGTAACAAACGCCAGGCTGTCCGCGAGGTGCTAGATCGTTGGTTCAAGGGTTCAAGGGTTCAAGGGTTCATGTGGAATGGCTGAACCGTCCCGGGAATCATGCCGCCTGTTTGTTGGCGGCGTCGTCGGGTAACGGGCCGGTTTGTAGATCATAATATGTCTGCTCATATTCCTCTGGCGCGGCGTCGTCGGGTAACGGGCCGGTTTGTAGATCATAATATGTCTGCTCATATTCCTCTGGCGTCTGGTGATCCAGGGCGGAATGCAGGCGTTCGTTGTTGTACCAGTGGACCCACTCGAACACAATCTCCATCACGTCGGTTTCGCTCTTCAAGGCCCCGGTGCGGAACGGTGAGTCTTTTGCGACGGCCTCGTTCTTGAACAGCCCCATCACGGTCTCGGCGGCTGCATTGTCATAGGCGTCACCCACGCTTCCAATGGAGGGCTGCAGGCCCTCCAAGGCCAGGGTGTCGGTGTAACGGATGGAGGTGTACTGGCTGCCCGCATCGGAATGATGGATCAGTCCCGCCGGTGCCGGACGGCCGGTATGCTGGCGCCGCCACAAGGCCATCCGCAGGCAATGTTCGACGAACGCGGTGTCCTTGACGGTGGAGGTTTCCCAGCCGACGATCGCCCGGGAGTACAGGTCGATGACCAGGGCGACGTAGACGAATCCGGAGTAGACCGGAACGTAGGTGAAATCGGTGACCCAGATCTGGTTCGGGGCCGGGGCGGTGAAGTTCCTGTTCAGCAGATCGCCGGCGCGGCGGCCGTCCTTGCCGGGGATTGTGGTGCGGGTCTTGCGGCCTCTGATGAGGCCGTTCATCCCCTCTTCACGCATGAGCCGGTCCACGGTGTGCTTGGAGGCTTCCGGGAAGCCGTTACGGCGCAGCCACTGCGTCATCTTCCGCCGTCCGTAGATGATCTCGGGCCGGGGGCGGCCCTTCGCATCCGGGACTTTCAAGCCGCGGAGCGCGTCGGTGATGCGTGCGTCTTCGATGGTGCGCAGGGCTGGCAGGCGTTTCTTCCACGCCCGGTAGGTTCGTGCGGCGACCTGTACGCCCTGCTCCCGCAGGACGGCACAGATCGACTCGACCGCATAACCAACARCGCGCATCTCGTCGATGAATCGACAGATTAGCGGCGGCGAGGGTCGAGCTCCCTCGCGAAGAAAATCGAGGCCTGTTTGAGGATCTCGTTGGACTCCTTCAAGTCCCGCATGAATCGACAGATYAGCGGCGGCGAGGGTCGAGCTCCCTCGCGAAGAAAATCGAGGCCTGTTTGAGGATCTCGTTGGACTCCTTCAAGTCCCGCACCTCAGCCCGRAGMCGCTTGATTTCCTCCAGCTCGTCACTGCTYGGTCCGGTCTTCTCRCCGGCATCGACCTGGGCCTGGACAACCCAGCGGCGCAGCGATTCAGGGCCGACYCCGAGCTTYGGCGCCAGTGCCTTGCAGGCAGCATAAACAGACGGGTATTCGGACAACCGATCCAAGGTCATGCGCACTGCACGGTCACGGACTTCGGGCGGGAACTGCTTGGGCATAATCACTATCTTTCTCAMAGAAGATAGCGGCATCAAACCCGGGACGGTTCACAACCATCCCGGTCTTTGTTCTCAAATAACCCAAACACGGTGCTGGCTAGCAGGACCGCAGACGAAAGGGACAACGATGTCTCAAAGCAATGAAGCGCTCGTCACCGACGTACTACCCGACCGGCTCACCCTCGACCAGGCCATAGACCGCATGCCCAAGGTCGGCCTCAATAAAGGCGCCTGGACCGCGCTGTTCCTTGCCTTCTTTTTCGCCAACTACGAAATCTCCGTCTTCGCCCTGTCCATCCCGGGCATGCGTACCAGCCTCGGCCTCCAGGCGGCAAACTTCGCGTGGCCGGTCACATGGAACCTGGTCGGATACTGCGTTGGTGCGTACATCTTTGGGTACATAGCAGACCGGCACGGTCGCCAGCGGGGCCTGCTGCTGACTTTCCTGGCCTTGGGCCTCGGCGGACTGCTGACGGGATTTGTATGGGACGAGTTCTCACTCTCACTGTTCCGGTTCATCGCCGGCTGCGGCATGGGCGCCGTACTGGCCCTCTGCTCTGCCTACATCGGTGAAATGGCCCCCCGGAACCGCCGCGGCCATTACCTGGCCCGCGTCTACCTTTGGGGCGGCGTCCTGCTGCTGTTCGTCGGGCTTGCCTCCCTGCCTCTCCTTTCGGCCCTGCCCGCGATGGGGTGGCGCCTGATCCTGGCCTTCGGCGGCCTCGCACTGCTCATTGCCCCGTTCATCAACAACCGCTCCCTGACTGAGTCACCCCGCTGGCTGGCAGAGCACGGTCAATTCGAAAAGGCCTCCGCGATCGTGCGTCAGATGGAAATCAATGCCGGGCTTAACCCCACCCCGGCCACGGCACCATTTCTGGAAGAGGTTTCGGAACCGACCGACACGGACGATGAAAGCCCTCTTCGCTCGCTGATGCGCAAGCCCTACCTGAAGCGCCTTCTGGTCGTGCTGAGCTACTGGTTCATTTTCTACATCGCCCTCTACGGCTACTCCAGCTACCTCCCCCTCCTGCTCGAAGGCATCGGCATCACCACCTCGAATGCCCTGCTGATCACAGTTCTGACACGGATCACTCCGCTGATCGCCGGATTCATCGTCGTTCTGCTCATCGAAAGGATGGAACGCCGTACCCTCATCATCGCCGGCACGATCATATTCGCCGTTTCGGTAGCACTCATTGTCTCCGGCTGGGGCGAAACCGCTGCGACCACGGGGGCTGTGTTGTCTGGATTCGGCATCGCAGTCATGGCCACTCCCGCCTACACCTACACAGCGGAAATCTTCCCCACGAAGTCCCGCGGTACCGCAGCCTCCATCTGCGACGGCCTAGGCCACCTGGGCGGAGCAGTCGCCCCGTTCGTAATCCTGCCCATCCTGATCAACCTCGGAGCGGTTTCTGCCGGCGTCGCAATTATCGCCTTCCTGATCATCTCCGCAGGACTCATCCGAATGGGCGTCCGCACCAAAGGCCGCTCCCTCGAGGACATTGCCTAGAGTAGCCGCCCCAAGCTGACACAGACCGGCCACGCCACGAGCCACGCATCTGCAGCCAGCAAACTGGAGGGCGCTCCGCCAAGAACGCGGGGCGCTCTCCATCACCGCATCAGTAAATTGCGCGACATCCAAAGGAACCCGGGATGAAAACACCAGACGCAGCCATCAGTCCCGAACTCGCCCGTTACCTGCACCTGCGGGCGACGCGCCGGAAATCCAATCGGCGGGACGGCTTCATAAACGACTGGTCCGACCTTCGCTGCGGCGAAAAGGTCCAGGTATTCCGCGACGCGGAAATGCTGACTGCCGGAACTGTCGACTCCGCCATGCCCGACGGAACTGGAGTCTGGCTCATCCAAGACAAAGGACGCGGACGCCGGTTATTCCACGAAAGTGAAGATCTACGGATCCGCAAGGCCTAAGGTAGCTCTGCGCGGATCACCGCCCGGAGTCACCTCGGACCTGAAAACCTGTACTCCACTCTGTCTTCAACCGCCCGTCCCGGGATCCCGCGACTCGACTCCCTGAGGTCTGAGATGGACGTGCCGACTGTCGTCACTGGCATTCTCCTGGTTACGGAGTCCCCGATCGGCATGTGCGCTTAGGGTTCGGCGCCCCAGAGTCATGCATGCTCAGCTGCGCCCATTCGACCCTTCGCCGAAAGCCCGGTCAGGGTTCCGCAGACGGAACGGCGAACCGCCACTCAAGCTGTTACTTGACCGCCAGTACCGCTAACAGTCACGATCCAACAAGCACTAGCATCTCCTGTGTTCTATAGACGTTCGCTTAAGTGACATTAGGGCCTGTCATTTTCAGGAGTCGCGTGCACCAGTTCATGCGGAAGAACGGGCCGGAGGCAGAGGGCTGATGGCGTTCACGACCATGTGAAGGCCAGATACTGTTTGCAATAGGTATAGGTCAGAAAGTGTGGCCACGTATGGCCAAGAACCCTGCGCGACCTGTTCAGGGACCCATCCCCATACCGCTAAAGTTCGTGCCAGTCATTGTCGACAACAGGGGTGGGTAGACCTACGCAGAATCTCCCCCATCTGCCAAGTCTCTTCGCACCAGGGCTATGTCCGCGGCACCACCACTGGGCTCCCTGTGCGCGATGCCGAGTACTTCGATGCCACGGCGGGCCAGTCGCTCGGCGTAGAGCCCGGGGCCGCAGCCCGGTTCGAGCACGCACGAGTCTGCCCGAAGGCCGAGGGCCGGGCTGAGCTCCCACGCATACTCGATCATGCTCCGACTCGCCACCGGAGCCAACCGGAGGCCTGGCTCGATAGAATGCAACGCATGGCCATCAGACTCGACAACGTCGGCATCGCCGTCCGCGATCTCGAAGCAGCGATCGCATTCTTCACCGACCTCGGCCTCACGGTCCTCGGCCGCGACACGGTCAGCGGCGAGTGGACCGACACCGCCGTCGGCCTCGACGGCAATCACGCCAGGATCGCGCTGCTCCAGACGCCGGACGGCCACGGCCGCCTCGAGCTCTTCGAGTACATCCATCCCGAAGCGATCGAGACGAAGCCTACGCGTCCCAACCAGATCGGCATGCACCGCGTCGCCTTCTCGGTCGACGACATCGACGAAGCCCTCGAGACAGCCGCGCGGCACGGCTGCCATCCGCTTCGCGGCGTAGCGACCTATCAGGACATCTACAAGCTCACGTACGTCCGCGGTCCCAGCGGAATCCTCGTGATGCTCGCCGAGGAGCTGAAGAAGAGCTGACGGCCGATCGGCCCAAATAAGGGTTTCCTGCTCGACGTCGTCGAGGCTGCAAGACCGCCTGTCACCCTACAGGTCTTCGCCCAGGCGCAGGATCTGCGCGGCTCACCCGATGACGAAGACGAGGATGGCGAGGCTGATCGCAGCAACGATAAAGTAGGGGGCGGCGATATTCCAGCTCGGCCTGGTCTCCCCCTCCTTCCGGGGTCCTGACGAAGGAGTGGACACTGCGTAGCCGGAGCAGTAGTCCCATACGAGGTGCCGCTGGGGTGATGGCTGAGGAACGAAGACAGCGCCACAGTGGTGGCGAGGGGGCTGCGCAGCAGTCCTACCCACGTCTTTGGCACCGGTGGTTCACCGGCCCGCAGGGGTTGCTGCACACGCCCTCATGGTGCTGCCTCGGAGGTTGTTGGATGGTCGCTTCAGCGGCCGTGGAGACACCAACCCAGCGGGACGAAGAGAGGCTCAACGACGACGCGGAACCCAGGTCCCCGTAAGGGGCTTCCTGATGAGGTTCCCTTCTACGGGCAGCTGCTAGCTCCCACGCGCCGGCGAGGTCTGCGTGGGCAGCTGGAAAGCGAAGCTGTCCTCTGGAGACCACACGTGTTGGTCGTCGCATTGATAGCCACGTAGCCAAGGCCGGCCGTCCACGACACGAAGATAAAAGCCCTTCGGGTATTCGTCGTCCTCGCTTAGCGGCGCCGAAGCGACCGTGACGGCACCCGTGGGGGACGGCCCGAGGACATCACTGAGTCGGGTGCCGTCGCTTGTGTGCGCAGGGCGAGCCGCAGGTAAGGACCCGTATCGGCCGGGCAGACCAGGAGCCCCTGTTTCTGCGCGGCAGTGAAGATTTGGGACAGCACCGCACCATCGGTCAGACCCAATTCACCGACCGTGCGCTCGATAATGACAACGTCTTGCCCCGCCCACTCATCGAAGGCGACGTTCGCGAACAAGATCTCGGCATGCGCATTGAAAAGGACGCCGATCGAGTTCAGTGCACCCATTAGTTCAGCACGGGAGAGCCCTCCAACTCGCAAACTTAATCGGTCAGTACCAAGCGCGTCTTCCATGGCTTCCTTCAGGGTGTGCTGCGATGGCGTCGCGGTTCACTCTACTGGCATCGAAAGTACGGCGTGGTGGGCCGAAGCACCTCGTGAATGTGCCACGCCGGGTACCGAAAACAGCCTGTTGCACAAGCTCTCACAGCAGCCGTCACAAGGCTTCTGCGTCAGCGTCACCAGCATGCCATCGGACACTGCATCGCAGGGCGTAGCCAAGCAGCTCTTCTTCCCACATAGAGAGTCCTCGAAGGGGGTGGTTGGCGGCTGTCACCTGACTGGACGTCCATTCTGTTTGGCCCTGCCCTACACCCCTTCATTCTTCGCCCGCCCGTAGGGTTCGGGGAGTCTGTCCATGCACGGTTGTCACGAGCAGAAAAGGAAGTCCTGAACTGCTTTGATGGCTCCTTTCTGCTCGAGGGAACCGGACTCCTGAACCCCCTGGCGGGCAGTGGGGCAATGCGTCCAAGTGCATCGCTAACCGCCCCCTCCCCTGGCTCTTTTAGCACCGTGAATCCAGCCTTGCATGGCACTTGTCAGAGTGCCTGGGAGAGAAAAATTGCAGCCCGTAGGCTGCAACTGTTTGGTCACTTGTGGCCAGATTCTGCCCACGAATGTCCTTGACTGGGCAGGCGGTGGGCTGGCTGGATACATCCAGCCCTGAAAACAGCAAAATGGGGCGGTAAATGCAGCGAAACGGCTTCAGCGTCCCAAAACGGGCTGTCTGTGGCCTCTGGCTGGTCAGACTCCGCCCAGAATTGGCCAGTTGTTGCCCTTCAGCGTTTTGCGGGTCGAAACGTGGCTGGTCTTGACCAGCCGTGGCCCCACTTGTGGGCTGTAAGTGGGCCGAGTTTGTACGGGTTTCGACCGGGATCCGTCTGCACTACCGCAGCTGGCCGCGGCGGCGTGTCAGGTTGGCGGCCTCGGCGGTGTTGCCTGCCAGTTTGATGGCTTTGTCGTAGGCCGTGCGCGCCTGCCGGCTGCGGCCCAGCCTGCGCAGCAGGTCGGCGGGGGTGGCATGAAAGGCGTGATATCCGACCAGCGCGTCTTCAAGACGGTCGACGATCCCCAGTGCCACTTCCGGTCCGTCGAGCTCGGCGACCGCGATGGCGCGGTTGAGGGCGATGATTGGTGACGGGTCGAGGTTGACGAGCTGGTCGTAGAGGGTGACGACCTGTGACCAGTCGGTATCGCGTATGTCGCGGGCGGAGGTGTGCACCGCGTTGATCGCTGCCAGGATCTGGTAGCGACCCGGAGCCACCCCTGTGGCCAGGCGCTCGCGCACCAGCCGATGGCCCTCGGCGATCAGCACCGCATCCCAGGCCCCACGGTCCTGCTCGTCGAGGGTGACCAGTTCACCGCTCGCCGGAACCCGGGCGGTGCGGCGGGCCTCGGTGAGGAGCATCAGGGCCAGCAGCCCGGCCACCTCACCATCCTCCGGCATGAGGGCACGGATCAGGCGAGTGAGCCGAATCGCCTCGGCTGTCAGGTCGGCGCGTACCGGATCGGTGTCGGGACCGGTCGCCAGATAGCCCTCGTTGAAGACAATGTAGAGGACGGCGAGGACACCAGAGACGCGTCCCGGGAGATCCGCCGCGGACGGCACCCGGAACGGGATGCGAGCCGCCTTGATCTTGGCCTTCGCGCGGGTGATCCGCCGCCCCATGGCGCTCCCCTGCACCAGGAAGGCACGGGCGATCTCGGGCATGGTCAGACCGCCGACCATGCGCAGCGTCAGCGCCACCCGGGACTCCATCGCCAACGCCGGGTGACAGCAGGTGAAGATCAACCGGAGCCGATCGTCGTCGATGGCGCCCAGCGGCTCGGGTGGGGTGTTGTCGTGCAGCATCTGAGCCTCCTTGTGCCTGTCGCCGCGTTTGTTCTCGCGCCGGATCCGGTCGATGGCCTTGCGGTTGGCCGTGGTGGTCAGCCAGGCGCCGGGGCTGGGAGGAGCCCCGTCGGCCCGCCACCGCTCGACGGCGGTCGCGAACGCCTCGGCCGCTGCCTCCTCGGCGATGTCGAGGTCACCGAAGCGCCGGGTCAGGGCGGCGACCACCCGGGCCCACTCGTCGTGGTGGGCCCGGGTGATCGCCTCGTCGACGTCGCTCACTGGAACGGCCGCACCTCGATCTTCCGATCGCAGCCCTTCGACGCCTCGGTGGCGAGCTTGAGCGCCACATCCAGATCGGGGGCCTCCCACACCCAGACGCCGACGAGGTACTCCTTCGACTCCACGAAAGGCCCGTCGCTGAACACCGCGTGCTCGCCCCGGTTGTCGACGACCGTGGCCGCGTCGGTGTCCGCGAGTCCGCCCGCGAAAACCCAGTAACCCTCGGCGATCAGTCGTTCGTTAAAAGCGCTGATGGCAGGCCGCCTGTCCGTGCTGCCGGGATTGCTCTTGTCATCGATCACGGAAACCAGGTACTGCATCTGAAGATCATCTCCTGTGGTGTCAAGACAGCGCGGTTCGGTGGTCAGGGACTTCAGGCCGTTGCATACTGCGGGCGCCCGGCCGGCCGGTAGACCTGGATCGTCACGCCCTTCGAGTCGACTCGCGACTCGACCAGGTCGAGCGCAAGATCCGGGCCGGTCTCCGGGAACAGTCTCGCGCCCTGGCCGAGGATCACCGGGATCACGATCAGAGTCATCTCGTCGACCAGATCATTCTCCACCAGCCACCGGGTCAGGGCGCCACTGCCGTGCACCTGCAGCTCGCCCCCGGGCTTGGCCTTCAGCTCACTGATGGCCGCCGCGAGGTCACCGCGGAGAACGGTCGTGTCCTCCCAACGCGGCGCGGTGAGCGTGGTCGAGGCAACGTACTTGGGGGCCTCGTTCAAGGCCACGCCGATGGGATGTGCGCGCATCTGGTCGATTGATCCCCAGGAGCCGGCGAACAGCTCGTAGGTGCGCCGGCCGAACAGGAACGCCTCTGCGCGCTGGTAGGTCTGCGTGATGAACGTCCTGGTCTCGTCGTCGCCCTCCCCCGGGCCCATCCGCCGCGCTCGAATCCGTTCCTGCGGTCATCCGACGCGGCGCCGTTTCCCTGCATCACTCCATCGATGGTGATTTGCGTCATGGTCGTCAATTTCATGATCGCGGTTCCCTTCCGCTTGGGGCCACCCCTCGTGGGCGGCCTCTCACTCCTTCTACGAACACTTCTGCCCCGATCCGACACCGACTCCCGGATTTCCTTCGAACAGTCCCCGAAATCATGCCGCCGTTTTCGCGCAGGTCCGCGACGGCCGCAATGCACACCTGACCGACTACCTGCTCATGGCCCTCGGCCGGCAAGGACGGTGGATCGAGAACTGTTGGTCGCACGCGTGGTCGTCGCGTTTGGAAGAAAGTGCTCGCCACGAGCGGACCAGCCGTAAGCCGGTCCTCTATCGGAAATACGTCGATATTGCCTGCGCCCTTGGGCCGACGTGCTGAAGAGCGTCCCGTAAGAGCAGTCCGGTGAACTGTCCGGTGACGGGACCTAATACGGCACGCTGGTCCGCCATCTGAAACGCTGTCCGGCTATTGTGCGCTTCTCAAGAGCAAGCACTTACGCCGGGACCTCCCTGGCTGCGTAATCACGGCCCCGTTCTGCGCACGCGGGCGAGGCATGTCATAGGGGACCGATCGAGGGAGGGAAGCCCCGAGTGGCAGGATGGATGTCGTGGCGACTACGAGGCGGGACGCGGCTCCGAACCAGGAGTGGGTGCTGATGTACCGGGGCGGCCTTAGCCGGAGCAAGATCGCGGCGCTGACCGGCGCCGCTGCGTCGACGGTCGGATACCACCTCCGCGTCGCGTGCGCCGCCGACCCAGCGCTGCGGGAAGCACACGAGGCCGCCGC
Organism: Arthrobacter sp. Soil736; assembly: GCF_001428005.1. Taxonomy (GTDB): domain Bacteria; phylum Actinomycetota; class Actinomycetes; order Actinomycetales; family Micrococcaceae; genus Arthrobacter. The sequence goes on from NZ_LMSB01000042.1 coordinate 13,708, forward strand.
CGGCACGGGAGCCTCCCGCGTGACGGCCCAGGGCCGGGAACGCATGCACCAGCTGGTGGCCATGGTCCGGGACACGGGGCGCTACCCGTCCCGGAACGCAGAGAGCACCTCCGAGCGGACCCTGGCGGTCTGGCTGCAGCGTCGGCGGGAAGACGCCCGGGCCGGGATGCTGGCGCCGGCGTTCCGCGACGGCCTGGCGGTGCTGCCCGGTTGGGAGGGCAAGCCGCGCGCCGAGGCGGACGAGGCCCGGTGGCAGGAGCGGCTCGCTGCTCTGGTCGCCTACCGGGCGGCCGGCCATGACTGGCCGCGGCACAAGGCGGTCATTGTTGGCGAGGAGCATGATCTCGGCGTGCGGTTGCACGCCCAGCGATACAAGGCCCGTCGCGGTGAACTCGAGATCCAGAAGGCAACGGCGCTGGACAATGCCGTACCGGGATGGCGGGCTGGTAGGCGGCGCGGCCGACGGGCAGGAGGGCGGGTCTGACCAGACCGTGCTGCTCCGGATCAGGTCAGACGATGTTTGTATACGCCGCAGTCATGACGCAGAGGACCGGAATGGCCAATCTAAATCCCAATGCCCGGGGCAATGTTGTGGTTGAGGCGGAAGACGTTCTCGGGGTCGTAGCGGGCCTTCACCGCAGCCAGCCGCTCGTAATTGACGCCATAAGCGTCCCGCACGCGGTCATGCTCCTGGTCGCCGAGGTTGTTCACGTACACCGCTTCTTTGAGGTACGGGCGCATCGCTTCGAAACAGCGGCGAGTCCAATCGATATTGCGATCGGAATCATCTCGATCTTCCCACTGGGACAGGATCAGGAAATCGTACTGTCGATCACGGTGGGCAAACGCGGTAGCCTGCGGATCCACACGGCTGGCCACTCCGGTCATCTGCTGCAACCCGATCCCCGTGTAAGGCGACGGGCTGGTCGCCGCGAACTCCAGCAGCACTTCGATCGCTTCGTCGGAGAGGTCCTTGAGGTAGCTCGACTTCCAGTAGTGCTGACGGCCGGGCGGGAAACCTGCATCGGGTCCGCTCTGGAACGCTTGGTAGGCCAGCGGGCCAATCTCCCCGCCAACGGGACTGCCAAAGTCCCGCAGGGGCTGGAGGACACGCTCCCCCTCATTTAGCGGGCCGCAGTAGCACACGGCTATCGAGACGGCGGGGCCGCCCTCCGGATGACGGGACACCGAGCCGGCCATCGACAGCTCATCCGGCGCCCCGCTCGCGAAACCATGATAGAACCGGAGCGCATCGCGGGCCTGTTCCGGCGGGAAGCTCAGGCCGCCCGCGAGCACAGTGGTGACCGGATGGAGCTGGTAGGTCAGCGACGTAACCACACCGAAGTTCCCGCCACCCCCGCGGAGGGCCCAGTACAGGTCATCATGGTCGGTCGCGCTGGCGGTAACGAGCTCCCCGTCGGCGGTGACAACGTCGGCCGCGAGAACATTGTCACAGGCTAGACCATGCTTGCCGTTCAGCCACCCGAGGCCGCCGCCGAGTGTAAGGCCGGCAATACCGGTGACCGAGACAACTCCCAGGGTCGTGGCCAGCCCAAACGCTTGGGTCTCATGGTCGAATTCGCCGAGCAACAATCCGGTCTGCGCCTGGGCCGTGCGTCGATCAGGATTAACGCGCACGCCCTTCATCCCGGAGAGGTCGAGCATCAGCCCTCCTTCGCATACCGCGGAACCGGCCACGCCATGCCCACCGCTGTGGATTGAAAGCGGAAATTGCTGCATGCGGGCGAAGAGCACGCCCTGGATGACGTCAGCCACGCCTGCGCACCGAAGTATCGCCGCTGGCCGGCGATCAATCATGAAGTTGAAAACGCGCCGCGCGCGGTCATAGTCCTCGTGGCCCGGGGCCAGCAACTCTCCCCGGACGCGATCCGCCAGCTCGCGAATCGCGCTCATATCCTGGCCTGCCCCGCTCCCACCGTCTGTTCCTTCTGGCATCCGGGACCCCCGATCGTTTGAGCCGATCGTGCGCTCCGGGGATAGAGATGTCAATGACCAGGGACGCTCTTCCCGGCACCAGTAGGCGGTTCCACAGTGCACCGGGCGTTCTCTGGATCGACAATGCCGTTCTCGTGGTCACCACCGGCGAGGGGTTTCCAGCAACGCCGATCTTTTCCACCACCCGAATGTCCCTCGAGACCTTTCTCGCTCAACGAGCGGTACGCCTCGCCTTCCGTGTCCCCTCCGCGTGCCCGCGACCCTACGCACCGATGCGCACGTTCATCACACAGAATTGTCCAGCGGGCTTGCCAGGTGAAGGCAACCTGCCTAGCAGGACGGGAGACTGCTGTGGAACCAACCTAGTCGGACGCTTTGGGTGGGCAAGGAAAACTGACGGCCGCAGCATGCACCGCCTACGGTTGCCCAAAAATCTAGCGAATGCTAATCGTCAAAATCGCCGCAGGATCCAGGCTTGAAGCGTGTCGGAGCTCCATGATGGTGCGCGCACCAGAATCATGTCCCGGTCCTCGCGGAGGACTTTCTTGACGCCGTCCTCGCGCGATAGGTCGCGGACTAGACGGTCGACGTCGGCCGACCGTTCGTGGGCGAGTTCTTCGCCCAGACCGATTTCGAAGTCGTACCCACCCGCTTCGTCGCGAATGTCCTCAACCTCAACCAGCGGTTCCGGCTTCAAAGGTTCTGCAGTTACCCCCTCGGCCTCGTTTAATTGTTCGATCAGCCTCCGCGCATACACTGCTATCGCATCCTCGGGCGACTCTCGTACCCCGAGGAGGGCCCCGCATGCGTGGGCCATGGGCAGCCCCGGCAGGAAGTTGTGTTTCTCCCCCGCGCCGCTGACCAATACAGGGTGATTGTTATGGACGTAGCGCTTAATGGGACTCCGGGCAATCTCCCATCGGGCTGCAGGTGCACGGTCCTTCACGACAGCCGCGAGATACGACACAAGACCATCGAGAAGCGTTAGGGACTCGAAGGACAGGACCCCCTCCTCCTCAGTTGTGTACCGTTCCCATGAGGGCCAGGCCAGCCGCCCCATGGAGGCAGGGTCCGTAGCGCCGGGGGCGTCGGGGCCATTAAGGCGGGACAGCAACCATCGCCACAAGGGGACAAAGCTTTCAGGGGTGCCATCAAGGAGCGCAGCCGGGTCTTGGCCGTCAGCCACCAGGAGCTCCCGGAGCCGCGCCAGTGCCGGCTCGCGTTCGTCGAGAAACTCCTGGAGGGCGGCTGCGGCCTCGGGTTTGGTTAGATCGCGATAGTTAGTCATGGCAGATGAATAACGTAGGGGATACCCTTCGTGTCAAGCAACTCCAGCACGCGCGGATCTGCACCAAGCGAGCCGGATCGGCCGCCCACGAAGTGCCAGACTACCCCCAGGACATCGTTGTCAGGATCCGCGAGGATTGCGGCATCCTTCTCAATTTGGCGCAGAATCCTTGAGCGGAAGGGAACGAATCCGGACTTGACCTCATGCATGTCACCTGCGCGGTCAAGAATGTCGGCATAGCGCCCAAAAGTGAAACCGGGCGCTGCGCGGTACACCTGACGCTGGCCTGCCGCGACGTTGAGGAGGCCCGCAACGGCGTCCTCGGCGTCCCGCCAGTGGCTAACAAAGGGGATTGAGGTCCCAACACCGGGTGTTGGAGCGCTTGAGGGCGTCGACTATGTGGTCCGCGCCCTGCCGTGAGGAGGCGAGGCGCAGGAAACCGGCTTCGCTCATGCCCGGGGACGCCTTGCGGAGGGCGTCCCAGTTGCTGTTGATCCCGGTAATGATCTGCGCCCGGGCACTTGCCGGGAATTCCTCCAGCTTGGCGATAGCGGCGACAACGTCGTCGATCAGGTGTGCGCTGCGGCCAAGGAACTTGGTGACCTTCGCGATGATATTCGCTGTATCGCCCACGTATGGGACTACGCCGGCGAGGGACATGCCGGCGGCGACCCAGTCGCCCTTTACGGTGTTGGCGAGAAGGTCGCGCAGGTCGAGGACAGCCCCGACGATCCATCCGACCACGGGGATGAAGCTGGTGGCCGAGGAAGTTATGGTCCCGAGCAGGTAAGGCACAGTTGTGCCGTCGCCCGCATCGCCGAGGGCGGCACCCTTGGCGAACTCGCTGGCCCATTCGTCCGGGCTCATGGGGTCATCGAAGACGACGGGGCTGAATCCGGCGCCCGCCTGTGCCACCTCGGTGCCGTCGCCGTACCCATCGCCGTCCGTGTCGCCGGCGAGGGGGTCAGTGGTCCAGCTCAGTTCATCGGAGTCTCCAAGCCCGTCGGAGTCGGTGTCGGCGCGCCACACCGAAGTGTCCTCGTCGAGTTCTGCGGGGTCAGTGAGCCCGTCGCCATCGGTGTCGGCCTTTGCGGGGTCGGATAGTACCTGGAAAGTGTCTGATGCTGTCGGGATGCCGACGGCGGTACCGAGCGGGCGGACCTCGTCGCCGTCGGGTAGACCATCCTTGTCCGTGTCGGCGTCGAAGGGGTCTGATGTGTAGCGCAGTGCCGTGCCGGGGCTGTGCGCACCCTGGATTTCGACGCAGTCGTTGAGGCCGTCCTTGTCGCTATCGAGCGTGACTCCCTCGTCGCCGCCGGTGTCATCGCTGATGCGGCGGAAGGCCTCCGGTAGCTGGTCGGCGCTGGCGACCTGGTAGTACTTGCCGCCCGTTTCGGAGGCGATGGTGCTGAGCAGGCCGGTGTTCACGGCACTTCCGAGACCGATGGTGTAGATCGTGATGTAGCCCTGCTTGGCCTGATTCAGGTAGTACGGGTTCCACGATCCGTCACCGTCAGTCAACAGGATCATTACCCGCCCGCGGTCCGGGTCGTTGTTATTAATCAAGACACTGTTTGCGGTGCCGACGCCGGCGGAGATGTTCGTGCCGCCAAAGTCGTCGATACGATCGATGGCTCCCTTGACCGCGTCCTTGTTCGTCGTCAGGGACTGCAGCACACGGGCCCCGCTGTCAAAATCGACGACGGCCGCGCGGTCCTCGGGCAGCAGCGCGTCGACGAAAATCTTCGCGGCGTCCCGACGCAGGCCCTCTGGGTCGTTCCAGCTCATCGACCCGGACGAGTCGATAGAAAGGGCGAGGTCAAGGAAGACGACGTCGTCTCCCCCGCCGTCCGTGCGTACCCGGCACGGGTTCTCCTTCGCTTCCCAGGTCTGGCCCCAGTTGACGATGTCGAAGACCGCGTAGGTAGAGAAGTGGTCCACCGTGACCGTGACCGTGACCGTACCGGCAGCAGCGTCCACGCGTTGGTCGGCTTTTACCGGAACCCAGGCGTTGGCGTTTTCGTCCAGCCAGAAGACGCGGGCGCGCGTGGTGGCCTCACCCGACGGCAGGGAGGCTGCGTCATAAGGCAACGTGATGTGCGCCTGGACCATCCCCTCACCTGGGGACTCGAACTCGAAGGCGGGCCCAACTTTTGCGGCCGCCCTCGTGCGCAGGTCATCGGCAGGGACTTTGGCGATCCGGGCACCAAGAGCGGACTGACCGGCTCCTACTACCTCCGCCGAGGCGCGCTCGGGACCCTCCACAGAGACAGAGAGCAGTTCATCCGCGCGGACTGACCGGCTCCTACTACCTCCGCCGAGGCGCGCTCGGGACCCTCCACAGAGACAGAGAGCAGTTCATCCGCGTCCCGGACGCCGTCACCGTCAGAATCGGGGTTGGTCGGGTCAGTTTGAGCGCGGAGTTCTACGCCGTCCCTCAAGGTATCGCCGTCGGTGTCGGCCAGCAGCGGATCTGTTCCCTGGGTCGGCTCCTGACCGTCAGTGATACCGTCGCCGTCCGTGTCGTGATCGACAGCGGAAGTTCCTGCCGACTGCTCCCCTGCCGCAGTCAGCCCATCGCCGTCGTGCTCTTCCTCGGCGTCCTGCACGCCGTCGCCGTCGGTGTCCGCCTTATTCAAGGCAAACACAGCCATTGCATTGAACTCAAAGGAGTCCCGCAGCCCGTCACCGTCGGTATCGAGGGACAGTGGCGAGGCACCCACGGTGAGCTCAGCACGGTCAGGTATGCCGTCCCCGTCGCGGTCACCGTCGTACGTGATGCCGAGGTCGGCCAGCGCGTTCGTGCCGTGCCGCTAGGCTGTCCCGAAATGGGTTTCGGCGGCAACGGGCAAGCCCTCAGCGAGGGCAGCACGCGCCTGTTCGAGCGCCTTCTCAGCCGACGCCAGCTCCCGCTCCGCATCTGTCCGGTCTGAGGCGTTGAGCATCACATTTGAAGACGTTGGCGAAGAGAGAGCGGTTCGCGCGTCCGCAACGGCGGTCTCGGAGGTCAGGCGGTCCGCGAGCAGCAGGTCTGTCAAAGCCGAGGACAGGATCTCTTTGGCTGCCGCGTCCGTGGCTTTGCTCACCGCGTCTCGGAGGTCAGGCGGTCCGCGAGCAGCAGGTCTGTCAAAGCCGAGGACAGGATCTCTTTGGCTGCCGCGTCCGTGGCTTTGCTCACCGCGGAGTCCAGGTGGGAGATCAGCTGGTGGTCATCGAGGAATGCTTGTTGACCGTTAAAGTCCTGCCGGTAGCGCACGCCGTCGACGTAGCCGCGGACCGTTCCCGCGACCGCGTCGATCCGGGCCGGCCCAGGGGTCTTCAACGCGGCTGGTTTCAGTGAGGCCACCAGCACGTCTTTGGCCCCCGCACTCGTGACCTCGAAGGGCGCGCTGGCTACCGAAGCGATTTCGTTAGCGAGGCTGTTTGTAGCCTGAACCGGTCCCGCAGGACCGATGAGCTGAGTTACGGTCGCGAGGACCAGAGCAAACGCAATGCCTGCAGACTTTAGGAAGGACCGCGCCACGTCAGCCCCTCGAACCCATGCTCGTAGCCGCGGACAAGGAAAACTGTTCAGCCGTCCGAAGGTTCAAGCCAGAATCCGATAAAGAGCCAAAAGAGCCTTGGCAAACCAAGGACGTCGGCATTGTGTCACGGACAGATTTATGTGCAGATAAGTGGCGCGCTGCGCGCCGTCCCCCAAAAAGCATCGTTGCTCCCCAGCAAGCGTTTGGATAATTGAGCTCAAAGTACGGGAACAATTATCAAAAGAATAGAGAAACCTCATGAGTGATTACGCAAACAGATGGCAAGTTTGGTCACCAGCTGCGACAGAAGTTTGAAGCGGTGGCAGCAGTTTCGGCATTCATGCTCAGCGTGATTCGGACGGAGAGTGGATTGAAAAGTATCGGCGGGGTGTGCCGCCCTCGAAGATCGCGAGCCTGGACGGGGCTGCGGGCCTGCGCGTCCTGAATCTTGGTGGTGGCGACGTGGACACCGCGACACCCATGGGGTCGATGCTGTTCACGATCATGGCCGCTCTCGCGCAAATGGAACACGAGATCAAACGCGAACGCGTCACCGATTCCATCAGCAAACGCAGAGAAGCCGGAAGGGACCTTGGCGGCCGGCCCCGCAGGGTCACTGACAGTCAGATAAGAAGTGCTGTCCGCCTGGTCGAAGGCGGCGACCCCGCTGCGCAGGTTGCCCGCGATCTCGGAATGTCCCAAGCAACGTTTTATAGACGGTCCCGAGCACTCACAAGCTAGTCGAGCCGCATCCCCCCACTTAGAGCGACACCAGTGATCACAGAATGCCGGCAAGCAGCGGATATAGTCCACAGCCGAACGGTTCGAAAACCGCCATCTTGAACTGCGTTTAACTGCCATTCTCCGTTAACAGTCACAGGTTAAACGGGCGTGTCGAGGCCAGCGGTGACGCGGGCACTCAAAAGCACTTCTGGATGCGCGTTGGACCCTCAAACGGGCGTCCTCCGGCCGCTAAGCGCTGCGGAAGACGCGCCAAGTAGCGCTGCAGTTCACCGCCCCTGAACCAGAGGAAGCCCGTACTCCAACGGCATAAGGAAAGTGATCCTCGAAACGGCGTCACGCCCTCGGCCCGGACGGTTTCGCGTGGGAGGTCGCATCAGTGTCAGCCGCCCGCCGGGCCGACCTCGAAGAGCCGGCACAGCCTCCACATACGGCCGGGCATCTGACACATTATTTTTTGCCCGGCCCTACGCTTGCCACTACGCCGGCAATGGCAGTCAACAGCACGGTTAACTAGTTCCTTGGGGCTGCTAGCTCAGGATCTTGAGCCCGGTGTTCCAGTTGAAATCGGGGAGGTCGGGGTTGGCCTGCATGCCCATTACCAGCAGCATGAAGCCCTCAAGCTCACGCGCGTGGTGCAGCCCGCCGACGCTGATCGGGCGCATCCCGGAAGCCGTGACGAACTCCGAGACGGCGGTGACGGCCTCCGCGGAATCTCCGGCAATGAAGACGTCCAGCGGCTGGTCGGATACCTTACCTGCCGCCATGGTGCTGGAGAATGTGGTGTTGAAGGCCTTGACGACATCGGCACCGGTGAGGGCGGCGATTTCCTCGGCGGCCGAGGTACCGGGTGCGACCACGAGCGAATCAAGGGTCTCGTAGTTGGCAGGGTTGGTAATGTCGACAACCACCTTGCCCGTGAGGGCATCGTTGTAGCGGGATACAATTTCCTTCGCGGCGTCGAACGGCAAAGCGAGCACGACAATTTGTCCGGCGGGTATCTCGGTGGCACTGCCGGCGGTGGCGTTGAACTCCTTGGCAAGCTCGGCCGCTTTGTTGATGTCTCTGCCCAGGATCTGCACAGACTTTCCCGCCGCTGCCGCGCGGGCCGCAAGCCCCCGCGCCATCTTCCCGTTCCCGATAATCGTGATGTCTGTCATCGCCAACTCCTCCGAACTCAGCCCTTGGCCGCGTGTCGGCAGCCGGGGTCATCTTGGGTCTCAAGTCAATTCCCTACGCCCAAAAAGTCAACCCCAATGGGGCGCGCCGGCAGGCGCTGCCTGCCTCCGTTCCCGTCCCATCCGTTCTCGCGGCAGAACACGCCCGGCGGTCGTCATTGAAATAGCCCCGGCGGAAGGCCATGATCGTCTCGTAGCTGCGGCCCGTTATTGTCTGCCAAGGGGAGGTATTGATGGATGACATGCCTCGGGCCAAGGAACCGGTTACAGTCCTGGCCGGTCCCTACGGCCACCCGTTCCACCCCATCCTGGTCACGGTGCCGATCGGGGCGTGGGTGGCCAGCCTCGTCTTCGACCTCGGCTCCCTCATCGCAAGCGGCGACGCTGCCGCACTGGCGACAGGGTCACGGTGGCTGATCGCCGTCGGCGTGCTGGGCGCGGCAGCCGCCGCCCTTCTCGGATTCCTGGACCTGTTCGCCATCCCCACCGGCACCCGGGCCTTCCGCACCGCCCTGGTACACATGAGCCTGAACCTCACCATCACCATCGCTTACCTGGTGAATTTCCTCCTCAGGCTCGGCCAGCACGGGCCCGTGCCGGCCGGGCTGATTGTCTTGTCGGCGCTCAGTGTCGCCGCACTTGGCGTCTCCGGGTACCTCGGCGGCAAACTCGCCTTCCAATACGGTGTCCGCGTCGCCGACGAAAAGGACCAGGCCGCCGGCTTCGGCCCCACCTCTACAGCGAAGGACTAATTCCATGGGCATCGCCGCGCTCGTCACCTGGATCATTACCGCAGGCCTGGGGTTCACCATGCTCGGCATGTGGCTAAGCAGAGGCGGGCTGCGCCCCGCCCAAGGTGATGCCGGCATCCCGACGCGACTCGTACCGCCGCTGATCTTCAGCCACTTCCTGCTCGCGGCCAGTGGCTTGGTCCTGTGGATCGTGTACCTCATCATCGACATCGACGTCCTGACTTGGATCGCTTTCGGCCTGCTGGTCATCGTCGCCATCCTTGGGGATGTGATGTTCCTGCGCTGGAGGCGCAGCCGCAAGGAGACCACCCCGGAAGCGCATCTTCCGGTCCCGCTCGTCTACGTGCATGGCCTGTTCGCGGTCACCACCATCGTGCTGGTGCTGCTAACCGCCCTCGGCATCGGCGGATCCTGAGTTCCCGGTCCAGGTCGTCGGGGTTGGCCTGTCGTTATCCTTTCCTCCGAAGTGACGCCGGGGTCCATCAACCGTTGCTTGTGCCAACGTCGGGCGCGGCGTACTGGCCTTCCTCATGCTCGGCGTGCCGGCCTGCTGTCTGCCTGCCTTGCCGTAGCTGCCTTCGACGTGCCTGCCCCAAGCTCCGGTTCCTCCGCAGCGTTTCGGCTGGCAGCCGTGTCCTTGGGCTCCTGGTCGTGAGCCCGAGCAGTATCCCGGTTCCTTGGAGAGATATCCACAGCTCCAACGAGACACTCAAACAGGCTCCGCTCCACCGCGCCCAGGCAGGCCCTTTGCTGCGGGGCCTTGGATCACGGACCCCTGGAGGGAGAATCTCGAGCCATGGCAGGGGCAGTCCCACGTCGAGTCCGTGGAATTGAATTGGACGGTGCAGCCCATATGCGTGCATGTGGCCGAGAGCGAATGAGTTGTTCCTTCGGTGTCGGCGTAGACGGCCAGCCTCTCCCCGTCGGCGTCGATGACCGATCCCTGTCCCGGTTTCAAGACGGGAGGTTCCGTCGGCGGCGCCTCGGGCGACGGAGGCGGCTTCAACGGAACGGTCCGGTTGGTGTCGAAGAGACCTGCCGATGGGTTGGCGTGGCCCGAAACGAGATCAGCGATGACGAGCGCCGCCGCTGTGCCGTTCGTCAGCCCCCATTTCCGCAGCCCCGTGATCACGAAGACGTGCTGGGAGGCTGGACTGATCGGCCCCGCGAAAGGGAGGCCGTCCGTGGGCATCGCGTCCTGGGTCGACCAGCGGTATGCCGGTTCGCCGGCTCCCAGGCGGTCCCGTGCGAAGGCGGCCAGCCGGTCGAACCGTTCGGCCGATCCGCCAGAGCTGGGAAGTGGATGGCCTTCGCCTCCCACCAATAGGTAGTGCGTACCGTCCTGCACGGTCGTCAGGATCGAGCGCAGAGGCTCGTCGGCGCTAATGAACGTTGCATCGGCGCCGAGGGACGTGGCGGGGCTCCCGACAATATACGAGCGGTGCGGGAGGCAGCGCTCGGCAAATCGGCCGCCATCCCCGATCGGCAGATTTGTTGCCACGACAATGTCCCGGGCGCGAATGATGCCACCGTCCGTTTCGGCTTCAGCGGGGGATCTATCGCGGACGTGGCGGACCGGTGATTCCTCGAAGACGAAGCTGCCGCCGCCGTGTACTGCGCGGGCAAGACCCTGGAGGTATTTCACGGCATGGATCTGTGCCTGGTCATCGAAGCGCACCGCGCCCCGGGTCTCGTACGGCAATGGCACGTCGATCGTGTAGGTCGAGGGAAGCCCTAGTTCGGCGGCGAGATCGGCCTCGTCACGGAGCCTTCCCAGGGCCTCCGGATCCTCCGTGCAGGTGTAGTTGGACACCTTCCGGAAATCGCAGTCGATGCTCTCGGCCGCCACGGTCCGGGCCACATGGTCGATCGCCTGCTGATTCGCCTGGCCGTAAGCGCGCGCGATGTCGGGGCCATGCGAGGCGGCAAGCTCGGTGTACACAAGGCGGTGCAGCGACGTGACCTTTCCCGTTGTGCTCCCGGTGACGCCGTTGCCGATCCGTCCGGCCTCGACGACGGCAACGGTGAGACCCCGGCGTTTGAGCGCCAGCGCTGCGGTGAGCCCGGCGATCCCTCCGCCCAGAATTGCCACGTCGACTTCCACGTCCCCGGATACGGCCGCATAATCCGTCGTCGGTGCCGTGCCGAGCCACAGCGACGCTGCACTGCGGTCAGGTTTCTCGGCCATCTCTCCTCCTGCGTTTCATGTGTCGCTCGGTGGAATGCAAGACTCCCCAAGAGGGTGAACCACAATACAGAGTTCCCCCCAACTCCGAAGTCACATCGGCCCGCGGCCTTCGAGATCCGAAGGCCATCACATCCCGATGCTGGACTGAGAAGAATCTGGAGCGGAATCTGTCGGGCGGGCACCGCCGTGGCAACTGCCCGCAGGGGCGTTGAACTCCTTGGCGAGCTCGGCCCCTTTGCCGATGTCTCTGCCAGGATCTGCATGGACTTCCATCCCGCTGAGGCGGGCCGCGATCCCTTGGCCTGCGCTCGTTCCCGATGATCGTGTCGCCAGCTCCCGTCCGAGCTCTTCCTCCGGCCGCGTGTCGGGAGCCGGGTCACCTTGGGTCTCAAGTCAATGCCTTACGCCAAGAAAGTCAACCCCAGCGTGGCGCCTTGGGCCATTCTGCCCGCCCCCAGCGCCGAAACACCAAGAAGGAGAACCCGATGCTACCCCGACGACTCAGACCCGAAACTTGGGCCGATTGAAACGCCACAGGTTTATCGTCGAGGGATCGCTTTGGGCTGAAACGTGCTCGGCGTGGCGTTCTCGTTGCGGCTTCGATACCGGCCGGCCCGGAAGCGCTGGACGGGTTCGGCTCGACGGCCTGATTGAAACCCGTGCCGGCACCGTTGTGATCTGGGAAGGAACGCGTTATCAAGCAGGTGCCTACTAGGGCAGGTAGATGACCTGCGCGGGCAGGGGAATCTCGTCGGAGGGGATCTCTTCTTCCACCCCTGGCAGGTGGGTTAGCGTCATGCTCCCAATGTGTACGGACCGCTCCGGAGAGCTCCCCGGGTCGGCGTGCTATTTCAGTTGGCCGCCAAGCTTGGCCTGAAGATCCTTGACCTCGAACTCGGGGCCTCGGACCTCCCAGTTGGGACCGACAAGGATGGCGTCTCTGGCCTCCTTGAACTTCACGTCCTGGGCTACCATCTTCTCCAGAGCAGCGCTGTTGTCGAAGGTCACGAGGACGGTGTTGGCGCCACACGTTGTTGCCTGCCAGCCCTGGTCAGCCTTCGCGTCCTGGGTGGGCTTGTCCTCGCATTTCGGGTCCTTCACGACTGCGGCGGCCACGTACGCGTCCCGCAGAGCCATAACGTCTTTGTACGAGGCGTCCTTTTGCACGGTTGCGCCGCAGCCGGAGAGCAGCGCGGCACCCCCCAGCGCCGTGGCCAAAACCTTGATCTTCATGAATTCCCCACTTCATCAATTGGCGGCCACCACAACGCGACAGTCTCTCATCTGACTTTATGTGCCGTCGACAGTGTTGCCAGGACAACTACTGTCGAATCCGGAACGCGTCTTCCCGACATGCCTAATTCCTTGCCCCGGCGAGCCGCCTCCCCGAGCCCTGCAACGGCCGCTGTTAGGCTGGCCGCAAGACGATTAGAGGGCAGTATGGCGGAGCGTACCGAATCAGAACTGAAAGAACTGGTCGTCGAAGGGCACGAGATCCTGAAGCGGGTCGCCCGTGACGGCGGCCTGACTACCTACGGCGAGTTCAACAAAGCCCTGATGGATGCAACCGGACTTGCCGGGTTCGACCTGACAACTGACCAGAGCCGCGGCGAGATGGGCCAACTGCTCGGCCGCATCGACATCCAGGACTGGCCGATCAACCCGGATTTCATGCTCACGTCGCTGGTGAAGCGCATGGCAGAGAACGGCCCGGGCAAGGGCTTCTTCAAGCTGGCTGAGCAGGAGCACTTCTTCGATCCGTCCCGGCAGGACGAGATGGACTTCTGGCAGGAGCAGGTCGGCAAGGCGCACGAGCGCTACCGGCGGGCCAGCAGGAGTCGATGAGCCGGGAGGTTCCACCCTCCCGGCTTCGCCGAGGCATTAGAGCTTGCGCAACCCGAACATGGTCAGCTTGAACAGTATCTTGCCGCACAAAGCTCTTCCCCTCGAGTGCGGACCTTGATGAGCTCTAGTTCCAAGTCGTCGTCTTCCTCTTAGGCGAGCTCCTCGGTACGGATCTTTTGGAGCGTCGCCATTACCCAGGTCCCCATCGTGACTGTGACCAAGCCGATCAGACTAATGCCGGCCACGGCCAGTCCGACTGCAATGAACGTGAACTTCATGGCCTGGACTTTCTATACGCTCTTGCCGCGGGACGAATTCCTATCTCCACATGTGTAGGATGCGCGGCCGACCCTCACCGAGAAGCGGGACCGTCGCGCCGGACTTGGCATGACGGCCTCCAAAAAGTGAGCTCGGGCAGGAAGGGCGGCTGTCCAGATTGATCGATCCAGCTCATCCCGGGCACACTAACCCCTTCGACCGGCAAGTCCTTCTCCCCTGAATTTCCACGTCTCGATGAGGCACTAACCCGAAGTTACGTGGGGCCGTGGCCCGGGGATCGTTGAGTTTCCGGGCCGGGGCCCTTCTTTTGTATCACCATTTGTAGCCACTAAATTATTGGCGTGCCTTACGCTGTTCCCCTCTATTTCCT
>NZ_LMSB01000043.1:0-270 GCF_001428005.1 Arthrobacter sp. Soil736
CACACCGAAACGGCGTCCCACACCGAAACGGCGTCCCTCGCCGGCGCACTGATCAAGGGCGCGGTCACCGAAAACCGACAGCACCCTGCCGTGCTCCACGCCGATAACGGCGCACCGATGCGGGCCGGCACCACCGCTCAGCTTGCCCAGTCCCTCGGCATCACMCTGTCMYACTCCCGGCCACGGGTCTCCGACGACAACCCGTACTCAGAAGCCCTGTTCAAGACCGTGAAATACGACCTGGACTTTCCCCGCCGATTCCGGGACCTG
>NZ_LMSB01000043.1:372-18100 GCF_001428005.1 Arthrobacter sp. Soil736
TTCGACGGCGCCGAACTCGCCTTCAGCGCCGCGGAATCTGCTGCCACGCACGACATCGCTGCCACGCACGACATCCCCACCGGTACCGAAACAAACCCACCGCACCAGCCGCCCCGTCCCACGCCGGCATCAACTACAAAACCAACCCGCTGTCACAAACAGCTTGATATATACCGGATTGCCTATGTTTTCGGGACTTCCCAGTGTTTACCCGGACGGGAATGCGGTTCGAGTCCCACCTCGGGCACAGTGTTTCCGCAGGTCAGGGGCCTTTGGCCTCTGACTGCGGACGCTGTACACACCTTGTCCCCGAGAGCACTGTGACGGGTGTCAGCTGTGCAGTATTTAGTTATCATTGGCTGTTCTTGTGGCCGTTTCCTTCCTTCCCGCGGCCTCGCCGCTTTTCCGCCGTGTAATCCTTCTTGGGCGCGCCTGGCCTTGACGACATGACCCCGCAGGTTCCGGGGGAGCGGTGCTCAGCTAGGTGGTCGTTTTCTTCATACCCATTCATTTCGCTTGGGGGATGGCTACATGACAAATGTTCGGGTTACGTCCGATTGATCGTGCGAACGAGCTGGGCCAGGACTGTCGCGCTGACCCTGTAGTGACCGGGGGAATCTGCCTCAGCGCCAGCCGTTCCCCGGCTCCCGACACCATCATTCTGGTTCGGGCGTAGCCCAGTTCGCCGCCGGCGTGCCGGAGGAGGTCCACGCGCAAAGTGGCCCGATGCGGTCGGTGTCCAGGCTGTGTCCGATGAAGCTGAGCGAGTCTGCGGGGGGATTTGATGGTGAGCGTTTCCCTGGTCATGCTTCTTTGACCTTCTTTCTCGGCGTGACTGTCCATGGTTAAATCCGGTCGCGAGGACCAACCCCATGAGGCGAGGAGGTCGGCGGCCTGTTCTGCACCGAAGTCGCTTTCAAATTCTTGCGTGACCCCAATGGCCTTGACTCCTACGACTTCGTAACCGAACGGTCCCCCTTCAGAATCCCTGTACGTGGGGTTCATGCGTGGTCAGCCGCTTTGTGGGGTCCTCCACCGTAGGTCATGCCTGCTCCGCTTGTGAGGACATAAGCCCGTGAAGGCCTACGATGAGGCGCATGGAGCCGAATTCTTCCGGGGGAAGAAACCGGCTAGCCTCAAGCTGATACAAGCCCCCATTTGCCCACAAAGGACATAGTCCTTTTCGGCTGGCCAACTTCTTGCCCCGATGAGTCGAATAGCTCAGTTTGATCCGGCAAGCAGCGAGGCAATCAACGATGGCTATCTGGGCGACGATGGATTCCACGTACAAAGACCAGTGCCGGCTCTGGAAGGGTTCAGGCAACATGATCGAGGTGGGGAAGGATAAACTCGTTGCCTGGGAAGCCCCAAAAATCAGCTGGATACGTTTCCCCGTGTAAGCCCCGGACAAGGCCATGAGCGGGCACAAAATAGCGCCACGGAGAGTACTCCGTGGCGCTTGTTTGCTGATGAATTGCTTGACTTTATGAACTGCTCGACTGCATTCGTTTGCGTTCCGAAATGTGCTCCACCAGTTCGCCCACACGCTCCTCCGAGTAGTTGCGCGCGATGTCACCCTGGCTGATGATGCCGACCAACTTGTGGTCAGCAATGACCGGGAGCCGCCGGATCTGGTACTTTTCCATCATTTCGATGGCGGCGTCAACGTTCGCATCGGCGTCAATCCAGCGGGGCGCACCGGTGGCGAGGTCGCGGGCCAGCATCTCGCGTGGATCACGGCCAACGGCAACGCACTTGAGTACGATGTCCCGGTCAGTGATCATGCCCTTCAACTTGCCGTCGTCACCACAGATCGGCAACGATCCGCAGTCCAGATCCAGCATCATCCGTGCGGCATCTACGAGGGACTGGTTCTCCTTAATACACTGTGCATCCGTAGTCATGAATTCACGTACGGCACTCATTGGTCCTCCTTCATCGATTGAGGTATCGACGCAGAGTCACCGGGCACATGCGCCGATGTTGCCAGCCTACGCCGGGGCCAGCGCCGATGTCGACGGCGGTTCCGCCCCTATTTGGGAGCTTCGGTCAACCACCAGGGAACCTTGCGGGACTCGGGCCCAGCCCGACGGCGGTACCGGCAGCGAACGCACGGTTCAGAGGCTTGTCCGCGGTTCCGAACCTTCAGGGACGGGAGCGCGGCGGCCCGCACCACTGGCTTCCCCGGCACCCTGGGAGACCACCACCCCGCCAGACGGCCCTGCCGAACACATGCAGACCACAGCCTGAGACTCAGGTCGTAAAAGAGACAGCTGCTGACTGAGGTTTTCCATGTAGAGGGACGCCGAGCGATTTAGTGATGAGGTCGTGGGACGAGTCTTTAGCAAGGAAGTGAAACGCCTCGTAGACAAGCTTGAGCAGGACGTATCTGGTCTGTCGTGACGGGCGATACTCGCGGACTTGCTTGCTGTCGCCACATTCGGTCAGGACTGGGAACAGTAGTTCGGTCGTGCATCGCCCTGATTATTGAAAGGCGGCGCCGTGAGCCGGAACGTGATTGGCTACGCCCAGGTCAGGACTCTGGGGCAGTCGCTGGATGCGCAGATCGATGCGCTTGCGCTGGCGCAATCGAGGTCTTCAGGAAGTATGCCTCCGGAGGGACGCAGGCACGCGCGGTGGCAGGACTGTCTGGAATACACGCGACCGGGCAACATTCTGGTGGTCGCCGCCCTGACCAGGCTGGGGGCGCAGCACCGAGGACCTGTCCGATATCGTAACGCGCTGGCCGAGGCCCTTCGGCAGTTCCTGAGACTCGGCAAGGGCTCACCTCTAACGGCGTCGGCGCGCCAGCCAGACAAAGAGGGCAAGTACAGAGATAGCGCCAAGCACCGCGGGACCATAACGACGCACTAGCACCGGCCACACGGCCGGGCCAAGGTCCAATTCGGCTGCCGGTGCGGACGGGGCTGTGGGCGCAGGCGCCGCGGCCTGCGGCGGGGCTGCCGGTGCCGCCGGACCTGCGGAGGCAGGCTCCGCAGGTCCGGCGGGCTCGGCTGGCTCAGGCTCCGCAGGTTCGGTCTCGGCGGGTTCATCTGGCTCCGCCGGTTCCTCGGCGGCCCCGTCGCCCACCTTCCCGATCACACACTGGACAAACTGGGCCAGCAATTTGTCCGAGATGTCCTGGATGACGCCCCGGCCGAATTGGGCCGGTTTGCCCGTGACGGTCATGTCGGTGGTCACGTCCACGGAGGTGCCGTCGCCGTCGGGCGTCAGCACCGCCGTCACCGTGGCGCCCGCCGTGCCGTTGCCGCGTTTGTCCTTTCCGGTGGCCGAAATGACCACGGTGTGCGAGTCCTGGTTGCGTTCCAGGAATTCACCCGTGCCGGTGTAGACCATGGCGATGGGCCCGAGCTTGACCTTGACCGTGCCGGTGAACTGGTCGCCGCTCACGGACGTGAGGGTCGCTCCCGGGAAACAGGGGGCGATGTCTTCCAATTGGTTGAAGGCATGCCAGGTGTTATCCAGCGAACTGGGCACCACGAAATGATGTTTGAGTTCCACGTCTCCCTCTCGCCGTATCCGCTAGAGCCCCGCGGCCGCGATGACGGCGCGCTTTGTCAGGACCTCGGCCAGATGGCGCCGGTAGGCCGCGTCCCCGTTGAGATCGCTGGCAGGATCGGTCCCCTCGGCCGCGTGCGCGCTGGCGGCGGCGATCGTTTCCCGGGTCAACGGGGCACCCGCCAGTGCCTGTTCGACGGCGGTGGCCCTCAGGGGGGTGCTGGCCATGTTGGTCAGCCCGATCCGGGCCTCGGCGATGGTGCCGCCCTCCACCCGGACCATCGCGGCCACGGCGACGATGGACCATTGCTGGGCCACCCTGGTGAACTTCTCATAGTGCGCACCCCAGCCGGTGTACTTCGGCACGCGGATGTGGGTGAGGATCTCGCCGTCGTCGACGGCGGTGGTGAAGTACCCCTGGAAGAAGTCCGCCGCTGCTACCCGGCGTTCCCCGTCTGGACCGGCCAGGATGAACGTCGCCTCCGCGGCCAGCACCGGCGCGGGCAGGTCGCCCGCCGGGTCGGCATGGACAAGGGCGCCGCCGAACGTGCCGCGGTGGCGGACTTGCGGATCCGCCACCGTTGCCGCGGCCTTTGCCAGCAACGGCACATGCGCGGCAATCAGCGGGTCGGTGGCGATCTGGTGGTGCGGCGTCATGGCACCGATCGTCAGGGCATCGCCGTCGTCGCGCACCCCGGACAGCTCGCCGATCCGGCCTAGATCGATCACCATCGCCGGGTCGGCCAAACGCAGCTTCATCACCGGTATCAGGCTTTGCCCCCCGGCTAGCAGCTTCACGTCGTCGCCAGCGGCGGCCAGCAGGCCCAGCGCCTCCGCGACCGTAGCGGGCGCGGCGTAGTCGAATGCGCTCGGAATCATTGCACACCTCCGGTCATCTTGGCTTCTTCAAGGGCGGCCCACACGCGCGACGGCGAACAGGGCATCTTGATGTCCTTCACGCCCAGGTGCCGCACTGCGTCCAGCACACCGTTGACAATGGCGGGCGTCGAGGCGATGGTTCCCGCCTCCCCGACCCCCTTGGCCCCGAGCTGGTTCGTGGTCGACGGCGTCTCGGTGCGCGCCGTCGTGAAGTGCGGCAGATCCGGCGCGCTGGGCACCAGATAGTCCACGAACGAGCCCGTGACAAGGGTGCCGGCGTCGTCGTATACGGCCTCCTCGTAGAGGGCCTGCGCGATTCCCTGCGCCAGGCCGCCGTGGACCTGGCCTTCCACAATCAGCGGATTGACCACCACCCCCACGTCGTCCACGCAGACGTACTTGCGGATGGTGACCTGCCCCGTCTCGGTGTCCACTTCCATGGCGGCCAGATGGGTGCCGTGCGGGAAGGAGAAGTTCTGCGGGTCGAAGGTGGCATCCGAATCCAGGCTGGGCTCAAACCCGTCCGGCAGGTTGTGCGCGGAGAAGACGGCGAAGGCGATTTCACCGAGCGCCGTGGACTGCTCGGTGCCCCTGACGCTGAACTTGCCGTCGGCGAACTCGATGTCTTCTTGGCTGGCCTCCATCATGTGCGCGGCCACAACCCTGGCCTTCTCGATCACCTTGTCCGCCGCGGCTAGCACCGCCATGCCGCCGACGGTCAGAGACCGGGAGCCGTAAGTGTCCAGGCCCCGCGGCGAGCTCTGGGTGTCCCCATGCAGCACCTCGACATTTTCGAACGGCACACCGAGCCTGTCTGCCACGAGCTGGCTCCACGCGGTTTCGTGGCCCTGGCCGTGAGGGGAAGAGCCGGTGATCACCTCGATGTTGCCAGTGGGCAGCACCCGCACCTGGGCGTGCTCCCAACCGCCGGCGGCGTAGCTGAGCGCGCCAAGCACGCGGGAAGGAGCCAGGCCGCACATTTCGGTGAAAGTGGAGATGCCGATGCCGAGCTGGACGGGATCGTTGGTCTCGCGGCGCCGCACCTGCTCGGCCCGGAGCGCGTCGTAGCCAAAGAGCTCCAGCGCCTTCGCCGTGGCTGCCTCGTAGTTGCCGCTGTCGTATTCGAGGCCGGCGACGGTGGTGAAGGGGAATTCCTCGTGCTTGATCCAGTTCTTCTCCCGCAGCTCCAGCGGGTCCATGCCGAGTTCGACGGCGAGTTCGTCCATCATCCGCTCGATCGCGAAGGTGGCCTCAGGCCGGCCTGCTCCACGGTAGGCGCCGGTCCACGCCTTGTTGGTGAAGATGTTGTTGCATTCGAGGCGGTACGCCGGGAACTTGTAGATGGCGTTGTACATGAACGCACCCAGGATCGGTATGCCCGAGCCAATCAGGCCAAGGTAGGCGCCCATGTCCGCCAGCAGGTTGACGTCCAGCCCGGTGACGATCCCGTCCTTGGTGGCGGAGAGCTTCAGCCGTTGCACCTGAGCCCGGCCGTGGTGGCCCGCCTGCAGGGACTCGCTGCGGGTCTCGGTGTACTTGCACGGCTTGCCGACCCGCCGGGCCGCCATGAGTGTGATGAACTCCTCCGGGATTACCGTCAGCTTGCCGCCAAAACCGCCGCCCACATCGGGGGCGATCACACGCACCTTGCTTTCCGGGATGCCCAGCGTCAGCGCCAGAATCAGCCGCAGAATATGCGGCACTTGGGTGGACGACCACATGGTGATTTGCTCGCTCGTGGGGTCAACGACGATCGAGCGCGGTTCCATGAACGCCGGGATGAGGCGCTGCTGGTAAAAGGTGCGTTCAATGAGGACCTCGGCGCTCGCCAATGCCGCGGCGATCGGCTTGCCGGTGCCCGCCTCGCCGGAGTCAAACACCCACGTCGCCGAGAGGTTAGAGTCCAGGCTCGAGTGGGCCAGCACCTTGTCCGTGAACGCCTCCTCCAGGTCCATTACCACCGGCAGTTCGTCGTAGCTGACGTCCACGAGTTCGACGGCGTCGCGCGCCGCCGCGGCGCTGCGGGCAACGATGCAGGCCACCACCTCGCCGGCAAAGGCCACCTCATCCACAGCAATCGACGGGAAGGCCGGGGCCTTTTGGTCCGGCGTTATTGGCCAGACGTTGGGCAGGCTTCCCTGTTCGGCGGCCACGTCGGCTCCGGTGAGCACCGCAACGACGCCGGGGGAAGACTTAGCGGCTGCGGTGTCGACCGACGTGATCTTCGCGTGGGCAAACGGACTGCGCACCATCGCCAGATGCAGCATGCCGGGCAGCGTGATGTTGTCCGTGTACTTGGAGCGCCCCGTGATGAGATGGGCATCTTCCTTGCGGAGGCGGGCCCTGCCGACTTCGGTGGTGGTCATGCCACACCTGCCGTTTCGGCTTCGCTGTCCGAGGACACCGTACCGTCCAAGGAAACCGTACCGTCCGCGGCGGCCTGGACCGCGGCAACAATGTTCTGGTATCCGGTGCACCGGCACAGGTTCCCCTCCAGGCCGTCCCGGATTTCCTGCTCGGTGGGGTGCGGGTTTTCGTCCAGCAGCGACGCCGATTGCATGATCATGCCCGGCGTACAGAAGCCACATTGCAGCGCATGGCATTGGTGGAAGGCCTGCTGCAGCGGGGCGAGCTTTCCGTCCCGGGCCAGGCCTTCGATGGTGGTGACGCTGTGGCCGTCTGCCTGGACCGCGAACATGGTGCAGGATTTGACGCTGGCGCCGTCCAGATGGACCGTGCAGGCCCCGCAGTTGGTGGTGTCGCAGCCAATCAATGTGCCCGTCTTGCCAAGCCGTTCGCGCAGGTATTGGACCAGCAGCAATCGCGGCTCGACATCGTCGGTGTAGCTCACATCATCGACTTCGACGGTGATCGTCTTGGAACTCGCCATTGGGATCTCCTGTCGCCTTGGAGGACGGGCACGACTGCCTGGCATCCAGTCCTGATGTGACACAGGTTACTCCAAGGAGGAGGTTAGCGCCCTAGGTCGACCGGAGTTCGTACCCCGCATCCTCATGGTCCGCGTCAGCCGTGGGCTCGTGGTGGATCCGGGCTTCCATGGTGCTCAATCGTCCGCCGCCGCCACCCCAGTGCAACGCAATGATTTCGGCGGCGATGGAGACGGCTGTTTCCTCCGG
Organism: Arthrobacter sp. Soil736; assembly: GCF_001428005.1. Lineage (GTDB taxonomy): Bacteria > Actinomycetota > Actinomycetes > Actinomycetales > Micrococcaceae > Arthrobacter. The sequence goes on from NZ_LMSB01000043.1 coordinate 7,908, forward strand.
CGTACGGGACCCCAGATCCAGGCCGATCGGGCTGGAGAGCCGGGCCAACTCGGCCTCCGTTAGGCCCGCCTCGCGCAGCCGTTCCAGCCGGTCGTGGTGCGTGCGCCGGGACCCCATCGCCCCCAAATAGGCCACGTCCTGGCGCAGCGCCAACTCCAGCAGCGGCACGTCGAATTTCGGATCATGGGTGAGCACGCAGATCACCGTGCGCTCATCAACCTGGCCGGCAGCGATCTGCGCCTGCAGGTAGCGGTGCGGCCATTCCACCACTACCTCGTCCGCTTGCGGGAACCGGGCAGCCGTCGCGAAAACCGCGCGTGCGTCACACACGGTGACCCGGTATCCGAGGAAGCTGCCCTGCTTGGCGACGGCGGCGGCAAAGTCGATCGCGCCGAACACCAACATCCGCGGCTGCGGGGCGAAACTGAGGGCGAACACGCGCATCCCCTCCCCGCGCCGCTGGCCGTCCGGCCCGTACATGAGGGTGGCGTTGCGGCCGGCGGCCAGCAGGCCCTGCACGTCGTCGCAGACAGCGTGGTCGGCACGGTCGCTGCCCAGGGAGCCGGCGAATCCGTCCGGGCGGACCACCAGGTGGCGGCCGAGCCAGGCCGGATCGGGGTGTTCGAGCACGGTGACCACGGCCACCGTCCGGCCGGCGGCGACGTCGGCGGCCACGTCCGGCAATTGCGGAAAGGTCTCGGCGGAGACCGGCTCGACAAAGATGTCCAGGATCCCGCCGCAGGTCAGGCCCACCTCGAACGCAACGTTGTCGCTGATGCCGTAGCGCTGCAGCACCGGCCGGCCGTTCCGGGCGACCTCGGTCGCCAGTTCGTAGAGCGCGCCCTCAACGCAGCCGCCGGACACCGAGCCGACCGCGCGGCCATCGGCGTCGACCATCATGGCCGCCCCGGCCGGCCGAGGCGCGGACCGGAAGGTGCGCACCACCGTACCGAGCCCCACTGTATGGCCGGCCCCGATGGCGGCGACCAGATCATCCAAGACCTCACGCATTGGCAACCACGTCCAACAACTCCTCGAAGCTTTGCATTGAGTGCCCCCCTATGAAGAAGTCAACGTGTGGCAGTACCGCTCTGATTCCCTGCTGTATGGGCTCGTAGCCCGCTTTGCCCCGGTGCGGGTTGGCCCAGATGATGCACCGGGCCAGGTGGTGCAGCCGTTCGGTCTGGCGCCCCAGCAAGGCCGGGTCGCCGCGCTCCCAACCGTCGCTGGCAATGACCACGACGGCGCCGCGGGCCACCACGCGCTGGCCCCAGCGGTCGTTGAACGCCAGCAGCACCTCCCCGAGCCGGGTTCCTCCGGACCAGTCGGGGACAGCGCGCCCGGCCAGGGCGAGGGCATTTTCTGCGTCCGGAACCCGCAGGGCGCTGGTCACCCGGGTCAGCCGCGTGCCCAGCGTGAACACCTCCACCTGGCGCGGGGCGGCTTCCACTACCCGGTGGGCCAAGCGCAGCAGGCTGTCCGCATATGGCGCCATCGAGCCCGAAACATCGATCAGCCAGACCATCCGGCGGAGTTTGCGCGGCGCTCTGGCACGGCGCAGGGGCCCGGGTTCCCCGCCACGGCGCAGCTGGTCGCGCAGGGTCCGCACCCGGTCGACGTCGCCGTGCCGGTCCAAGCGTTTGCGCCGGGTCTGCCGGGTGGGCAAGCGCACCGGCAGCTCCTCGAACATTCGGTGCAGCAGGGCCCGCTCGGCCTCATCAAGCGTGGCTACATCGCGGTGCCGCAGCCGCTCCCGGCGGCTGGCGAGCGCCCGCAGCTGGTTCCGGCTACCCTCCGGGCCGTCGTCGTCGTCGTTGTCCAAGGCGGCGGCGCTGACGGAGGTCGCGGAGGCCTCCAGACGCTGGGCGGCCGAATGCCCGATTTCGAACCAAGCCTCAAAGGTCCGCTGGTAGGTGGGCAAATCCTCCGGTGCGGCGCACAGGGTGGCCCGGCCGGCCCAGAACACGTCCGTGCGGTGGTCCAGGGCGAGCCTGCTGACGGCGTCGACGAAGCTGCGCGCCCGGTCCGCAGTCACTTTCACCCCGGCCGCGCGCACCGCAGCGGCAAAGGCCAACAGGATCTCCTCGGCGCTGTGCTCTGCCGCGGGCATGTCTCAGCCGAGCATCCGGGACAAGGCCGCCGAGACCCGCTCGGTGTCTTCGCGGTACTTGCACAGCGCGCCGATGCTGGCCGCTGCCGAGGCCAGGTCCAGCTCGGCCCGGCCGAGCTGGTGCAGCGCGCGGGCCCAGTCCAGGGTTTCGGCCACGCCGGGAGGCTTGAGCACGTTGTCGGTGGCCCGGATCTGCTGGACAACGCGCACCACCTGCTCGGCCAGGAGCGCGGGCACCTGGGGCAGTCGGGTGCGCACAATTTCCACCTCTCGGGCCAGCCCCGGGTGGTCGATCCAGTGGTAGAGGCACCGGCGTTTGAGCGCATCGTGCAGGTCACGGGTCCGATTGGAGGTGAGCACCACAATCGGCGCGGTGTCTGCCCTGACCGTGCCGAACTCGGGGATGGAGACCTGGTAAGTGGAGAGCACTTCCAGCAGGAACGCCTCGAACTCGTCGTCGGCCCGGTCGATTTCGTCGATCAGCAGCACGGCCGGGCTTTGCTGCAGCGCCTTGAGGATGGGCCGGGCCAGCAAGAACCGTTTGTCGTAGAGCGAGCTTTCCAGCTCGGCCGCGCTCATTCCCGCGCCGCCGCTGGCCTCCACGCTGCGCAGATGCAGGATTTGGGCGGTGAAGTCCCAGTCGTACAGCGCCTGCGAGGCATCGATTCCCTCATAGCACTGCAAACGGATCAGCGGCAGCCCGAACCCCTGTGCGAGGGCCTCGGCCAGGGAGGTCTTGCCGGTGCCGGGTTCCCCCTCCAGCAGCAGCGGCCGTTCCATACTCAGGGCGAGGTAGCCGACGGTGGCCAGGCCCTCGTCGGCAAGGTAGCCGGTGGAGGCCAGCATTTCGCCCAGCATTGCGGCGGAGCCGACCGACGTTTGCGTCATGGCACCAGCATAGGGCCACTGATCGCAAGAGGGCCGGGCACTCGGGCCTCGGCACTGGCCACTTCCATCCGCACTGCCGCCGGCTGCGGACGGCCCGTACGCCCGGACCCTAGTCCAGCGGAAGCAGTCGGTCGACGTCGGCGCCGTCGGAGAGGTGCGTGCAGTCCACCGGATCAATCAGCTCCGGATGGCTGCGCAGGAAGGGGCGCGCGCCGGCGTCCCCCGAGGCCGCCGCTGCTGCCTGGCCGGCCAGCCGCGGTGTGTGACTTTGCCGGCATGCGTGACCAAGGCGAGGTGCTGCACTTCGACCCATGGCCGCCAGAGGGATGGGACTTTGGGCTTCATTGATCCGTACTTCCTTCGCCGACCTGGACCCCGACTTCGATGCTCCGGCTACGTCATCAGTCGTACTGTCCCTGGGGTTCGGAGGCTGATGCGTGGTCATTTCGTTAGACATTGCCTGCCATTGACTCTCGTGTATGCCTCCTGAATGCTTCGCTACTTGGTGACAAGTGACGAAGAGCCGGCTTGGCTGACGCGGATGCGTGAAGCTTCACGGCAGCGGCCGCGTACACAATTTCGAAAGATTGCTTGGTCTGACCTGCAGAGACTGTTGCGGGAACGCGACGTGCTGTGGCACGCCGCGTCTCCGGAATCACGGGACTTGATCGAGGCAATCCGTCACTCCGAGTCTGATGACAAACGTGCGGGATAACGGATCCTTGGTTGGTGTCCGTCGGGCGCGGGCAAGGCGTGCGGGTTGTCGCACCGTCCTACCGCGCCCGTAAGAAGGAAGATGAGTGTCTGGCTGCGCCGCCACGGCTGTCACGCACTTAGCTGTACCTTGGGACCTGCACTGGCCGTGGCTCTATGGCCACCCGCTTGCAGAAGGTCGGCGGGGCTGGGCCGCAGCTGCCCGTTCGAGGTCCAGCTTGGTTGTCGAGATCCCGGCGTATGTCCGACTCCATTCCCGACCCGTATCGAAAGTCGTGTCCGTGCGGCCGACTGGGGCGCGACGTTCGGACAAACTTTTGAGACGTACGTGCTACGCGGGTTTCCGCTATGACTGTTAACTTCGTTTGGCGGTTAAACCGCAGCACGGAGTGGCGGTTTAACCGTTCCGTTTAGGATCCTTCATTGCGACACCAGCGATGTCCGACCAGGGACGGAGAACTGCAAGAAGAGGCTTGAATCGCCCATTACCCCCAATACCGCGATTCCGAGCGGTGCACGCAGGAAGATCCCGAGGTTGTATGCCAGCAAGACGATCAGCAGCAGCTGCACCAGCATCGCCGTCGCGAAGACGAAGGGATTCCCGCGACGTCAAGCGTCCTGAGAAGGTAGGCGTTCAGCGCCGAGGCTGCCATGACCGCGACGAGGGCGATCCCGTGCCAAGCGGTGCGGGCGCTCGTCACGGGTGCTCCTTCCCTCCCGAACCTCACCTCTAGCAGATGATGCATTTTCTGCTGGGGCGGAGGAAGACAAGGGGCGAAGTTGGCCACGGGTTATGCGCGTCCTCAGCGCGGAGACGTGTCAGTGCGTGATCGATCGGCTCGGGGTGCGACGCGGACAGACAGGGTTTGGACCGCGTTGTTGCCGTAGCCGTAACGGTTCCAGATGGGCGACTCAGGCTGCGTGTTACCAGCGAGATCCGTCGCCCGGGCTCGAATCTTGTGCTCGCCGGGTCGGTCGAGGTCGGCGAGCACTTCCCACCGCCGCCAACTGTGTCGGCGGCGTTCGCCGAGCAGCCGGGCGTCCTGCCAGTAGTCGCCGTCGATGCTCACTTGCACGTTGGCGATCGCGGCGGCGCCCGACCACGCGACGCCGCGGATGACTGTCTCGCCCGGCGGAAGGTCAGCGCCTTCGGTGGGCTCGGTTATGAGCGCCTTGACCCGCTGCAGCGTGACCGGCTCCGCTGTCCCCTCGACCTCGTACCGATACTTGGTCGTCTGGAAGTAGCCGGCGAAGGGATGGTCAGTGAGTTCGATGGCGCTGAGCCACTTCACCGACGCGACCCCGTACCAGCCGGGCACGATCACGCGCACAGGAAAGCCGTGTTGGAAGGAGAGCGCTTCGCCATTCATGGCGTACGCGAGCAGGACGTCGCCGTCCCGAGCCGCGGGGAGGGACAGCCCGCGTTCGAAGAAGATCTCGCCTGCAGGGCCGGGGACCGACCCATGGTCGGCGCCGCGGAACACGACGTCGGTAGCCGTGTGCAGGACCCCAGCCCGGTCGAGGACGACGGCGAGCGGGACGCCGGTCCATTCGGCCGTGCTGACTGCTCCGAGACCCCACGGTTCGCCGTCTACCGCCGGGGTCAGAAAGCGGCGCCCGTTCCCGGCGCATTCGAGCGTGACGACACGGGTCTCGGAGGGCAACCGGTCCAGATCCGTCAGGCTCAGCATCAGCCGACGCTCCACGAGGCCTGTGACTGCGAGGCTCCAGGGGCCGGCGTCGATCGCCGGCACCCGGAAGTGGTTGCGCACGAGAAGTGTGCACTGGGCATCACGACACCGCCGATGAGCGCCGGAACAGACGTCTCGCAGTTGAGCGGGTCCGCGCGGTGGACCACCATGCCTTCCCGCAGCGCCAGGCGGTGCGCCGCCACAGGGTCCACTTCGGCATGCGACAGGCTAGCCGGAGCAGGCTGGTTCAGGGTCATGTCAGTGTCCGCTCTCATGCGCGATCACACCGGCTGCGGGACGATCCGAATGTACGGTTTGGGTTCCTTCCAATCGCCAAAGATCTCGCGGGCCTCGCTGTTCGAGACGGAGCCGGCGATGATGACGTCGTCGCCTTGCTTCCAGTTGACCGGCGTCGCCACCCGGTGCTTCGCAGTGAGCTGAAGCGAGTCGACGACGCGAAGCACTTCGTCGAAGTTGCGTCCGGTCGTCATGGGGTAGACGAGGATCAGCTTGATCTTCTTGTCCGGCCCAATTACGAACACGTTGCGGACGGTCTGGTTGTCCGCGGGCGTGCGGCTCTTGGCGTCCCCGGACGTGGCTGCCGGGAGCATGCCGTAAAGCTTCGCCACGGTGTAGTCGTCGTCGCCGATCACGGGGTAATTGGGGCGAGCCTCCTGCGTCTCTTCGATATCGGCGGCCCACCGCTCGTGATCAGCTGTCGAGTCCACGGACAAGCCTATGATCTTGACTCCGCGTCGGTCGAACTCTGGCTTGATCTTGGCCATGTAGCCGAGCTCGGTCGTGCAGACCGGGGTGAAGTCCTTCGGGTGCGAGAACAGCACTCCCCATGAGTCTCCGAGCCAGTCATGGAAGCGGACGGCGCCGGCGGTCGTCTTGGCGGAGAAATCGGGTGCGATCTCACCGAGTTGCAGTCCCATCATGTCCTCCTTGGGCGTTGTGATGTGTTGACGGAGCCAACTGGCTCGCCGTCACTTCTCACGGTAGGGCGACCCTGTTCCCCGACCGTTCCCCCAGCTACCATAAGGGCGTGAATACGTGCGGCGTCGTCATGCTGGGCGCGTTCCGTGTCGTGGTTGACGGCCGGACGGTTCCGGGCGACGCGTGGAAACGGACCAAGGCGGCCGGGCTCGTCAAGATCCTCGCCCTCGCGGAAGGGCACCGGCTGCATAGGGACGTCGTCGCCGATCTGCTCTGGCCCGATCTCAGCGCGCAAGCTGCCGCTTCGAACCTACGCAAGGCCATGCATTTCGCGCGCGCCGCCCTCGGCTCGTCAGACGCCGTGCAGGCGCGCGGCGACCTGCTGGTGCTGCTGCCCGACGCCGAGGTCTCCATTGACGCGGAGCGGTTCGAAGCGGACGGGCGCGCCGCGCTCGCATCATCGGCAGGGGAGGCCGAGGCGCTCGCCCTGTATCGAGGCGACCTGCTTCCTGATGACCGATTCGCCGTGTGGGCCGAGGACCCCCGCGATCGGCTGCGCACGCTGTACCTGCGTCTGCTCAAGGCCGCGGCTCGGTGGGACGACGTGATCAAGGCCGAGCCCACGGACGAGGAAGCCCACCGGGCGATCATGGTTCGCGCGCTCAACGCGGGCGATCGCCAGGGCGCGATCCGCCAGTTCGAGCGACTCCGCCGGCGGTTGCGGGCCGACTTGGGCGTCGGCCCAGGGGCGGCGACGGTCGCGGTCTACGAGGAGGCCATCGCCGAGGACAGCGGGCGCGCGGAGAATCGCACGCGGGCCACGTTGGCGCGAGCACTCATCGCCCTCAACAGCGGCGACCTCATCGAAGCCACGTCATACGCCCGGCGTGCACGCGAGCTGGCCATGGAAGCGAACCTGGGCCGAGAGATCGGCGAGGCCAGCGCGGTGTTGGCGATCGCTGCGAACATGCAGAACCGCTGGCCCGAGGTGTTCGAGGCCGAGTTCGTGGAGTTCACACGAGACGACTCCGCGCGCTCCGGCTACATTCTCGACGCACAGTTGTGCCTCGCCGAGTTCTGCCTGTGCGGGCCGGACGGGCACCGGAACATTGCGCGGCGAGTAGCGCGTCTGCGCACGATCGCCGAGCGAGCAGGCTCGGTGCGTGGCCAGGCCATCGCCGACCTGTTGCTGGGGGAGGCGGCACTGTTCTCCGGTGAGCTCGGCGACGCGCGCAGTCTGCTCCAGTCCGCGCTCGAGCTGCACCGGCGGGCCGGGGCCCCGACCGGCGAGATCGTGACACTGCAACGACTGGCTGAGGTTGACCTCGCGCAGGATCGGCCCGAGGAGGCCGCTCGGGCAGCCAGTCGCGCCTTGGCTGCCGCCGCGTCCACGTGGCTTGAGCCGCACCTCGTTGTACGCCTTTACGGGGTGCTCGCTGAGGCAGCCAGATCTCCGGCGCAAGCGGTCCGCATCATCGAGCGGGCCGACGCCGCTCTGGCCGGTAGGAGCGTCTGTCCGCCGTGCTCGATGGGCTATCAAGTCGCCGCCGCGACGAGTTACGCACTGGCAGGGAAGCTGGACGCCGCCCGCCGCCGGCTCGCCAACGCCGAACAGCTCGCTGGCATGTGGCCTGGCGGACCATGGCACGCCGCCCTCTGGGAAGCACGAGCCGTCCTGCGCCGCGCAGAGGGTCACGAGGACCAAGCCATCGCCCTGTTTCGGGAGGCGGCAGCTAGTTTTGCCGAGCTCGGCAGGCGCCAAGACGAGCAACGCTGCCTAGCCCGGGCAGCACAAAGATCGCCCATGACGAGCGGAAAGTCTCTTGCCGGCTAGGCGGTATTCCGTGCAACGTTTGCAGCTATCCGGCGAGGTCCTTCGCCCCTGGCAGGTGGTTCGGGAGGCGGCTGCCCGGCGCCGAAGTCGACGGCGCATCCGGCCCCGAGCGGATCCCCCGGCAATGCATCAATAGGTTTGGTCACACGCTCTCGGCACAGGATCGCCTTATGCCCCCAGCGAGCTAATGAGTGGGTTAGACCGTTATTCGTGTCAGGTCGTTATCTGGCTGGCCGGAACAGCAGTCCCCTGGGCAGTGGGTACCCAGTTGGGCCTTCAGCTGACGGTCGGAGCGGACAGGGGACTGAACACATCGTCGTCGGATTTTTGACAGGGGTCTTCCTGGGCGCGGTCACCGGCCTCATCTGGTTGTGGCGTCTGTCTAGCCAATCCTCATCGATGGAGAGGCGAGTGCTAGTAGTACTTGGTTAGGTCTGTTAATTCGGCGGTCGGTCTGTTAATTTTTGGATGTGCAAGCAGATGAGATCGCTGAGGTTCGTGCACTGCTCGACGGATTCGTGCAGGAGGTGTTCGCTTCTCTGCCGCGCAAGGATCAGCGGAGCAAGGGTGGTCTGTACCTTGCTGGGTTGATGCTCGAGGGGCGGCGGAAGTCGATGCAGCCGATGGGCGACCGGCTCGGGATCGACTACCAGCAACTACAGCAGTTCGTGTCCTCCTCGCCCTGGCCGGTCGAGCCGGTCCGGCGGGTGCTGGCCCGCAACGCGATCGGGACAATCGGCCCTGAGGCGTGGGTCATCGATGACACCGGATTCAAGAAGGACGGCCCGGCCTCGCCCGGTGTGGCACGGCAGTACTCGGGCACGCTGGGCAAGATCGGGAACGTCCAGATCGGCGTCTCCCTGCATGCGGCCACCGATGCCGCCTCGTGCCCGTTGAACTGGCGGTTGTTCCTGCCCGAAGCGTGGGACGACACCTGCCAGGACACCCCGGATGACGCTGAAGCTGCTTCAGCACGCCGGGCCAAGGCGCAGATCCCGGACAGTGTGCGGCACCGGACCAAGTGGGAACTCGCCCTTGAGATGCTCGACGAACTGGCAGTTTGGGGGCATCGGCCGCCGCTGATCTGCGCAGATGCCGGCTATGGCGAGGTGACACCGTTCCGGCTCGGCCTGACCGAGCGGCAGATCCCGTACGTGGTCGCGGTCAAGTCCACCACCAGCGTTTACCCGGCCACAGCGATGCCCGAACTGATGGGCTATGCCGGGCGCGGACCCCGCCCCCGCACCTTCCGCTACCAGCGGGCGCCATCCTCGGTCAAAGACCTCGCCGGCCCACGTGAAGCGTTCACCGAGATCACCTGGCGCCACGGCACCAGAATCGGCCCCGGCAACCCCCAAGCCCAGATGAGGAGCCGATTCGCGGCCGTCCGGGTCAGACCAGCCAACCGCAACGTGCCCCGCAACCCGGACGGGTCCCTGCCCGAGCTCTGGTTGATCGCCGAATGGCCCGCCGACGCAGCGGAGCCCACGGACTACTGGCTGTCCACCCTGCCCGAAGACACCCCACTGCCGGCGCTGGTCCGCCTGGCCAAGATCCGCTGGCGCATCGAACACGACTACCGCGAACTCAAACAAGGCCTCGGCCTGGCCCACTTCGAAGGCCGCACCTTCGCCGGCTGGCACCACCACGTCACCCTCGTCACCGCCGCCCATCTCTTCGTCACGACCCAGCGACTGACCACCGACCCAAAAGCCCACGGGGCAGCCTGAGCTTCTACCAGACGCTGCGATACCTCCAGATCGCCGTCATCCAGATCCTCGGACACTGCCCCACCTGCAACACCCGCGCCGGACCAACCTAACCAAGTACTACTAGGAGACTGCTGAATAATCTGCGGGGTTAAGGCGCGCCTGCTGGACTTTCGGGACGGGTGATTAAGACTGGTTTCATGCAGGGTCGTGAGGATGCTCAACGCGGGTATTTGGACGTGGAGGCGCTGGCCGGGGAGTTGTTGGTTCCGGGCAGCGTTTTCGCGTTTCTGGCCGGACACCGGGGA
>NZ_LMSB01000044.1 GCF_001428005.1 Arthrobacter sp. Soil736
CGCCGCCGCCCACGGAAAGTAGCCAGACACCCACCCAGCAAAAACGCCGGAATCCCCGCCAACACGGGGATTCCGGCGTCTCAACCTGCGTAACTTCGGCCTAGTGCCATAGGCCCAGGGCGAACTCCGCGATCACGGTGGAGAGCAGGAAGGATGCCGTGATGGCAAGCAGGCCCACAGGAATGATTTTCCAGCCGATGTTTTTCAGCAGCGGGATGTCCTTGCCCAGGGACAGGCCCGCGAGCGTCAGCATGACGGTGGCGATTGAGAGGAAGTCGACGGACTTGATGACCGCCGTGAGCGCCGCCGCGCCGAAGAACCAGGGGCTGGAGATGTAGGCACCGATGGTGGTGATGTAGACGATCGCCGAGATGATCTTGGTGAGCTTCGCCAGGCCAATGCTTACCAGGACCAGGGCGAGCATGATTCCGTACCCGGCGACTATCGACAGGCTGAATCCCTTCGCCGCCACCGAGGCAGTGCCGATGCCGAGGACCGTCAGAACTGACAGGGACAGCCACAGCGGGAGCCTGATGGCTGCCGAGGATTCTGCGACCCGTTCGCGGAACCGCCGGTTTTCTTCGGCTTGGGCCTCTTCCCGCTCGATGTCGGCCCGGCCGCGATCCGCGGTGGCCCCTGCTGTGACAGCTGCGGCTTCGCGCGTCTGCTTGCGGGTGAGGATCCGGTAGAAACGGTCCGCCAGCGGCAGGGCGATGTAGATTCCGACGTAGACGCCAAGGATGGTGGTGATCAGGTTGGAGACCGCCGCCATGCCCAGGACAGCCTCCTGGTCCCCGGGGTAGGCAGCGATGATGCTGGCCGAGGAGGCCGCCATCATGGAGCCGGAACCCACGCCCGCGCCCATGGCCAAGGCCAGAGGGTCGAAGATCTTCCAGTTGGCCACGAGGGAGGTGAGCAGCGTGATGAACACGGCGCCGAAGAGGGTCCCGAAGACGTACATGGCCAGCACGCCCCGGTACTGGTCCGAATCGGGACCGTACTTTTCGGAGACCATGGCGAATGAGGGTTCGCGGTCAAGGGAGAATGTGGCGCCCACTGTTGCCTTTCCCATTCGGAGGAGGACAGCCAGGGGGAGGGCCAGCGCGATGGTGCCCAGCAGGTGGCCCACTTCCTGCAAAAGCAGGGCCGGCCCGGCCTTGATCAGGCTGGGGAGGCTGGGGCCGATGTTGAACGCCAGCCTGGCCACCAGGAGCAGAACGGCCACACCCACCAGGGCGGCGGCGACTCTTTGCAGATCCAGGCCGAGGGGCTTGAACTTCTGGATGGAGACCAGAAGTCCCAGGATGAGTCCCCAGACCATGGGGAAGATGACGATTGCGCCGACGCCGAGATCGATCTTGGCCTGGCCGATGAGCTGGACCGCGATGGCAATGACGAACGCCAGGGCGGCAATCGGAAGGGTCAGCCGGGCACCAGCTTTGTCTATCCGCGGTGTTGTGGTGCTGGTACTCATGATGTGCCTTCCTGGGTGAAAGTCCGACGGCGGTATGCCGCCTTGACGAAGCGTGCTCTTTCGGTGGGGCTGGCGGCCGCGGCGGCGACGGTCCAGGCCAGCGCCGTGGCCGCCTCGAACATCACGCCGTACGCCTCAGGGGAGTCTGCAACTGCTGCGAACGCATGGGAGTGGATGGCTACGTCCGCACCGGGAATGCTGAGCCACGGATGCAGGGTGGGGATGACCTGGGAGATGTTGCCCATGTCGGTGGAGCCGCCGGTGATGCCGGCCGCGGGCGAGGTGTCCTTGCCGAACGCAGCCATTGCCTCGGTCCAGTGCGCGGCCAGGGCGTTGTCCTGGAGCAGCGGTTCGTAGAGGGGTTCTGTTGCCTCGATGGCCAGCGTTGTTCCGGTGGCCATGGCGGCTCCTTCGAAACAGCGGCGGACGCGTTCGAGCAAAGCCTCGTATTCCCCAAGCGTGAAGGCCCGGCACTCAAACTGGACCACTGCCCGGTCCGGAATGATGTTGGTGACGTGTCCGGCCTCGGCAACGTAAAGGGCCACGCGGTGGTCGCCGGGGATTTGCTGGCGCAGCAGCCCGACGGCGACCTGGCTCAGCACCGCTGCGTCCGCTGCGTTCACGGCGAGATGCGGGGCTGCCGCCGCATGTGCGGCCTTTCCGGTGAACGTCGCCTTGTGGCGGCCCACGGCCTGGGCGCTGGTGCCTGCCGGGTTATATGTCACGCCGTCCTGGACGGGGTGGACCATGAGGGCGAGGCCGACGCCGTCGAACGCCCCGCGTTCCAGAAGGAGGGCCTTGCCGCCGCCGTGTTCCTCGGCGGGCGTTCCGATTGCCTTCAGCGTGATGCCCAGCTCGTCCACGTGGGGCCGCAGGGCGAGGGCGGCGCCGACGGAGGCGCCCGCGATCAGGTTGTGCCCGCACGCGTGACCGATATCGGGGAGCGCATCGTATTCCACGCACAGTGCGACCGTCAGTTCGCCGGTGCCGGCGCTCGCGGTGAAGGCCGTGGGAAGGCCGCCGGTGCCGCGTTCCACCTCGAAGCCGCCGCTGGCCAGCAGTGCTGCTGCCGCCTCGGCCGAGCGGACCTCCTCGAAGGAGACCTCCTTGTTGGCATGGATTTCGTGCGCCATGGCCTGGACTCGCGGCTTCCATTCCTCGACGCCGTCGGCCAGGGCAGCGCGGAGGGTCGCCATGGCTGGTGTTGTGTCTGTCAGTTCCATGAGTATCTGCTGCTCCTAGTAGGACAGGGACGGGAAGGGGGAGCCTGCCGCGCGCGTGGGCACCCAGATGGCCTTCGTCTGCGTGTACTCGTCGAGGACGCCGGGACCGGAGGAACGGCCATGGCCGGAGTCGCCGAAGCCGCCGAACGGAACTGCCACGTGGATGGTCTTGTAGGAGTTGATCCAGAACGTGCCCCCCTTCACCGCACGGGCAACATGGTGGGCGCGTGAAACGTCGGACGTCCACACGGCTCCGGCCAGGCCGAAGTTGGTGTTGTTTGCGCGGGCGATGGCCTCCGCTTCCGTGTCGAACGCGTCCGCGCCCACTACGGGACCGAAGACCTCCGTGGTTTCGAGGCGGTTATCGGGCGTTACGCCGTCGAGCAAGGTGGGCATGACCCAGTGGCCGCCGGCCAGCGCCGACCCGGCGAGGGCATCCGGTAGCGTCGCCCCCGTGACCCGGCGTCCGCCGTCGTGCAGTCCTGCCTCGATGAGGGAGGTGACGGTGGCGAACTGCTGGGCCGTGATGATTGGGCCCACCTCGGTGTCCGCGCTGAGCGGGTCGCCGACGCGCAGCCGCGCGGCCCGGTCCGCGACTAGCTCGACGAACTTTGCGTGCACGCTCCGCTCCGCCAGGAGCCGTGATCCGGCCACGCAGGACTGGCCCGCGCCGGAGAAGATCGCGGAGATGGCGCCGTCCGCGGCACGGTCCAGGTCGGCATCGGCGAACACAATGTTTGCGCTTTTGCCGCCGAGTTCCAGCAGGGCGGGAATTCCGGCCTGCGCGGCCGCGACTGCTACACGCCGGCCTGTGGGGACGGAGCCGATGAAGCTGACTTTGCCGACCCGCCGGTCGCCGGTGAGGGCCGCGCCCACCGTCTGGCCCAGTCCCGCCGCCACGTTGAACACGCCCGCCGGCAGCCCGGCTTCGTGGGCCAGCTGGGCGAGACGGACCGTAGAGGCCGGTGTGAATTCACTGGGCTTGATGATGACGGCATTGCCGGCAGCCAGCGGGGCGGCGGAATTCCACCCCGCGGTGAACAGCGGAGCGTTCCAGGGCGTGATGGCGACGACGACGCCCCAGGGAACGCGCTCGGTGTAGGTGTGCCACGGTCCGGGAACCGGAATGGTCTGCCCCGTGAGTTTATCGGCCCAGCCGGAGTAGTAGCCGAACATTTCCGCCACTTTGGCGGCTTCAACGCGGGCGTCCCGGATGGGCTTTCCGGTCGTGGCGGACTCGAGGATGGCAAGTTCCTCCGCGTGTGCTTCCACAGTGCGGCTGACGTTGCGCAGGATTGCTGCCCGTTCGAATCCGTTCATCTCGCCCCAGGCCGCCGCGCCGCGCACAGAGCTTTCCAGGATGGCGTTGGCGCCCTCCGCGCCGGGGTCGGCATATGTGGCGAAGGGTTCGCCGGTGGCCGCTGCCGTGAGCGTGATGCTCTCGCCGCTGCCGGGAACGGTCCGGCCGTCAAGGAAGGCGCCAAGGCCGGCCGGGAACGCTGCGTCCAGGACGGTCCGGGCGGTAGCTGCTGAGGAGGATCTGGGTGCTGTTGTGATGCTCAATGGTGTTCCTTTATGGCTGGGTGCTTAGGCGACGGCTGTGCTGCTGGGTGCGCCGGCGTCGGGTGCGCCGGCGGGGGTGATGGCCGGGGCGACGGTCCTCGCGATTTCGGTGAAGTCCGCACGCGGTCCGAGGACGGCCAGGGCTTCCTGCCACTGACCGGCCACCGCTGCGAGCAGTGCCGGGTTTTCGCCGATTTGTGCGGCGACCTCCACGGCGAGAGCGGCATCACGCGCCATGAGGCCGAGCGAGAAACCTGAATCGTGGGTACCGCTGAGCACCCAGTTGGGGTACATGTTCGCGGAGACCTTGCTGCCGCCGGAGGCTTCGCTGATGCTTGCCGCCGCCTTGGCAGGATCGATGCCGTAGGCCTTGGCGACGCCCAGGGCCTCGCCCACCGAGACCAGGTTGGCCGCCGCCAGGACGTTGTTGAGGAGCTTGACCACGTTGCCGCTGCCGGGGCCCCCGATGTGGTTGTACTTGCCGCCGGTGAGGGCGAGCAGGACAGGCTCGGCAACGGCAAGGGCCGCGTCGGTTGCTCCGACGAAGGCGCTCAGTGTTCCTGCTGCCGCGCCGTCGCGGCCGCCGGAGACCGGAGAGTCCACGAAGGCCGCCCCTTGTGCTTCGGCAAGGGAGGCCATGAGTTTGCTGGTGGCCGGTTCGGAGGTGGTGGTGTCGATGATCGCGACGGTTCCCGGAGCCGCCAGGAGCCGGGGCACCGTGGCCTCAACGACGGTGGCAGCGGGCAGGGAGAGAACCGCGTATGGCGTTCCGGCGAGATCATCAATGTTGGCCGTGGTAGGAATTCCAGTTTGTGCGGCGGCGGTCCTGGCAGGCTCGGAGGGGTCAAAGCCGATGACATCCCAGCCGGCCTTGTGGAGCGTGGCTGCCATCGCTCCGCCCATGGAGCCGAGGCCAATGACGGCTATGCGGCGGTCGGTGTTGGTGTTCATGAAGTACTCCTGGAGAAGGTCTGTGGATTTAGGGGCCAGCCGGCGGGGCTGGAGGTCAGTCGAGGTAGATGTCCAGGTCTTTCCACAGCTGCTGGGTGCGGCGGATGGCGGCGCGGCTGCGTTCGGGATGCGCGGCTTCCATGCCCGCGAGCAGGCCGTAGACCACTGAGTTTGCGGCGGTGACGGACTGGAAGAAGGAGATGCCTTCCGAGGCCACCACCAGGAGGTGGTCAGCGGCTGCTGCCAGGCGGCCCCGGCGCATGTCGCTGATGGCGATGACCTTGGCGCCTGCCTGCTTGGCGGTTTCGGCGGTGACGATGATCTGCCGTATGGAGCGCCACATGTTGATGACCACCAGGACGTCCCCTTCACCAAGGGTGTTGGTGCTGGAAGCGAGGTGGACGCCGCCACGGTTCTCCAAGGTGATGGGGTAGCCCATGGTGGAGCCCAGGTGCGCCATCACGCTGGCGGGGCCGGCAAACGAGCCAAGCCCGACGACGGTGATGGACTTGGCGGCGGCCATGGCCGCGATGGCTGCCTCGGCGTCGTCGCCCGTATTGGAGTCCAGCGTCAGGCGCAGGTTCTTGATGTCATGGTTGAGCGCGTCATGGAGGGGACTGCGGTGTTCGCCATGCTCAGCCAGCGTGTCCTCGGTGGAGATCATGACGAGGTACCGCGAGCGCAGTTCCCGCTGGAGATCCGGCCAGCCGCGGTAACCCAGGTGTTGGGCTGTACGGACAACCGTGGAGTTGTTGACGTCTGCGCGCTGGGCGATCTCGGCGATGTCTGCGTAGGAGGAGAGCTGCGGATTGCGGGCTATGACATCGACCACCCGGCTCTGCGCCTTGGACAGCGGAACGTCCGGAAGAGCGTCCCCGAGCCAGGCATGTGAAACATTGCCTGCGCCGGTGACGCCTGCCGCGTTGGCTTCAAGATCGACAGCGTTGGTGTTCAAGTCCGGACCTCTTCTGTAACGCACATCACTCTGCAAGGCTGATTGCATCAAATGTACTATGCAATTTTGTTTGCGAACAGGCATTTCTGGTTTCCGTCTTGTAAATCCTCGTTGTGGTGGCTGCCTAACTGCGCCACGATGATCGTATGAATGCTGAAACACCGAAGGCCGAGGAGCTGAACCTTCCCCAGGCTTTCCTCCTCCTGGCAACGAACGACAAGGACGGCGAACCCTACGTGCCTGCGTACGTACTCAGGACCACGTTGGCAGGGGCAATACTGGCCGAGCTGGACCTGCTTGGCGCAGTCGCGGTGCGGGGGAAGCACGTCAGGGCCACCGGGGCCGCCCCGGAATCGGACTTCCAGCACCAGCTGGACCTCATCCGGGAAAAATCACGGCCACACACTCCCAAGCGGTGGGTCTCCATGCTGGAGAGCCGCGCCGAAGTGCGCCGTGTCTACGAGGGGATGGCGTCGCTGGGCATCGTGGAGCATGTCGGCGAAAAGCACCTCGGTCTGTTCAGGTCCACGCGGTACCCGGAGAAGGACCACGCTCCGGAAGCGGCGCTCCTTCAGAAGATCCAGGCCGCACTCGGCGGTTCGCTGTCCGATTCCAGGACCACGGCACTGATCGCCCTGCTTCAGGCCGCAGGACTGCTCGACAGGCTTTTCCCGGCAGCAGATCAGAGCCGGGTAAGGCAACTGGTGAAGGACCACTGGCCGTCCCGTGCGGTGATGGACGAACTGCGCATGATCAGACTGGCGGAGGCGGAAGCCGCAACCTAGCCGCAGTGCTTCCTCCGGGGGCACTCGCAGAGGCAAGCGGACGACGGCGGGGTCCCGCCGTCGTCCGCTGTCTTGGGCTACCGTGGATTGCGCGCCATCGCGCCGGTTCGGCCGCACCGTGCGGTCGCGGGCGGTGGTGCACGGAAAACACATTGCCACTCGTGGCGGGGGAACGGGGTACCAGTGCGCAGCTTCACGTCCGTAGAGCGCCGTATCGACGATCGGGCGCACCGGCTGCTGGACAATGCCCCGGCCAGCGGCTTCCGTTCAAGGCTCGTGGAATTTGCCGTCTTCGGCCTCAAGCAGGCGTGGGCGTGCATCTTCGGCGCCGCGCTCCTCGCCGTGATCCTGGCGGCGCGGCTCTGGTATCCGGACGGCGCCGCGCTGGCCAGGAACGATTTCCTGACCCTCGCCGCCGTCGTGATCCAGATCCTGATGGTTGCCACGCGGCTGGAAACCGCGCGGGAGCTCAGGGTGATTGTGCTCTTCCACCTGGTGGGGACGGTGATGGAGCTGTTCAAGACCGACGTCGGGTCGTGGACGTACGATTCGGAAGGCTTCCTGCGCATCGGGGCGGTGCCGCTCTTCAGCGGCTTCATGTATGCGGCGGTGGGTTCCTACATGGTGCGCGTCTACCGGCTCTTCGACCTGCGCTTCGCGGCGTATCCGCGGCGGTGGATCACGGCGATCGTGGCCGCCGGCATCTACCTGAACTTCTTCACTCACCACTACATCGCCGACGCCCGCTGGGTCCTGCTGGCCGCCGTCGTGGTGGTCTTCGGCCGGTGCGTGATGCACTTCCGGGTGTTCCGCCGGCAGTTCCGGATGCCGCTGGTCCTGGCGTTCCTGCTGGTGGCGCTGTTCATCTGGATCGCCGAGAACATCGCCACCTGGTCCGGGGCCTGGCTCTACCCGAGCCAGCTGAACGGCTGGCACATGGTCCCGCTCGACAAGCTAGTCTCGTGGTTCCTGCTGATGATCATCTCCGTGGTGCTGGTGGCGTGGGTCTACAAGCCGGAGCCACCCGAAGAGTCTGGCCGGGCCAGCGAGGCGCCGGGTTCGGCCGACGAGGCGCCGGCGGTCCGGGCTTCGGCCTCGGAAGGATAGCGGTCGACGGCGGGACCTCCCGCCGTCGTCTGTTCCCATATGCCTTGCTGTTCTTTGGTGCTCGTCACGAGCTGGATCCGGGCAAAGTTGAGCTGCCGTCGAGGCTCAATAAGCAGGGCTGGAGGCGGCAGCGTGAGCCGGCCCTGCCTGGGTTCCCTCTGCAAAACAAATCTGCGTTGACGGAATGCCCTTGCAGGAGCGAGTGGCGCTGGCACAATCTGTGTTGAGAGACGAGGCGAAAGGAGCGTGCGATGGGCAATTCAGGATTCGAGGATGCGCTGGTGCAGGCCAGGGCGGCACTCAACATGATCGCCAGAGGTGACCCCAGCGGGTACAAGGCGCTGTACTCCCAGAATGAGGACATCACCCTCGGGAACCCATTCGGCGGGTTTGGTCGAGGCAGGGACGCCGTTTACGAGCAGCTCGAGCGGGCAGCTTCCTACTACCGCGACGCAGAGCCAGCGACCTGCGAGACCATCGCGAAGTCGGTGGGAGAGGATCTGGCGTATACCGTCGAGATCGAAAGGGTCCGCGCAAAGGTCGACGGCCGGGATGACCTGAGCGATGTGGCATTGCGGGTCACCTGCATCTACCGCCGCGAATCCGACGGGTGGAAGCTCTTGCACCGGCATGCTGATCCGCGCGTGGGCAGGCAGCCGGCAGATTCGGTGATCCAAAGCTAACCGTGCCGGGGAAGTTGGGACTGAGCCGGTGAACTGACAGTCACAAGTGACACGCCAGGAAATTGGCCCAGGAAATTGGCGTGGGGCACATTTGGGCGAGCGACGTGGTGGACGTTCAGGATTCCAGCGCGCGCTTGAGGTTCTGGACAAAGTCACGAGGCACTGTGGCTATGTCAACATGCCAATTCGGATCGTTCCGGAGGTCAGCGACATATTGGAAGACCTCGGCTGCCGTGCGGGCGATGACGACGCACGGCAGATTTGACCATGATTCCTCCTCCGAGAGGGCTGCCGTCATCTCCGGCCCGGCCACGCCGGAATTCAGGCCCAGAACTCGTCCGCCTTGGCTGTGTCCTCGAAGAACTCCCGGCCCTCGATGACTTTTCCGTCGCGGAGTACGAACGCGATGGCCGTGGCCACGTCCAAAGTCCTTCCATTGCTTTCGGCGTGGCTTTGCTGGAGCCCCACTGTGTGGTTTTCCCCGCCCACAATGTCCCGGACGGTCGCTTGGAAGGAACCCTGGGAACGTGCTCCCAGCTCGCCGAAGTAAGCCAGGATGGCGTCGCGTCCTTGCTTCGTGCCGGACAGCACGCCGCTTCCCGCGGCATACCAGACCGCGTCCTCCGCGAACAGTTCGCCAAGTGTCGCCAGATCCCCTGCGTTGAAGGCCTCATACCCCCGCCGGACCAGTTCAGCGTTTTCTGCAGCTCCCATGTCGGACACCTCTCCGTCATCTCTGTCGGTCATGTTAGGACGGCTCAAGACCATTCCTGGCCCGGGTGCCTGTCGATGGGGAAATCATCAAGGTCTAGGACCCGCGCAAAAGGACCTTCCCGAGTTCACCGGCGTGCGTTCCGGCATTCGGTGCGCTTGGTGCGGGTCCCTCCGGAGTTGGATCCCCACGATGTGCAGCTCCCGGATTAGAAGACCAGGAAGGGCCGGCGATGCGGCCCTTCCTGGTCTTCCCTCTGCACATGGAAATCTCTATGGGAGTGTGGCGGGTCAAGGAAGGTCCCGCAGAGGCGCGTCAGCAGAACCGTTAGGGCAGAGCACGCCCTGGGGGTGCCTGCGTCGTTCGGCTAGGACGTCGCCGGCATGCAGTTCAGATTCTGGACGGTGCCGCCGACGTCGATCTTAGGGTAGGGTCGCCCGGTGACCTCTTACGGCGTCCTTGGAGTTGGCTCAATCGCGACGGCGATCATCACTGGGCTTTGCGACGGGGTGGTCGAGCCGCCAGAGATCGTGCTTTCCCCAAGGAATGCCGAACGTGCGACAAAGCTCGCGGCCGGTTTGCCATCGGTGCGGGTGGCCATAGACAACCAGCAGGTCGTGGACGACAGCGACGTGGTGGTCGTCTGCCTGCTGCCCATCCACGCCGCAGAGGTGCTAGCTGGACTGCAGTTCCGCGCTAACCACGCCGTGGTCAGTGCGATAGCCGGATTCCCTGTCGCGCAGCTGGCCGGACTAGTCGCGCCTGCGACTGACATCGCACGAAGCATCCCGCTCAGCGCCGTGGCGACCCGCGGGAGCGTGACACCGGTGTACCCGGCAACGCCGGCGGCAACGGGGCTGTACGACCGGTTGGGCGGGAGCATGGGGATCGCCAACGAGCTGGCATATGAATCGGTGTCCGCGGCATCCGCCACGGTCGCGGCGTACTTTCGCTACCTCGGAACGATCGCAGACTGGCTGTCCGGTCGCGGCGTCCCGACAGCCCCGGCGCGTCGCTACGTCGCCGACACCTTCGCAGCCCTGTCCGGCGAGCTCGGCTCGCCTGGCGCGGACTTCGCGGCCCTAGCCCAAGCACACACGACGCCCGGAGGGCTCAACGAGCAGTTCGCGCGCGACCTTGAAGCCGCAGGAACGTACGACGCTGTGCAGGTCGGCCTCGACGCGCTGCTTGCAAGGCTCGCTCAGAAGTAGCAATCGATAGTCCGGCGGAGCGGAAGCCCAGCGGCTGTTGCCCTTAGGGACCATCACTCAAGCATCGTTCGGCCAGCAGATTCAGACTTGAAGGAGTGACAGCCGACTCCACGATGGCCACACTCGAAAATCCCCCGTTCGGCATCTAGTGCCACTCGTCGTCTTTTCAGGGGCACCACGAACGGTTTCAAAACCAGTGTCAATATCGGAGGCAAGGCGAGGACAGCCAGAACGAGGGCGGCCAGGGAGGCCCGGAATTCCCATCCTTCAAGTAGGGACTGGAACGTCACCAGCAAGATCATTGCCGGCAGGAAGAAAACGATATTTGAGTCACAGGCCTTCTCAAGCCATTCTCGCGGCGCTGGATTCAGGTTTGATTCGCGCATCGATTCCCAACCTTAGTCATGGCCTCACGCCAAGACGACCCGAGCAGGCACTCCATCATCCAGACCAGAACGCTAGCCGCCTCAGGAATATCTACGGTTCGGAATAACGGACTCCACCAGGTGTCTCGGGCCGGGTGGCGTCGGGTGCCGTCCCGGACGGGCCCGCCACACTCATCCGCTGCCCAACCCGGACGCCGGCCTTGCGGGTCCACTGGTAACACGTCATCGGATTGAGTCCCAGCTCTTCGGCGGCAACCCTTACGCGACCGACCCGGTCCAGAACAGCGAAGAATCGGTCTTTCTCCTCCTGCGTGTACTTTCTCCTGCCGGATGATTTCCCCTTTAAAGACGACACGGTCGTTGCAACTCCCAAAACTCGGGGGTGTTGCAACGACCGCACGGGCGACGGCGGGACCTCCCGCCGTCGTCCGTTCCGTTATGGCTTGAGCCGGTTTTCCGAACCTCAGCGGCCCGGACCGGTCTCTATCTGTGAGTTCGCCGGTTCCTCGCGCCGTTCGTGTGTCTGCCCGTAGGGGACGTCGCGGCTGACAGCGACGGTGTAGCTGGTGTATCCGTGTTGGGTCACGAGGATGCCGTGGCGGCATTCCTTCATGGCTTGTTCGCGGGCGATCTCTACGGCGGCGTTCAGGTCGTTTTCGACGGTGTCCGGGTCGTGGGCGGTGATTTCCAGGACGACGTCCGAGTGGCGNGGCATTCCTTCATGGCTTGTTCGCGGGCGATCTCTACGGCGGCGTTCAGGTCGTTTTCGACGGTGTCCGGGTCGTGGGCGGTGATTTCCAGGACGACGTCCGAGTGGCGTTTGATCATCGTGGTCTCTTTCTCGTCGGGATGTGCCGGGCCTCAGTGGGCAGGGGCTTCCGGGGCCGGGCATACCCGGGGAAGCGGAAAGCGGTGGTTCGAGAGGGGTTGCCCGGCATTCTCAAATGGGGCGGTGGCCGGCCGTAGTGTCTGGCGGGCTGGATCGGCGGAAACAATTTCCTGCGGATCTGTAGTCAGTGTGGATGATCGGCGCGCCGGGCGCAATACACGGCCGTAGTGTCTGGCGGGCTGGATCGGCGGAAACAATTTCCTGCGGATCTGTAGTCAGTGTGGATGATCGGCGCGCCGGGCGCAATACAAAGTCCGAAAAAGATCGGCTGTGTCGGTGCCGTGCCGTCAAACGGCGCGGTTGAATCGAAAGAGTCAGGCCTGGCCGGTGAGGGTCAGTGTGATCAGCACGCAGTTCAGTCCGACGATGAGGGTGGCGCTGGTCCAGCCGGCGATCTTCAGTGCCTTGGAATCGGTGTGGATGCCCATGACCTCGCGCTTTCCGGTGAGCCGGATCAGCGGTATCAGGGCGAAGGGGATGCCGAAGCTGAGCAGGACCTGGCTCAGGACCAGGGCGAGGGTCGGTTCGATGCCTGCGCCCAGGATGATCAGGGCAGGGATCAGGGTGATGACCCGGCGGGTGAGCAGCGGCACGCGGATCTTCAGCAAACCGCCCATGATGGTGGCACCCGCGTAGCAGCCCACCGAGGTGGAGGCCAGGCCCGACGCCAGCAGCCCGATCGCAAACACGACGCCGATGGCCGGGCCGAGCGCCGAGGTGACGGCGGCGTGGGCGCCGGCGATGGTGTCCGTTCCCTCGATGCCGCGCAGGCTGGACGCGGCCAGCAGCAGCATCGAAATGTTCACGACGCCGGCCAGCATCAGGGCTCCGACAACATCGAACCGGGTGGCCCGGATTAGCCGGGTCCGCACTGCCGGGTCCTCGGAGAAGCCGTGCCGGTCCCGGGCCAGGGCCGAGTGCAGGTAGATCGCATGCGGCATCACCGTTGCGCCGAGCATGCTGGCGGCCAGCAGGACCGTGTCGGTTCCCTCGAAGCGGGGCAGCAGCCCGCCGAGGGCGCTTCCGCCGTCGGGCGGGTTGACGAACAGGCCGGACACGAACCCGACGGCGATGACGCCGAGCAGGATCAGGATGGCGTACTCAAACGACCTCTGGCCCCGGGCTGTCTGCAGGGCCAGCAGCAGCATGGAGGCCAGGCCGATGAGGAACCCGCCCGCCAGCAGGGGCAGTCCGAAGAGCAGGTTCAGTGCTACGGCGCCGCCGATCACTTCTGCCATGTCCGTCGCCCCGGCAACGATCTCGGCCTGCGCCCAATACAGCCGCCGGCGCCGGGTCCCCAGGCGCTTCCCCAAGATCTCGGGGAGACTCAGCCCTGTGGCCAGGCCCAGCTTCGCCGACTGGTACTGCACCAGTACGGCCATTGCGTTCGCCACGACCAGCACCCAGACCAGCAGGTAGCCGTAGCTCGCGCCGGCGGTCAGGTTGGCGGCGACGTTCCCGGGGTCCACGTAGGCGATGGCGGCGACAAACGCCGGGCCGAGCAGCAGCAGTCGGGACCACGCCCGGGTGGCTGCCGGGCGTACCTGAAGGGTCGTTGTGGCCATCACCGGTCCTCATCATCGGGGCAAGCTGATACGACGAGGATAACGCGAATTTAGGGAAACCGAAAAGTAGTCTTTCGGACTAGCAACATCTCCTCGACGTGTTCGGCCCGCTGAATGAACCTTGAGTGGGCCGAGAGGTCAGCTCTGCAGACGCTGGCGGTAGCGCCGAGGGGTTTCGCCTGCGTCGTTAAGGAAATGCCGGTTGAAGTTGGACAGGTTGGAGAAGCCGACTTCGTAGCAAATGTCCGAGATGGTTTTGTCCGTGCGTTCCAGCAGGCGTCGTGCGTGGGCCAGCCGGAGCTTGCGCACCAGGTCGCTGAAGTTTTGGCCGGTGGCGCGTTTGAAGTACTTCGAAAATGTCGGCTCGGGCATGCCCACCAAGCCCGCAGCCTCTGACATCTTGACGGTCCCGGCGTGATTGCTGAACACGTATTCAAGGACGATGTCCACGACGGCGGCCGCCTGACCGTCCAGCTGCGGCCTGAACCATTCGTCGGCCAGATAGCGCCGTTCCTCCTGCGGTGCGCGGGTGAGGATCGCAAAAAGTTCCAGGAGGTGATGAAGCCGATCCAGCCCGGCCGAGGTGCCCATGGCTTCGATGGCGGCGGCGGCGTTCTCGGCGGAGCGGCCGAGGAACTCGATCCCGCGTGCGGACTGCTCCAGGAGCGGACTGACCTCAGCCAATTCAGGAACAATCGACGCTGCCTGCTGGATCCATTTACCGTCGAACTGGATAACGGCGTCGCGGCCCTCAAGGACCTCGCCGGGCTCGAGGTCGCTGACCCAGTCGTGGGGAAGTCCCGACCCCACGATGGACACGTGCCCGGCCTCGAACGTTCCGATGTGGTCTCCGACGATGAATTTGCCGGTGCCTTTCCGGATCAGGTGGATCTCGTATTCGGGATGGTAGTTCCAGCGCGCCAGCGGGCTGGGATAGTCATGCTCATGCCACCGGACTGACTGGTTCGGATCGGCCGGGATCACCTCCCTGTTGGCGCGCATGCCCAGCAGCCGCTCAGCAAGCCTGGTCGACGCGCCATCGTGCGGATCTGGTGCAACCACAGCCGTACTCCTACATCCCGGGTCATGAAATCTGGACATCACCATGGGTGATTCCTCCCAGAATACCGCCTGCGCGGACTACAGGCCGAGAAAATTAGTATCAGAAATTGGCAAGCACGGCGCTAGTTGTGCGGTAGCGCACCAGCCTAATCTTGAGGAACATCAGCGCGGCGCCCCGGGTTTCCGGTCCAAAGCCCCGCTCCAGTCCGGTACTTCGACGCAGCAGTCGACGTGCAGTGGCTGCGCACCCCATGAAGAACAAAGGAGTCCTTAATGCGCCCGAAAATACGTGCTGCCTCGCTGGCCGCCGGCGCCCTGTGTATCGCTCTTTCCGCCTCTGCCTGCTCCGGTGCCGGTGGCGGCACGGCGGCGGGGGACCAGAACAGCATCAATGTCCTGATGGTGAACAACCCGCAGATGGAAGACCTGCAGAGGCTGACAGCGGATAACTTCACCAAGGACACCGGGATCAAGGTGAACTACACGGTCCTGCCCGAGAACGATGTCCGGGCCAAGATCAGCCAGGAGTTCTCCAGCCAGGCCGGCCAGTACGACGTGGCCTCCCTCTCCAACTACGAGATCCCGTTCTACTCGGCTAACAACTGGCTGGCGCCCCTGGACAACGTCGCCAAAGACGCCGGGTTCAACCAGGCGGACATCCTGCCCGCCTACACGGCCTCCCTCACCGGCAAGGACGGCAAACTCTACGGCGAGCCGTTCTACGGGGAGTCCTCCTTCCTCATGTACCGCAAGGACATCTTCGACGCCAAGGGCCTGACCATGCCGGAGAAGCCCACCTGGGACCAGGTGGCCGACCTTGCCGCCAAGGTTGACGGCGCCGCTCCGGGAATGAAGGGCATCTGCCTGCGCGGCCAACCCGGCTGGGGCCAGGTCTTCGCACCGCTGACCACCGTGGTCAACACGTTCGGCGGCACCTGGTTCGACAAGGACTGGAACGCGAAGGTCAACGCCCCGGAATTCACCGAAGCGACCGAGTTCTACACCAAGCTGGTGCGGGAGCACGGTGAAGCCGGTGCCGCCCAGGCCGGGTTCACCGAATGCCTGAACAACATGAGCCAGAGCAAGGTCGCCATGTGGTACGACGCCACCTCTGCCGCCGGTGCCCTGGAAGCCGCAACCTCCCCGGTGAAGGGCAAGATCGGCTACGCCCAGGCACCGGTAAAGAACACGAAGTCCTCCGGCTGGCTGTGGACCTGGTCCTGGGGCGTGCAGGCTGCCTCCAAGAAGCAGGACGCCGCCGGGAAGTTCATCGCCTGGGCCAGCTCGAAGAAGTATGAGGAACTCGTGGCCTCCAAGCTCGGCTGGGCCAAGGTCCCGTCCGGCAAGCGCATCTCCACCTACGAGAACGCCGAGTTCCAGAAGGCCGCCCCGTTCTTCAAGGCCGAACGCTCCGCCATTGAAAACGCAGACCCGAAGAACCCGGGCGTTCAGGAACGCCCGGTCGTGGGCATCCAGTTCGTCGGCATCCCCGAATTCGCCGACCTTGGCACCACGGTCTCCCAGGGTGTCAGCTCTGCCATCGCAGGGCAGGGCTCTGTAGCCGACGCTCTGGCCAAGGGCCAGGAAGCCGCCCAAAAAATCGGCGACAAGTACAAGAAGTAACAACCCACCAACCGGTTCCGCGGCCCGCCCCCGGGCGGGCCACGGAACCGCAGGAGACCACTATGACTACCGCAACAGCGCGCATCTCCCGCACCGGGCGCAGCGCAACCAAACCTTCCAAGAACGCCAGATCCCGTGAACGTGCTCTGGCCTGGGCCCGGCGTGCGCCGCTGCTGCCGGCCCTGATCTTCCTCA